>JAYRKT010000062.1:0-16658 GCA_041905595.1 Rhodobacter sp.
GGGCCAGCTGACCGAAAAGGTCCGCCGCCGGCCCTATTCGGTGGTGCTGCTCGACGAGATTGAGAAGGCACACCCGGATGTGTACAACATCCTGTTGCAGGTATTCGACGACGGCCGCTTGACCGACGGCAAGGGCCGCGTGGTGGACTTCACCAACACCATCATCATCGCAACCTCGAACCTCGGTTCGGATATCATTCAGCGCAACCTCACGAAACGCGGCAGCAGGGAGTTCGACGAGGCCAAGCAGAAATCCGAACTGATGGAGGTGTTGCGCGGTCATTTCCGGCCAGAGTTCATCAACCGGATCGACGAGATCATCGTCTTTCATTCGCTGAATCAGTCGGAGATCCGCCAGATCGTCGAGTTGCAGCTCAACCGGGTGAAGCGGACCGCCCTTACCCAGGGCGTCGAACTCGAACTCGATGTGAGCGTCGTGGATCACTTCGGCGCGGTCGGCTTCCGTCCCGAATTCGGTGCCCGCGAGCTACGCCGGCTGATCCGGTCGGAGCTGGAGACCGAGTTGGCTCGCGAACTGCTCTCGGGGCGGATCGAGGATGGCGACAAGGTCCGCGTCGCCTGGTCAGCGGACGAACAGAAGGTCGTGTTCGAAAAGATCGCAAGGGACACCGGTGACGACAGCCCGGACGATCCGGCCCAGGCCGGGATCGACGAGTCCAGCGCAGTTGCCGAAAACAAGGCGGACGCTCCGACGCCCGATGTCCCGGTCGACGCCAATGATAAGGAGCAGTCCAAGGACGATAAGTCTACCGGATGACGTCGTGAAGGACTGGCTGGCGCGATGACGGTCGCGCCGGCTCATTTCGTCAAAAAGCGACAAGCAAGGTCATACGGCATGGAAGTCATCAGAGCATTTCGCAATCTCGACCGGCACGGCCAACAGCGCGCGCCTGAGGTCATCGAGGAAGAGGTGCGGCAACTTGAACCGCATCTTGTACGCTTCCGCGAGGATCTCGTCCGGCTCGAAGTCGTCGCCTCCCAGACGAGCGGCAAGACGCGCATCCAGGTCAGCCTGCGCCTGCAACTGCCCTCGGGCGTGATCGCGGCACAGGAAGAGGGGTTCGAGATCGAGCCTGTCCTGCGCAAGGCCTTTGCTGACCTGCGCCAGCGGGTTGACCGGCATGTGGCGCGCCTCAAGCACGAACCTGAATACAAGCGTCCCGCCCGCCGGCGCCGGATCGGCGCCCCGCTGCCGTCCGCGCGGGATGCGGCGGAAGCGGACCGGCGCCAACTCTTCTTCGACCTGATCGAGGATCATCTCGATACGGTCTACGATACCGTCAGGCGCGAGTTGACCTATCTCGAGTGTAGCGGGTCTGTGCCGGCTGGCTACCTGAGCGTTGGCGATATCGTCGATGCGACGATCCTCAACGGGCTCAACCGCTTCGAGCGGCGGCCGACCGAATTCTCCGTCCGGGACTGGCTGACGCAACTGGCCTTCGAGACCGTCGAGGCCGAGGCGCAGGCTGCGCGCCGCGCGGTGCCCGAGGATGCCGCCTCGATCTACGAAGCGCCCGAGGCGCCTGGCGGAGAGCCTACCGAGTCTGATGAGGAGATGTTCGAGTTCTACCAGCCCGACGACGTGCTGCTGCTTGAGGAACTCGTCGCCGACGAAGGTGGGGACGACCCCGAAGCGGCGGTCGCGAAACGGCAGGAGGCGCTGGCCTTTCACCGGGCGATCGCCGGTCTGCCGGCGCTTTGGCGCCGGGTCCTGTTTCTTGTCGATCTGAACGAGACCCCGCTTGAAACAGCCTCCTCCGTTCTCGGCATTCCCGAAGACGACGTGACCCGGATCGTCCAGTCGGCGCGCGATTATCTTCGCGATAAACTGCGTGACTCAGGTCAGTCTTCCGATACCGCTCATGCGCTTTTTGAGAGTGCTCATCAGAGAAGGTTGCGAATTCCACAGCCCCTGCGGGATCGCGCTCGGCTGGAACGCGCTTTTCTGGGGGACAACCGAGGGGAAGCACTATGATGCGCGGACACAATCGTCCACCCTTTCCGCCGACGATACCCGGGACCAACATGAGGTCATGGGACGTTCCGACCGCGATCATTTACCGGCCGGTTCGTTCCGCGATGACGTCGGCGCCGCGGCCCAACTACTGGATACTGGAATTCGAGCCGTCTCGGCCCCTGCAGGTCGAGCCGCTGATGGGATATACCTCCAGCAACGATCCCTATCGTTCGATCCGGCTGAAATTTCCCGACCGCGAAAGCGCCGTGGAATTCGCGGAGCGGCAGGACTGGCGCTATTTCGTGCGTGAGGACGTGGCTCACCGGCATGCGCCTGACCGCTGGCGGGGAGAGGAGCGGCATCGCCTCTACAAGGGAGCCGACGCCCCGAACGCCTTTCGCATACCGTCCCGCCTGGATCGGGGTCGCACGGACCACCGACTCCGGCGCGCAGTCGATAAGGAAGGCTCGGTGGACCTGTTGTCGCAAGAACAGGCGGAATTCGATCCAGTTATCGAAGCCAGTCTTGAATCCTTCCCGGCCTCCGATCCCCCAGCCTGGACGGGCGTGACGATCGCCGGGAAAAAATAATGAACGGAATAGCCAGCGCGAGCGAGGATCTGCCGCTTGTTTCCCTACCTTGACAGCGTCGCGCGCCGCTACCCGCCCGTCATCGTATGGGCGGTCATCGGCATGAACGTCCTCGCGTTCCTCTTTCAGATCAGCCTGCCTCCGCGCGTGCTGGACCGGTTCCTGTTCGAGTTCGCGCTGGTGCCCTCGCGCTTCTTCGGGCAACTGAGCCTCGTCGCCCCGTCCGACTGGACCCCGTTCCTGACCAACATCTTCCTGCACGGGGGCTGGCTGCACCTCATCTTGAACATGTGGACGCTCTGGATCTTCGGCCCCGCCGTCGAAGATCGGCTCGGACCGGGTCGATTCACGCTGTTCTATCTGTTCTGTGGTGTGGCGGCCGGACTGGCTCATGCCCTGGCGAACCCCGACTCGGTCGTTCCCGCGCTTGGCGCATCGGGGGCGATCGCGGGCGTGATCGGTTGCTACGCACGCATGTTTCCGGCGGCTCGGCTGGTGGTGATCGTGCCGATTCTGTTCATTCCCCTCTTCTTCGAAATGCGCGCGGTCATTTTCGCCATGATCTGGTTTTTCATGCAGGTCATTCCCGGCTTTCTGTCGCTCGGCAGCGATCAGGCCACGGGCGGGATCGCCTGGTGGGCGCATATCGGCGGGTTTCTCGCCGGTTGGCTTGTAACGCCACTCCTGCGAAGGCGCGCCGATGCCTATCGCCACTATTATCGCGACGAGGGCATCTATGGCTTTCTGCCGGATGGCCGACGGGAAGGAGGACGAGGTCCATGGACATAATGCAGCTGTTCTGGCTGTTCTTCATCATTTCGGCGCTGCAGCCGGTTCTGCAGCGCAGATATCTTGAGGCGATGCGCACACGCAAGATCGCCAACATCGAGAAGAAGCGCGGCAGTCGCGTCATTCTGCTGATTCATCGGCAGGAGACCATGAACCTGCTGGGTTTCCCCCTGATGCGCTACATCGACGTCAATGACTCGGAGGAAGTCCTGCGCGCGATCCAGATGACTGACGACGAAGTGCCGCTCGACATCGTGCTGCACACACCGGGCGGCCTTGTGCTGGCGGCGACCCAGATTGCCCGCGCCATTCAGGGACACAAGGGCAAGGTCACCGTGTTCGTGCCACATTACGCGATGTCCGGCGGCACGCTGATCGCACTCGCCGCCGACGAGATCGTGATGTGCGAACATTCCGTGCTGGGACCCGTCGATCCGCAACTTGGCCAGTTGCCGGCCGCCTCGCTCCTCAAAGTCGTCGAGGAGAAACCCATCGCCGAGATCGACGACCAGACTCTCATCATGGCCGACGTCGGTCGCAAGGCCATTGCGCAGATCGAGGCATTCGCGAAACGTCTGCTGTTCGACAAGATGGATGAGAACCGCGCGGCGTCCGTGGCGGCGAAGCTGGCGACGGGCACCTGGACCCACGACTATCCCATCTCTGCCGATGAGGCCCGCGACATGGGCCTGCCCATCGGAACGGACATGCCCAAGGAGATACTGGAGCTGATGACGCTCTATCCGCAGCCGGTCCGGCGCCAGGGCGGCGGCGTGGAATATCTGCCCGAGCCGCGGCAGCGAGAGGCGCGCCGCGCCATATCCACGCGCTGAACGCTTGCGTCATTCGGCCGCCAGGCCCAACTCGTCAACGAAAGGATACAGGATGCCCACCGGCGCCTGCCCGCAGTGCAATTCCACCAATAGGGTGCCGCAAGAGCGCCTGACCGACAATCCCAATTGCGGACGCTGCGGCGCGCCCCTCTTTCAAGGTAGGCCCGTCACGCTCACCGCGGCTAATTTCGACCGTCATGCGAATGCCGAACTGCCCTTGCTGGTCGATTTCTGGGCCGAGTGGTGCGGGCCATGCAAGATGATGACGCCCAGTTGGCTGATATTTTCGGCAGGTTGGTCTCAATCCAGTCGGTCAGCAGCCGAACACGCTCGGCTGCTTCCTCGCCAAGCGGTGTCAGCGAATATTCCACATGCGGCGGAACTACGTCATAAGGGGTGCGCAGGACAAGACCATCGGCTTCCAGCCATTGCAGGGTCTGCGCCAGCATCCGTTCACTTACGCCGCCGATGGCCCGCTTCAATTCGCTGAACCGGTATGTCTTTCCTTCAAGGGCGATCAGCACAAGAACGCCCCATCGGCTTGTCATATGCTTGAGAACCTCGCGAGAGGGGCAAGATGCAGACATCAGATCACCCCGGCGGACCTTGTCGGATAACGTCATGTGGGCACCCATACTAACATCAACGTAAGTACTTACGAAAAGTAAGCGATGTCTTTACATGCGATTCATCGAAACTGAAAGGACAGAACGATGACCATCGCAGTGACGGGATCGACCGGCCAGCTTGGCCGCCTGGTGATCGCCGCCTTGAAAGAGAAGGTTCCAGCTTCCGAGATCGTGGCCTTGGCCCGCAATGCGGCAAAGGCGGCGGACCTGGGCGTGACGGTGCGCGAGGCCGATTACGGATCGGTCGAGCGTCTGAAAGCGGCCTTGCAAGGGGTGGACACCCTTCTGCTGATCTCATCCAGCGAAGTCGGTCAGCGTGCGGCCCAGCATCGCAACGTCATCCAAGCGGCGCAGGCTGCAGGCGTTTCGCGCATTGTCTACACAAGCCTGCTGCGTGCCGACACCTCGCCCTTGAGCCTTGCGGATGAGCACAGGGACACGGAAGCGGCTCTCAAGGCGGCTGGCCTGCGATACACCATCCTGCGCAATGGCTGGTATACCGAGAACTATACCGGCTCCATTCCCGCTGCCCTGGCGAATGGCGCCTTTGTCGGCAGTGCTGGCGAAGGGCGCATTTCGTCAGCGTCCCGCGCAGACTATGCCCAGGCGGCGGCAGAGGTCGTGGCCGGAGAGGACCATGACGGCAAGGTTTATGAACTTGCTGGCGACAGCAGCTACACGCTGGCCGATCTTGCGGCCGAACTCTCGCGCCAGACCGGCAAGGATATTCCCTACAAGGATCTTCCAGAGGCGGAGTATGCGGGCATTCTGAAAAGCGTCGGCCTGCCTGCAGGCTTGGCTGAAGCCATTGCCAGTTGGGATGTTGGGGCCTCGCAAGGCGCGCTGCATGACGAGGACAAGACGCTTTCTACACTGATCGGGCGTCCCACGCTCTCGCTCGGCGATGCGGTCGCACAAGCCTTGAGGTCGTGACTTAACCCCACTCATCCCATCTTCTTTTATGCCTCCGCTGGCTCAGGTTTCCCCCGTCCTGTCACCGGCTGTCCGGCGCCAGGACAGGGGCGGCGCTCAGGCCGCACCGGGCCGCCCCCCTGCGCGGCCACGACATGCCCCGCTGATTCACGCCACTGTTGGCCCTGCAACAGGATCATATATCCCGAACCCCTAAATCCACCGCTGACTCATGAGCCAGTGAAGTAATCAGCGAACCCGCCTTTCCGTAGGCTGTGGCATGCAGATCGAACTTCATCTCGCGTAAGGCAAACACTCTTTGAAATTACATCAAAGCTAAAAATCGCGTTTGGCATCTCTGCGAGAAAGGTCAGGACGAGGATTTCATTTTCCGTCATGCTGGTTTGGTCCTTTGCCCTTTGTCAGAGATCGCTCGACCCATCACGCCAGATCGGTTTTCGAAAAATCATCGCCCTTGTAGAGCAAGGGTACATGAAAGGCTTTGGCGCAGGCATAGGACAAAGCATCACCCATGTTGAGTTGGGCAGGATGCCCGACCATCTTGCCATAGATCGACAGCGCCCGGATCGCCTCAGCGCCCATACTGCCAGTGATGTGCATTTCCTTGGCTTCAAGCGCCTTCAGCAGCTCGTCGACAAGTTCCGTCGCGGCGGCAAAGTCCTCGGCTGTCGCCGGACCTTTGCCGCGCCGCTCAACCCGCTTGCGCACAAGGGCAAGTGTCGCCTCCAGGCGCACAATGGGCGAATAGCGCAGGGTGCCTCGCGCGGCTTCCACTTCCTTCAGGAACGCAGGGCCATCCTCTTCCTGCAACAGCACGGCGACGACAACACTGGCGTCGAGAAACATCAGTCCTCGCCCCACTGTTCGTCCATGAACGCCTTGTCCGCTGCAATGTCGCTGTCGGTGGACACAAATCCGGCCTCCGCTGCCCGGCGCTGTATTCGCGCAACCCGGTCCGTCAGGGACTCCTTGGCAGCGAGAGCGTTCAACTGATCGGACAAGGCGCGGCGAACGGCCTCCGTCTTGTTCGTCATGCCGGTGGCAGCAAGATACTGATCGACAAGCGTATCCACCGCAGGGTCTTTGATGTAGAGGGGCATTGTATATTCTCGCTTGGGCCCAATTTTATCATCTGAGGATATATAAGCAACCTTGATTGGTATATACCATCGGCGTCCCCCCTTTGGGTCACGTCCCCGGTTCGGCCGGAAACCCAGAGGGTAGGAGGTGGAGAACCTTAGAGGTCATTTCAAAACCACGTTGTCAGCGCTCGAAAGCAGATGATGGCGCAGGCCAAGATGGTGAAGGCGAGGTGAATGTCGGCCCTGCGCTCGTATCTGACGGCGAGGCGCCGGAATTTGGAGAGCCAGGCGAATGTGCGCTCGACGACCCAGCGATGCTTTCCAAGATGACTGCTGCTCTCAATGCCCTTCCTGGCAATGCGATGCTTGATGCCGCGTTTGGTGCAAGCCTTGCGACAGCGGGGATAGTCATACCCCTTGTCGGCATGCAGCTTGCCGGGCCGATGGCGCGGCCTGCCACGCTTGCCATGAATGGGAGGAATGGCGTCGAGCAGCGGATCGAGCATCCTGCTGTCATGGACGTTTGCGCCGCTGAGGCGCACCGTCAGGGGAATGCCTCGCCTGTCGGTGACGATGTGGCGCTTCGTGCCAGGGCGCCCGCGATCGGTGGGGTTGGGGCCGGTGACTTTGCCCCCCTTTTCGCCGCGATGGACGCGCTGTCCCTGCAGGCCCGGGTCCAGTCGAGATGACCGGCGCGATGCAGCTGGCGCAGCAAGACCTGATGCAACTGATCCCAGACACCGGCCAACTGCCAATCCCTGAGCCTTCGCCAACAGGTCACGCCCGAGCCGCAGCCCAGCTCTGCGGGCAACATCCGCCAGGGGATGCCGCTCTGCAGGACAAACATGATCCCGGCCAGAGCGGCCCGGTCGCAGACCCGAGGCCGCCCGCCTTTCGCGGACCGAGACGTGGATGGCAACAAAGGTTCGATCACGGCCCAAAGGCCGTCAGAGACAAGCATGGCAGACATAAACCGCTAGCCTAACAGGACGAATCCGCCTGCAAGTGGTTTTAAAACGCCCTCTTAGATGAGCAGGATTCCGGACATGCAGGCCTCCTGCTTAAGCCCACGCGAAATAGGTCATCTGCAAGTCCGCCGTCAGCGTGTTTGGGCCTATGATGAGTGCACTATCAAATGAGCCATGCGGTCCCGCGCACAGGCGAAACCGCATGGACGGTCATACCCGCTCAGGCTTTCTCACTCACCGGCATGTAAAGATCGCCGCCTTCGCGGTACTTCTGCGCCATGGCTGCCATGCCCTCCTTCTGCGCCTCGGCACGGATGTCGTGGGAAATCCGCATCGAGCAGAATTTAGGCCCACACATCGAACAGAAATGGGCGACCTTATGCGCCTCTTTCGGCAGGGTTTCGTCGTGGAAGGCCCGCGCCGTCTGGGGGTCCAGGGACAGATTGAACTGGTCCTCCCACCGGAACTCGAACCGAGCGCGCGACAGGGCGTCGTCGCGGATCTTTGCCACCGGATGTCCCTTGGCTAGGTCGGCGGCATGGGCAGCGATCTTGTAGGTGATGACGCCTGTCTTGACGTCATCCCGGTCGGGCAGACCCAGATGCTCTTTGGGCGTGACATAGCAGAGCATCGCTGTGCCGAACCAGCCGATCATCGCCGCGCCGATGCCCGAGGTGATGTGATCATAGCCCGGCGCGATGTCGGTCGTCAGCGGCCCGAGGGTGTAGAACGGCGCCTCGCCGCAGACGGCAAGCTGCTTGTCCATGTTCTCCTTGATCTTGTGCATCGGCACATGGCCGGGGCCTTCGATGATGACCTGGCAGTCCTTGGCCCAGGCGATCCTGGTGAGCTCGCCCAAGGTCTCCAGTTCGGCGAATTGCGCTGCATCGTTTGCGTCCGCGATGGAGCCGGGGCGAAGCCCGTCGCCAAGGCTGAAGCTGACGTCATAGGCGCGCATGATGTCGCAGATCTCCTCGAAGCGCTCGTAGAGGAAGCTATCGCGGTGGTGATGCAGGCACCATTTTGCCATGATTGAGCCGCCCCGGCTGACAATCCCCGTGACGCGATCCACCGTGAGCGGGATCATGTGCAGCCGCACCCCGGCATGGATGGTGAAATAGTCCACGCCCTGCTCGGCCTGCTCGATCAACGTGTCGCGGAAGACCTCCCATGTCAGGTCCTCGGCAATGCCGCCGACCTTTTCCAACGCCTGGTAGAGCGGCACGGTGCCGATGGGCACAGGCGAATTGCGGATGATCCATTCGCGGATATTGTGGATGTTGCGGCCCGTGGACAGGTCCATCACCGTATCCGCGCCCCAGCGCGTCGCCCAGACCATCTTCTCGACTTCTTCGGCCATTGAGGAGGTTACCGCCGAATTGCCGATATTGGCGTTGATCTTGACCAGGAAATTGCGACCGATGATCATCGGCTCAGCTTCGGGATGGTTGATATTGGCCGGGATTACCGCCCGTCCGCGCGCCACCTCGTCGCGCACGAATTCGGGGGTGACGAAATCAGGGATGGCGGCGCCGAGGCTTTCGCCGTCGCGCACCATCATTTCTTGGATCGCGGTGCGGCCTAAATTCTCGCGGATCGCGATGAATTCCATCTCGGGCGTGACGATGCCCGCGCGCGCATAGGCAAGCTGGGTGACCGCTTTCCCGTTCCGCGCCCGCAAGGGGCGGTGGCGGATGGGAAACTCGGGTGTTAGCCGGTCGCCTGAGGCAAAACCGTTGTCCTCGGGCTTCACATGCCGCCCCTCGTAGGACTCCACGTCCCCACGCCTCATCGTCCAACCTTCCCTCAGGCGCGGAAGGCCGCGTTCGATCGCGATTTCGGCGGCCGGATCGGTATAGGGACCCGAGGAGTCATAGACCGTCACCGGCGGCTCGCCCGCGCTTGGATGCAAGGCGATCTCGCGCATGGGCACACGGATGTCAGGGTGCAGCACGCCCGGCCTGAACACCTTGACAGAGGCGGGCAGTGGTCCGGTGGTAACCGTCAGGGTTTCTTTAGATGTCATGTCGAGGCTCCTCGCGTCGCAGCATTGAAGACCCAGCACCGACGGGAGGGAATAGAATGCCCCACTGGTCGCATGCGACCGGCAAGGCATCCGCACCGTCCCTACGCCAGCATGAACTGGATCAGGTTCGTAGGGTCACTGCGCTGCCTTGCGGCCCAGCCGTATCTCAGCCCCTTGTCGGGACACCCCTGGTGAGGACGTAAGAATGCGAAAGGGTGCCTCTATTGTCAACTGACCTCAACGACGCTCCAAGGATCGAAATCGTTCAAGATTCAAACTTCATTTACCACTTGGGTTGACCGGCTGCCTGGTCGGCATAGCTGCCGCTTGGCGGCGTCCTGGCGTTCATACTCGGAGAGCCTGAGTGTACGCTGACCTATCCCCTATCAGGCGCTCCCACGAAAGATATCAAAGTGGCGAGCCGCAGAACTGGCGCCGCACGTTGCAATGCGGAACAGATCCGCACGACGACACTCAGCACCTCGACGGATCGACACGACGGGGAAACCTTGCCTGCCGGTCACACAGCGTTTGCGCCACTTCTTCATGCTGACAGCCGCCGAGGCGGAGGTGCCCCTTACCTTTGCTGGCGGCAGAACCAAGGAATGTATCGCAGCCGAACAGGCCTCGACGTTCTGGACAAAGGTCGAAATCGCTCTTGATAAAACCGGAGCAACCAATCTGTATAAACTCAATCGTTCGTTGGCGATCCCGGTCGGTTCTTATTAGCCGACGCGATTCAGAAAATGGCCAGCCGTTCCTGTTCGTTCTCTTTAGGATAGAACCCGCTGCGACAAGACGGGAGGTCATGTCGTTTTGCGTAGAGAGGGCCATACCGCTGTCTGTCAATGTCACGTTTGCCGACTTGAAGTGGTTCAAGGGAATGCACGATTTCCAGACCGACGCGACCGCCGTCGCCAAGCTCTTGATCCTCAGCGTCCGCACCCATCATGAGTACGGGCGCCGTGGATGCGCGGCCCAGACGTCAGTCCGTGGGCCGAGGCGACGAGAGCGTCGCGGTCTATCTCAAAATGCCGATAAAGATCGCCGATGGTGCCGGTCTGTCCGAAATGCTCGACACCGTGCGGAATGGTGGCATGGCCTGCGACCGAACCCAGCCAGGCCAGCGTAGCGGGATGCCCGTCAATGACTGTGATCAAGCGGCAGTGGCGCGGCAGATCGCCCAACAATCTCTCGACATGGCTGATGGCGTGGCTGTTCCCGCGTGCGCGTGCGCGCTGTGCCGCGGTCCACCCGGCGTTCAAGCGGTCGGCCGAAGTGACCGCCAGCACGCCGATGTCGCGGCGCGTGGTACCGATCAGCCCTGCCGCCGCGATCGCTTGGTCCGCCACCGCGCCCTGATAGGCGATCACGATCTCACAGTTGGGACCAGGCTTGCGCAGCCAGTAGGCGCCGTCGATTGCACCCTGGCGGAAGGCCTGATCGACGCGGGTTCCGGGCTGTTCCAAAGGCTTGGTGGTCAGGCGCAGATAAACCGATCCCCCTGTCTCGTCGCGAAGCCAGGTGCGTTCATCGAAGGCGTTGCCGCCGTCGCGCTGTAGATAGTCGAAGGCCCATTCCATGATGACGGCAAGCTCGTCGGCGAAGGCCGGCTCGAAGCTGGCAAGCCCATCTTGCGCCATTCCGGTCAGCGGCGTGCCGATGGACTGGTGCGCGCCCCCTTCCGGCGCCAGCGTCACGCCCGAGGGCGTCCCGATGACGATGAAGCGCGCATCCTGGTAGCAGGCATAGTTCAGCGCATCCAGGCCGCGGTGGATAAAGGGGTCGTACAGCGTTCCGATGGGGATCAGCCGCTTGCCGAACAGGCTGTGCGACAGGCCGGCGGCCCCCAGCAGCAGGAACAGGTTCATCTCGGCAATGCCCAGTTCAAGATGCTGGCCCTCGGGCGCAAACTCCCATCTTGCGGTCGAGGGGATGCGATGCTCGATGAACGCATCGGCTTGCGCCTGCCGCGAGAACAGCTTTCGGCGGTTGACCCAGGGACCCAGCGACGTGGTTCCGGTCACGTCGGGCGAGGTGGTGATGATCCGTTCGGCCAAGGCGCTGTCCCCCTTGGCCAACTGGTCGACGATCTTGCCAAAGGCTGCCTGTGTGGAGATCTCCCGATCCGCCACGGGCGAAAGGTCTGGTATCGCCAGCCGCGCATCGCCGTGTCGCCGCGTCCCGCCCGCAAAGAAGGGCACGCGCGACAGGAAGTCCTGAAACGCTTCCTTGTCTACAACCCCCGCAAGAGGGTCCCATTCGTGCCCTTCCGCCACGCCCATGTGCCGCTGCCATTCCTCCATCTGCGCCTTGGTCATCAGGCCGCCATGGTTGTCCTTGTGCCCGGCAATGGGCGTGCCCCAACCCTTGATCGTATAGGCGAGAAAGCAGGTTGGGCGGTCATGTGTCACTTCCGCAAAGGTCTGCGCCATGGTTTCGACGCAGTTGCCACCCAAGTTCTCCATCAACGCTGCAAGCTCCGGGTCCGAGCGACGTTCGATCAGCGCGGACACCTCGCCCTGATCGCCCAGATCATCCATCAGCCGTTTGCGCCAGACCGCGCCGCCCTGATAGGTCAGCGCCGAATACTGGGCATTCGGACAGGCATCAATCCAATCGCGCAAGCGATGGCCGCCCGGTTCATCAAAGGCCGCGCGTTGCAACACGCCGTACTTGATGCGGATCACATTCCAGCCAAATGCCTCGAAGATCTTCTCGACGCGGCCGAACAGACCCTCGCGCACGATCCCGTCAAGCGACTGACGGTTATAGTCGATGATCCACCAGCAATTGCGCAGGTCGTTCTTCCAACCCTCCTGCAGGGCCTCGTAGATGTTGCCCTCGTCCAGTTCGGCATCGCCGACAAGCGCCACCATCCGACCCATCGGCAGGCCCGCAGCCCACGGCTTGGCCGCTACGAAATCCTGCACCAGCGACGCAAAGCTGGTGATCGCCACGCCCAGGCCGACCGAGCCGGTCGAGAAATCCACGTCGTCGGTGTCCTTGGTCCGGCTGGGATAGCTTTGCACGCCGCCCAAGCCCCGGAACGCTTCCATCTGCGCGCGGGTCTGCCGGCCCATCAGATACTGCATGGCATGGAAGACCGGCGAAGCATGCGGTTTCACGGCCACCCGATCCTCGGGGCGCAGGGCTGAGAAATAAAGCGCTGTCATGATCGACACCATCGACGCGGACGACGCCTGGTGCCCACCGGTCTTTATGCCGTCCACCTTGGGCCGGATGTGGTTGGCGTGATGGATCATCCAGTGCGACAGCCACAGCAGCCGCTGCTCGACGGTCTTAAGGTATCCGGTTTCGATAATCATCGTTCCCCCCTATTTTTGTGTCAGCCGTTCCGTTGCGCGCTTGCGGCCGCCACCATCCCTGCAAGGACCAGGGCAAGCCCTGCCAGAAAGACGGGCGACAGCCGGTTGGACAGGACCACAACCGATGCCGCGATGCCGATCAGCGGCACGCCAAGTGTGAAGTTCGACATGGCAAAGGTCGAGATCCGGCGCCCGTGCTCTGCCGAGATCACAAAGCAGGCCGAGGTGGCGACAGGTCCGATGAAGACCAGAAGTTCGACAAGATGCAGGTTCCAGCGGATGCCGTGGGGCAGGCCCTCGAACGCCAGCGCAAGGCCGCCAAGCGGCACGGTTGCCAGCAGCATCTGCCACGGCGCTAGCGCCAGGGGCGACGAGACCCAGCGATGGAATCGGACGTGCAGGATCACGGCCGACCAGGCCAGTGCCGCGATGAGCAGGAAGCCCGCCCCCATGAAGGCGCCCGGCGCGCTCCAGTCGGTTTCCAGGGGAGAGCAGATCAAGGCCACGCCGGCCAGGCCTGTCAGCAGCGCCGCGACCTGCGCCCGGGCTGGCCGCGCGCGAAAGACAAGCCAGGCAAGCGCAACGGTCCACAGCGGTGTGGTATAGGCCAGCAGCACCGAATGGCTGGTATCGGTTCGGGTCATGGCAATCATGCCCAAGCCCGTGAAGGTCATCATCTGCAGCAGGCCGGTGCTGAGAACGATGGGCATGTCGCCGCGTTCCGGCAGGGTGACTCCGCCGCGCAGCGCCAGAAATGCGAACAGGCAGACGGCGGCCGACCCGAAGCGGAAGGTTGCAAGCCATAAGGGCGGCACTGCGGTCAGCGCCATCTGCGTCGCAGGCCAGCTGAGACCCCACAGCAGCACCATCAGCGACAGCCACAACCGGCTGTTTTCAGACCGGCAAGGATGCGGGGTGGCGGCGGGGGCAGCGCAGGACATGGACGGCCTCGATAGATGGGAGATGAGAGGCCATTGTGACACCGATGCGACGGACAATCCGACCTATTCAGACCCAAGCTGCAGGTGTAACAGGAAAACTCTATCCAAGTCTTGGCTGTTGGAGGATAAAATGACCCCAGAAAAACCCGAACTGGACACGGCTAGTTTGCGAATCCTTGACGCGCTGCAGCAGGATGCCGAACTCAGCAACGCCGAACTGGCCGAACGCGTAAACCTGTCGGCTTCGCCCTGCTGGCGGCGCGTAGCCGACATGCGTGAGCGCGGGGTGATCCGCGGCTCGGTCGCTCTGGTCGATCCGGTTAAGCTGGGCCTGCTGGTCAACGTGTTTGTCCATGTCACGCTGGCACGTCAGGACAAGGCCTCGCTCGGGACGTTCACCGACGCCATCAAGGACCGGCCCGAGGTGATGGAATGCTACCTGATGACCGGTTCCGAAGATTTCATGCTGCGCGTGGTAGTCGAGGATCTGCTGCGCTATCAGGATCTGGTGATGAACGTCCTGACCCAGATCCCGGGCGTGGCCAACATCCGGTCAAGCTTCGCCCTGGATCAGGTGAAATACACCACGGCCCTGCCGACCGGGCATCTGCGCAAGGGCTGAGGGTCAGGCTGTGTCGCGTGGATCATGTCCAACCGGCTTGCCGTAAAGGCCGATGTTTTCATCGCCCCAAGTCTTCAGGGCACGCAGGATCGGCTCCATCGTGCGCCCCAGATCGGACAAGGAGTATTCTACCTTGGGAGGTACCTGGGCGTAAACCTTGCGGGTGATCAGCCCATCCTCCTCCATCTCGCGCAACTGGTTGGTCAGCATGCGCGGCGTGCAGTTCTGCATGTGGCGGCGGATCTCGTTAAAGCGCAGTGTGCCGGACAGCAGGTGCCACAGGATGATCGACTTCCACTTGCCGTCGATCAGCCCGATTGCCGCCTCGACCGAACAGCCGGGCGTGCAATCGAAGCGGGAATGGCGGGCCTTGGCCATGACAGTATCCTTTTCGACACTATATGCATTGTTTGTGCGTATTGTCGAAATCCAAAAAACAAGGCCAGTTTCGCATTGACGCGAATGAAACATTGGAGCGATCTCATGAAGGCCATCGGCTATAAGACCCCCGGACCCATCGACCGCCCGAATGCGCTGCAGGACATCGAACTGCCGCGTCCGATCGCGACCGGCCATGACCTGCTGGTCGAGGTGGCGGCGGTGTCG
This sequence comes from Rhodobacter sp., assembly GCA_041905595.1. Lineage (GTDB taxonomy): Bacteria > Pseudomonadota > Alphaproteobacteria > Rhodobacterales > Rhodobacteraceae > Aliitabrizicola. The sequence continues at coordinate 15,327 of JAYRKT010000062.1, forward strand.
GTCAACCCGGTGGACACAAAGGTGCGCAAAAGCGCCAGCCCGACCGAGGGTGACTGGAAGGTGCTTGGCTGGGATGCGGTCGGCCGGGTGGCCGAGGTCGGGCCCGAGACCGAGGGCTTCGCCGTCGGCGACGAGGTTTTCTATGCCGGATCCATCACACGCCCCGGCGCGAACAGTCAGTTCCATCTCGTCGATGCCAGGATCACCGGACACAAGCCCAAGTCGCTGACCAATGCCGAGGCCGCCGCCCTGCCGCTGACGGCCATCACCGCGTGGGAGATGCTGTTCGACCGGCTGGACATCCGCCGCCCCGTTCCGGGCGCGGCCAATGCCATCCTGATCATCGGCGGCGCAGGCGGCGTCGGATCCATCGCCATCCAGCTTGTCCGCGCACTGACCGACCTGACGGTGATTGCCACCGCTTCGCGTCCGGAAACACAGGACTGGGTGCGTGAGCTTGGGGCGCATCACGTTATCGATCACCACGGTGATCTGGCGGCACAGGTCGAGGCCCTGGGCATCGGGTCGCCGGGCTTCGTGTTTTCCACCAACCAGAGCGACCGGCATGTGAAGGGCATTCAGACCCTGATCGCGCCGCAGGGCCGCTTTGGACTGATCGATGATCCCGAGACGCTGGACGTGCTTGGCTTCAAGCGCAAGGCCGCCTCGATCCACTGGGAGCTGATGTTCACCCGCGCGATTTTCGGCACGCCGGACATCGGTGAGCAGGGCAAGCTGCTGAACGAGGTGGCGAGACTGGTCGATGCCGGGCGCATCCGCACCACGCTGACCGAGACGCTGTCGCCGATCAATGCCGAGACCCTGAAGAAGGCCCATGCCCTGATCGAAACGAACACTGCGCGCGGCAAGATCGTGCTGGAGGGGTTCTGATGTCCGGAATTATTCACCTGGTCGCGACGCTGGTGGCTATACCCGGGGGGCGGTCCTGCAGGCCGCCCTCACTGGGATGCTCGCGGACGTCCGCGTCGAGCAGGGCTGCCTGCGCTACGACCTGAATCGCGATCAAGACGATCCTGCACACTTCGTGATGCTCGAGGCCTGGGCCGATGCAGCGGCACTGGAGGCGCATGGCCGGGCCGCGCCGTTCACGCGCCTTGCCGCACGGTTCGACGACCTGTTGATGTCACCGCCTGATCTGCGGCGTCTGGAACATCTGGCTTGAGGAGACAGTCATGACGAAACTAAGAGGTCATTTCAAAACCACGTTGTCAGCGCTCGAAAGCAGATGATGGCGCAGGCCAAGATGGTGAAGGCGAGGTGAATGTCGGCCCTGCGCTCGTATCTGACGGCGAGGCGCCGGAATTTGGAGAG
>JAYRKT010000063.1:0-16630 GCA_041905595.1 Rhodobacter sp.
CGACCGGCCCGCGGGGTGGGTGCGTCGCAAGACGCGCCCGCCCCGGGGGGGAGGGTCGGGCGCGTGTCGCGCGTTCCGCACTCCGGTTGCTTACCCCTATCGGATTCCGACCATGACCGCCCCCCGCGCCGCCGAACGCGCCGAAGCGGAACGCCTCTTCGCCGCCTTCCTCGCCGCCGGGGCCGAGCCGGTCGAGACCGACATCCTGCAGCCCGCCGACATCCTCCTCGACCTCTACGGCGAAGACATCCGCGCCCGCGCCTACGTCACGCAGGACCCGCTGCGCGGCGAGATGATGTTGCGCCCTGACTTCACCGTGCCGGTCGTGCAGATGCATATGGCGCAAGACCGCGAACCGGCCCGCTATGCCTATCGCGGCGAGGTTTTCCGCAAACAGGACACGCCGACCGAGGCGCGGTCCAGCGAATACCTTCAGGTGGGGTTCGAGCTCTTCGCAAAGGAAAAGCCAGCCGAGGCCGATGCCGAAGTCTTCGCCCTTTTCGCCCGGCTGCTCGCTCCGCTGAACTTGCGGCCGGTCACCGGCGACCTCGGCATCATCCTTGCCGCCATCCGCGGCCTGAAGACCTCGGACAGGCGCAAGGCCGCGCTGACGCGGCATGTCTGGCGGCCCCGCCGCTTCCGCGCTTTGCTCGACCGCTTTTCCGGCCGCACGCCTTTGCCCGAGGCACGGGCGCGCCTGCTCGACCGGCTTGTCTCGGACAGCCCCGAGGCGTTGATCGAAGCCGCCGGTCCCTTTGTCGGACTGCGCGCTCCTGAAGAGATCGCCGCCCGCGCCAGGGCGCTGATCGAAGATGCCGGTACCTCCCCGATCTCGGCTATGGAAGCCGGAATTCTCGACGACCTGCTGTCACTGGAAGCCCCGGCACCCGCCGCGCTGTCCCATCTGCGGGATATCACCGTTGATCTGCCCGCGATCGCTCCGGCGGTCGACCGGTTCGCCGCTCGGCTCGATGCACTTCAGCGGAATGGCGTCAACACGGACAGCCTGCCTTTCGAGGCGAGCCATGGCCGCACGACGCTTGAGTATTACGACGGCTTCGTCTTCAGCTTCCTGTCCGACCTGCCCGGCTGGCCCCCCGTAGCCTCGGGCGGGCGCTACGATGCACTGACCTCGGTCCTGGGACAGGGGCGCGAGATTCCGGCGGTGGGCGGCGTGATCCGCCCTGCCCTCGTCGCCGCGCTGAAAGGGGGCAGGGCATGACGCTCAAGATCGGCGTGCCCTCGAAGGGCCGGCTCATGGACAAGACCTTTGACTGGTTCGGCACGCGGGGGCTCACGATGCGCCGCGCCGGGACCGAGCGGGAATATTCCGGAGCCGTCGACGGGATCGAGGGTGTCGACCTCGTGCTTCTGTCAGCCGGCGAAATCCCCCGCGAGCTTGCGGCCGGTCGCATCCACCTTGGCGTCACCGGTTCGGACCTTATCCGCGACAAGCTTGCCGATTGGCCGTCGCAGGTGGCCGAGCTCGCCAGGCTCGGCTTCGGCCACGCCGATCTCATCATTGCTGTCCCGGCCGCGTGGATCGACGTTGACACGCTCGACGACCTCGACGCGGCCGCTTCGGCCTTCCGCGCTGTTCACGGCCACCGCCTCCGGATCGCAACGAAGTACCATCGTCTGGTCCGCGATTTCCTGACCGAGCAGGGCATTGCGGATTATCAGCTCGTCGACAGCCAGGGCGCGACCGAGGGCACGGTCAAGAACCTGACGGCCGAGGCGATCGCCGACATCACCTCGACCGGCGAAACGTTACGGGCAAACCACCTCAAGGTGCTGTCCGATGGTCTGGTCCACAGTTCCGAAGCAACCCTCTATGCCGCGCGCGCGGCCGACTGGGCCAAGGCCGAGCGGCGGTCGCTGGCCGAGATCGCGCGGCGCCTCGCCCTCGATCTACCGGATGATCTCTGACGCGGGAGGACCGAGCGCCGCAGGCAGCCCGGAAGCCCCGCCTCTTTCTTGACTAATCCAGTCGGATTAGCCAGAAGGGTCGGCAGGCGCCCGGCCGCGAGGACTGCACCCATGACTACCCCGCCACATCCGGCCCACCGCCCCGGCCATGGAACGCTTGCGCCGCGTCCCCTTGGCAGCCTGCATCGGGGGTTCGCCGGCCACGTCCACCACATCAGCCCGCACCACGACACGGGCGCCCTGCCGCCCGAGGAGCTGGAGCGTCGTCTGATCGAGCTTGGCTTCGTCGAAGGAGCAAAGGTGCGCATCCTGCATGAAGGCCTGTTCGGACGCGACCCGATCGCGGTGCAGGTCAACGGCGCGACGGTGGCCTTGCGGCGGCGAGAGGCGATGGCGATCCTCGTCTCCTGACCCGACATGACCCTGCCCGCCTCCAGACCCCGCTTCGCCATTGCCGGCCCGCCGAACTGCGGCAAGACCGCGCTGTTCAACGCGCTGACCGGCAGCCGCCAGAAGGTCGCGAACTACTCTGGCGTCACGGTCGAACGGAAGACCGGCATCGCGCGCCTTGCCTCTGGCACCGAGATCGACCTCGTTGACCTGCCTGGCACACATTCGCTCCGCGCCCGCAGCCCGGATGAAGAAGTCACCCGCGACGTGATCCTTGGCCGGCGCCCGGGCGAGCCCGTGCCGGACCTGCTGATCGCGGTCGTCGATGCCTCATCACCGAAGACCGGCCTGCGGCTGGCGATGGAGTTGATCACGGTCGGGCTGCCGATGATCGTCGTCTTCAACATGATCGACATCGCCCGCCACCGCGGGATCGAGATCGACACGGCCGCGATGCAGGACAAGCTCGGCGTGCCGGTGGTCACCGCGAATTCGGTTCGCAAGGGCGGGCTTGATGCCCTGCTCGCTCAGTTGCAGGCAACGCTTGACGAAGGCGTCCCGCCAGCCGGCGAAAACCTGTGGAGCCCGCCTTCGGCGACCGATTTGCGGCAGAGCCACCGCGAGGCCGACCGGCTGATCGCCCGCGCCATCACGCTGCCGCCCGAACCCGACACGTTGACCCACCGCATCGACAAGGTACTGCTGCATCCGGTGCTGGGGCTCGTGTGCCTGCTGGTGATCCTGTTCCTGATGTTCCAGGCGGTCTTCAGCTGGGCGCAGCCTCCGATGGACCTGATCGACACCGCTTTTACTGCGCTAGGACAGGCCATCTCGACCCATCTGCACGACGGCATCCTGCGCTCATTCCTGCTGGATGCGGTGATCGCGGGCGTGGGCGGGGTGATCATCTTCCTGCCGCAGATCCTCGTGCTGTTCCTGTTCATCCTGTTGCTGGAAGACCTCGGCTACATGGCCCGGGCTGCTTTCCTGATGGATCGCATCATGGGCGGCGCGGGCCTTCATGGACGCGCCTTCATCCCGCTCCTGTCGTCCTTCGCCTGTGCGGTGCCAGGGATCATGTCGGCCCGGGTGATCGAGAACCGTCGCGACCGGCTGACGACGATCCTCGTCGCTCCGCTGATGACCTGTTCGGCGCGCATCCCGGTCTACACGCTCATCATCGCGGCCTTCATCCCGGAACGACCGGTTCTTGGGGTGCTGAACCTTCAGGGGCTGGTGATGTTCGTGCTTTATGTCGCCGGAATTGCGTCGGCGCTGGCGGTTTCGTTCGCCGCAAAGATGCTGGTCTGGCGCCATACGCCCAGCCCGCCCTTCATGCTCGACCTGCCCGACTACAAGATGCCGCGGCTGAAGTCGGTGGCGCTCGGCCTGTGGCAACGGGCGCGCGCCTTCCTGCGACGGGCAGGGACAACAATTTTCACCATGACCGTGCTGATCTGGGTGCTGGCGACCTTGCCCGGCGCGCCCCCCGGCGCGACCGAGCCCGCAATCTACTATTCCTTCGCCGCCTGGCTGGGCCATCTGATCGAACCGATCCTCGCGCCAATCGGCTTCAACTGGCAAATCTCGGTCGCGCTTATCCCGGGCATGGCCGCGCGGGAAATTGCCGTCTCCGGACTTGCCACCGTCTATGCCGTGGGCGGCGACGGGGCCAATCTCGGTTCCGTTCTGGCGCATAACTGGAGCCTCGCGACCGCGCTGTCGCTGCTCGTCTGGTACATTTTCGCGCCGCAATGCATCTCGACCCTCGCCGTCATCCGGCGAGAGACCGGTGGTCAGCGCTGGATGTGGGCGACCTTCGCCTACATGTTTGCCCTCGCCTGGATCGGGTCGTTCCTGTTCTACAACGGCGCTGTCGCCCTGGGCTGGGGCTGAGCCGGCGTTTTCTCTACGAGAAATCCGGCACGCCATGAGCGCCTGATTCTTCGCAGAAAAATCGTCCCCACACCGCCAGACTAGATTTCCTCGACCGCGCGCACCCCCGAGATCGCCCGGAGCGCGCCGCGCACCTGCGGCGTGACCGGCAGGCTCTGCGGCAATTCCAGGTCGATCTCCTCGCCGGAGTCGGGATCTGCGACACAGATCATGACGGTGCCGCGCGCGCGGGCCGAGTCGGTCTTCACCCGTTCGAACAGCGCCGCGACCGAGGCCGCCGCCTCGACCCGGTCCAGATGGATGCGCAGGCCCACCGCTCCGCCCGCCTCGGCCGTCACCTGATCGATCGGCTGCACCGCGCGGGCCAGCAGCTTCAGCGTCTCGCCCTCCAGCGTCGCCTCGACCGTCAGCACCACATTCCGACCCGGCTCAAGATGGTCGCGCGCCGCCTCCAGCACGTCGGAGAAGATCGTCACCTCGTACAGCCCGGTCGGATCAGACAGTTGCGCGAAGGCAAAGCGGTTGCCCTTGGCCGATTTCCGCTCCTGCCGGCCCGAGACCGACCCGGCGATCTTGGCAACCAGCGGCCCGCGCTCGGCAGCAGCCGCAACCTCGGTCAGCGTCCGCACATCTCGGCGCTTCAGGCTCGACATGTAGTCGTCCAGCGGATGGCCCGACAGGTAAAAGCCGATCGCCTTGTGTTCCTCGGCCAGCCGCTCGACCGGCAGCCAGTCGTCCCGGTTCGCCAGCCGCGGCTCGGGCAGGTCAGCGCCGGCCTCGCCGAAGAGCGAAACCTGCGCCGAGCCCTGCGCCTCGTGGATCGCCGCAGAATAGGCCACCAGCGCATCCAGCGCCTCAAACACCCGCGCGCGGTTGCGGTCGAGCACGTCGAAGGCCCCCGCCCGCGCCAGCATCTCCAGCGGCCGCTTGCCGACCCGCTTCAGGTCCACCCGCCGCGCCACGTCAAAGAGATTGACGAAGGGTTTGTCCCCGCGCGCCTCGACGATCATCCGCATCGCCTCGACGCCGACGTTCTTCAGCGCGCCAAGCGCATAGACCACCGCCCCGTCCCTCACCGAGAAGGTCGCCTGCGAGGCGTTCACGCAGGGCGCGACGGTTCGGATCCCCAGCTTGTCGATCTCGCGTTTGTAGACCGCCAGCTTGTCGGTCAGGTGGATATCGCAGTTCATGACCGCCGCCATGAACTCCACCGGGTGGTTCGCCTTCAGCCAAGCGGTCTGGTAGCTGACGACCGCGTAAGCGGCCGCGTGCGACTTGTTGAAGCCGTAGTTGGCGAACTTCTCGAGCAGGTCGAAGACTTCGCCCGATTTCTTTGCGTCGATGCCGTGCGTCTTGGTGCAGCCCTCGATAAATTTCGGGCGCTCCTTCGCCATTTCCTCGGCGATCTTCTTGCCCATGGCACGGCGCAGCAGGTCGGCGCCGCCGAGCGAGTAGCCCGCCATGACCTGCGCGATCTGCATCACCTGTTCCTGGTAGACAATGATGCCCTGCGTTTCGGAAAGGATGTGGTCGATGGTCGGATGGATCGACTCGATCTCCCTGAGCCCGTTCTTCACCTCGCAATAGGTCGGGATGTTCTCCATGGGGCCGGGGCGGTACAGCGCCACCAGCGCCACGATGTCCTCGATGCAAGTTGGCTTCATGCGCCGCAGCGCATCCATCATCCCAGAGCTTTCGACCTGGAACACCGCAACGGTCTTGGCCGCCGCGTAGAGCTCGTAGCTCGCCGTGTCGTCGAGCGGGATATGCCCGATGTCGTCGACCGCCTCGGGCTTCGGGTCATAGAGGCGACGCCCGTCCGCCGCCTCGTGCAGGTGCCGCCCGCCGGCCTTGATCAGGTCGATGGCGTTCTGGATCACCGTCAGCGTCTTGAGGCCCAGAAAGTCGAACTTCACCAGCCCCGCCGCCTCGACCCATTTCATGTTGAACTGCGTCGCCGGCATGTCCGAGCGCGGGTCCTGGTAGAGCGGCACCAGCTCATCGAGCGGCCGGTCGCCGATCACCACCCCCGCGGCGTGGGTCGAGGCATTGCGCAAAAGGCCCTCGATCTGCTCGGCATAGGTCAGGAGGCGGCCCACGACCTCTTCCTTGGCCGCCTCGCGCAGCCGCGGCTCGTCGGCCAGCGCCTTGGTGATCGAGACGGGCTTCACCCCCTCGACCGGGATCAGCTTCGACAGGCGGTCCACCTGCCCGTAGGACATCTGCAGCACGCGGCCCACGTCACGCACGGCCGCCTTCGACAGGAGCGCGCCGAAGGTGATGATCTGCCCGACCTTCTCGCGGCCGTAGCGGTCCTGCACATAGCGGATCACCTCCTCCCGCCGGTCCATGCAGAAGTCGATGTCGAAGTCCGGCATAGAAACCCGCTCGGGGTTCAGGAAGCGTTCGAACAGCAGCGAATAGCGCAGGGGGTCAAGATCAGTGATGGTCAAGGCATAGGCCACCAGACTGCCGGCGCCCGACCCCCGGCCGGGGCCGACCGGGATGCCGTGCGCCTTGGCCCATTTGATGAAGTCGGCCACGATCAGGAAGTAACCGGGGAACCCCATCTGCTCGATGATGCCCAACTCGAAGGCCAGCCGGTCCTCGTATTCCTTCACGGTCACCGCATGCGGGATCACCGCGAGCCGCGCCTCCAGCCCCTGCCAAGCCTGCCGCCGCAGCTCCTCGACCTCGTCATCGGCAAAGCGCGGCAGGATGGGCTTGCGCTTCTTCGCGGCATAGGCGCAGCGCCGGGCGATCTCGACGGTGTTTTCCAGCGCCTCGGGCAGGTCGGCGAACAGCGCGCACATCTCGGCTTCGGACTTGAAGTAATGCTGCGGCGTCAGCCGGCGTCGCGGCGCCTGCTGGTCAACATAGGCGCCCTCGGCGATGCAGATCATCGCGTCATGCGCCTCGAACATCTCGGATTTCGGGAAATAGACGTCGTTCGTCGCCACCAGCGGCAGGCCCAGCTCATAGGCCAGCGTCACCAGCCCCGGTTCGGTCGCCCGCTCGGCCTCGGTCGTGAGCCCGCCCTCGCCCGGATGGCGCTGCAACTCGACATAAAGCCGGTCGGGCCAGATCGCCGCCATCCGGCCGAGCAGCGCCCGCGCCTTCGCCTCCTGCCCGGCCTGCAGGAACCGCCCGACCGGCCCCTCAGCCCCGCCGGTCAGGCAGATCAGCCCTGCCGAATGCGCCCCAAGCTCCTCGATCGTAACCTGAGGAAGCTGCCCACCCTTGTCGATATACAGGCAGGAGTTGAGCTTCATCAGATTCATGTAGCCCGCCTCGGACTGGGCGAGCAGCACGATCGGCGCAGGCGGGCGCGGCTTTTCCCCCGGCGCGGGCATCTCGTAGGCAACCGAAACCTGGCAACCGACGATCGGCTGCACTCCTGCCCCCGTCGCGGTGACCGAGAATTCCAGAGCGGCGAACATGTTGTTGGTGTCGGTCACGGCGACGGCCGGCATCGACGCCGCCTCGCAGAGCTTGACCAGCTTCTTCACCGGCACCGCGCCTTCCAGCAGCGAATACTCGGTATGGACCCTCAGATGGATGAATCGCGGCGCGTCGGACATGGCGCACAGCCTAACGACCGGGCAGGGCACCGCAAGGCCCGCCCCGCTTTTCGGCAAAAGGCGAAAGTGACATTGGCAAAGCCGGAAAGGTTCTGCTTGCCTTGTGGGCAGGGCGCGGCATTTGATGAAGATATGGGCATCAAGGGCGCGCGCCCCGCTTTACGCCGCATCGGGCGGGCGCGCATCGGCCCCGGGCGAAGAGAAGGCGGCAGGTTTGCACATGACCGAGACAGCGTTTCTCTTGAACGGAACGCCGGTTCGCATCGCGGATGAACCCGCGACGCGCACCCTGCTCGACTGGCTGCGCGAAACACGCGGCCTGACCGGCACCAAGGAAGGCTGCAATGAGGGCGACTGCGGCGCCTGCACCGTGATGGTCAGCGACGAAGCAGGAACCCGGGCGCTGAACGCCTGCATCCTGTTCCTGCCGCAGCTCCACGGCAAGGCGGTCCGCACGGTCGAGGGGCTGACTGCCCCAGACGGCACGCTGCACCCGGTCCAGCAGGCGATGGTCGACCATCACGGCAGCCAGTGCGGCTTCTGCACGCCGGGCTTCGTCATGGCGATGGCCGCCGGCCACCTGAACCACCGCACCGACCATGACGACGTGCTTGCCGGCAACCTCTGCCGCTGCACCGGCTATGCGCCCATCATCCGCGCCGCGGAGGCCGCCGCGAGCGCGCCGGTGCCAGACTGGCTCAAGGCCGAAACCGACCCCCATGTCTTTTCTGCAAAAATATCCTCGGGGGGAGGCGCCGCCGCAGGTGGCGACCGGGGGGCAGACAGCCCCCCGTCCGACGCTTTCCGCCCCGCAACGACCGACGAGCTTGCGCGCTGGTACGCGGCCAACCCGACCGCGACCCTGATCGCCGGGGCGACCGATGTCGGACTATGGGTGACCAAGGCACTGATGGACCTCGCCCCGGTCGCCTTCCTGAACGGCATCGCGGACCTCAAGCGGATCGAGACGACAGGCAACGAAATCCGCATCGGCGCCGGTGTCACCATCAGCGACCTCCACGACGCGATGAAGGGGCCGCATCCCGACTTCGCCGAACTTCTCCGTCGCTATGCCTCGGTCCAGGTCCGCAACGCCGCGACCATCGGCGGCAACATCGCCAACGGCTCGCCCATAGGCGACGGCCCGCCCGCCCTGATCGCGCTCGGTGCCACGCTCCACCTCCGCAAGGGCAACACCCGCCGCGCGATCCCGCTCGAGACCTTCTTCCTCGACTACCGCAAGCAGGACCGCCAGCCGGGCGAATTCGTCGAGGCCATCTCCATCCCTGCCTCGGCCCCCGCCCTGCGCTGCTACAAGCTGTCCAAGCGCTTCGACCAGGACATCTCGGCTGTGTGCGGCTGCTTCAACGTCACGACCGAAGCCGGTCTCGTCTCGTCTGCGCGCATCGCTTTCGGCGGCATGGCAGGCATCCCGAAGCGGGCGACAACGGTCGAGCAGGCGCTGATCGGCAAGCCGCTCGACCGCAGCACAGCCGAGGTGGTGAAGCCGCTCTTCGCCGAGGACTTCACGCCGATGACCGACATGCGCGCCTCGGCCGCCTACCGGCTCGAGGCGGCGGGGAACATGCTGACCCGTTACGTTCTGGAACTATCCGGCCAGACCCCGCGCATCCTCGATCTCGAACCGCTGGAGGTGCGCGCATGAGCATGGGCAAGCCCCTTCCGCATGATTCCGGGCCGCTGCATGTCACCGGGACCGCGCGCTATGTCGATGACATCCCGACGCCAGCCGGCACGCTGCACCTCGCCTTCGGCCTCTCGCCGGTCGCACATGGCCGCATCCGCGCGCTCGACCTTTCCGCCGTCCGCGCCGCGCCCGGTGTCGTCGGCGTCTGGTCGGCCGAGGATTTCGACGAGATGCCAGACTGTTCGCCCTCGACCCATGACGAACCGCTGCTCGCCACCGGCACGGTGCATTACGTCGGCCAGCAGGTGTTCCTCGTTGCCGCCGAAAGCCATCTCGCCGCGCGCAAGGCGGTGAAGAAGGCGAAGTATGACATCGAGGAACTTCCGGCCCTTCTGACCGTGGATCAGGCGCTCGCCGCCAACAGCCGCTTCGAATCCGGGCCCAGCATCTGGACGCGCGGCGATGCCGCCGGGGCACTGGCGAACTCCCCGCATGTCGTCGAAGGCCGGATGGAGGTTGGCGGGCAGGAGCATTTCTACCTCGAAGGCCAGGTCGCCCTCGCCCTGCCGCTCGAGAATGGCGACATGCTTGTCCATGCCTCGTCGCAGCACCCGACCGAGATCCAGCACAAGGTCGCCCACGCGCTGCATCTGCCGATGAGCGCCGTGCGGGTCGAGGTGCGCCGAATGGGCGGCGGCTTTGGCGGGAAGGAGAGCCAGGGCAACGCGCTGGCCGTCGCCTGCGCCGTCGCCGCCGCACGAACTGGCCGGCCCTGCAAGCTGCGCTACGACCGCGACGATGACATGGTCATCACCGGCAAACGCCATGACCTTGCCATCGGCTACAAGGCTGGCTTCGACGATACCGGCAAACTGACCGGGATCGAGTTCCTGCATCTCTTCCGCTGCGGCTGGAGCCAGGACCTCTCGCTGCCCGTCGCCGACCGGGCAATGCTGCACGCCGACAACGCCTATTGGCTGCCGCATGTCCGCATCGAAAGCCACCGGCTCAAGACCAACACCCAGTCCGCCACCGCCTATCGCGGCTTTGGCGGTCCGCAGGGGATCATCGGCATCGAGCGGGTGATGGACCACATCGCCCATGTCCTGAAAATGGACCCGCTCGAGGTCCGCCGCGTGAACTTCTACCGCGAGATGGCCGACGTCGCCGAGGCACTGCCCCCGAAGAGCATCGAGAAGGCAAAGGCGAAAGGCGTAGATCTGACTTCGGAGGGTGCGGAGTCGCTGGCGGCAGGCAACAAGCCCGAGGTCCAGACGACCCCGTACCTGATGCCGATCGAGGATTTCATCGGTCACGCCATGACGGCCAAGCTAGCGGAAACGTCGGACTATCACGCCCGACGCGAGGCGATCCGGGAGTGGAACCGGACCAGCCCTGTCCTCAAGCGCGGCATCGCCATGGTGCCGGTGAAGTTCGGCATCTCCTTCACGCTGACCTGGCTCAACCAGGCGGGCGCCTTGGTGCATGTCTATCAGGACGGCTCGATCCGCATGAACCACGGCGGGACCGAGATGGGACAGGGCCTGTTCCAGAAGATCGCGCAGGTGGCGGCGGGCGTCTTTGGTGTCGATGCCGGGATGGTCAAGATTACCGCGACCGATACGGCGCTGGTGCCGAACACCTCGGCCACCGCCGCCTCCTCTGGCGCCGACATGAACGGCATGGCTGTCAAGATCGCTTGCGAGACGATCAAGGAACGGATGGCCGCGCATCTGGCGGAAAAGCATCAGGCCGATCCGGCGCAGGTCCGTTTCGCCGACGGGCGGGTGCAGGTGGGCGGCGCCGACTACAGCTTTGCCGAGGTTGCGGCGATGGCCTATCAGTCACGCGTCTCGCTGTCGTCGACGGGCTTCTACAAGACGCCCAAGATCACCTGGGACCGGGTCAAGGGCCAAGGGCGGCCGTTCCTCTACTTCGCCTATGGCGCGGCGGTGACCGAGGTGGTGATCGACACGCTGACGGGCGAGAACCGCATCCTGCGCGCCGACATCCTGCATGACACGGGGAACAGCCTGAATCCGGCGATCGACATCGGCCAGGTGGAGGGTGCCTATGTGCAGGGCGCTGGCTGGCTGACGACAGAAGAATTGGTCTGGAATGAAAAGGGGCGGCTGTCGACCCATGCCCCCTCGACCTACAAGATCCCCGCTTGCTCCGACCGGCCGCGCGTCTTCAACGTCGCGCTTTGGGATCGCCCGAACCGCGAGGATACTGTGGGCCGGTCGAAGGCCGTAGGCGAGCCGCCCTTCAACCTTGGCATCTCGGCCTTCCTTGCGCTGTCGGATGCTGTCGCGGCCTGTGGCGACGGGTTGGTCTATCCGCACCTTGACGCCCCGGCGACAGCCGAGCGCATCCTGATGGCCGTCAGGCGGCAGCGCGGCGATGTTTGACCTCGCCGCCCTTCGCGCCGCCGTTGCGGCCCACGGCACCGTGGTGCGGGTGGTGATTGCGTCGGTACAGGGTTCGTCCCCGCGCGAAGTGGGGGCCTCGATGCTGGTCTGGCAGACTGGCACCGAAGGCACGATCGGCGGTGGCGCACTGGAATGGGAGGCAACGCAGCGGGCGCGGGCAATCTTGCCGGCGGGGGGGCATCGCTTCGACCGCGAGGCGCTTGGCCCGAAACTAGGCCAATGCTGCGGTGGTTCGGTTACGATTCTGACCGAGGTCTATGATGCGGCGGCGCTGGCGGCGCTGGACGGGCAGAGCGTGATCGCGCGGCCGGTGGACGGGCGGGCGATGCCGCTCGCCGTCAAACGCCTGATCGCGAGGGCGCGCTCGGAAGGCGTCGCCCCGGAGCCCGCGCTGGTTCAGGGCTGGATGGTCGAACCCATCGCCGCGCCTTCGCGCCTGCTCTGGATCTGGGGCGCGGGCCATGTCGGCCGAGCGCTCGTGTCGGTGCTTTCGCCGCTGCCGGCGTTGGCGATTACCTGGATCGACGTGGCCGCCAGCCGCTTTCCCGCGGAAGTCCCGTCTGGCGTCACTGCAATTCCGGCAGCCAATCCGGCGGTTCTGGCCGATCATGCGCCCCTGGAGGCCGAGCACCTGATCCTGACTTACTCCCATGCGCTCGACCTTGAACTGTGTCACCGCCTCCTCCAGCGCGGCTTCGGAAGCTGCGGCCTGATCGGTTCCGCAACGAAATGGGCGCGGTTCCGCAGCCGCCTTGAGGCCCTTGGTCACGGGCCGCAATCCATCGGAAGGATCGTCTGCCCGATTGGCGACCGCAGTCTGGGAAAGCATCCGCAAGCCATCGCCCTGGGCGTCGGCGTCGCGCTGATACGGGGCGACCTCGGACACCGCGCAAGGATTGAAGGGCGCGGCGCGGTCTAGCCCCTGCCACCGAATCGGTCCAGGTCAGCCCCGCGCGCAGTTTGACCAATCCGCGAAACCGCGCCGGATTGGTTCCCGCCCGTATCCGGCCATCGCTTTGCCGCATTGACGCCGCATTTCTGCCCGGGAAACACCTTGTTTCCCGCAGCTGGCCGCACCAGGGCGAGGGGACGCCGGCCGTTGCAGACAGGATTGGCTGCTACTGTCTCCGCTGCCGGTACAATTCGACGCGACCGACCGGATTTTGCCGTCAGCGGCATCATTCGGTCCTCGGGCCGCTTTTGCGCACGAGAGTTGCACGCCGCGAAACTCTCCCAAGGGTTGTGAGCGATCCTGAGCCGTTCACGAACTTTGGCGACGGACGCCCTCACTGGGTTTGACCTTCCTTCCGCTCAATGCATCCTCGTCTCCACGCGGGGGCGATTTGGGCGAAAATAAGGAAGTTTCGAGATGAAGTTCGTAAAGGTTTTGGCCATTGCCGCCGTTCTGGCCGCGCCGTTTTCGGCCCAGGCCGCAACCGTCACTCAACAGACCACCGACATCTTCACGGGCGAGGCCGGCAAGCTCGGCGGCACCAAGGTAATGATCTTCAATACCTCGACGCCCGATCCGCACGACTACCTCACGGGACTGGCCGGCGCGTTCCAATTGCAAAGCCACCTCGACATCGACGGCAACGGGAAAATCGGCGATGGCACCAAGGGCGCGGTCGAGAAATTCATCGGCTTCTGCGTGACGCCCTTCACCTATCTCAAGCGCAGCGGCACGTCGCTTGTCGGCAATTACAGCCTGCACGACGACATCGTGGCAGGCATCAAGTCGCTCAGCCTCGACCGGCTGAAGATGCTCGGCGCCCTCGCCAAGGGCGCGTGGGATCTGATGGACGACAGCATCGAGAATGCCGTTGCCTTCCAGCTGGCCGCCTGGGAAATCGTCGCCGAGACCAAACCGCATCTGAGCGTTTACGAAGTCGGCCCCGGGGACAAGAACTTCCGCGTCCGCGCGCCGAGCAAGTACCTGCAGGCAACGTCGATCGCGACCGCGAACGACTGGCTGTCGAAACTCGGCACAAAGGGGTGGGAACTGTCGACCGCCGGGCTGAAGATCCTGACCGTGCCGGTCGATACCGCCGGCCGCGACACGACGCAGGATCTGATGACCTATGTTCCGCCAGCGCCGGTGCCGCTGCCGGGCGCACTCGGGATGCTTGCAGCAGGTTTGGCGGCATTTGCCGCAATAGGGCGGGCTCGGCGGGCCTGACACGTCGACCCCGATTTCATGCCTGAGAAAGACCCGGCCAACGCCGGGTCTTTTTTCTTGCACGATCTTCCCCTTGAAATCTTTCTTGCGGGAAGGCAGCTTGCACACATGATCGACTTTCTCATCATCGGTGGCGGCATCGCCGGCGTTTCTGCCGCGGCCCGCCTTTCGCATCTGGGGAGCGTTGTGCTGCTCGAAGCGGAGACGGGGCTGGCCTATCACACCTCCGGCCGATCCGCGGCGATGTACGAGCCGACCTATGGTCTGGCCCCGGTCGTGGCCCTGTCCGAGGCCTCGGGCGATTACTTCCGCGCCCTGCCCGGCCTTCTGGCGCCGCGCGGCCTGATGATCCTGGCCCGGGCAGACCAGCGCGACACCCTGCAGCGCGACATGGACGCGATGAGCCTTGGGCCTCTCGATTTGGACGAGGCGCGGGCGCGTGTTCCGATCATCAACCCCGAAGTCGTGCGCTTTGCCGCCGCAGGTGACCACGCCTGGGACATCGACACCGACCGTCTCATCCAGCACTTTGCGCGGGAAGCCAGAACGAACGGGGCAGAGATCGTGACCGGGACCCCGGTGCAGGCTATCGCCCGCCACACGGATCATTGGCTGTTGACGACCGCGAAGGGGTCATATGAGGCCCGCCTCCTGATCAATGCAGCGGGCGCCTGGGCCGATGAGATCGCTGCAATGGCAGGCGTCCGGCCGATCGGACTGCAACCCAATCGCCGGTCCATGGCCCGCATCCCAGCCCCCGGCGGGCACGATCCGCGGACCTGGCCAATGATCTTCGGAACAGGCGAAAGCTGGTACGCCAAGCCCGATGCTGGGGCACTGATCGTCTCTCCGGCCGAAGAACATCCGATGGACCCGCACGATGCCTGGGCCGACGACACGGTCCTTGCCGAAGGCCTCGCGCGCTACGAGGAGATGGTGACCGAACCGGTGACACGGCTGATCTCAAGCTGGGCGGGCCTGCGAACCTTTGCGCCGGACCGCGTGCTTGCGATTGGCCGGGACCGTCGCGTGCCGGATTTCTTCTGGCTTGCGGGCCAGGGTGGGTATGGCTTCCAGTCTTCGGCGGCGGCAAGCCAACTGGCCGCTGACCTGATTGCCGGACACGCGCCCGTCCTGCCCGCTAACATTGTCACCGCTCTCGATCCTGCCCGGTTCGGCTAAGTCATCGGCAGTTCCGGCCCGCCTAACCCCCCGGACGGAAATGGCCGTCAAGGGCGTCGATCAGGTGCGCGTGCCTTCCGCCATGTCGCCGACCTGCAGGGATTGGCCAACAGCTGCCCCAAGGTCGCAAACCGGCGTGACAAGACCGCCCGACCGCGCCAATAAGCGGCAGTGAATCGGAAGAGGTGAGGGAATGGCGGGGATCGTGCGCTGGTTGGTGACAGGCGTTCTTCTGGCAACGCTTGCGGCATGTGGCGGCGGACGGCCGAATGGCATCCCCAAGGGCTTTGACGACGTCCAGCCGAATGACTGGCGCGGCAGCACCAAGCCCAGCCATTACGACGTCCATGGCATCGATGCCTCGCGCTTTCAGGGTTCCATAGACTTTGACGCGGCGGCGCGGGGTGGTGTCGGATTTGCCTTCCTGAAGGCAACCGAGGGCGGCGACTTCGCCGACCCGATGTTCCCTACCAATCACGAGGCGTCCCGGAGGGCCGGGGTGCCTGTCGGGGCCTACCATTTCTATTACTACTGCCGCACCGCGCAGGAGCAGGCCCAATGGTTCATCGACCATGTTCCGGCTACTCCCGGTGATCTGCCGCCAGTGCTCGACATGGAGTGGAACGGCCATTCCCAGACCTGCAAGCTGCGTCCACCGCCGGAAACCGTGCGGTCCGAGGCGCGGGTCTTCCTCGACATGCTGACAGCGCATTATGGCAGAAAGCCAATCATCTACACCTCGATCGACTTCTGGGAACAGAATGAGATGTGGAAACTTGGCGACTACCACTTCTGGCTGCGTTCGGTCGCGGGCCATCCCGCGGATGTGTATGGCGGCCACCACCGCTGGACCTTCTGGCAATACACCGGCACCGGCCGCGCCCCCGGCGTCGACGGCGCGGTCGACCTGAACACGTTCAACGGGTCATCCCGGCAATGGCGCAAGTGGCTGGCCGCGAACCAGCAATGACAGGCGGCAGACCGGCCTGACATGTCGGCCCAGCCCGGCGGAACCAGGAAGACTGTGCTGTTCGGCGCGGGGACGTCTGCGCAAATCGGATAGACGCGGGCACTGGCGATGCTGTTTCCTTGTCGGGACAATTGGAGTCCGCCATTTATGATATCCTTCGAGATTCCCTTTTCCGCCCGTCCTTCCCTTTCCGGCGGTCTGTCTCTGCTGTTTGCGCTCGCGTTGCTGGCAGACTCCTCCCGCGCCGAGGATGCCGCCACTCTGCCACCACCCACAGATGATGAGCTGGCCTTCTCGATCACCAACATGGACCTGTCGGTCAGCCCCGGAACCGACTTCTACCGTTACGCCTCGGGGGCCTGGCAGGACCGTGTGCAGCGTCCCGAGACGCTGGCAAACTACGGCATGCTCGACATCATGGGC
>JAYRKT010000097.1:0-2835 GCA_041905595.1 Rhodobacter sp.
CCGATCAGGCGGTGCTCAATGTCGTCCGCCCGGATCGACGGGGCCAGGCCCATCAAGGCGCGCTCGTTCTGGAATTCCTTGAACTCGATGCCCCGCCGCAGGGTCGCGATGAGTTCGTCCACCCGGAACGGTTTCTGCAGGTAGTCGAAGGCCCCGAACTTCAGCGCCTGGACCGCGCTCTCGGTGCTGGCGTAGGCGGTCATGATGATGATCACCGCGTTCGGATCGTAATGCTTCAGGTGCTTGAGCAGCGTGATGCCGTCCATCGGCTTCATGTCGATGTCGGCCAGCACGAGGTCGAACTTCTCCGACTTATAGCGGGCCAGCGCCTTTTCACCGTCGGTGGCAAACGACGTCACGAACCCCGTCGGCTGGATGACCGCCTCCAGCATCTCGTGGATCGAGAGCAGGTCGTCGACTATCAGGACGGAGGGCATTGCGACTCAGCTTGGCTCTCCCGGGGTATCGAAGTCAACCGGCAGTGTAGCCGTAGAAACTAGCAGGCGCGGGGTGTTTGCCCCGCGCCTGGAATTGGCAATCGATGCTGGGACCGCGGCTTACTGCAGGCCGCCGGCGACCGCACCGAGTTGGAAGATCGGGAGGAACATCGCCATGACGATGCCGCCGACCACCACGCCGAGGAAGACGATGAGGATCGGCTCGATCAGGGAGGTCAGGGCCGCGACCGTCGCCTCGCACTCCACGTCGTAGAAGTCCGCGATCTTGGTCATCATGCCGTCGACGTTACCCGTCGATTCACCGGCCTTGACCATGTGCTTCATCATGGGCGGGAAGAACGGGTTCGCGGCGAGGACGTCGGACACCTGGCCGCCTTGGGAGACGTGCTTGGCGATCTCCTGGCAGGCGTCCTCGATCTGCACCTTGTTGCTGGCCGCGGACACGATCTCGAGCGTGCGCAGGATCGGCACGCCGGAGCGGATGAGGGTGGCGTAGGTGCGGCAGAAGCGGGACAGCGCGATCTTGTGGATCAGGTTGCCGAAGATCGGGGCGCGGACGAGGAACTTGTCCTTCTGGCGGCGGCCGGCCGGGGTGGCGATGTACTTGCCGGTGCCCCAATACACGCCGTAGGCGCTCATGAAGATCAGCCACCACCACTTCTTCATGAAGTTGGAGAGGTCGATCAGGAACTGCGTCGGGGCGGGCAGCTTGGCGCCGAAGTCGGCGAACATCGCGGCGAACACCGGGATGACGAAGATCAGCAGCACGTTGACCAGCGCGACGGCCAGGCCGATGACCGCGATCGGGTAGGTCATGGCCGACTTGACCTTCTTGGTCAGCTTGACGGTCGACTCGAAGTAGCCGGCGACCTTCATCAGAATTTCCGCCAGGCCACCGCTCGCCTCACCGGCCTCGACCATGGAGATGAAGAGGGAGTTGAAGGAGTTCGGGAACCTCCGGACCGCGGTGGAGAAGGAGTTGCCGGACGAGATGTCCGCGCGCACGTCGCGGATGACGATGCGGAAGCACTGGTCCTCGGTCTGGTCCTGCAGCGCCTCGAGGCACTGCACGAGCGGAAGACCGGCGGTAAGCAGGGATGCCAACTGCTGGGTGAAGATGGCCAGCTCGCCCAAGGGAAGGTTGTACTTCTTGGACTTCTGCTCGAGCGCCTTCATCTTCGCCAGCGCCTGGGCCGTCTTGACGTTGGTGCGGCCCTTCTGGGTGTCCTGCAGCGAGGCTGCAGATTGCCCAGTCGCTGAAGAAATGATTGCCATAGCGGGAATAGGCATACGCCCGGCAGTTCGTGCGGCAATCTCATTTCTACCCCGATTAGCCGGCCTTAATTCCCGACCGAACGCAGGCTTGACCCCCCTCCCCGCCCGGACCGGAATCCCAGTCGCCGTCATCGCGGGTGTAGTTTAGTGGCAAAACTCCTCTCTTCCAAAGAGGTATCGTCGGTTCGATTCCGTCCACCCGCTCCATCCTTCGCTCGGAGAGCTTCGGATGGCACGCCATCGGTTCAAACTGAGAGCTCGCTTCGCGGTACGGCGTCGCAGCGAAGGATGCCCTCCGAAGCCTCGGCGTAGGAGGGCCCTTTCGTGCTTCGGCCCGCGCTCCCTTTCGCCCGACCAAGCTCACCTTTGGCCGATGTAAAGACCCCGTGAAAGTGCCTGCGCACGTCGCCACCGGCAGAACCAAACCCGCCCTCCCCGCCTCCGTGAAAAGGGCCTGCCCTCCGAAGCCTTGGCGTAGGAGGGCTATTTCGCGTACGCCGGATCCAGCTCGAGCCCGAAGTATGACCGGGCGTTCGCGAAGCAGATGTCGCGCACCATGGCCCCGACCAGGTCGCGGTCCGGCGGCAGCTCGCCGCGCTCCATCTCGGCGCCGAGCAGGTTGCACAGGACGCGACGGAAATACTCGTGACGGGTGTACGACAGGAAACTCCGCGAGTCCGTCAGCATGCCGACGAACCGGCGCAGCAGGCCGAGGTTGGACAGCGCGTTCATCTGCCATTCCATCGCCTCCTTCTGGTCGAGGAACCACCAGCCGCTCCCGAACTGGATCTTCCCGGCCACCGATCCATCCTGGAAATTGCCCGCCATCGTGGCGAAGGCGTAGTTGTCCGCGGGATTGAGGTTGTAGAGCACCGTCTTCGGCAGTTCGCCCGTGGCGTCGAGCGCGTCGAGGTAACGCGCCAGCGCCCGCGCCTGCGGAAAGTCGCCGATGCTGTCGAAGCCGGTGTCGGGCCCCAGCTTCGCCAACAGGCGCTGGTTGTTGTTCCGCATCGCCCCCAGGTGGAGTTGCTTCGTCCAGCCGCGGCGCGCATCCCAGCGCCCGAACTCCAGCATCAGGTACGAGCCGTACTTCGCCGTTTCG
>JAYRKT010000098.1:0-2795 GCA_041905595.1 Rhodobacter sp.
CATTACACTCGTCCCGGATCTGGCCGACGCTTGGCCCGAGGATGCGTCCGCCGAGAGCCTGGACCGGATCGAGGAGACACTCGCAGAGGCAGAGATTGCTCATCAAGCTGCTCTAGAGGCCGAAAATGCGTTCGAGGCGGCAGATCGTGAGGTGCGCGCTGCTGCAGAGGCCAGGGCTGTTGATTTCCACCCAGAACTGAGCCGGGTAGGCGCATAATTTCCACTGAGAATTGAGCCATGTGAACCTTTCCCCGGAGCGGAGAGCGGCGGGGGCAACGGAGTGATCCACATGGGACTTTTGAACATCATCCGCCGGATGCATTTGCGGCAGAAGCTGTCGATCCGGGAGATCGCCCGGCGCACGGGGCTGTCACGGAACACGGTGACCAAGCATCTGGCGGCGGACACGGTCGAGCCGAAGTTTGCGACGCCGGAACGGCCGAGCAAGCTTGATCCCTTCGCCGAGAAGCTGGCTGTCTGGCTGAAGACCGAGGCCGGGAAGTCACGCAAAGAGCGGCGAACGCTGAAGCAGTTGCACGCCGATCTGGTGACGCTCGGCTTCACCGGTTCCTACAACCGGGTTGCGGCCTATGCCCGGAACTGGCGGGCTGATCGGCAGCGCGACCAACAGACCACGGGGCGCGGGATCTTCGTTCCGCTGGCTTTCCGCCCCGGCGAAGCTTTCCAGTTCGACTGGAGCGAGGACTTCGCGGTTCTGGGCGGTGAGCGAACGAAGCTGCAAGTCGCCCATATCAAGCTGTCGCACAGTCGGGCCTTCCTGCTGCGGGCTTATCTGCTCCAGACCCATGAGATGCTCTTCGATGCACACTGGCACGGGTTCCGCGTCTTTGGCGGCGTGCCGGAGCGGGGGATCTACGACAACATGCGCACGGCGGTGGATCGTGTCGGCCGAGGCAAGGCGCGGCAGGTCAACATCCGGTTCCTCGCGATGGCAAACCACTATGTCTTCGAGCCCGACTTCTGCAATCCGGCCGCTGGGTGGGAGAAAGGGCAGGTCGAGAAGAACGTCCGCGACTCCCGTCACCAGATGCTGCAAGGCATGCCGGACTTCCCCGGTCTGGGGGCGCTGAATGCCTGGCTGGAACAGCGTTGTCAGGATCTGTGGCGCGAGACCGCCCATGGCGCGCTGCCCGGCACGATCGCCGATGTCTGGGCCGAAGAGCGGGCCGCACTGATGCCGCTGCCCGTCCCATTTGACGGCTTCATCGAGCTCGGCAAGCGCGTCTCACCCACTTGTCTGATCAGCTTCGAGCGCAATCGTTACAGTGTTCCGGCGTCCTTCGCGAACCGGCCGGTCAGCCTGCGGATCTACCCCGACCGGCTGGTCGTTGCGGCCGAGGGCAACATTCTGTGCGAACATGCCCGCATGATCCAGCGCAGCCACCACCTGCCGCCGAAGACAATCTACGATTGGCGACATTATCTGGCGGTGGTCCAGCGCAAGCCCGGAGCTCTTCGGAACGGCGCTCCGTTCCTGGAATTACCGCCTGCCTTCAGGCATTTGCAGGATCACATGCTGCGTAAGCCCGGCGGGGATCGCGAGATGGTCGACATCCTCGCCCTGGTTCTTCAGCACGATGAACAGGCTGTGCTTACCGCCGTGGAACTGGCGCTGACCGAGGGCGTGCCGACCAAGACCCATGTGCTGAACATCCTGCACCGACTGGTCGACGGCAAGGTGGTTGGCGGGCCGCCGCTGGATACCCCGCAGGCGCTGGCCCTGAGACGCGAACCCAAGGCGAACGTCGAACGCTATGACGGCCTGCGCGCCCAGATTGCCGGAGGCCGCCATGCGTCATGATCCCGCCGCCGGCGCCATCGTCATCATGCTTCGCAGCCTGAAGATGCACGGCATGGCCCAAGCTGTCACCGACCTGATCGAACAAGGCGCCCCGGCCTTTGAAGCCGCCATCCCGATCCTGTCGCAACTGCTGAAGGCGGAACTGGCCGAACGCGAGGTCCGATCCATCGCCTATCACATGAAGGCCGCACGCTTCCCGGCCTACAAGGACCTCTCGGGCTTCGACTTCGCCGCCAGCGAGATCAATGAAGCCACCGTCAGGACGCTGCATCGCTGCGAGTTCCTGGACGGAGCGCAGAACGTCGTGCTGATCGGTGGCCCGGGCACGGGTAAAACCCATATCGCAACGGCCTTCGGCATCCAGGCCATCGAGCATCACCGCCGCAAGGTCCGCTTCTTCTCGACCATCGAACTGGTGAACGCCCTCGAACAGGAAAAGGCCAAGGGCAAGGCCGGGCAGACTGCCGAAAGTTTGACCCGCCTCGACCTCGTGATCCTCGACGAACTGGGATACCTCCCGTTCAGCGCATCAGGAGGGGCGTTGCTGTTCCACCTGCTCAGCAAGCTCTACGAACGCACCAGAGTCGTGATCACCACCAACCTCAGCTTCAGCGAATGGGCCAATGTCTTCGGTGACGCCAAGATGACCACGGCCCTGCTCGACCGCCTCACCCACCGCTGCCACATCTTGGAAACCGGAAACGACAGCTTCCGCTTCAAGGCAAGTTCAGCCGCAGCAGCCCGAAAAAAGAAAGACGCAAACCATGCCTTGACCCCAACATGACCCAAAATCCATAGTTAGAAGTGGCTCACTTCTCGATGGAAAACCCGGCTCAGTTCTGGGTGGAAATCAACAGGGGCGGGATCTCCCGGTCTCGGCCGTCAACGCGCGCGGGGATTGCCGCAGCACCGGCATGGCGGGCCTTCCGCCGCGGCGCCGCCGGCCGGGCGGTGCTTCGGCTTCGGGCGCCGG
>JAYRKT010000064.1:0-15652 GCA_041905595.1 Rhodobacter sp.
TGCTGTCAATCAACTGAACGACGCAAAGTTCATTTTCTTGGTCCTACGGTCGCAAATCTCTTATGCCCAGTGGGAAAGTGCGATTGGCGGCGCTACCTTCCGCGCGCTCAATCTCGAACCACTTGCGGGAACCCGCATTCCGTCCCCGCCTCTCTCCGAACAACGCACCATCGCGGATTTCCTTGACCGTGAGACGGCGAAGATCGATGACTTGGTGGAGGAACAGCGCCGCCTGATCGCGCTTCTGGCCGAGAAGCGTCAGGCCGTCATCAGCCACGCCGTCACCAAAGGCCTGAACCCCACTGCACCCCTCAAACCCTCCGGCATCGACTGGCTTGGGAACATTCCGGAGGGGTGGGAGGTCTGCCGACTGAAGGACGATCTCGCCTTTCTCACCAGCGGCTCGCGCGGTTGGGCGGAATACTATTCCGATGATGGGGCGCTATTCCTCAGAATAGGAAACCTGACGCGAGATGAAATCGGTCTCGACCTCGAGGACATTCAACGAGTGGAGGTCCCTCCTGGAGCTGAAGGGGAACGGACTCGCGTTCGCACGAAAGACCTTCTCTTTTCAATTACTGCATTCCTTGGGTCGGTCGCAGTCATTCCGGGAGATCTGGAACATGCATATGTCAGTCAGCACGTCGCGCTTGCCCGCCTTCGTCAACGGCGGCTCCTGCCCGAATGGGTCGCTTATGTAACTCTGTCTTCCGTCGGAAAAAACTTTCTTGCAGCCCAGGGTTACGGTGGAACGAAAATTCAGCTGAGCTTGGGCGACATTGGCAATCTTGTGGTTCCGGTTCCTAGCATGGCCGAACAGTCCGATATAATTGCCGCGATCGAGCTTAGACTAGCGCATCTCGCTGCTTTAGCGGAAACCGCCACTTCAGCCATCACGCTCCTGCAAGAACGCCGCGCGGCGCTGATCTCGGCGGCGGTCACTGGCAAGATCGACGTGCGCGAGGCATTGTTGCCGGTTGTTGCTCAACGACAGTTCCTAAAGGTCTCGGCGATGGTCGCGGGTGTAGTGATCGCCAAGCTTGGACGGAAGCAGGACCATGGACGGATCTGGCTGCAAAAACTGCTGTTCATGGCGCAGATCCATGCGAACATTGACGAGATCGGCGGGGCCTATCTTCGCGCGCCCAATGGCCCGCTGGACATCAGTCTTCGCGACCGGGTCGAATCCGACCTGTCCGCCGCCAACGCAATCCGCGTGACGCGAGAGCCAGGTGACCAAGGTGCCTATCGCTATGAGTTCATCGCCGATGCAACGCAATTACGTGCTGAGCTCGCGGCAGAGATCGGCGACCGAATGGAAGGGCTCCTTAGGTTGATGGACCTCTTGGGCGACATGGGGACCAAGCAGATAGAGGCGGTCGCGACCCTCTATGCCGCGTGGAACGATTTCCTGATCGACGGCAAGGCCCCAAGCGATGCCGACCTCGTCCACGAGGTGCTGGAGAATTGGCATCCCGCGAAGAAGGAAAGGTTGTCGCCGCAATATCTCGCTGATCAACTGGGATGGATGCGCCGACAGGACATCGTGCCCAGCGGGACCGGGCGGAAGACGTATACGGATAGGCTGCTCTGATGGCGACGCATAAGGAAATCGGCTTCGAGGATGTGATCTGCGATCACCTGTCGAACCACGGCTGGCTTTATGCGGCAGGCGATGCGGCAGGATACGATCGCGCCCGCGCCCTGTTTCCAGCCGATATCGCCGCCTGGGCGCAGGCCACGCAGCCGAAAGCCTGGACCGATGCAGTGGCCAGGCATGGCGAAGCCGTCGTCCTTGACCGCCTGCGCAAGCAGCTTGACGAACGCGGCACGCTAGAGGTGCTGCGGCGCGGGATCGAGATCCTCGGCCTCAAGGCACCGCTAACCTTCGCCCAGTTCCGCCCCGCCATGGGGATGAACCCCGACATCACTGCGCGGTATCAGGCTAACCGCCTGCGCGTGGTGCGCCAGCTGCGCTATTCGCTGGTGAACGAGAAATGCATAGACCTCGTGCTGTTCCTGAACGGCATTCCGGTGGCGACGGTCGAGCTGAAGACCGATTTCACCCAGAACATCCAGGACGCCGTCGACCAATATCGCTTCGACCGCAACCCTGCCGAGAAGGGCCAGAAGCCCGAACCGCTCCTGTCCTTCCCCGGTGGGGCGCTGGTGCATTTCGCGGTCAGCGACCGCGAGGTGATGATGGCGACGCGGCTGGAGGGACCAGCCACTCGCTTCCTTTCCTTCAACAAGGGCGATGACGGCGCAGCGGGCAATCCGGTGAACCCGAACGGTCACCGCACCGCCTATCTGTGGGAAGATATCTGGGCGCGAGACAGCTGGCTGGACATCCTTGGCCGCTTCATGGTCGGCGTGCAGAACGCGAAGAAGCAGTTGACCGGCATGATCTTCCCGCGGTTCCACCAACTGGACGCGACTCGCAACCTGCGCGCCGCCGTGCTGGACGAAGGACCGGGCGGAAAATACCTGATCCAGCATTCGGCGGGATCGGGCAAGACGAACTCCATTGCCTGGACCGCGCATCTGCTGGCTGACCTGCATGATGCAAAGGATGAGAAGATTTTCTCCTCGGTTGTGGTCGTCTCGGATCGAACGGTGATCGACACGCAACTGCAGGAAGCAATCTTCGCCTTCCAGCGGACGGCAGGCGTGGTCGAGACAATCACGGGCGAGACCGGATCCAAAAGCGAGAAGCTGGCCGAGGCGTTGGCCGGCGGCAAGAAGATTGTCGTCTGCACGATCCAGACCTTCCCTTTCGCATTGGCCGCTGTGCAGGAACTGGCGGCCACGACTGGCCGATGTTTCGCTGTCATCGCCGATGAAGCCCATTCCAGCCAGACTGGAGAGGCGGCATCAAAGCTGAAACAGGTGCTGTCGGCTGAAGATTTCGCCGCCATGCAGGACGGGGGCGAGATCGGAGCCGAGGATATCCTTGCCGCACAAATGGCAGCAAAAGCATCGCCGTCCGGCATCACCTTCGTGGCTTTCACCGCCACCCCGAAGGCCAAGACAATGGAACTGTTCGGTCGTCGCCCAGACCCGAGCGCGCCGGCCGGTCCAGGCAACCTGCCTGCGCCGTTCCATGTCTATTCAATGCGTCAGGCGATTGAGGAAGGCTTCATCCTCGATGTGCTGAAGAACTACACGCCCTACTCGTTGGCCTTCAAGCTGGCCAGCGACGGGAAAGAGATCGACGACAAGCAGGTTGATCGGGGTCTGGCGCAGAAGTCGCTCATGCAGTGGGTCAAGCTTCACCCCTACAACATCAGCCAGAAGGTCGCGATCGTGGTGGAGCACTACCGCTTTATGGTCATGCCGCTGCTGGGCGGTCGCGCCAAGGCGATGGTCGTGGTCGAGAGCCGCAAGGAAGCCGTGCGCTGGCAGCTGGCAATCCAGAAATACATCGCGGACAAGGGCTATGGCCTTGGCACCTTGGTCGCCTTTTCGGGTGACGTTGATGATCCCGAGAGCGGCCCGGAGCCGTTCACGGAAACAAGCAAGCTGCTGAACCCCGGCCTGAAGGGGGACATGCGCGAGACCTTCAAGGGTCCGAACTTCCATGTCCTGATCGTCGCGAACAAATTCCAGACGGGCTTCGATCAGCCACTCCTGTGCGGAATGTATATCGACCGACGCCTCGCGGGCATTCAGGCTGTGCAGACCTTGTCGCGGCTAAACCGTGCGTGGCAGGCGGGCGATCTGGTGAAGGATACGACCTACATCCTGGACTTTGCCAACAGTGCTGACGACATTTTGGCAGCCTTCAAGACCTACTACACGACCGCCGAATTGGAGGCCGTGACCGATCCCGATCAGGTGCTCGATCTGCGAGCAAAGTTGGATGCCTTGGGATACTATGACGACTTCGAGGTCGATCGGGTCGTTCGTGACGAGTTGGATCCGAAATCCAGCCATGCCGTGCTTTCCGCGGCGATCGAGCCTATGGCGGACAGGCTGCTAAAAGCTTTCAGGGCGTCGCGCTCTGCCGAGGCGCAGGCCATTGCCGAGGGGAACACGAACGCCGCGGTGGCGGCGAAGCAGGAACAGGACGCGCTGATTGTCTTCCGGTCCAACATGGGCGCGTTCCTTCGGCTCTACGCGTTCCTGTCGCAGATCTTCGACTACGGTGCGACGGCAATCGAGGCGCGGAGCATCTTCTTCCGCCGCCTGATCCCGCTGCTGGAATTCGGGCGTGAACGTGAGGGTGTCGACCTAAGCAAAGTGGCCTTGACCCACCACAAGCTGACGAGCAAGGGGCCGAAAGCCCTGACGTTGGACGGAGATGGCGAGAAGCTGAAGCCCATGACGGAAGCGGGAACGGGCAGCGTGCAGGACAAGGAAAAGGCGCTGTTGTCCCAGATTGTCGACAAGCTGAACGACCTATTCACCGGAGAACTCACAGACAACGATCAGCTTTCCTATGCGCTAACGGTAAAGAACAAGCTGCTGGAAGACCGCACCTTGATCCAGCAGGCCCACAGTAACCTGAAGGGGCAGTTTGCGAACTCGCCTACCCTGACGAAGTCAATGATCGACGCGATCATTGATGCACATGACGCCCATTTGGAGATGAGCCGGCAGGCCCTGAGCTCCGAAGCCATTCGACAGGGGCTGAAAGAAATCCTGATGGGGCCGGGACGGCTCTATGAAGCATTGCAGGACCTCGACGGAGGCGTCGCACCGTGACTACCTGCAAAATAGGTTCGGTCCGATGAGCAAACTGTAAGCTCAGCCACCTCAGTTTGTAATAGCGTGCGAGCATTTCTGGGACAGAGCTGGCTTTCAGTTAGTTGTGCTACAGCTTTCGGGGGAGACCTACGCTGCGGTATCTGGCGTTGGTCTGCTCGAGGAAATATCATTACACTGAAGGTAATTCCTTCACGACCACCTATTTAGGTTATGACAGGCGCTTCAACTAGCTTATACCTGCTCTGCAAAAAAACAACTAAGGAATCGATCCCATGACGGATACAGAGAGTCTTTTCGACGAAGACGAATCGGCAGAGGGCAGCAGTGATTATAAAATTAATTCCGACGATTTCGCAGAGATTTTTATTGTCCCTTCAGATTGGACAGTCTCGACACTTCGGCGGGAACTCGTGGACATCGTTGATTTGGAGCCTCATTTTCAACGGCGTAGTGTATGGACAGCACGCGCTAAATCCAAGTTCATCGAATCCCTTATCTTGGGCATACCAATACCCCAGATTCTTCTCGCTGAACGTCGTGAAGAAAGAAATGAATTTCTTGTCTTAGACGGCAAACAACGCTTATCTGCCATCAAGGAATTTTTCGAAGACCCATCCGATGGAGCAGCACCATTCAAACTCCAAGGCCTTGAAGATCTATCTGAGCTGAATGGTCAGAGCTGGTCATCATTGAAATCAAACTATCCCAAGATCGTGCGTGCGATTGACTCCGCAGTAATAAGAACTGCTGTAATCCGAGGGTGGAAGCGCGACGACGTTCTTTATGAAATATTCCATAGATTGAATTCAGGATCAGTCCGCCTGTCACCGATGGAACTCAGAATGTCTCTGATACGAGGCCCCTTCGTTCGTGAAGCAATACGCCAAACCGCAGACTGCCAAAATCTGCAAGAGATGCTAGGGCTGAAAAAACCTGACAAGAGAATGAAGGATGTAGAAGTCGCCATACGCCATTTCGCGTTTCAAGACTTCTCGATAGAATATCGTGGAAATCTTAAAGAGTTCCTTGATGAATTCTGCAGAAAAATGAACCGTGGCTTCGATGTTGGCCGGCAGATTGAAGGCGTGGCCCAATTAGAGGAAATAATCAGAATCGGCCTTGACGCCTTTCCAAATGGCTGCTTCTCAAGAAAGTATCTTCCCGATTCGAGTAAATTTGAAGGGTCTTTCAACAGAGCTGTTTTCGACGTTCTTGGTGGCTCTCTGGCGGACGAGAGGTTGCAGGATCAGGTCGCAGGAGATCCTAGAAAATTCGTTGAGGTTTATAAGTCGATTTTCTCGAACACATCGTTCGTAAGGGCAATTGAAAGCACCACCAAAAGCGTATCTGCAACAAAATATAGGTTCGTCAGTTGGTATGACCTCATTCGCAAAGAATATAATATAACTCTTCGACTCCCCCTGATCAAAGACAATGCCTGAGACGTCAGTCGAATTCGCAAGACTTGAGATTGCTTTGGTTGAGGCCGGAAGCTTGCTAGTGGACTTGCCTCTCCATGACGTAGGAAATCGCATACAGCAGTTGAAGCTCAGGTCTTATGTGCTTCTCTGTCATGCAGCGATTGAGGAATACCTTGAACAACTTTCGATGTCAGTTCTACATGAAAGTTTAAAGGGTTATGAAATGGACGGCAGAATACGGGACTCACTACTGTCGGCATGTAGCTACTACAAGATTCTATTGAGTGATGAGGTCAAAGTTCGCAATTCCGGTGATAGCTCGCAGGATTTGCTGCTCAGGATTTTCAGGCGCTCGATAACCGAGCATTCTTCGTCAATCGACGGAGTTCACGGAATTAAGACAAAAGATCAGGATGCGGTGCTTTTGCCGATCGGTGTGCGACTGTTTGATTTTGATAGATTGCTGTCGCAGAGCCTACATTCGTTCGGAGGTGTGCGAGGGAAATTTGCGCATGGCTTAGGGTTCAGGGTGATCACACCAAGGGTTGGATTAGAAAATACAGTTGGCAATATATTCAAGCTACTTCAGCCTTTAGACAATATGCTTTGTGAGCGGCATGCTATCGCATATACTTAGTGATTTCGCGCTTAAAAAAAGGGTTCTCTTTATACGGTTGCACGCAACGAGGGTCCAGAACGTCGCAGCGTGTTACTAACAGCCACATCTAACCCGCCCCGCGCGGCCTTGGAGACCTCCTGCGTGCCGGCCATGACCATTGCTTTACGTGAAGGCAGGCTACCGCACCCCGCACTTTCCCCTCCCTGAAGCGCAGCCCTTGATGGTGAGGGCCTGCTCCATGCAGGTTCTGGAAAGCTCCGTCGCTGCCACGATCCGTATCCGCGCGATGCCTTTTGTCGGGGGCCAGCCGCTTTCCCGCAGGCTTTTCTCCTGCCCCGCCTTTTCGGACGGTCTCCGGTCAGAGGACCTGTGGGTCATTCGCCGGTGGGTTCCTGTGTCGCGTTTCTGTGCTGGCCTAGTCGGATGCCGGTTCAGCACGGGACGGGGTAAGTTCCCCGGATCGTCATCGCCCACTTTGTCCAAGGGTCAGGCATCCCCCGTCCCGCTGATCATGCCCAACGGTCAGAAAGCAGGATCGTAAAGGATGTATCCAGCCGTAGGACTGGCGCGCTCCAGAAGGAGCACGATCCAACTTGCCCTTCTGTATAGTCTATACCGTCGCAGGTTGGTTCTGTCGCAAGAACCGGAGAAAAAATTCGGGCGCCAGAGCCTGCCGGTTGACAGTCCCGGCTCACATAGAACAAAACAGGAACACATCTGTTCGTCTGTCACCGTCTCCTGGAGCCCCTTTCTGTCATGCCTGCCCGGTCCTTCAACCCTGCCATTGCCGCCCTGCGCGAGCAGATCGCGCGGATGGAAGGCGACGGCGGACCGGCGCGCGAGGTGCTGCCCTTCGGCGTGCCGGATCTGGACCGCCGCCTGCCCGGCGGTGGTTTGGCGCTCGGCTGCCTGCACGAGGTGGCGGGTGGCGGCAACGGGGCGGTTGATGGGGCGGCAGCCTCGTGCTTTGCGGCCGGCATTGCCGCGCGGCTGCCCGGCCAGGTTCTGTGGTGCGTTACGCAGGCCGATCTCTTCGCCCCGGGGCTGGAACAGGCCGGTCTTGGTCCGGATCGGGTGATCTATGTCGAGGCCGGCGATGACGTCTCTGTTCTGGCCTGCATGGAGGAAGGCCTGCGCCACGGTGGATTGGGTGCGGTGGTGGCCGATGTCGCGCGGCTGTCGATGACGGCCTCGCGACGCTTGCACCTGGCCGCGAAGGGTTCTGGCACCACCGGCATCGCGCTGCGCCGCTGGCGGCGGCAGGCGGATGCCTTCGACTTCGGCCAGCCCAAGGCGGCGATGACCCGCTGGCGGATCTCGGTGCTGCCCTCGACGCCGCTGCCCGTCCCCGGCGTCGGCCGGGCCCGCTGGCTCATCGAGCTGATCCGGGCCCGTGCGGGCGAGTCCCTCGATATCGAACTGGAGTCCTGCGATGGCACGGGTCATCTCGGTGTTCCTGCCGCTCTGGCCGATCGACCGGCTCAGGCGGCAGGCGCCTGAAGAAGCACCTTCATCTGACGCGCCTTTGGTCCTGGCGGGTCGCGGGGGCAACAGGCGGCTGGTGACGGCTGCCTGCGCGCTGGCCCAAGGGTTGAGCCTTTCCATCGGCATGCCGGTGAGCAAGGCGCAGGCCCTGGTGCCGAAGCTGCAGGTGCTGCCGCATGATCCCCAAGCCGATGCGGCCTCGCTGGAGCGGCTGGCGCTCTGGGTGCTGCAACGCGTCTCGCCGATCGTGGCCGTCGATCCGCCCGACGGGCTGGTGATCGACTCGACCGGCGCCGATCATCTCCATGGCGGCGAGGACGCCCTGCTGGAGGTGCTGATCGGCCGGCTGGTGATGTCGGGCGTGACCGCCCGCGCCGCCATCGCCGACACCTGGGGCGCCGCCCATGCCTTGGCCCGGCATGCGGCCGATCCGATGCATCGGGCCGAGGTGGGCACGACTGAGACCTTGCTCGCCCCCCTGCCCCTCTCCGCCCTGCGGCTGCCGTCCGCCACGCTAGCCAGCCTGCGGACCCTCGGCTTTGCCTGCATCGGCGATCTGCTGCATCAACCCCGTGCGCCGCTGACCCGGCGCTTCGGGCCGGAGCTGTGCCGGCTTCTGGACCAGGCGCTGGGCCATGCCGCCGAGCCGATCGAGCCGCTGCGGCCCGAGAGCCTCGTCGAAGTGCGCCGCTCCTTCGCCGAGCCGATCGCCGCGGCCGAGACCATCGCCCGTTATATCGGCAAGCTGGTGGTGACGCTCTGCGCGGCGCTTGAGGAACGCGGTCTCGGCGCAAGGCGGCTGGATCTCCTGTGCTGGCGGGTCGATGCCCATGTCCAGACGGTGCGGGTCGGCTTGGCCAGGCCGCAGCGCGACCCGCAGCGGCTGACCCGGCTCCTTTGTGAGAAGATCGAGACCATATCGCCAGGCTACGGCATCGAGATCCTGTCGCTGACCGCGGTGATGGTGGAGCCACTGGACGCCCGGCAGATGGCCAGCTCCCTGCTGGAGGCCCCGACACCCGATCTGTCCGGCCTCGTCGATGTGCTGGCGAACCGCGTCGGCGCGCGCGGCGTCTACCGCATGGCCCCGGTCGCCAGCGACGTGCCGGAACGCTCGGTCGCCCGCATCGCGCCCCTGTCCGAGCCGACAGGCAGCGGCTGGCCGGGTCACTGGCCGCGACCGTCCCGCCTGCTGCCTTGGCCCGAGCCGATCGAGACGGTGGCGCTCCTGCCCGACCATCCGCCGGTCTGGGTCACCTGGCGCGGCATCCGCCGCAAGGTCCGCCGGGCCGACGGGCCGGAGCGGGTGTTCGGCGAATGGTGGAAGCGCGACGCCGAGATGATCGCGGTCAGGGACTACTTCCGCATCGAGGACGAGGCCGGCGAGCGCTATTGGGTGTTCCGGGCCGGCGACGGCGAGTATGCCGAGACCGGCTCGCACCGCTGGTTCCTGCACGGGGTGTTCGCATGACCGGTGTCATCGGATGAGCGGCCCCCGCTATGCCGAGCTGCAGGTGACCTCGCACTTCTCCTTCCTGCACGGCGCCTCTTCGGCCGAGGAGCTGTTCGCCACCGCCGCCATGATGGGTATCGAGGCGCTGGCGGTGACCGACCGCAACTCGCTGGCGGGCGTTGTCCGGGCCTGGGAGGCGGCCAAGGCTACGGGTGTGCGGCTGGTGGTGGGCTGCAGGCTCGATCTCGCCTGCGGCATGGCGGTTCTGGTCTATCCCATGGACCGCGCGGGCTATGGCCGCCTCTGCCGTCTCCTGACGCTCGGCAAGTCCCGCGCCGGCAAGGGCCAGTGCCATCTCGAGTGGTCGGATGTCGCCGAGTATGCCGAAGGGCTGATTGCGGTCCTGGTGCCGGACATGGCGGATGACACCTGCGCCCTGTGCCTCCGCCGACTGCGCGATGTCTTCGGTGACCGCGCCTACCTCGCCCTTACCCTGCGCCGCCGCCCCAACGACCAGCTGCGGCTGCATGAGCTGTCGACCATGGCCGCGCGGCTGCGGGTGCCGACTGTCGTCACCAATGACGTGCTTTATCATGAGCCCGCCCGGCGCATCCTGCAGGACGTGGTCACCGCCATCCGCCATACCACCACCGTCGAGGCCCTGGGCTTCCGCCGCGAGCGTCATGCCGACCGGTATCTGAAGCCGCCCGCCGAGATGCAGCGGCTGTTCTCGCGCTACCCAGACGCCTTGGCGCGAACGGGCGAGATCGTCGCCCGTTGCCGCTTCTCGCTGGATAAGTTGCGCTACCAGTATCCTGAGGAACGCGACGATCCGACCCTGACCGCGCAGGAGACGCTGGAGCGGCTCACCTGGGAAGGCGCCGCGTCCCGCTATCCGGAAGGCGTGACCGAGAAGGTTAAGGCCTCGCTTGCTCATGAGCTGCGCCTGATCGCCAAGCTTGCCTATGCGCCCTATTTCCTGACCGTCCATTCCATCGTCCGTTTCGCCCGCTTCCGCGGCATTCTCTGCCAGGGCCGCGGCTCGGCCGCGAACTCGGCTGTCTGCTATGTGCTGGGCATCACCGCCATCGATCCAGACCGCAATGATCTTCTCTTCGAGCGCTTCGTGTCCGAGGAACGCCATGAGCCGCCGGACATTGACGTCGACTTCGAGCACGAGCGCCGCGAGGAGGTGATCCAGTGGGTCTACGAGACCTATGGCCGGGACCGCGCCGCGCTCTGCGCCACGGTGATCCGCTACCGCGCCAAGGGCGCCTTGCGTGATGTCGGCAAGGCCATGGGCCTGCCCGAGGATCTCATTGCCCAACTCTCCAGCCAGATCTGGGCCTGGTCCGAGGAGGGCGTCAGCGACGCGCAGATCAGGGAGCTGAACCTCGACCCAAGCGACCGGCGGCTGCGGCTGACGCTGGATCTGGCCCGGCAGCTCATGGGCTTTCCTCGGCACCTGTCGCAGCATCCGGGCGGGTTTGTGCTGACCCAGGACCGGCTCGATGATCTGGTGCCGATCGAGCCGGCCGCGATGGAGGACCGGCAGATCATCGAATGGGACAAGGACGACATCGATGCGCTCCGCTTCATGAAGGTCGATGTGCTGGCGCTCGGCATGCTCACCTGCATGGCCAAGGGTCTGGCGCTGATCGAAGAGCACAAGGGCGTTCGCCATGATCTCGCGACCATCCCGCCCGAGGACCCGCGCACCTATGCGATGATCAGGAAGGCCGACACATTAGGCACCTTCCAGATCGAGAGCCGGGCGCAGATGGCCATGCTGCCGCGCATGAAGCCCCGCACCTATTATGATCTCGTCGTGCAGGTGGCGATCGTCCGTCCCGGTCCCATCCAGGGCGACATGGTCCATCCTTATCTGCGCCGTCGCGAGGGCCTGGAGCCGGTCGCATATCCCAGGCCGGAACTGGAGAAGGTGCTGGGCAAGACCCTGGGCGTGCCGCTCTTCCAGGAACAGGCCATGCGGGTCGCCATCGAATGCGCGGGCTTCACGCCGGGCGAGGCCGACATGCTGCGCAAGTCCATGGCCACCTTCAAGTTCACCGGCGGGGTCTCGGCTTTCAAGGACAAGCTCGTCTCCGGTATGGTGGCCCGCGGTTACGATCCCGACTTCGCCGAGCGCACCTTCCGCCAGCTCGAGGGCTTCGGCTCCTATGGCTTTCCCGAAAGCCACGCCGCCTCCTTCGCGCTCGTGGCCTATGCCTCGGCCTGGCTCAAGTGCTGGCATCCGGATGCCTTCTGCGCAGCGCTCCTGAACAGCCAGCCGATGGGCTTCTATGCGCCCGCGCAGATTGTCCGGGACGCCCAGGACCACGGCGTCGCGATCCGGCCCGTCTGCGTCAACGCCTCCCGCTGGGACTGCACGCTGGAGCCGACGGGAAAGCCCGAGGACGAGGGCAGCCGCTTCGCCGTGCGTCTTGGCTTAAGGATGATCAAGGGGCTGGCCAACAGCCATGCAGCGGCGATCGTCGCCGCGCGGGCAGACCAGCCCTTTGTCTCGGTCGAGGACCTCTGGCGCCGGGTGCGGGTGCCGATTGCCGCCCTGACGCGCATCGCCGAGGCCGACGGCTTCAGGCCTTCGTTCGGGCTCAGCCGCCGGGAGGCGCTCTGGGCGCTGAAGGGGCTTGGGCCGGAGGAGTTGCCGCTCTTTGCGGCGGCACGGGAAGCATCGGAGCAGCAGGGGAACGACGCTGCTGCGGAAGCGCTGGAGCTGGCCATCGCGCTCCGGCCGATGACGACCGG
Organism: Rhodobacter sp.; assembly: GCA_041905595.1. Taxonomy (GTDB): domain Bacteria; phylum Pseudomonadota; class Alphaproteobacteria; order Rhodobacterales; family Rhodobacteraceae; genus Aliitabrizicola. The sequence goes on from JAYRKT010000064.1 coordinate 12,458, forward strand.
CCGTGAGGTGGTCGAGGATTATGGCCATACCGGCCTCAGCCTGCGCCGGCACCCGGTCTCGTTCCTGCGCGAGACGCTGAAGGAGCGCCGCATCATCACCTGCGCCGAGGCCATGGCAAGCCGGGACCGAAGCTGGTGCGCGACCGCGGGCCTGGTGCTGGTGCGCCAGCGGCCCGGATCGGCCAAGGGTGTCATGTTTATCACCCTGGAGGACGAGACCGGCGTCGCCAACCTGGTGGTCTGGCCCAAGGTCTTCGAGGCGCACAGGCGGATCGTGCTCGGTGCCGGCATGATCGGCGTGCAGGGCCGTATCCAGCGAGAGGGGGAGGTCGTGCATTTTGTGGTGCATCGGATCGAGGATCTGTCGCGGACACTGGCCAGCGTCGGGGCAAGAAGCGCAGCCTTTCCGCTGCAGCAGGGGCGCGGCGACGAAGCCCAGCATGGACAGGCGGCAGGCGATCGGCGCAACGTGGCGGCCGTCGGTCCGAATGCCAAGGAGATCTTCATCAAGGACCTGCATCTCGATACCATCAAGGTGAAGGGACGGGCTTTCCGATGAAGATCCTCTCAGACGATTGATGAACGGCACAGAGTTGCACCAGCATCTCAGCACATATTATCCGAGCTAGCCAACCTGCCTATCAATGGAAAACCCCGGTCAGCACAGGACTGCCGGGATGATCTTGGGCGCGGGTGACTAATCCGCTTGGCACAATGAAACCAACTTTCGCGGGAAAGTTGACCTGTGCTTTCTATAGCATCGCGCCCGATCAGCTTCAAGCCTGGTCAGGCCGCAAGCTGGCTCTTTTGCTTCAATTCGAGCAACAGCTTCAGCATCTTCTCCTCCTCCGCTCGCTCCTCCGCCAGATCCAGGTCATCGCGCTGTTGCTGGGTGAGTTTGTTCTTCGCGCGCTTGCGCCGCATACATTCCCTTGCCTGGGCATTGCGGTGTTCTTGTCGCTCCTCCTTCGTCATCTGCGACAGGTCGGCGCGGGGGTTGCACGTGGTGGCCACTGCCTTAGCCTCCTCGCGGGGTTTGATTACGCTCTCGTAGTATCGTTTATTGCGCGCGGCACGCTTTTCCTTCTTCTCGCGCCTTTTGCGCTCATCGAATTCTTGGTTCGATTTCGCTTGACGTGCTGCCATTGCCGCGCGCTTGGCGGCTATACTTGATGGCGCAGATGGGACGGGGGCCGGTTCCAGCGCAGCTACAGCGGCAGGAATGGCGGGCGGACAGTCAGCCTGGGGGGTCGGCTCCTGGGCAGCATCGACAGCCCTTTCGGCCTTCATCAGAACCTGCGCCTGCCCCGGTGTCAGCCGCAACCTCCATGCCTCATATTCGGGGCTAGCGCTGTCTGGCGCTGGATCGCGCGGCGAGCCGTGCAGGGCGTCTGCATACTGCCTGCAAGTATCCAGACTAGGCTCCAATGGCGCAGCCGTGCGGGCCAGCCATGCCGCCACCTCATTATCAGATTGGCCGGGGTATGGGTCGAGATTGGGTTCGGGTTCCTCCGCCTGCACCAAAGGCGCGGGCGCTGGTGTAATGCAGTTAGGCTGCTCGATCAGACCATCAGCATGGCTGTTGTGGTCGGATGAAAGGAAGTTCGCGTGAATGGTCATCATAGGTCGGTTTCCGTGTGCGTTTCATGTGGTGCCCCTTCGTCTCTGTCACGCGGAAGTCACGCCGCGCACCTTGAGTTGTAGCAGATCGGGCGCTGGCGTCAAGGGCGTAGGCCCGTAGAGCCGCCAGGAAGGCCGCAGAGATGGCGCAAATTCTCGGGGTGTCCGATATGCCAAAAGATCTGAAAGGCCGCTGTATGGCCTTCTCCGCGCTTCTGTGGCCATTCTTGAAAACTGATTTCGTCTCGATTAACCCCGCGCGGGCTGGATCGTCTCGTAATGGCCGGGGCGAGCCGCGCAGCGGCGAGGGCGGCCGAGCGGATCTCGATCTATCGGGGCTGGTGCTTCCTGGGCCGGAACGGGAGCGTCGGCCGGGGTCCCGATCTGATCCTCGGGTTCTGATGAGCCGCGCAGCGGCGAACCGGGACCGGGACATGATCTTGCGGTTTGTCTTGGCAACTGTGGGGAACCCAAAGTCCGCCCGGAACCTGATCTTGATCCTTTCCCTGGGTCGGGCGAGCCGCGCAGCGGCGAGGACAGCCGGGACTTGATCCAGATCTAACCCTGTCTCCTTCGGGGTGCCCGACTCCTTAGCCGGAGCGTGAGTTCAAGATGTTAACTTTTTCCTAAGACGCTCGTTGAGTTTATTATTATCTTTAAGAAAAGAAGTAATATATATATACAGCGAGCGTCTTAGGAAAAAGTTAACATATTTGCCCCGGATCGCTTTGGCTATAATCCAGCGAGACACTGAAATATATAATGAAATCACCAATCATGCGTCTCAAAATGTGTTAACAGGCTTGATCTGTTCCGGCGTGGGTGAAAGCGTCTTAAAGTGTGTTAACATTCCCCCGAAGCGTCTTAGGTGAAAGTTAACACCTTTGGCAGGAAGCGTCTTAAAGTGTGTTAACATTCTGTTCCGGTCGCCCGGTTCCGGTCATGTCGTGAAGCTGAAATCCTCGCGGATGTCGCGGTGATCTTGGCCGGATGGACAGCATCTTCTGACCTAACGGTGTGCCCCGATTGTGGCCAGAACCGCGACGTTGACAGCCTTGTGGTCGAGCCACGGCCAGATGACCAGCCAGACTGCTGGCCCGCCACTCTACTCAGTCGGCTCTGAACAACTCCTTAGGCGGCCACTGCATGGCGGTGAAGGGTCCTTTCGGGCCAAATCCTCGCCGCAATCAGGTGAAGCAATAGGGTCCAAAGCGCCCTGAGATGGGCGAGGATCTTGCGGATATTGTGCCCGCAGGCGCAGAGGACGGCGAAGACCGCGTCGCCGATGCGGCCTTTCAGCGGGCATCTCGCCAGGCGACCATCGCTCTTCATGTGCCCGATCTCAGGCTCGATGGCGCTTCGCCGCCTGAGGAGCCGCGCCAGGAGCGGGGTGATGTCGCGTCTTGTGCCGCTGATCAGGACCTTGGTGGTCTCCACGCCATGGCCGCGATAGCCGCGATCGACGACGGCGAGATCCGGCACCTGGTCAGTCAGGATGGCGACCTGCTCGAGCGCAGGCGCCAGGGTATGACCGTCGTATGGGCTACCAGGAAAGCTCCGGGCACCGACGACGAA
>JAYRKT010000099.1:0-2718 GCA_041905595.1 Rhodobacter sp.
CAGTCTCGGGTGGGGCTGTTGAAAAAGGCCGAACCGTCTGATTCAATTTGTTTATGGCTGAGCTTTGACGGGGTCAGGGGATGCTGGAGCGTCGGTCTCGCGAGCAACTGGAATTTTTCCTCTGCGGGTCGCTCCGCGACCTTGTTCCCGACGATCATGTGCTGGCTCGGGTCGACCGCGTGCTGGACTTGTCGTGGCTTCATGATGAGGTGGCTGAGGTCTACGCGCCCCGTGAAGGCCGTCCTGCCATCGATCCCGAGGCCGCCTTGCGCCTGATGCTGGCAGGTTTTCTTCTCGGCATCGTCCACGATCGCCGCCTGATGCGCGAAGCCCAGGTGAACCTGGCGATCCGCTGGTTCGCAGGTTTCGGGTTGCGTGACCGGCTTCCGGACCATTCCTCTCTGACGCGCATTCGCCAGCGGTGGGGTGCCGACCGGTTCCGGCGCATCTTTGAGCGGACGGTGAGGGCCTGCATCGAGGCGGGCATCGCCAAGGGCGAAGTCGTCCACGTCGATGCCTCGCTGATCCGGGCGGATGTCTCCTGGGATAGCCTGGTGGTCCGCCATGTTGATGCGGTTGCCACCGTGAACGGTGATGCGGGGCCGAATGAGGAGGAACTGCGACAGACCCGCAACTCCAAGAAGACCGGCAAGTTCAAGAAGGTCTGTCCGACCGACCCCGATGCCAGCATGGCCACCAATGGCCGCAATCGCCGTCTGGAGCCGAGCTACAAGCAGCACGGCGCCATCGACGATCAGGTCGGCGTCGTGCTCGACGTCGAGGTGACCACCGGGGAGGTAAATGAGGGCGAGCCGTTTCTCGCGCGCGTGGATGCGGTGGCGGAGCTGACCGGCACGGCCATCAAGACGATCACCGCCGACGCCGGATATGCCTACGCCAAGCTCTACGCCGGGCTCGAGGAACGCCAGATCGCTGCAGTGATCCCGGCCAAGGCGGAACCGATCCGCAGCCCAGTGCCGATGCGCCGGTTCCGCTATGATGCCCTGAACGACGTTCTGAAGTGTCCGCGCGGAAAGAAGCTCAAGGCCGGGCGGGCGATCAAACACGGACGCTTCTTCACCTCCCGGGCCCGAGATTGTCGCGGCTGCGACCTCGCCCATCTCTGTCTGTCCAGAGGCCGCGTGAACAAGGCCGTCGTGCTCGGCCACGACTATCCGGCTCTCCTGCGTGCCCGGCGCCGGCGCGAGCGGTGGTCGGAAGAGGAGCGCTATCTCTACCAGCGGCATCGCTGGCGTTCGGAGGGCTACCATGGCGAGGCGAAGGCCTGGCACGGCCTCGCCCGCGCGGTCCGCCGCGGCCTCCAGAACATGCGCATCCAGGCCTTCCTCACGGCGGCGGCGATAAACCTCAAACGGCTGGCTGCCGCCTTCATCCTCTATGTGCTTTGCGCCCTTCGACGCGTCAGGATTGTCCCCCGGTCGCCCGGTAGCGCGTCGGGCCGCCTTGTCATCGCGTGGCGCCCTTGCCTCAACCTTGTCGGCGGATGATCCGTCGCGACCGTTCCAAGGCCGCTTTTTCAACAGCCCCCGCGTTCACTGGATGCGCAACGCGCTGGCCCATGTGCCGAAAGGCCAGCACACCGTCGTCGCCGCCGCGATCCGGCAGGCCTTCACCCAGCCCGACCAGAAGAGCGCCATCGAGGTCTGGCGGCACGTCGCCGACCAGCTTCGCCCCCGCTGGCCAAAGCTCGCGACCCTGATGGACGAGAGCGAGGCCGACGTGCTGGCCTACATGGCCTTCCCCGCTCAGCACCGGACCAAGCTTCACAGCACGAATCCGCTTGAACGCCTGAACAAGGAAGTGAAACGCCGCGCCGATGTCGTCGGAATCTTCCCGAACGAGGACAGTATCATTCGCCTGATCGGCGCCGTCCTGTTCGAGCAGAATGACGACTGGCAGAGCCAGCACCGCTACATGATGGTCGAAGCCTTCAGCCAGATCGACATCGCCCAGACCGATCCGCTTCTCAGCATCACCACACAGGCCGCCTGACCGATGACCTCAAAAGGCCATCCCGGAAACTACACCAGCTTGACGGACGCTATCGCAGCCTGACCCGGGAATCGCGTGGCACGAAATCAAGCCCCAGCCTCTCGGTGGGGGTGGCCAACTAGCGAGTCTGACAGGAACTGCTCAACCTGTGGCTGCGGCTGTTAATCTCTTGTTCGGGCCGGAACCACCCCGGCTGCCCTCGCGATTTCTGGGGAGGACGGACCGGATTAATTGCAGGGGTGTTTCCCCCGGTTTCCGCTTTCCTCCCGCTCGGGCGCCAGGAGAAGCCGCAAACCGCCGCATTGGACCGCAAAAAGGGGCGGAATAATTGCGGATTTGTTTCCCCCGGTTTCCGCCTTCCTCCCGGTCCGGCGCCAAGAGCAGGTTGCTCCTCGCCGATTCTCACCCCCTCAGTCGGCAGGAAAGGAGAAGCTCATGGGCGTGCGTCTGACCGAACGGGTCGTCAAGGCCGCCGGGATCGGCAGCCGGAAATACGTGGTCTTCGACGCGGACTGCGCCGGCTTCGGCCTCTGCGTCTTCCTGTCGGGGCGCAAGACCTTCATCCTGATCTACCGCTCCGCAGGCCGGCAGCGCCGCTTCACCATCGGCACTTGGCCCGCCTGGACGGTCACCGCCGCCCGGGACGAGGCCCAGCGCCTGAAGCGCGAGATCGACCGGGGTAACGACCCGCTCGACACCCGGACG
>JAYRKT010000065.1:0-15077 GCA_041905595.1 Rhodobacter sp.
CATTAACCGCCGGCGAGATAGGCATTCAACTCGGCATCCGACAGCCGCTTCATCTTGACGGCGCTGACGCTTACCCGTTCCCAGACCCGATCCCCCCGGCGCAGGGCAACCGCAGTAATGACCTCGTGCCGGCGCCCGCCGAGAAGCGTCAGGAACGCAGCCGCCTCACCCGCATCGGCGGGCTTGCCCAGGATACGGCGGCCAAGCGCGACCGTGGTATCGGCACAAAGGACGATGTCATCGGGGTCAGCGATGACGGCCTCCGCCTTCTCGCGGGCCAGACGTTCGCAATAGGGGCGCGGCAGCTCGCCCTTGCGCGGGTCTTCGTCGATGTCGGGGGGCAGGATCGCGTCGGGTACGACCCCAAGCTGCGCCAGAAGTTCCTTCCGGCGCGGGCTGCCCGATCCGAGGATCAGGCGCACTTACTTGAAGCGGTAGTTGATGCGGCCCTTCGACAGGTCGTAGGGGGTCATCTCGACCTGCACCTTGTCGCCTGCCAGAACGCGGATGCGGTTCTTCCGCATCTTGCCTGCCATCGTCGCGATGAGTTCATGGCCGTTGTCCAGCTCGACCCTGAATGTCGCGTTCGGCAGGAGTTCCTTCACGACACCGGGGAATTCGAGCGTGTCTTCCTTGGCCATGGTCACTCCAAATGCATAGACCCGCCTCGAGTGGGCGGGAATGTCGGGCTACATGCGCCTGAAACCCGGCGTTTTCAAGGGGAAATTGGCGAACAGCGTGGCTGGGTCAAGTGAAACGGCGCAAATGGAGATGATCCAGCCGGGTCGCCCTCTGCACCTGCCTGCCGCAACAGGCCGGGGAAACCGCGCGAAGGTTTGCTTGCCGCAACAGGCCCGCTCGGCTTAGATGAGCACCTCAAGCCGGGAGTGCCGATGCGTCCGACCCTTTTCGCGCTGCTACTTCTCTGGCCGGTCGCAGCCACGGCCCGGACGGCGGACATGCTGGTCAGCGAGTACTGCAAAGCCATACAGACTGGGGATGAGGCGTCGGCTGTCGCGATGATGGCCCCTGCCTTGCAGGAGGCGGTCGCGGCCGCTCAACGGGTGAACGACCGCTTTGCGGCCACCCATCCCGACGAGAAGCCGCCGCTTGGCGATGGCATCCGGCTGACGGCCTTTCCCGACGTGCCGCAGAGCTGCCAGCCCGAGGTATTCAACGAGAACAGCGTGACGGTCCGCTATCAGCCCGAAGGATCGCCGGACGGTGCCTGGCGCGACCGGCTGATCCTAGTTCCCGATGGTGCCGGGGGAGTTCAGATCGGCGACATCGAGTTCGGGCAGAGCGATGCCGATACGCTCAGCCTGTGGCTACTGGGCGTGACCGAAGCCGAGTAGGCGCTTCGGCGCAATCCTGACAGGAACCGGCCACACCGCCGCCCGAACCCTTACCTACCCTACGCGCATTGATGTCGCGAAGCTCCGGAGGGAGGTCAGCCTTGCCGTCTGTCGGATCGCTTGTCCTGCGTTTCCTCGGCGTGTTTGCCGTGACGCTGATCCTGTCCTTCTTCTGTCTGGCGCTCGCCATCGGTTTTCTGGGCGTTAACGTTGACGGCCTTCTGCCGTTCCTCGCGCTCCTGGCGCTTGGCCAGCTTTTCGGTACGATCAGCGCCGGCAAGTTGATCGGGCGCACGACCGGCATGTTCCCGGGCGAGATGTACACGCTGCGCACCGCGATCCTGACCGGAGGCGCGGCCCTCCTGGTGCTGGCGCTCTTCCTTGTCCAGACAACGACCTCGGGCTGGCTGGGCGGGCTTCCCGCGCTGGACGACCCCCAGATGCGCAACAGCCTGCTCCTTGGCGCGGCAATCTATTTCGCTGCAGCGGCCATCCTTGGCCGGTTCGGACTAATCTATGGCGCGCGCCTGGGGCAGAGGCGCTATGTCAGGACGCGTCCGCAGGTCGTCGTGGCCGAGGCCGCGCAGGAAATCTATCGCTCGCCCCACGGCTACAGCCATCCGCAAGCCTCATACGGCGCGCAGTTTGTCGACGCGCTGCCCGGACCTGGCGCGTTCGCGATAATTGGCCGGCTTTATCTGCTGGTGTTTGTCGGCTGCCTGTTCATCGTCGCGCTGCAGATCTGGCTGACCCGTGCACATCCCGAACTGCTGCCCCTTTCCAACAGCCTGACAGCGGGGGTCCTGCTTCTGAGTTGCCACATGACCGGAAGCTACTATGGCAAACGGGCTGGCCGCCCGATGACACCGGCCTTTGCCTGGAAGGTGGCTGGCGGATACTTCGCCAGCCTCTGGCTGTTGCTGGCCGCGCTGATGACCCTAACCTTCTATTTCGGGGATCTGCCGACGCAGCCGGCCCTGCCGACGTTTCCCGATGTCCCCCGCGGTACACTGCCGATCTTGGCGGCCATGGTGCTGCTGATGACGGTGGTCATCACCTTCATCATGAAGTCCATGCTGCTTCGAGGGTCGAGGACCACGGCAACAGATTTGCGGCGGACCTACGGCTAGTCCTCACACCGTCTTGATCCAGAACGCGAGGGGTTTCCTCGTTTCCGCATCATCACCGATATCCTTCCACGAGAACTCCGCCACGACGCCCGGCATCGGCCTGTAGCCGCGCTTTCGCCAGAAGTCATCGTTGCTGCGCGCACCTGGCGGCTTCAGCGGATGATCGTCCGGCCGCAGGACCGAACAGAAGGCGATATGGCTCCGCCCCAAGGTGCGAGCGTGATCCTCACGCAGGTCGAAGAAGCGGTGCCCGATGCCCCTGCCCCGATACTCGGGCAGAAGGACGGATTCCGCACAATAGAAGATGGCCTCCAGCGGCAGGCCGGTGGCGGCGAAGGCGGCGGCAAAATCCCCGGCGTGGTCTTCCATCGGCGTGCCTGTCGCCGCGCCGATCAGGCGTGGACCGTCGAAGGCACCGACCAGAACCGTACCGGGGCTGTCGCGATAGACCTGCAGGTATCGGCGTTCGTAGTCGAGATCGCCGTCATAGAGATAGGGCCAGTCGCGAAAGACCGCGATCCTGAGCCGCGCGACATCGTCCAGCGCCACCTCGACCTCGGACCCCTTGAGGACGCGCGTCGCGACGCTCATGCGGCGACCTGATCGACCCAGTCCTTGAGGTTGTAGAAGGTCGTCACCCGCGCGATCCGGCCATCGCGGATCTCGAAGAAGCCGCCGGCGGGCAGGATGTAGCTTTGCCCTTTCGCCTCGGGCAGGCCGGGGTCGGTCTGCAGATAGGTGCCGTAGACGATGAACTCGGCCGCGCCACGCGTGCCAGCGTCATTGGCGAAGATCTCGATGTCCTTCAGCTCTTCGCGATAGGACACGCCCATATGCGAGCAGAACTCGGCGAACCGCGCCTTGCCGCGGCGGATGCCGCCTTCGTTCACCCGGTGCTCGACATCCTCGGCAAGGCAATCGAGCATGCCCTGGGCATTCCCGGCGTTGAAGGCATCATAATAGCGCCGGATGAGGGCGCGGGCGGCATCGGATGCGGCGGTCATGTCTCAGCTCTCCTGGTCTTGCAGGTTTGTTGGCGGGCCGAAGCGGGCGATCATCCGGTCACGGATCTGGTCGCGGGCCTGGCGATAGGCGGCAAGCTTGGCATCGCGGGTCTCGCCCAGTCCGGTCGGATCGAGGATCGGCCAGTATTCTATGTCGAGATGATGGAACCGGGTGAGCTCCAGCGCCGTTCGCTGGCTTGCGGGCGACAAGGCGACGATCAGGTCGAATTGCGACAGGTCATCGCCCCACTCCTTCATCTCGTCGAACGAGCGTGAGCGGTGGCGGCTCAGCTCTACGCCCAATTCCTTGCAGACCGCGACAGAAAAGCCGTCGATCTCCATGTCGTTCTTGACCCCGGCCGACTGTACATAGGCGCGTTGACCGTAGAGCTGCTTCATCAGCCCCTCGGCCATCGGCGAACGCACTGCATTGTGGTCGCAGCAGAACAGGACGGAACTGGGAAAGTTCTCGGCCAAGATCAGCCCCAGTGCAGCACGCAGATGAGGGTGAACAGGCGCCGGGCCGTGTCGGTATCGACCTCGGCCTTGCCCTCGAGCCGCTCCTGAAGGACGCGCGCGCCTTCGTTGTGGATGCCGCGCCGGGCCATGTCGATCGTCTCGATCTGGCTGGGAGGCAGCTTCTTGACCGCCTCGAAATAGCTTTCGCAAATCTGGAAGTAGTCCTTGACCACCTGCCGGAACGGCCCGAGCGACAGGTGGAATTCGCCCACCTTCTCGTCCGCCTCCGTCGAGACGCCGAAGACGAGCCGCCCGTCGCGGATGGCCAGCCCAAGCCGGTATGGTCCCGGGGGAACCGGGCGGTCCGACCGCGTGGGCAGGCCGAAGCTGTTTTCCTCGAGCAGGTCGAAGATCGCGACCCGGCGCTCCTGCTCGATCTCGGGGGTTGGGGCGGCCAGCCCCTTCTCGTCGATGTCGATGTGGCAGATGCGGTTGGTCATGCGGCGTCTCCACCGTTCAGCCGGTCAAGCCGCGCGCGCACCGACAGGCCATGCGCCTCAAGGCTTTCCGATATCGCAAGCCGCTCTGCCGCGGGACCAATCGCAGCCAGAGCTTCGGGTGTCATCCGGGCAAGGGTCGTGCGCTTCAGGAAATCCATCACCGACAGTCCGCTCGAAAATCGTGCCGAGCGCGCCGTGGGCAGCACATGGTTCGGCCCGCCCACATAATCGCCGATCGCTTCCGGTGTCCATGCGCCAAGGAAGATGGCGCCGGCATGGGTGATTTCCCGCGCCAGCGCCTCGGGATCGGCGGTGCAAAGCTCGAGATGCTCGGGCGCGACGCGGTTCGACAGCCGGGCAGCTTCGGACAGGTCCCGGGTCACGATCACCGCGCCGTTCTGCGACCAGCTTGCCCCCGCGATGGCGCGACGTTCCAGCGTTTTCAGCCTTTTCTCGACTGCGGCCGCGACGGCGCGGCCAAGGGCGGCATCGTCGGTCACCAGGATCGCCTGCGCGCTTTCGTCATGCTCTGCCTGGCTGAGAAGGTCGAGCGCCAGCCAATCGGGATCATTGTCATGATCGGCGATGATGAGGATCTCGGACGGCCCGGCGATCATGTCGATGCCGACCCGACCGAAGACCCGCCGCTTTGCCGCCGCGACATAGGCGTTGCCGGGGCCGGTAATCTTGTCCACGGGCCGGATCGTGTCGGTCCCATAGGCCAGCGCCGCGACCGCTTGCGCGCCACCGATGCGGTAGACCTGATCCACTCCCGCGAGCCGGGCCGCCAGCAGCACCAGCGGATTGACCACACCCCCCGGCGTGGGGCAGCAGATCACCAACCGCTGCACCCCTGCAACCTTGGCCGGGATGGCGTTCATCAACACCGAGGACGGGTAAGAGGCAAGCCCGCCGGGCACATAAAGCCCGGCCGCGGAAACCGGGGTCCAGCGCCAGCCAAGGCTTGCGCCCGCCCCGTCGGTCCAACGGGCATCCGGCGGCACCTGGCGTTCGTGATAGGCGCGGATGCGGAGGGCGGCGAGTTCCAGCGCCGCGCGATCCTCTGGGCTGACACGCGCGATTTCGGCCTCGACCTCGGCCTCGGAAAAAGCCATGCGATCTGGCGTGAGATCCAGCCGGTCGAAGCGCCCCGTCAGCTCCAGCACCGCCGCATCGCCGCGTGCCCGCACATCCGCGATGATTTCGGCGACGGCGGCATCGACGTCTTCCGCCTCTTCGCGCTTGGCCGACAGCAATGTGGCAAAGGCGGCGTCGAAACCGGGATCGGCAGTGTTCAGGAAAACGGGCATGGCATTCCCTCCAGTCGACCCGCCTTAGCGCGCCGCAGCGCGGCACTCAAGCGTCGCGCGGTCGCGCTCCAGGTCAGCGACGGCGGAAGGTCACGTAGTACGGCGCACGCCCCTCACGCAGGGCCTTTTGCTCATACCGGGTGGAAAGCCAGTCCTCCCACGGCTCCGATCCTTGCGCCACGAGGTCGAAGCCGGCTTGTGGCACCTCTTCCAGCGTCTGGCGGACATAGTCGGGGATGTCGGTGGCCACCCGGAACTCGGCGCCGGGCTGCATCGCGCGCGACAGCGGCAGCAGGTAGTCCTGTGTCACGAAACGGCGCCGATGGTGGCGCGCCTTGGGCCAGGGATCGGGATAGTTGAGGAAGACCTTCGACAGGCTCCGCTCCGGCAGCACATCGAACAGGTCGCGCACGTCCCCCGGATGCAGACGCAGGTTCCCGACCTTTTCTGCCCGGATCTTGCCCAGGAGCATGGCAATGCCGTTCACGAAGGGTTCGCAGCCGATCAGCGAGATGTCGGGATAGCGCGCCGCCATGTGGACCAGATGCTCGCCGCCGCCAAAGCCGACTTCAAGCCAGACTGGCGTTTCGCGCCCGAACATGGCGGTAAGGTCCAGCGGATGGCGATCCGGATTCCCGGCCAGATCGACGCCCGGCAGGCTCAGGCGACCGAGGTCCTCCTGCAGGTAGGTCTTCTGGCTGGCGCGCAGGGTCTTGCCATGCGTGCGGCCATAGAAGTTGCGGCGTGGGGCGGCCGGTTCGACTGACATGGTTTCCTCCAGAGCGCGGCGGGCGGAATGGGGCGATCAGGCTGAAACGTCAAGCCAAAAGCACAGATTGTCAGCCACTGAATTCCAACCTACGCTTGCGAGCGAAGACTACGTTCCGCTTGGCTGCTTTCATCGGGAGCAAGGCCATGACGCTTGAAGTCATCAGTTCCGGCTTTGGCCGGACAGGAACAACATCGCTGAAGAACGCACTGGAGATGTTGGGCTTCGGCCCCTGTCACCACATGGACGAAGTTCTGGCGAACCCGGCGCAGGTGGCGCTGTGGAAGGATGTTGCGTCTGGCAAGCCCGTCGACCTGGAGGATCTCTTCGCCGGCTATCGCTCGCAGGTCGATTTTCCCGGCGCGCATCTCTGGCGGGAAAGCGCCGAGCGGTTCCCCGATGCCAAGGTGCTGCATTCGGTCCGCCCCGAAGAGAAATGGTGGACCAGCTTTTCCCGAACCATCGGCAAGCTGAACATGACCCACCACGAGTTGGACCTGCCGGCGCATGTCCACGACATGCTGGATGTCGCCTACGAGCTTTTCACGCGGCGCACCCTTGGCGGCGATCCGACCGACCGCGAGGCCTGCATCGCGGCGTTTCGCGCCCGTCAGGCGGAAGTCGAAGCCACGATTGCGCCCAAGCGGCTGCTGGTCTTCGATGTGGCCCAGGGCTGGGAGCCGCTCTGTGCCTTTCTCGATGTCCCAGTCCCGGACGAGCCCTTCCCGCGCCGCAACGACACAGGCGAATACTGGGACAATCTCGGGGGCGAGCCGGCCTGACGCCGATCAGCCGCGCCCGCGATAGGGGGCGACGCCCTGATCAGGCACCCAGGCGCCTTCGGGCGGCGCGCCGGTCTGCCAGAAGACGTCGATGGGGATGCCACCGCGCGGGTACCAATAGGCACCGATCCTGAGCCAAACGGGGTGAAGCAGCCCGACCAGGCGCTTGGCGATGTCGAGAGTACAATCCTCGTGGAAGGCCCCGTGGTTACGGAAGCTGTGAAGGTAAAGCTTCAGCGACTTCGACTCCACCAGCCAGTCGCGGGGAATGTAGTCGATGACGATATGGGCAAAGTCCGGCTGGCCCGTCATCGGGCAGAGCGAAGTGAATTCCGGCGCTGTGAAGCGCACGCTCGCAAGGCTGCCGGGATGGCCGTAAGGCACCCGTTCCAGCTCGGCCAAATCCGGCGAGGCGGGAAGCTCTGTCCGGGTGCCGAGCTGCGTCAGGCCAGTGACATCGGTCTTGGTCATTTCTTGTTCCTCCAATCCGGACAGAGCCGCGGACGGACGGGCTATCAGCCGAGCTGGATCAGCGCAAGTCCGGCCGCCATCGCACCAAGACCGACCGCCCTTGCAACGGTGATATGGCGCACCATCGCGCCAAACAGGCCGAACTGGTCGATCGCGGCAGCCGAAATCATCTGACCGAGAAGGACGCAGAACACGGCGTTGCCGACCCCGAAGCGGGGCGCCACCACGGTAACCGACAAGACGTAGTTTGCGACGAATAGACCGCCCAGGAACAGATACCACGACTGGGACGGCAGCGAGGCCAGAGCCGGGCCTTGACCGCTGACCAGCATGGCGAAGGCGGCCACGAGGAAGGCAACGACGAAAAGGACAGTCGCCGCTGTGAATGGCGCGCCGATCCGCGTTCCAAGCCGGGCATTCAGCGCGGCCAGCAGCGGGATGCCTATTCCGGCCAGCAGCATGATGATGGCATATCGCAACTGCTCGCCCATGGCTGGCCTTTTCATCGAGGGGCCTCAAACCTATCCCCTGGATATCGATATTGACGCCTTGTGTTCGTGAAGGAAAGGCCTAACCGGCAGGGCAACTGACGGGACGGACGCCGTTGGCAGCAAGACGGAACAGGCGCATGATCGCCTGACGGCCGGGGTTCGCGTGGGGCGAGTCGATGCCGTCGTTTGATCCGGATCACGAGCATCGGGCCGCGCGCCTTGGCTTCGACGCAGAGCGTCTGGCCCGACTGAAGCCCTGGATGCAGCGTTACGTGGATGAGGGGCGCTGGCCGGGCGGTTAGGTGCTGGTCGCCCGGCATGGCGAGCTTGCCTTCTATGCCGAGGCCGGGATGTCAGACAGGAAAGCGGGCCGGCCCTGGCAGCGCAATTTGATCGCCCGGATCTGGTCCATGACCAAGCCTATCACGGCCGTGGCGGCGCTCATGCTTTATGAGGAGGCCCGGCTGCACCTCGACGATCCTGTCGAGATATACCTGCCGGAATTCAGGGATCAGCACCTCCTGATCCCCGGCGCAACGTCGCTGGATCAGGTGATACCCCTGCAGACCAAGATGACTGTGCACCATCTTCTGACCCATCGATCCGGTCTGAGCCTGTTCACCAATCCGCGCCTGCTGGGCGAGGCTTACGCGCGGGAACGCCTCGGCCTGGCGATGCGCTATGGCGGGCTGGACCGGATGGTCCGCCGGATCGCAGAGCTGCCTGTCGAATGGGAGCCGGGGACGCGCTGGCAATACAGCGTGGGCAGCGACGTTGTCGGGCGGATCGTCGAGGTCGTCTCGGGCATGCCGCTCGACCGGTTCTTCGCCACCCGGATCCTTGAGCCGCTCGGCATGCGGGATACCGGATTCTGGGTGCCCGATGCGGAGTTGCACCGGCTGCCGCCGGTGTACGAGGTCACGCCCGACGGTATCGCACTTAACGAGGCGCCCGCCGGGTCGGCCTGGCGACAGGGACAGGTGGACACCTTCTGCGGCGGTGGCGGGCTGGTGGGAACGATCGACGACTACTGGCGGTTCTGCGAGATGTTGCGCGGCGGCGGCATGCTGGACGGGGTGCGCCTGCTGAGCCCGCGCACCCTTCAACTCGCGGCGCGCAATCACCTGCCGGGCGACCTTGCCGCCATGGCGACCGAGGTCTGGGCCGAGACGCAGTTTGACGGGGTGGGTTTCGGCCTACTGGGCTCGGTCGTGCTCGACCCGGCCAAAGCCGGGATCTCGGCGCAGGCCGGCGACTATGGCTGGGGCGGCGCGGCTGGCACCTTCTTCTGGATCAGCCCGGTCGAGGACATGGTGGTGATCCTGTTCACCCAGCTCCTGCCATCCAGCGCGTTGCCGGTGCGCAAGGAATTGCGCGCGCTGGTCTATGCGGCATTGACCGGACCCTGACCCGCCAATCGGCGACACAGTCCGTGGCAACGCCGGGCAAGGGGGCTCGATGCCCCCGCGCCCGGCATTCCCCGGTCAGACCGCCTTCTTCAGCGCCTCGACCAGATCGGTCTTCTCCCAGCTGAAGCCGCCATCGGCCTCGGGCGCGCGTCCGAAATGGCCGTAGGCCGAGGTACGGGCGTAAATCGGCTTGTTCAGGCCGAGATGCGTGCGGATGCCGCGCGGGGTCAGGTCCATGACCTGCGCCACCGCCTTTTCGATCTGCTCCTCGGGCACCACGCCGGTGCCGTGGGTATCGACATAGATCGAGAGCGGCTTGGCCACGCCGATCGCGTAGCTCACCTGCAGGGTGCAACGGTCGGCAAGACCCGCCGCGACCACGTTCTTGGCAAGGTATCGCGCGGCATAGGCGGCCGAGCGGTCAACCTTGGTCGGGTCCTTGCCCGAGAACGCGCCGCCGCCATGCGGGGCCGCGCCGCCATAGGTGTCGACGATGATCTTGCGGCCCGTCAGCCCTGCGTCGCCATCCGGCCCGCCGATCACGAAGGTGCCGGTCGGGTTCACCCACCATTCGGTCTTGTCCGTGATCCAGCCCGAGGGGAGAACCTCGCGGATATAGGGCTCGACGATGGCGCGGATGTCGGCCGAGGTCTGGTGTTCATGGGCGTGCTGGGTCGACAGCACGATCGACGTCACCTCGACGGGCTTACCGCCCTCGTAGCGGATCGACAGCTGCGATTTTGCGTCAGGGCGCAGCGTCGGCTCGTGGCCGGCCTTGCGCACCTCGGACAGGCGGCGGAGGATCGCATGGGCATACTGGATCGGGGCGGGCATGAGTTCCGGCGTCTCGCGCACGGCATAACCGAACATGATGCCCTGGTCCCCTGCCCCGTCGCGGTCGACGCCCTGGGCGATATGGGCCGACTGTTCGTGCAGGAAGTTCAGCACGCGGCAGGTGTTCCAATGGAACTGCTCCTGCTCATAGCCGATGTCCCGGATCGCATCGCGGGCGATCTGACTGATCGAGCCCATGAAGGTCTTGAGCCGGTCGTGGTTCGACAGGCCGACCTCGCCGCCGATCACCACCATGCCTGAGGTCGCGAATGTCTCGCAGGCCACCCGGGCATTGGGCTCCTCGGTCAGGAAGGCGTCGAGCACGGAATCCGAGATCCGGTCGCACAGCTTGTCGGGATGGCCCTCCGAGACCGACTCGGAGGTGAAGATGTAGTTCTGCCGTGGCATGGGGTCCGCTCCATTATGTATCCCCGCCACGCCAGGAAGCCGTTGTGGCGGTTCGAGGCGAAGGCGTAGCGCGGTCGGGGCGGCAGGGTCAAGCCGCCGGTCGGCGGCGCGGCCAGAAACCCCAGAGAAACACGCCGAACAGCAACACCAGCGCCGGCCGCTCGCCCAGGCGCACAAAGGGAGTGGGCGGCAGGGCGCCGGGAAGGGCAACGTCCTTCCAGCCGGCGGTATCGAGGGGAATCGTTGTCACGACCCGTCCCTTTGCATCGATCACGCCCGATATTCCGGTGTTGGCAACCCGCACCAGCGGCAGTCCCTGTTCGATGGCCCGCAGGCGTCCTTGCGCGAAGTGCTGTTGCGGGCCGGATATATGGCCGAACCAGGCGTCGTTCGTCACCTGCAGAAGCCAGCCCGGGCGCTCGGCCACCACCAGGTCCTGAGGAAAAACTGCCTCGTAGCAAATCAGCGGCAGGGTCTTTCCAAGGCGCGGCCCCAGATCGACGACCTGCGGCCCGGCCCCCGGCGAATAGCCGTTCCCCAGACGCGCGGCGAAGGCGCTGAGGCCGAAAGTGTCATAGAAGAAGTTGCCGTAGGGGATGTATTCGCCGAAGGGCACGAGGTGATGCTTGTCATAGATGGCAAAGGGCACCCCGTCAGAGCGTGCGAAGACCAGACTGTTGAAGGCGACGGGACCGTCCGTGCGCTGGATGCCGAAGACCACTGTCGCACCCCGCGCGGCATCGGCGATGACGCCGGTCACCTCGGGGTTCTGGTCCAGCAGGAATGGGACCGAGGTCTCGGGCCAGATCACCACATCGGCCACCGGGCCGGCTGCCGTGTAGTCGAGCATCTGCTGGAAATGGGCGATTGCCTTTTCCGGATCCCACTTGGAGTCCTGCGTCGCATTGGGCTGGATCAGCCGAACCTGAAGGCCCGTCCCGGCCGGATCGGGCTCTGCCAGCCGCAGGAAGCCGAAAGCCGCCGCGCCGCCGAGGAGCAGCGTTGCGAGCACCGAACCCGCAATCGGCCGCCAGACCGGCAGCGCCGCCGCCAGAGCCGTCATCAGTGTCAGGCCAGATGGACCGACCAGGGCGGCGACCTGCCCCGGCCAGGCCCCGATCCAGACATGTCCCACCAGAGCCCATGGCAGGCCGGTCAGGACATGACCCCGGGCGAACTCAGCCAGTGCAAGCGCGGCGGCAAAGGCTATGGCCCGGCGACGCGGTGTCGCCAACGTCGAAGCCGCGGCAGCGGCGGCCCAGAACAGCGCGAGCCCGAAGGCCATCAGCATCAGGGCAAAGGGGGCCATCCAGCCGTAGGTGGCGATATCGATCAGGAATGGCTGGGTGATCCAGCTCATCGCCAGGCCAAAATATCCCGCCCCCGCGAACCAGCCGATCCAGGCGGCCTGCCGAGGGTCGCTCGGCCGCGTGACGAATGCGGTCAGCGCGAGGAGCGCCGGCAAGGTGAGCCACCAGAAGTCAAGCGGGGCCTGCCCGGTCGCCATGACCGCGCCCAGCCCGAAGGCCGCCCCGACCGGGGACCAACCGGGCCAGCCAAGCCGCATGTCAGGCTTTGTCCGGCGCAGGCAATGCGGCGGGCGCGGCCTGCGCCCCCGGAAGACGAAGGCGCAGGCGCTTGATCCGGCGCGGGTCGGCGTCGATCACCTCGAAGGCGGCGCCGCTTTCATGAGGGACAATCTCGCCGCGCGCCGGCACACGGCCCGTGCGCAGGAAGACCAGACCGCCGAGCGTGTCGATATCCTCGTCATCCTCGTCGGTGCGAAGCTTGAGCCCGGTCGCCTCCTCCAATTCCTCCAGCGGCGCGCGGGCCTGGGCAAGGTAGACCCCGGGCTTTTCCATGACCCAGAGCTTTGCGTCGGCCTCGTCATGTTCGTCGTCGATTTCGCCGATCACGGTCTCGATCAGGTCTTCGATCGTCACGAGGCCGTCGACTCCGCCGTACTCGTCAATCACCAGCGCCATATGGATGCGTTCCTTCTGCATCTTCTGCAGAAGCACGGCCGCAGGCATCGATGGCGGGACATAAAGGACCGGGCGCAGCATCTTGCGCAACGAGAAGCGGCCGCTACCAGCGCCGAAGCCCCATTGAAGGGCAAGATCCTTGAGCAGCACAAAGCCAAGCGGCTTGTCGAGCGTTTCCTTGTAGACCGGCAGGCGGGAGAAGCCGTGTTCGCGGAACACCTCCACCAGTTCATCCTTGCCGATGTCAACCGGGACGGCGGTGATCTCGACCTTGGGAATCATCACGTCATCGACCCGCAGGCGGCGGAGGTTGCTCAACCCCGGTACGGGCGCTGCCGTGACAGCGGGAAGCGTGGCGTCCTGATCGGAAGGGGCCGCAGCATCACTGGCCCCGAAGGCGCTAAGTATGCGTCCCAGAAGGCCGCGTTGCGGTCCGTCCTGTCCTTCGCTCGGGTCCAGGGCGCCCTGCGCCTCGGATGTCCCGTCGTTACTACTGCCCATCTGTCCTTTCCTGACTGAAGGCGCCGGTCCCTTCCGCGCCGATAGGATTAAGCCCGTCAATATGGGTTGGCGACCCCGAGTCTGGCAAGTGCGGCGATCTCGGTCGCTTCCATCAGTTCCGCATCTGCATCGTCGATATGGTCATAGCCGAGCAGATGCAGCACCGCATGAACGACCAGATGGGTCACATGGTCCGCCATCGCTTTTCCCTGTTCCACCGCTTCCCGTTCGCAGGTTTCCCAGGAGATGGCGATGTCGCCCAATTCCTCGGGATCGTCAGCATCCCCCGCCTCAGGCAGGTCCGGGCGCTGGCCAGGTTCTTCCGCCGCGCGCTCTTCGGAGGGCCAGGACAGCACGTTTGTCGGTTTGCCCTTTTGGCGGAATTCGCCGTTCAGCTCGGCGATCCTGGCGTCGTCGCAGCCCATCACGCAAAGCATGAATCCTTCGGGCGCGAGGCCCAGTTCGGAGAACGCGGCGCGGGCGGCGGCTTCGGCCCGCGCCGGAAGGTCAATCGCCTCCCAACGCGGGTCCTCGATTACGGTGTCAACCAGAGGCTCCATCGTCGCGCTCATACGCTTCGATGATCCGGGCGACAAGCGGATGGCGGACAACATCCTTGGCGGTGAAGTAGTTGAAGCTCACCCCCGTGACGCCCTTCAGCAGTCGCTCCGCATCGGCCAGGCCGCTGGCCGTGCCGCGCGGCAGGTCGATCTGGGTACGGTCGCCAGTGATGACCATGCGGCTGCCCTCGCCCAGACGGGTGAGGAACATCTTCATCTGCATGGTCGTGGCGTTCTGCGCCTCGTCGAGCACGACGAAGGCGTTCGAGAGCGTGCGACCCCGCATGAAGGCCAAGGGCGCGATCTCGATCCGCTTTTCCTCCATCAGCTTCTGCACCTGCTTCTGCGGCAGGAAGTCGTTCAGCGCGTCGTAGAGCGGCTGCATGTAGGGATCGACCTTTTCCTTCATGTCGCCGGGCAGGAAGCCCAGACGCTCGCCCGCCTCGACGGCGGGACGGCTGAGGATGATCTTGTCCACATGCCCGCCGATGAACAGCGTCACGCCGACGGCGACGGCGAGGTAAGTCTTGCCGGTACCGGCCGGACCGATGCCAAAAGCCAGCTCGTGGTCGAAGAGGTTCGCCACATAGGCCTTCTGCGCCTCGGTGCGCGGTTCGACCGACTTGCGCCGGGTGCGGAGTTCGTACTTGCCGCCGGTGAACATCTCCATCTGCTCAAGCTCGGTCCCTTGCGCCTCGCGCATGGCGCGCCCGATGCGAAGCGCGCCGTCCACATCGCCCGCGACGACCGACTTGCCGGATTCGAGTCGGGCATAGAGCGAACGCAAGACGGCTTCCGCCTGTTCCCTCGCGCCCTTGTCCCCGATGACCGCCAGCCGGTTTCCGCGTCTGAGAATGTGAACCCCGCTCTGGTGCTCGATCTGGGCGAGGTTGCGGTCAAACTCGCCGCACAACTCGATCAACAAGCGATTGTCGGGGAATTCCAGAAGAGTTTCGACGATATCTTCCGATGCGGTCGGGGGGGTCAGAGCGCTGAGGCCCAAGGACGACTCCTTCTGTTTCGAGGGCTGTCACCTGAAGTGTGGGGTCCATTGACCCCCGTGGCAAGAAAAATGGCCGATAAAGATGACAGTTCTACGGCAGATGCCC
>JAYRKT010000066.1:0-14932 GCA_041905595.1 Rhodobacter sp.
ACGTCACGGCGCCGATGAAGATGCCCAGGAACACCTCGATCTTCAGCATCGCGATCTCGGCCGGGGTCTTGTGGGCCAGCACGGCGGCGAAGCCGTGGAAGACCTGCACGCCGCCTTCGGCCTTGGCGCGCAGCACGCGGGCCAGTTCGATCTGGGCGTTGAAGCCCACGAAGACCGCCGCAAGGCCCACCAGCGAGTGCATGGCGGCGACAAGCTGCGGCATCTCGGTCATCTGGACGCGCTTGGCGACGACCCAGCCGACGGCCCCGCCGATGGCGATCATGACCAGCGACAACAGCCAGTTGCCCGCGCCCGGCCCGAACAGCGTGGCCAGCACGGCAAGCGCCATGCCGACGATGCCGTACCAGATCGCGCGCTTGGCGCTTTCCTGTCCCGACAGGCCGCCCAGCGACAGGATGAACAGCACGGCTGCGACCACATAGGCCGCGGTGGTAAATCCGTATTCCATTCCTGCGATCCCTTACGACTTCTGGAACATGGCGAGCATGCGCCGGGTGACCATGAAGCCACCGAAGATGTTGACGCCGGCCATCAGCACGGCCAGCGCGCCCAGCAGCACGACCCACCACGAGCCCGAGCCGATCTGCATCAGCGCGCCCAGGATGATGATCGAACTGATTGCGTTGGTGATGGCCATCAGCGGCGTGTGCAGCGAATGGGCGACGTTCCAGATCACGCGGAAGCCGACAAAGCAGGCCAGCACGAAGACGATGAAATGCGCCATGAAGCTGACCGGCGCCACAAGCCCGATCAGCAGGATCAGCAGCCCGCCACCCGCCAGCAGGCCAACCTGGCTGCGGGTCTCGTCCTTGAAGGCCTGGATTTCCGCCGCGCGACGTTCCGCGGGGGTCAGCTCGCGCTTTTTCTCCTTGGGCTTCTGCGCGGCGATGGCCGCGACCTTCGGCGGGGGCGGTGGCCAGGTGACGTCGTGGGCGTGCGCCACGGTGGCGCCGCGGATGACGTCGTCCTCCATGTTGTGAACGATCACGCCGTCCTTGCCGGGCGTCAGGTCGGCCAGGAAATGGCGGACGTTGTTGCCGTACAGCTCGGACGCCTGGGCGCCCATGCGCGACGGGAAATCGGTATAGCCGATGATCGTCACGTCGTTTTCGGTCACATGGCGTTCGTCGGGGATGGTCAGCTCGCAGTTGCCGCCGCGTTCGGCCGCCAGGTCCACGATCACGCTGCCGGGCTTCATCGCGTCGACCATGTCGCGGGTCCACAGCTTCGGCGCGTCGCGGCCGGGGATCAGCGCGGTCGTGATCACCACGTCCATCTGCGGGGCAAGTTCGCGGAATTTTTCCAGCTGCTTTTCGCGGAACTCGGGGCTGGACGGGGCCGCATAGCCGCCGGTCGCCGCGCCGTCCTGCGCCTCCTGGAAGTCGAGGAACACGAATTCGGCGCCCATCGACTCGATCTGCTCGGCGACCTCGGGGCGCACGTCAAAGGCATAGACCTGCGCGCCCAGGCTGACGGCCGTGCCGATCGCGGCAAGACCGGCGACCCCTGCCCCCACGACCAGCACCTTGGCCGGCGGCACCTTGCCCGCCGCCGTGACCTGCCCGGTGAAAAAGCGCCCGAAGTTGTTGGCAGCCTCGATCACCGCGCGATAGCCGGCGATGTTCGCCATGGACGACAGCGCGTCCATCTTTTGCGCGCGGCTGATGCGCGGCACCATGTCCATGGCGATGGCGGTGACGCCCTGCTCCTTGGCAAGGGCCAGCAGGTCCGCATTCTGCGCCGGATAGAAAAAGCTGATGACGGTCTGGCCTTCGCGCATCTGCCGGATTTCGGCTTCGGATGGCGGGCGGACCTTGGCGACGACATCGACCTCGGCGATCACCTCGGCCGCAGTCGGCAGAACCGTCACCCCAGCAGCGCGATAGCTGTCGTCGGAAAAACCCGCACGGATGCCCGCACCGCTTTCGACAAAGGCCTCATGTCCCAGCTTTGCCAGATGCCCGGCCGAGGAGGGCGTGATCGCGACGCGCGCCTCGCCCTCAAAACTTTCCTTCAACGCGCCAATCCTCATGGCTTCGATCCTTTAGAAGACCCTGTCATCATTCCGGCCGTGCTAGGTTTTCGGACTGCTGTTCAATGATGTCTGGTATTCGGCCGACACCTTCTCGAAGGCCTGCTGGGCGGCCAAGGCGGTTTCCTCGGAATACCGCTGCATCAGCTTGATTGCCGTTTCCACAGCGGCCTTCTGACGTTCAAGGCTGCTTCCAGAAGCCTTTGTGCCTTCGGAAACGTCCCCTTGCCCGGATCTTGACCAGGCTGCCCGGATAACATCATCGAAAAGCTGGGCCTGCCGTTCTAGCTGAGTACGGTAAAAATTGACGGCTGCCTCATTGGCTTTCGTAAAAGCTTGCAGTCGCTCTTGCTGCATTTTCATGATCGTGCCGGGTTCCAGTTGGTCAAAACCCTGACTTTGGATCCAGTCACTGAAGCTATCGACCCGGAAGAACGACAGCAGCGTCTTCGGGTCTATTGCCCTGAACGCCTTCTCGAAATCATAGGCTGTAGTCTTGTCGCTCATTGAGGTGTCCTCTGCATGCAAGGTGGGAAGGTGTTGGTAAGTCGGTTGCGCCCTGTCTGGAAAGCAATCTTGGTCAGTGTCGCTTTCTGGGCGGGATCAGGTCGGTGATCGTGCCCTCGAACATCTCGGCCGCGAAGTTGATCGTCTCGCTCAGTGTCGGATGCGGATGGATGGTATGGCCCAGATCGACCGCGTCCGCCCCCATCTCGATGGCCAGGGCCACCTCGGCGATCAGGTCGCCGGCGTTCGGGCCGACGATGGCCGCGCCGATCACCCGGTCGTCGGTTTCGTCGAAGATCAGCTTGGTGATCCCCTCGGACCGGCCCAAGGCCAGCGACCGCCCCGACGCCGCCCAGGGGAACACGCCCTTGCCGACCTTGATGCCCTGCGCCTTGGCCGTCGTTTCCGTCATGCCGACCCAGGCCACCTCGGGGTCGGTATAGGCGACCGAGGGGATCACGCGGGCGTCGAAGTGGCGGTTGTGGCCCGCCGCGACCTCGGCCGCGACCTTGCCCTCGTGGACCGCCTTGTGCGCCAGCATCGGCTGGCCCACCACATCGCCGATGGCAAAGATGTGGGCGACGTTGGTGCGCTGCTGGCTGTCCACGGCGATGAATCCTCGGTCGTCCACGGCCACGCCTGCGGCGCCGGCGTTCAGCATCTTGCCGTTGGGCCGGCGCCCGACCGAAACCAGGATCTTGTCGAAGCGATCGGTCGTGGTGCCGCCCTGTTCGTCCTCGAACGTGACGGTCAGCCCGTCCTCGGCGGCCGAGACCGCCGTGAGCTTGGTCTTGAGCAGGATCTTCTCGTAGCGGGCCTCGATCCGCTTGTGCAGTGGCTTGACGATGTCCTTGTCGGCGCCGGGGATGATCTGGTCCATCAGCTCCACCACCGTCACGCTGGACCCCAGCGCGTCATAGACGCAGGCCATTTCCAGCCCGATGATGCCGCCGCCCAGCACCAGCAGGCGCTCGGGCACGTCCTCCAGCTCCAGCGCGCCGGTGGAATCGATCACGCGGGGATCGTCGTGGGGCACGAAGGGTAGGGTCACGGGTTCGGACCCGGCGGCGATGATGCACTGGTCGAAGCTGACGGTGGTGGTCTTGCCCTCGTGCTCGACCGCGATCGTGTTGGGTCCGGCAAAGGTGCCGAAGCCGGTCACGACCTGGACCTTGCGGCCCTTGGCCAGGCCGCCCAGACCGCCCGTCAGCTGCTTGACGACCGAATCCTTCCAGGCGCGCAGGGCGTCGATGTCCACCTCGGGGGGGGCGAAGCGCAGGCCGTGATGGCCCATCTCCTCGGCCTCCGAGATGACCTTGGCGGCGTGCAGAAGGGCCTTGGACGGGATGCAGCCGACGTTCAGGCAGACCCCGCCCAGCGTCGGATAGCGTTCGATCAGCACGACCTTCTTGCCCAGGTCGGCGGCGCGGAAGGCGGCCGTGTAGCCGCCCGGACCCGAGCCGAGCACCACCACCTCGGCATGGATGTCGCCGCGCGCCGCCGCGGGCAGCGCCGCAGGGGCGGGCTGGGTCGCAGCGGGGCTGCTGCGCCCGCCATAGCCGCTGTCGCGCGGCTCGCCCGCGCTTTCCGCGGCTGCACCCTGCGCGGGCGCGGCGCCCGCACCGGCGGCCTCGAGCGTCAGGATCACCGATCCTTCGGAAACCCGGTCGCCTTCCTTGACCGAGATCGCTGTGATCCGGCCCGCGGCGGGGCTGGGAACCTCCATCGTGGCCTTGTCGGATTCCAGCTCGATCAGCGGCTGTTCCTGCGCAACCTCGTCGCCCACGGCCACCAGGATGCCGATGACCGGCACGTCCTTGAAATCGCCGATGTCGGGAACCTTGACGTCCATCCTTCGGCCCTCCCTTACAGAATGATGCGGCGCACGTCGCCGAGCAGGTGTTTCATCGTCGCGGCAAAGCGGGCGGCCAGCGCCCCGTCGATGGCGCGGTGGTCATAGCTGAGCGACATGGGCAGCATGTTGCGGGCCACGAACTGCTGGCCGTCCCAGACCGGCGCCATCCGGGACCGCGTCAGGCCCAGGATCGCCACCTCGGGCGCGTTCACGATGGGGGTGAAGGCGGTGCCGCCGATGCCCCCCAGCGACGAGATGGTGAAGGTCGCGCCCTGCATGTCCTGGGACTTCAGCTCGCCCGCCCGCGCCTTGGCGCTCAGATCGCCCAGTTCCCTGGAAATCTCGAGGATGCCCTTGCTGTCGGCGCCCTTGATGACCGGCACCACCAGCCCGTTCGGCGTGTCGGCGGCAAAGCCGATGTTGTAATAGAACTTGCGGATCAGCTTGTCGCCGTCGGGATGGATCGAGGAGTTGAACTCCCAGTGCTTGCGCAGCGCCGAGACGCTGGCCTTGATGACAAGCGCCAGCAGCGTGACGCGGAAGCCGTCCTTCTTGGCCTCGTCGTCCAGTTCCTTGCGGAACTTGTCGATCTCGGTGATGTCGGCCTCCTCCTGGTGGGTGACGTGGGGGACGTTCAGCCAGGACCGGTGCAGCGCGGGGCCGGACAGCTTCTTGATGCGCGCCATCTCCACGTCCTCGACGGGACCGAACTTCGAGAAGTCCACCACCGGGATGGGCGGAATGCCCATGCCGCCCTGCGGCGCGCCGCCCGGTGCTGCGGCGACGGGGGCGGTGCTGGCCTTGAGCGCGGCGGTCACGTCGTCGCGCAGGATGCGTCCCTTGCGGCCCGAACCGTTGATCCGGCCCAGGTCGATCCCCAGCTGACGGGCGAAGGCCCTGACCGAGGGCGAGGCATGGGCCTTACCGAAGCCGGTATCCGTGACAGGCGCCGGGGAGGGGGCGGCCGGCGCGGCCGCTGCGGGGGCAGCCGCCGGTGCCGGGGCGGATGCCTGGGCCGGTGCCGGGGCGGATGCCTCCGCCTCTCCGGCCTCCACCGTCAGGATCGCCGACCCCTCGGACACCCGGTCGCCCTCCTTGACCGCGATGGCGGCGATGCGGCCCGCCACGGGGCTTGGTACCTCCATGGTCGCCTTGTCGGATTCCAGCTCGATCAGCGGGTCTTCGGCGGCAACGGTGTCGCCCACCTTGACCAGAACCGTGATGACCGGGACATCCTTGAAATCGCCGATGTCGGGAACGTTCACTTGCGTAGCCATGATATGTCTCCTCCTCCCGGTCAGACCAGCCGCGGGTTCGGCTTGGCGCCGTCGATGTCGTATTTGGCCAGGGCTTCCCGCAGCGTGGCCTCGTCGATCGCCCCCTCGCGGAACAGGTCCACCATGGCCGCGGCGGCGATGTGGTTCGCGTCCACCTCGAAGAAGCGCCGCAGGTTCACCCGGCTGTCGGACCGGCCGAACCCGTCCGTGCCCAGCACCGTATAACGGCCGGGCACGAAGGCGCGGATCTGCTCGGCATAGTTCTTCATGTAGTCGGTGGCGGCGATCACCGGCCCGGTTGCCCTGGACAGTTCCCGCGTGACATGGGGCACGCGCGGGGTTTCCAGCGGGTTCAGGCGGTTCCAGCGGGCCGCGTCCTGGCCGTCGCGGGCCAGCTCGTTCAGGCTGGTCGCCGACCAGATATCGGCGGTGACGCCGAAATCGGCCGCAAGCAGGTCTGCCGCCCTGATCGCCTGGATCAGGATGGTGCCCGACCCCAGCAGGTTGACATGCCGCTCGCCCGGCTTCGGCGTTTCGCGGAACCGGTAAAGGCCGCGCACGATCCCCTCCTCGCAGCCGGCGGGCATGTCGGGATGGGCATAGTTCTCGTTCATCAGGGTCAGGTAGAAGAAGACGTCCTCCTGATCCTGATACATCCGCTTCATGCCGTGCTGCACGATCACCGCCACCTCGTGCTGGAAGGTGGGGTCATAGGTGATGCAGTTGGGGATAGTGCCCGCGATGATGTGGCTGTGGCCGTCCTCGTGCTGCAGGCCTTCGCCGTTCAGCGTCGTGCGCCCGGCGGTGCCGCCCAGCATGAAGCCGCGCGCCCGGCTGTCGCCTGCCGCCCAGGCCAGATCGCCCACCCGCTGGAACCCGAACATCGAGTAGTAGATGAAGAACGGGATCATCGGCACGCCATGGTTGGAATACGACGTCGCCGCCGCGATCCAGTCGGCCATGGCGCCGGCCTCGTTGATGCCCTCTTGCAGAACCTGCCCGTCCGCCGCCTCGCGGTAATAGGACATCTGCTCGCGGTCCTCGGGGGTGTAGTGCTGGCCCAACGGGTTGTAGATCCCCACGGACCGGAACAACCCCTCCATGCCGAAGGTGCGGCTTTCGTCCGGCACGATCGGCACGACATGCCGGCCCAGGTCCTTGTCGCGCAGCAGCGTGGTCAGGATGCGCACAAAGGCCATCGTGGTCGAGATCTCGCGATCGCCCGTGCCTTGCAACTGCGCCTTGAACGCCTCGAGCGGCGGGATGGGCAGCTTGGGCGAGGCGCTGACGCGCTGCGGGAACGCGCCACCCAACGCCTTGCGGCGATCGGCCAGATAGGCCTTCTGGGCGTTGTTCAGCGTCACGAAAGGCGCCTTGGGCAGATCCTCGTCTGACACGGGGATCCTGAAGCGGTCGCGAAACGCGCGCAGTTGCTCCTCGGCCAGCTTCTTCTGCTGGTGGGTGGTATTCTGCCCCTCGCCGGCGGTCCCCATGCCATAGCCCTTGACCGTCTTGATCAGCAGGCAGGTCGGCTGGTCGCGGGTTTCGGTGGCCCGGCGAAAGGCGGTGTAGACCTTTTCGGGATCGTGGCCGCCCCGGCTCAGCGACCAGATCTGCTCGTCGGTCCAGTCCTCGACCAGGGCCGCGGTTTCGGGATACTTGCCGAAGAAATGCTTGCGGATATAGCCGCCGTCCTTCGACTTGAAGGTCTGGTAATCGCCGTCCACCGTTTCGTCCATCAACTGGCGCAGCCGGCCGCTGGTGTCGGTTTCCAGCAGGTCGTCCCAGCCCTTGCCCCACAAGAGCTTGACGACATTCCAGCCCGCGCCGCGGAAGTTGCCTTCCAGCTCCTGCACGATCTTGCCGTTGCCGCGCACCGGACCGTCCAGGCGTTGCAGGTTGCAGTTGATGACGAAGATCAGGTTGTCGAGGCCCTCGCGCGCGGCCAGGTCGATGGCGCCGCGGCTTTCCGGCTCGTCCATCTCGCCGTCGCCGAGGAAGCACCAGACCTTGCGGTCGGCCATGTCGATCAGCCCGCGGTTGTGCATATATTTCATGAACCGCGCCTGATAGATCGCCATCAGCGGGCCAAGTCCCATGCTGACGGTCGGGAATTGCCAGTAATCCGGCATCAGCCAAGGATGGGGATAGGACGACAGCCCCCCGCCCCCGACCTCGGACCGGAAGTTCAGCATCTGCTCCTCGGTGATGCGGCCCTCCATGAAGGAGCGCGCATAGATGCCGGGCACCACATGGCCCTGGAAGAAGACCAGATCGCCCCCGTGGATCGCCGAGCGCGCCCGCCAGAAATGATTCAGGCCGATGTCGTACATGACGGCCGAGGACGCAAATGACGCGATATGCCCGCCGTACTCGCTGGATTCCTTGTTGCGGCGCACGACGGTCGCCATGGCGTTCCAGCGGTTGATGGTGCGGATGCGCCATTCCATGTCCAAGTCGCCCGGAAAGTCGATCTGGTCATCGGCCGGAATGGTGTTCTGATAGGGGGTAGTGGCCGAAAAGGGCAGCGTTGCCCCTGCGGCGCGGGCCTGGGCCACGGCCATGTCCAGCAGGAAATGCGCGCGATTTGGGCCGTCGCGTTCGATTACATCGGCAATGGCGTCCTGCCACTCACGAGATTCAATCGGGTCGATGTCGGAACCTAGGTTGGTCATGGGCTTTCTCCTTAAACGAAGAACTGGCCGCCGTTGGCGCTGATGGTGGACCCGGTGATGAAGCCCGCCTCGTCAGAGGCCAGGAACACCACGGTCCGGGCGATCTCCTCGGGCTCGCCCAGGCGGCCGACTGGGATCTGCGGGATGATGCGCTCGTTCAGAACCTTTTCGTCGATGGCCTTGACCATTTCCGTGGCGATATAGCCGGGGCAGATGGCGTTGACGGTAATGCCCGCCCGCGCGCCTTCCTGGGCCAGAGCCTTGGTGAAGCCCAGGTCGCCCGCCTTGGCCGCGGAATAGTTCGCCTGGCCCGCCTGGCCCTTTTGCCCGTTGATCGAGCTGATGTTGATGATCCGCCCGAATTTGCGGTCGCGCATCCCCGCCCAGACCGGGTGGGTCATGTTGAAGACGCCCGTCAGGTTGGTGTCGATGACCTCTTTCCACTGTTGGGGGGTCATCTTGTGGAACATCGCGTCGCGCGTGATGCCCGCGTTGTTGACCAGAACGGCGATCGGGCCAAGCTCATCCTCGATCTGCTTGATGCCCGCCGCGCAGGCGTCATAGTCGGCCACCGACCACTTGTAGGTCTTGATGCCCGTTTCGGCGGTAAAGGCCTTCGCGGCGGCGTCGTTGCCCGCATAAGTGGCGGCGACGGTATAGCCTGCTTCCTGAAGTGCTTTGGAAATCGCCGCGCCGATACCGCGCGAACCTCCGGTGACAAGAGCAACCTTGGACATAGATCTTCCCCCTTAAATTGTCGTTCCAGCAATATTGCTGCAAGGCAAGGAATTAGCGCGCAACATCATTGCGCCCCAAGAACCATTACTGTTCGATGCACATGGCGACGCCCATCCCGCCGCCGATGCACAGCGTGGCAAGGCCCTTCTTCGCGTCGCGGCGCTTCATCTCGAACAGCAGGGTGTTGAGGACGCGCGCGCCCGACGCGCCAATGGGGTGGCCGATGGCGATGGCGCCGCCGTTCACGTTCACGATCTCGGGGTTCCAGCCCATGTCCTTGTTGACCGCGCAGGCCTGTGCGGCGAAGGCCTCGTTGGCTTCCACCAAGTCCAGGTCCTGGACCGACCAGCCGGCCTTTTCCAGCGCCTTGCGGCTGGCAGGGATCGGGCCGGTGCCCATGATCGCCGGATCAAGCCCGGCCGTCGCATAGGAAGCGATGCGCGCCAGCGGCGTCAGCCCGCGGCGGCTGGCCTCGTCCTCGGTCATGACCATGACCGCCGCCGCGCCGTCGTTCAGGCCCGATGCGTTGCCCGCCGTGACCGAGCCGTCCTTGGAAAAGGCGGGACGCAGTTTCTGCATGGCGTCGATGGTCGCGCCGTGACGGATGTATTCGTCCTTGTCCACCACCGTGTCGCCCTTGCGGGACTTGACGGTATAGCCGACGATCTCGTCGTCGAACCGGCCCGCCTTTTGCGCGGCCTCGGCCTTGTTTTGCGATCCCAGCGCGAATTCGTCCTGCTGGTCGCGGCTGATCGACCATTTCTGCGCGACGTTTTCCGCCGTGGTGCCCATGTGGTAATTGTTGAAGGCGTCCCACAGCCCGTCGCGGATCATCGTGTCCACCAACTGCATGTCGCCCATCTTCTGGCCGGCGCGCAGATAGGCCGCGTGCATCGACATCGACATGCTTTCCTGACCGCCCGCGAGCACCACCCGGGCATCGCCAAGGATCACCTGCTGGGCCGCCAGGGCCACCGCGCGCAGGCCCGAGCCGCAGACCTGGTTGATCAGCCAAGCCGCCGATTCCTGCGGCAGGCCCGCCTTGATATGCGCCTGGCGCGCGGGGTTCTGGCCCTGGCCGGCGGTCAGCACCTGACCCAGGATGGTCTCGCTGACCTCGGCAGGGTCGATCCCGGCGCGGGCCACAACCTCTTTCAGGACGGCTGCGCCCAGATCATGTGCGGGTACGTTCGCAAACGACCCCATGAAGCTGCCGACCGGGGTGCGGGCGGCGGAAACAATTACGGCTTTGGTCATGTGGCCGATCCTTTTTCTGAAGTCATCCAAGGGGCTCGGGGTCGCGTCGTGCCAGCCGGCATCAGCGTGCGGCGACGCGCGTTCCGGGCGCCTGCCTGCGGCAGGCGTTTACTTACGGGCAGGGCATAGGGGACGGGGTGGTTGACGGCCGGCAGCCGACCGGCTGCGCGGCCGTGTGGTCCGAACGGACCTTGTCCTGATGCGTCATGAAGGAACCCCTCCCAGAGTTCGTGCAGGCCGCCCTGCGTCCCGCTGGCGTCATACCTGGTATATAAAGTTTACCACTTAACGAAGTCAACAACTTTGTTTACCTATTGTAAGGGAATTATGTCGGAAGCCGCGTGTCGGCGCAGCGCACCTGACCTTGCGGAGGCTCTCGGACGAACCATGGATATCAGAAAAATCCTAATTTTTACGCAGAAAAAGGCACAATTGGACAAAATTCTGTCCTTGAAATCCGGCCTTGGAGAGGTAAATAATCTTGATGTCTGCCTTTCGACGCCCCTAAGGAGTTCGCCGCCCATGATTGCAGCGGAAATGTTCGATCCGATCAACCACGAATCGGTGGTCGATGTGGTCGTCGACAAGATCGAAACGATGATTGTCGATGGCGTCTTGAAGGATGGTGCCCGCCTGCCGTCCGAGCGTGAAATGGCCGAAGCCTTCGGGGTCTCTCGTCCAAAACTGCGCGAGTCACTTCAGGTGCTTGAGGATCGTGGTCTTGTCCATGTTCGGCACGGCGATGGTACCTATATCGCCGAACTGACCGGCAGGGCCATGTCGCCCGCCATGCTTGCCCTTTATGCCCGGCACGGCGAGGCCTTTTACGATTATCTTGAATACCGGCGCGAGCAGGAGGCTTTCGCGACCCGCCTTGCCGCACAGCGCGCCACCGCCGCCGACAAGGAGCGCCTGGCGAGCATCCAGGACGAACTCGAGGCCGCCTGGATAGCCCAGGATCCCGAGGCGGAGAGCGAGGGGGATTTTCGGCTTCACAGCGCCGTGGTCGATGCCAGCCACAACACGACGCTGATCCACATGATGGCTTCGGTCTACGATCTGACGCGGCGCGGGATTTTCTACAATCACGATCTTCTGCGCAGCATCGACGGCAGCGGGCGAAAGCTTCTGGACCAGCATGTCGAGATCATCGAGGCTGTTCTTGCCTCAGACGCCGTTCGAGCCGAAGCAGCGGCTGTGGACCACATGAATTATGTCGAGGAGGCCATTCGTCGCGGGCGCGACCTGCAGCGCCGCGAACAGCGCGCCCGGATGCGGCTGAAGTCGGGCGCGTGATTTTCGTGTGGCGCAATTCGGATTTGGACGCGCTAGGCTCCAGAATTCGGTAACGGGGCCGTCCCGGTCAATGACTTTCTGACGCAAAACAGCGCTCCGTCGTAAGGCGGAGTGCAGAAGCTTGGCATGTCTCGTCGCCATCCTGTGCAAGCCTTTGTCTGAGATCACCCCGGGTTCATGCTTCGGTCCGTGGTCGGCGCAGCGGCCGCGATCATGATGCTGGTTCAATGCAGGTCCAATGTACCCATCTCATTGGCGTGCTCGATATGGTTCGGCAACAGTCCTGACCACGACATGATCGGAACCGCGTCCCTAGAGGACCTCGAAGGCCTGCGATCAGGCAGGCAACGGTAAGTAACTCTCGCGGTCAGACCATATGAGGCACTTGGATTTCAGACCGGAAGCTGGTGCCATCAACCCCCATTCGATGCAGGATCACGCTGATACGTCGTGCAAGGGCAACCGTCGCTCGCTTGGCCCCGCGGCGACGGGCAACCTGCACCGCCCAGCTTCTCAGTCATGTCGATCTCCCCCGGAGCATCATGACGGTCGCCGCCTGGTATAATGCGCGCCGCAGGTTCACATCTCCGGCCTTGGTGATCCCGCCCGAGACATTGCGCTCACCCGACTGGTTGCATGAGGGTGTCAAACCCACCCAAGGCCCGCCCTTCTTCGAAGATGTGAAGCGGGTGGGATCATCGACAGCTGACCGGTAAGTCAGCGCCACAACTGCGCCTATCCCAGGCATCGACATCAGGCGATGACAGACAGGGTCTTCATGGGCGAGTTGTCGAACACGGCGTTCCAGCCCTGCCAATTCTTGCCGGAGTGACCCCCGCGCCCGGAGCATTGGTTCTGTCGCATCCTCCAACATTGGATTGCCTGCAGCCAATTCCCGGATGCGGTGCTCGAACCGACCACGGGAGATCGTGCCAACTTTCAGTCCAAAGTTCCGCACCCCTGCAAAGGTGTTCAAGGCCAACCTATTTGGACGCGGCTCAGCATCAACCACGGTTGGCATCGAGATCGTGAATATGATCCGCAAGGGCAAGTTCAGACCCGAACTGCGTTTGTTTCCGCAGTTCTTTGAGTTGGCCCCTCGAACCTGCATGTTCATACGGTTCTGATTCAGGCCCCCATCGCGAACGCAACACCTGTTACCCGCAATCTGCCCTAGTAACCCCCCGCACCGTAAGTGGGGCAGATTTCCGGGCATGATCGTTGCGCGTGTGGCGGATGTCTGATTCAACACGGCATGAGCCCGCTTTCGGACGATGGATCTGAGACGCTGCCGCCCGACGCCTTGCGCCGGCTCGTTGTCGATCTGTCGCAGCGGCTTGGAGCCCTTGAGGCGCAGGTGGCCGAGCTGCGGGACGAGCTCGGAAAGATCGAAATGGCTCGTGCTACCCTGCAGGCCGAGAACCAGGACTTGCGCGACGAGATCGCGCGCTTGAAGAACCTGCCGCCGCGACCGCCGTTCAAATCGTCCGGCATGGAAAAGGCGACAAACCGCGAGCCTGGCAAGCCAAGCGGGACACGTCGGCCAAGGGGCCCCAAACGAGATACGGACCGTGTCAGCCGGGAGGAGGTGCTGACAGCTGAGGCTCCAGCAGGATCACGCTTCAAGGGCTATGAAACTTGCCTGGTCCGCGAACTGACAATCTCGGCCGAGCTTGTCCGCTACCGGCGCGAACGCTGGCTGACCCCGGAAGGCAAGACGATCATTGCCCCTTTGCTGGAGGGACTGCTTGGCGGCTTTGGCGCCAACCTGCGGCGGTTCTGTCTCGTGCTTCATGCCCAGAGGCAGGTCACGACCGAGCGGCTGACCGCAATCCTGAACGGGATCGGCATGGACATCTCCAAGCGACAGGTGGTGCGCATCCTCACCTCCGATCTGGATGGGTTTGTGGCGGAGGATCAGGCGATCCTGCGGGCAGGCCTCGCCACCGCGCACTATATCAGCGTGGATGACACCGGTGCCCGACATGATCGCCGCGATGGAGTTACGACGCAGATCGGCGGCACGCGCTTCAGCGTCTTTCGCACGGGCCGTTCGAAGTCACGGCTGAACTTCCTGTCTCTGCTGCGGGCCGGGTGCGAGGACTATGTGATCAACGACGCGGCGCTCGATTACATGCGCCAGCGCAAGGTGGCGCCGGACGTCATCACTCGGCTTGCCGCCCATCCCGAGACCTTATTTGCCTCGCAGATGGCGTGGTATGATCACCTTGTGAGGCTGCGCCTGGACGTCTTCGACCGCACCCTGGTGCGCGAGGTCAGCGAGGCGGCCCTTTGGGGCGCGGTGCGCCACCATGGATTGATGGGCAACACGGTGGTCGTGTCCGACGATGCCGGACAGTTCCGCATCCCCAATCATGCCCTGTGCTGGGTGCATGCCGAGCGGCTGTTGCAAAAGCTGATGCCGAAAACACCCGAGCAGACCCGCAAGCTGGAAAAGATCCGAGACCAGATCTGGGGCCTCTACCGCGATCTGAAGCTCTGGAAGCAAAAGCCGTCCACGAAAGAGGCGTCCTTCCTCGCCCAACGCTTCGACGACATCTTCGGGCAACGCACCCGTTACAAGGAGCTGGGTCAGTTGCTGGCGCGCCTGCACAGGCGAAAGGGCGAACTGCTGAAGGTGCTGGAGAGGCCCGAGATCCCGCTCCACACCAATGCCTCCGAAAACGACCTGCGGGCCTGCGTCACCAAGCGCCGGATCTCGGGCGGCACCATGAGCGCCGATGGCCGCCAAGCCCGCGATGTCATGCTCGGGCTCATGAAGACCTGCCAAAAGCTCGGCATCTCCTTCTTCGCTTACTTGGGTGATCGGCTCGGAGAGGTGGTTCGGGAAATTTGAACATCTGGGATAAGTGAATTTTCCGCGCAACAGCAGCATGATGCTGCGAGCGAGGAGAAGATCATGGCAAGACGACCGCGCCGGAATCACAGCCCGGCATTCAAGGCGAAGGTGGCGGTAGCCGCGATCAAGGGCGAGAAGACCATGATCGAGCTGGCGCAGGAGTTCGACGTCCATCCGAACCAGATCAAGCAGTGGCGAGACCAGCTGCTTGAGGGGGCAACCGGGGTGTTCGGGGAAGCCGAGAAGGCCGAGCCGGAGCCGCCCATCGATGTGAAGACCCTGCATGCGAAGATCGGAGAGCTGACGCTGGAGAACGATTTATATGTGGGGCTTTCTGTCAAGAGGCATGTGTGTCATTGGCAGCGGTCGGTGCCGACCGCTTTGCATCCGGGATAAAGTTTAGCGGGGTCGATC
>JAYRKT010000007.1:0-91230 GCA_041905595.1 Rhodobacter sp.
ATCACCCGCGGCGCCCGCATCACCCGCCAGCGACCATCCGACGGTCCGAAGGCAGGTCGATGACGGGGGTCGCTAAGCTCGCCTTCTGGGTCTCGGGAACAAGGCGCACCGCCCGCATCCCGCGGTTCTGGCCGAGCTTGCCGGTCGCCAGCGGCCTGCCGTCAATGCCCTCGACGACGACATGGCCGATCGCGGCCATGGGGAGCGGAACAATCTCGCCCGGCTGAAGCGCCATCACTGCGCCAAGCGACAGCGTCACGCGATGCAGGATCGCGCCCAGTTCGGCCTCGGTCTGCATGAGCTGATCGGACAGCGCCTGGGCGAAATGCGCGGCCGACAGCGGCGAGGCCAATGCCGGATCCGGCGGCTCGACCGGCGGGCTTGCGCGCCCGTCGGCCGGAAGGGCCAGCAAGACCGCCCCTTCCCGCACACCCCCGGCAAGCGAGACATCAGCCCGCAACACGCGATAGGCCTCTTCCTCCAGCAAGAGCCCGAGGGGGCGCGGGTCGTCAAGGAACGAGGCATAGCGGAATCCCGCTGCCCAAACCCGGTCCATATCCGCTTCAAGTCCCGCTTCCAGATCGGCGAGCGCACGGTCGATCAGCCCGGCCACCATTGCAGCATCCGTCCGCGTTGGCCGGCGTGGCGCTGGCGGAGTTGCGGAGACGCGACCGATCGTCTGCTGCTCGATCATCGCGGCAAGGACGGGCGGCGAAAGGGTGATCAACCCCAGCCCCTCGGCCGGGCCTTCCAGCACCGCGATCAAGGCGCGTTCAGGCACGAGTTCCAGAACATCGGCCAGCGACCGGCGTTCGATCGCCAGCCGCGTAACTTCCAGCGCGAGGCCAATGTCGTCATTCGCCGCCCGAGCCAAAGCCAGCCGCCAGCCGCGATCGGCCCCCGGGCCACCTTCCAGCGCCATCGCCCGCGCCGCTGCCACTTTCCGCCGGATCACATCGTCTGCCACGCTGTCGTCCTTCTGTCGATCAGCCCCAGGCTAAACCCGGGCCGGTAAACCGAAGGTTGAGCCGAATCCCGGGGTCAGGCGGCTTTCTGCAGACGAAGCGGGAAGGTCACCCGAAAGGCGGCGCCACCCTGGCCTGGCAGGTAGGTGATCGTGCCGCCCAGATTGGCCATCACCTCACGGCAGATGGCCAAGCCAAGGCCCGCCCCGCCGGCCCGGTTCTGATCCGTGAGGCGCGAAAACTTCTCGAAGATCAACGCCTGGCTTTCCTCGGGAATTCCAGTGCCGTTGTCGATGATGTCGACGATCATCCGGCCCGCGCGTTGGCGGACGGCGATGCGCACTTCCGGCTGGTCCGCATCGCAATACTTCCGGGCGTTGGAGATCAGGTTGATGAAGACTTGGGTCAGCCGGTCGGGGTCGGTGGTGACATAGATCGATTCCGAAGGCAGGTCGCGGCGGACGGTGAAATACCGCTCGGGCCGGGTTTCACTGGCGGCCAGGAGCGCGCGGTCGAGCAATTCCTGCACCGTGACCAGCGCCAGATCGAGCCGGACCGAACCATTCTCGAGCACACTGAGGTCAAGAAGGTCGTCGAGCAGCCGCGTCAGCCGGATGGCCTCGCTATGGATGATCCCGGCATGACGCGCGGCGAGTTCGGCGGGAACGTCGCCCTCCATGAGGATTTCGGAGAAGGCGCGGATCGAAGTCATGGGCGTGCGCAGCTCGTGGCTGATCTGGCTCAGGAAGGCGTCCTTCTGCTCGGACAGCTGGGTCAGTTTCTCGTTGGCCTCGCGCAGCTGGCGGGCGACGCGCGACAGCTCCTCGGACTGTTCCTCGAGCTGGGCGGAATATTCCATCACCTGCGCGGTCTCGTTGGCCACCGCGACGAGGTCTTCGACCGAGACGGTTTCGCCGCCCATGACCTGTGACAGCATCGCGTGGGCCGCCGCAGCGCCAACCGAGCCGGCCAGCCGCAACTCGAGCCCATCAAGGAATTCGGGCGTCGGATCGGGCAGGAAGCCTTCCTTGCCCTGTGCCCGCGCCTCGGCCTGGAAGAAGGCGAGCGCCTCATCCTCGCCCAGGATGCGGCTGCTCAGGATCAGCAGGTCTTCAGCCTCGGCCTTGCCCCCTGCCCAGCCGCCGGTTGTCAGCCCCCCTTCGAAGACATTGACGAAGGCCGCGCCCTGCACCCGTTCGATCGGCGAGGGGAAGCCGAGGATCGAGACAAGGCAATAGGTCATCGCGTTCAGGGTCAGCGACCAGAAGAGCGCATGGATCAGCGGGTCCATCCCCTCGATCCCGAACAGCGCCTGCGGGCGAAGCCATCCGATGCCCCAGGGGCCCTGCTCCATCATCGCGGCCGAGATGATCCCGTCGTGGCCGAATGAGGGCAGATACAGCGAATAGGCCCAGATCGTCGCGCCCAGGATCATCCCCGTCGCCGCCCCCGCCCGGGTCGCGCCACGCCAGAAGATGCCGCCGATCATCGCCGGCAGGATCTGCGCGACGCCCACGAAAGAGATCAGGCCGATGGCCGCCAGCGCCGAAGATCCGCCCGACAGCCGGTAATAGGCATAGCCGAGCCCCACGATGCCCGCGATCGACACCCGCCGCGACAGCAGCACGATGCGGCGCACGTCGCCCGTCACGGCGCGCGAGGGCTGAATCCGCAGCCAGAAGGGCATGACGATATGGTTCGACACCATCGTCGCCAGCGCAATCGCCGCGACGATCACCATCGAGGTGGCCGAGGAGAATCCGCCAAGGAAGGCCAGCATAGCAAGCGCCCCCTGCCCGCCCGCCAGGGGCAGGGTCAGTACGAAGAGGTCGGGGTTCGCCCCTTCCGGCAACAACATGAGGCCGGTCACGGCAATCGGCACCACGAACAGGCTCATCAGCGCGAGATACAGCGGAAAGGCCCAACTGGCGGTCGCCAGATGGCTTTCCTCGACATTCTCGACCACGGTCACCTGGAACATCCGCGGCAGACACAGCACGGCGGCGCCCGACAGGAAGATCAGCCCGATCCAGCGTCCCGGATCCAGCGTCCAGTGCGCGACGGGGCTCGCCTCGATCCGGGTGAAGATTTCGCCCGGCCCGTCGGCCAGCCCCCAGACGACGAAGATCCCGACGCCAAGCAGCGCCGCAAGCTTGACCACGGCTTCAACGGCAATGGCGGTCACGACACCGTGGTGGCGTTCGTTGGCATCGAGGTTGCGCGTTCCGAAGAGCACGGTGAACAGCGCCAGACCCACCGCGACCCAAAGCGCCGTCGCCTCCTTGCCGGGGGGCGCACCAAATGTGTCCACGGGACTGGCGAAGACTCCGAACGACAAGGTGACGGACTGGAGTTGCAAAGCGATGTAGGGGGTCGCCGCCGTAACGGCGATTACGGTGACCAGAACGCCCAGCAGGTTCGACTTGCCATAGCGCGACGAGATCAGGTCGGCGACGGAAGTCACGCGCTGCGCCTTGCCGATCCGCACGAGCTTGCGCAAGACCCACCACCAGCCCACAAAGACCAGCGTCGGGCCGAGATAGATCGTCAGGAATTCCAGCCCCGAGCGCGCCGCGTAGCCAACCGCGCCAAAGAAGGTCCAGGCGGTGCAATAGATCGACAGGGACAGGGTGTAGACCAGGGGCGAGTGCAGCCAACGCGCCCGCCGGCGCACGGCCGCGTGTTCCACGACGAAGGCGACGACGAACAGGACCAGCACATAGGCCAGGCAGACGAGCACGAGGATGTTGAAGGGAACCATCGGTTCAATCCCCTGCATCATCCGTCTCCGAAACGTCGCCCGGCCTGCGCTTTCCCTGTTCGATCGACACAAGGCGCGGGCCAAGTACTGCCGCCACCACGATCAGCACGGCCCAGGCCGCGAACAGATACAATCCGTCCGAGGCGGTGCTGCGGCCGGGTTCCTTGCCCGGCAGCGGTGACCAGAGCATCGGCAAGAGGAAGAGCAGCGCCCCCAGCACCGGCAGAAGCCGCGCCGCGTCCATCGCCCTTCGCCGC
This sequence comes from Rhodobacter sp., assembly GCA_041905595.1. Classification (GTDB taxonomy): domain Bacteria; phylum Pseudomonadota; class Alphaproteobacteria; order Rhodobacterales; family Rhodobacteraceae; genus Aliitabrizicola. The sequence continues at coordinate 3,984 of JAYRKT010000007.1, forward strand.
CGGTAGGGCTGCCGCTTCAGGAACAGGGGAAGGCCGGGGCGCCTCACGCGCTGGCCAGCTCGCGCACCGTGGCGAGCATCTCGCTGTTCGAGAAGGGCTTGGTCATGAAGCGGCTGGCCCCGATCCGCTCGGCCTCGGCGCGATCGCGCCCCTGGCCCCGAGCCGTCAGCATCAGCACCGGCAGGCTGCGCGTCGCCTCGTCCGCTCGCAGAGCCGCGAGCACATCAAGCCCGCTGCGACCGGGCAGCATAACATCCAGAATCACCACATCGGGTTGTGCCGTGCGGATCGCCGTTTCCGCCGCGGCGCCATCTGTCATCGCGGTTACCTGCCAACCGTCGCGGGCCAGGATGAACCGGATCGCCTCGGTAATGTTAGGCTCGTCCTCGACGAGCAACACATGACGCCCCATCGGCCCTCCCCCGGCCGTTTCAGTGAGACCGACTATCATCGCAAAGCCGCTGCCTGAAAAGGGAATTGTCATTCGCTGCGACCTTCGTCCATCAGCGACGGCTCACGCCGCGCCGCACAGCCGCCGCGGGGACAGATCCGGCAGGTGGTTCCGACCGGCTGCGCCGGCTCGGCCGTGGTTTCTACGGGCATCAGCAGCATCGCCGCCTCGACAACCTCGGGGCCACTAAATCCGCCGGTCAGTCGCGGGGCGGCGAAGGCAAGCACGCGGAACCGCCGCGTCCGGCGCGATGCCATCTCGACCAGCGCCGAGATCGGGGTCATCGGCCGGCCGAGCGCACGATAAAGCGGCCAGAGCGGACAGGCCGCGGCGAAGCGCGGCAGCGGAAATCCTTCGACCGGGCGGCGGAAGGTCAGCGTACCCGAGGCGTCGCAGCCAACAACCCCCCATCGCGCACCGGGAACCAGTGCCAGGCGACGGAATACGGCGACAATGTCGGTCCCGAAGCGCTGCGCGAGTTGGCCTGGATCGGGCAGGCCCGCGCCGATTGCAGGTTTGAAGAGCTCCATCGGCAGGCGCGCCGCATCCTCGGCGGCAATTCGCAGCCAATCCGCCGCCAATGCCCGGGCCACGCTTGAGGGGAGTTGCCGGGCCTCTTCCTGCAACCGGGCGAGGCCCGCGCCCCCCTGCTCCAGCTCGGGGACCTGCCAGTCGCGTGCAGCCAGCCAGGCCTCAAGCTCTTCCTGCGGGGCCGCGATACCCGCCTCCTCGGCCTCGCCGGCTGAATCGAGATAGGCGACCAGTGTCTCGGCCCCGACCGCCAGCCGCTCGCTGTCGGCATGAAGGTTGGCATGGAACCGGGCCCGCCAATGGGGTTCGATATCCTCGCTCTCGGCCAGGATTGCGGCTGTTGACCGTACGGAACTCAGCGCCGACAACAACTCGTGCAGGGCGGCAGACAGGTGGGGGTCATGGGCCATCCGGTCGGACAGGGCCGCCACAGAGCGTTCCAGGGTGCCGAGCCGCCGGTGCTGGGCCGACAGCAACGCTGCCCAGCCGGGAAAACGACCGACGAAATCCTCGATCCGGTCGATCTCGGGGATCGGGGCGGCGGCACCGGCGGCGGCATCGCGCAGGTCGGCCACCAGCACACCCTCGGCCCCTTCCGCAAGGATGTCGGGCTTGACATCCAGCGCCGCGGCCAGACGCAGCAGAACCTCGCCCGCCACCCGGCGGCGATTGTGCTCGATGAGGTTGAGATAAGAGGCGGAGATGCCTGCGGCCTCGGCCAGTTCCCCCTGGCGCATCCCCATAAGCAGCCGCCGTTCGCGCACGCGGCTGCCGGTCAGGGCCGTCATCGGCATGGCAGAACTCCCTCCATCGCCGACAGTTTACAACCATGCCCCCAATTTACAAGAAACGGTAAATCGTCCCGCCATCGCCCAAATGCAAAGGAGGAGGCCGGGGCCCCCTCCTCTCTCTTTCTGGGCAAAGGGCGCGGGTCCCTTCCGCCGTCGTCAAGTCACTTCAGCGCCTTGTCGGTGATCGCCAGCGTGTAGGCGCCCGCATCGGGCTCCTTGGTGATCGCCGGGTTTTCCTTGGACACGGCCGCCAGCAGCGTGGCGACGGTTTCCTTGAAGTCTTCCGGATCAAGCGCGCCGTTCGAGCCGGCCGTCAGCTTGGCGACTTCGCTCATCATGTATTTCTGATGCTCGAGTGTCTGCGCGCCGCTCGCATCGTTGTCGATGACGATCTGCGCGGCCTCGTCCGGGTTCGCCTCGGCGTATTTCCAGCCCTTCATCGCGGCGCGGACAAAGCGCACCATCTTGTCCTCGAAGGCCGGGTCCTTGAGGTTCGGCTCAAGCACATAGAGCCCGTCTTCCATGACGCCCGCGCCCTGCTCGAGGTAGTTGAAGGTCACCAGTTGCTCCGGCTTGATCCCGGCGTCGATGACCTGGCCGTATTCGTTGTACGTCATGACCGAGATGCAGTCGGCCTGCTTCTGCAGCAGCGGGTCGACGTTGAAGCCCTGCTTCAGGACCGTCACGCCATCGGGACCGCCCTCGGTCGAGAGGCCCAGCTTGGCCATCCATCCGTAGAACGGGTACTCGTTGCCGTAGAACCAGACGCCGAGCGTCTTGCCCTTGAAATCGGCGGGCGAGGAGATGCCGTTTTCCTTCAGGCAGGTCAGTTCCAGACCGCCATGCTTGAACGGTTGGGCGATGTTGACCAGCGCCAGGCCGCGTTCGCGCGCCGCAAGCGCCGCCGGCATCCAGTCGACGATCACGTCGGCGCCGCCGCCGGCGATCACCTGCTCGGGGGCAATGTCCGGCCCGCCGGGAAGGATGGTCACGTCAAGCCCCTCTTCCTCGAAGAAGCCCTTGTCCTTGGCGACGTAGTAGCCGGCGAACTGGGCCTGGGTGACCCATTTCAGCTGCAGCTTGACCTCATCGGCAGCCCAGGCGCCGCTGGCCGCGAAGGCCCCCGTCACCAGCCCGGTCACCAGACCCGTCACTAGACCTTTCATCTCTCAACCTCCGTGTTGCGGGCGACTTCCGCCCTGTTCTTGGTTCTCAATGTCGTTGCGAGGGATGCCAGAAGGTCATCCGTCGCTCGATCAGCGCGACCAGCCCATAAAAGGCCGAACCCGCCAATGCCGCAACGGCAATCTCGGCCCAGACCATGTCCAGCCCCAGCCGCCCGACCTCGGTCGAGATGCGGAAGCCCATGCCCTTGATCGGACTGCCGAAAAACTCTGCCACGATGGCCCCGATCAGCGCGAGCGTCGTGGCGATCTTCAAACCGTTGAAGATGAACGGCATCGCCGCCGGCAGTCGCAGCTTGAACAGCGTCTGCCAGTAGCTCGCATTCCAGGTCGCCATCAGGTCGCGCTGCATCTGTTCGCTTGACGAAAGCCCGGCCACGGTGTTCACCAGCACCGGGAAGAACACCATCACCACCACGACCGCCGCCTTCGACTGCCAGTCAAAGCCGAACCACATCACCAGGATCGGCGCGATGCCCACGATCGGCAGCGCCGCGACGAAGTTCCCGATCGGCAAAAGCCCACGCTGCAGGAAGGGCGAGCGGTCGATCAGCACCGCCGTGAGGAAGGCCGCCGTGCAGCCGATGACATAACCGGTCAGCGCCCCCTTCAAGAAGGTCTGGACGAAGTCGATCCACAGCGTCCCGAGGTTGGCCGCAAAGGTCGCGGCGATGCGCGAGGGCGAGGGCAGGATCACCTCGGGCACCGCGTAAAGCCGCGTCACCAGTTCCCAGATCAAGAGCAGCGTCAGCCCGAAAATCGCCGCGACCACGGCCTTGGACAGCCGGCTGCGCGCCAGTTCCGCGATCCTGGCGTTGAACAGCCAGGCTCCGAGCCAGACCAGAAGCACCAGCCACAGCCGGCCATCCCCCAGGACCGTTGCGGGTGACTGCCCCGACAGCAGCGGAAGGGCGGCCATCAGGACCACCATCACCCCGAAACCGATCAGCGGGCTCCGCGCCCAGTCAGGCCAACCCCGCGTCATCGCACCAGCCCCATCCGCTTGAGCGTCGCCCGCTCGATGCCACCGACGATGAAGACCAGACCCGCCGCGACGATCGCCGCCATGAACAGCGCCGCCCAGATCTGGATCGTCTGCCCGTAATAGCTGCCCGACAACAACCGCGCGCCAAGGCCCGCGACGGCACCCGTCGGCATCTCGCCCACGATCGCGCCCACCAGCGAGGCCGCGACCGCGACCTTCAGCGAAGCAAAGAGATAGGGGGCCGAGGATGGCCAGCGCAGCTTCCAGAAGGTCTGACCTTGGCTGGCATTGTAAGTCTTCAAGAGGTCCAGCTGCATCCGGTCCGGACTGCGGAAGCCCTTCACCATGCCCACGACGACCGGGAAGAAGCTCAGATAGGCGCTGATGATCGCCTTGGGGATCAGCCCTTGCACGCCCACCGAGTTCAGGACCACGATGATCATTGGCGCAATCGCCAGGATCGGGATCGTCTGGCTGGCAATCGCCCAGGGCATCACGCTCAGGTCCATCGCCCGGTTATGGACGATGCCAACCGCCAGAAGGATGCCAAGCGCCGTGCCGATGGCAAAGCCGACTAGCGTCGCCGAAACCGTGACCCAGGCATGGTAGACGAGGCTGCGCTTCGAAGTCACCGCCTGTCCCGTCACGCCTTTCCACAGCTCGGCGATCACTTGATGCGGCGCCGGCAGCACCGGGCGTTCCTGGCTCATCGTCTCGCGGACCAGCTGCGAGGTGGTGACCTCCTGCCCCGCCCGCGCCGCCTGATCGCGTACCCAGGGCGCGTTCATCCACACCGTTGCCGCATACCAGAGCGCGACGATCACCGCTATCACGACCAGGATAGGAAGGACCACCTTCATAGCCCTTCCCCCTTCATTTTCCGTCCGGAAATTTCCTCGGGGGTGAGGCGCGCTCGGGCGATCTTCCAGTGGAAGATCGCCCGCGCCGAACGCCCGATCCGCAAGGATCGCGCAAGGTCGCAGGGGGCAGACAACCCCCTGTCCGACGCCGGAACGAGTGCGCGCTCAGACATCATAGGAATGCCCCGCCCGCAGACCGTCGCGCACCCGGTGCGAGATCGCCAGGAATTCCGGCGTGTCGCGGATATCCAGCGGCCGCTCACGCGGCAGGGTGCTCTCGATGATGTCGGTGATCCGCCCGGGGCGGGGCGACATGACCACGATCTTGGTCGACAGATAGACCGCCTCGGGGATCGAATGGGTGACGAAGGCGATGGTCTTGTCAGTGCGCGCCCAGAGCTTGAGCAACTCCTCGTTCAACCGGTCGCGCACGATCTCGTCCAGCGCGCCAAAGGGCTCGTCCATCAGCAGGATATCGGCGTCGAAGGCCAGCGCCCGCGCAATGCTCGCCCGCTGCTGCATGCCGCCCGACAACTGCCAGGGAAACTTGGCGCCGAAGCCGTCAAGCTCGACCAGCGCTAGCACTTTTCGAACACGCTCGTCCTGCTCGGCCTTGGAAAAGCCCATGATCTCCAAGGGGAGTTTCACATTTCCCGCAATTGTGCGCCACGGATACAGTCCTGCCGCCTGGAAGACATACCCATAGGCCCGTGCCTTCCGCGCGGCATCCGGGCTCATCCCGTTGACGGTCAGCGTCCCGCCGGTGGGCGTCTCCAGCGCGGCGATCGCGCGCAGGAGAGTGGTCTTTCCGCAGCCCGAGGGTCCAATGAAGCTGACGAATTCGCCCTTCCCGACCGTCAGGTTCACGTCCTTGAGTGCCCGCACGGGCCCGTCATTCGTCTCGAAGACGAGGTTGACCCCCCTGGCCTCGATCACCGCTTGTTCCGTCATCCGCCCCTGCCCCCTTGGCCTCTTTCTGGACCGATATTCACCTGAACGTCATCAATCCGTATTCTCACGACGGTATTGTTGCGCAATCCGGCCCGGATCCCCATCTCGATCGGAAAGGGAGGACCATCATGTTGCCAACGCTCGCCTTCGCTCCCCGCCAGGAGGATCTTGAAGAGGATTTCTTCGCGGTCCCGATCATGGCCTTTACGGCACCATCACCCCAGCCGGACCCGCGCCGCCCTACCGCCGCGCCCCATACCCCCCGCGACCGGGAGGAGAAGACACGCAAGGCCGGGTAGCTGCCGCCCGTCGGGTGACTGAAAGCCCTCGATTTCCGCTGCGACCGGCGCAATCCTGTTCCCGAGCAACACGAGGTTCCGCCATGCCAGACTGTCTGCGACTTCGCCCCGGTGTTTCCTATGACGGCAAGCAGGGGTTCAGCTATTTCGAGGGCATCGCCCGCGAGACTGCCGGATCGCAGGCGATCTGCATGCATCTTCTGACCATCCCGCCCGGCGGCCGCGCCAAGGCGCACAAGCACGCGACCCATGAAACCGCAATCTACGTCCTCGAGGGGACCTCGGTCATGTATTGGGGTTCGCGCCTCGAGAACCGGATGGAGGTCGGTCCGGGCGACCTGGTCTACATCCCGGCCGACATGCCACATCTGCCCTTCAAGCCCGAGCTTGAGGCGCTGGTGACCGAGGGGATCGCCTGACATCACACCCCCGTCGCCGGGATGCCGGTCCGCACCACGGGCCGAGGCGCGGTCAGGTCCTTCCACTGGCTCAGGGCGCGGTTGACCGCCGGACGCGGCTCGCGCGCGACGAACTCGCCATGGCCTTCCTTGCCGCGGACCTCGCCGTCCATCACCGCTACGCGGCCGCGGGTCAGCGTGTAGCGCGGCAGACCCTTCACCTCTTTCCCCTCGAAGACGTTGTAGTCGATCGAGGATTGCTGGCTCTTGGCCGAGATCGTCTTGGTCTTCTCCGGGTCCCAGACCACCAGATCGGCATCCGCCCCCACCAGAACCGCGCCCTTCTTCGGGTAGCAATTCAGGATCTTGGCGATGTTGGTCGAGGTGACGGCGACGAACTCATTCGGCGTCAGCCGACCGGTATTTACCCCGGCGGTCCAGAGCATCGGCATCCGGTCTTCAAGCCCCCCCGTCCCGTTCGGGATCTTGGCGAAGTTGCCGACGCCGAAGCGCTTCTGCTCGGTGGTGAAGGCGCAATGGTCGGTCGCCACGCAGGACAGCGACCCCGATTGCAGCCCGGCCCAAAGGCTGTCCTGGTGCTTCTTGTCGCGGAAGGGCGGCGACATCACCCGACGCGCCGCATGATCCCAGTCGGGGTGGAAATACTCGCTCTCGTCCAGCGTCAAGTGCTGGATCAAGGGCTCGCCCCAGACCCGCTTGCCCTGCTGGCGCGCCCGGCGGATCGCCTCATGCGCCTCCTCGCAGGAGGTGTGCACCACATAAAGCGGCACGCCCGCCATGTCGGCGATCATGATGGCGCGGTTCGTGGCTTCGCCCTCGACCTGCGGCGGGCGCGAATAGGCATGGGCCTCGGGGCCGGTATTGCCTTCGGCCAACAGCTTCGCCGTCAGTTCCGCCACCACATCGCCGTTCTCGGCATGGACGAGCGCGACGCCGCCCAGTTCCCCCACCCGGCGGAACGAGGCGAACATCTCGTCGTCGTTCACCATCAGCGCGCCCTTGTAGGCCATGAAATGCTTGAAGGAAGTGATCCCGGCCTTCACCGAGTCCTGCATGTCGGCCCAGACCTTCTCCCCCCACCAGGTGATCGCCATGTGGTAGGAATAGTCGCAATGCGCCCGGCCCGACTTGTTGTGCCACATCTGCGCGGCATCCATCAGGCCCTGGCCCTGTCCCGGCAGGATGAAGTCCACGACCATCGTCGTGCCCCCCGCCAGCGCCGCCCGCGTGCCGGACTCGAAATCGTCCGCCGAATAGGTGCCCATGAACGGCATCTCGAGATGGGTATGCGGATCGATCCCGCCCGGCATCACGTAGCAGCCGGTCGCGTCCAGCACCTCGGTCCCGACTAGGTTCTCGCCGATATGGATGATGACACCCCGGTCGACCAGCACATCCGCCTTGTAGGTCAGGTCGGCCGTGACGATCGTGCCGTTCTTGATGACTGTGCTCATCGTCGCTTCCTCCTTGCGAAACAGGGCGAGGTTCTCCCTCCAACCCTCTTCTTCTGTTCAGAAATATCCCGGGGTCCGGGGCAGCGCCCCGTTCCGCCCTCAGTCCACGATCACCGCCGTTTCCAGCACCGCGTGCAACAGCACGTCTGTCCCCGCCGCCGCCCATTCCGGGCTGATCTCCTCGGCCTCGTTGTGCGACAGCCCGTCGACGCAAGGGCACATCACCATCACTGTCGGGGCTACCCGGTTGATCCAGCAGGCGTCGTGGCCGGCGCCGCTCACGATGTCCATGTGCGAGTATCCCAGCCGCTCCGCCGCCGCGCGGACGGTCTTCACGAGGCCGGGGTTGAAGGTGACGGGATCGAAATGCCCGACCTCCTCGATGCCGATGCCAAGGCCCAGTTCCGCCGCCACCGCATGTGCGTGGCGGATCACCTCGGCCTTCATCGCGTCGAGCTTGGCCTGTTCGGGGCTGCGGATGTCGACGGTGAAGATCACCTTGCCGGGGATCACGTTGCGCGAGTTCGGGAAGACCTTCACCTGACCGACAGCCCCCACGGCATTCGGCAGGTGGCTCATGGCGATCTGGTGCACCCGCTCTGTGATCCGCGCCATGCCCAGTCCGGCATTGACCCGCATGTGCATCGGCGTCGAGCCGGTATGGGCATCCTTGCCGGTGAGCGTGATCTCCAGCCACCACAGGCCCTGCCCGTGGGTGACCACGCCGATATCCTTGCCCTCTGCCTCGAGGATCGGGCCCTGCTCGATATGCAGCTCGAACATCGCGTGCATCTTGCGCGCGCCGACCTTCTCGTCGCCGACCCAGCCGATCCGCTCCAGTTCCTCGCCGAAGACCTTGCCGTCGAGATCGGTCCGCGCCTTGGCATATTCCTCGGTATGAAGCCCGGCGAAGACGCCCGAGGCGAGCATGGCCGGCGCAAAGCGCGCGCCTTCCTCGTTCGTCCAGTTCGTCACCACGATCGGATGCTTCGTCTTCACCCCGAGATCGTTCATCGAGCGCACGACTTCCAGCGCGCCCAGCACCCCCAGCACCCCGTCGAACTTGCCGCCCGTGGGCTGCGTGTCAAGGTGGGATCCCATGTAGACCGGCAGCGCGTCGGGGTCCGTCCCTGCCCGCGTGAAGAACATGTTGCCCATGGTGTCGACACCCATGGTCATGCCCGCCGCCTCGCACCAGCGCTTGAACAGGTGACGGCCCTCGTTGTCGGCATCTGTCAGCGTCTGGCGGTTGTTGCCACCCGCCACGCCCGGCCCGATCTTGGCCATCTCCATCAGGCTGTCCCACAGGCGCGGGCCGTTGATCCGCAGGTTGGCTCCGGGTGCTGGCATCAGCTTGCTCTCCCTGGTCGCGGGGCGTCTCGCGCACCCCTTGCGACGAATCCATGTCTGACCATATGGTCAGGAAAGAAGGCACCACAACCTGACCATCCGGTCAACGAATTTCTCGACGCCAGGGACAGGATGAACGAAGCCCCTCGCCCGCTCCGACGCACCGAAATCCGCCGCGAGAATGAGAAGCTCATTCTTTCGGCAGCGGAGAAAGTCTTTGCAGAGGCGGGCTTTGGCGGCGCGACGATGCAGCTGATCGCCGATATGGCCGGCCTGCCCAAGGCCAACCTGCACTATTATTTCGCAACCAAGGAAGACCTCTACCGCCGCGTCGTGCGCGACATCTTCGAAATCTGGCTGAAGGCGGCCGAGACCTTCGACAATGCTCCCGGCCCGGTCGAGGGGATCGGCGCCTATATCGACGCCAAGATGGAGATCAGCCGCCGCCATCCCGACGGGTCCAAGGTCTGGGCGTCGGAGGTCATGCATGGCGCGCCGGTGATCCAGGACTATCTGGAAACCACGCTGCGCGACTGGACCGAGGGGCGCATCGCGGTCATTCAGCGCTGGATCGACGCCGGGCTGATGGCGCCGGTCGATCCGCGCCACCTGCTATACATGCTCTGGGCGACAACCCAGCACTACGCCGATTTCGGCCACCAGATCGAGACGTTGAACGCCGGCAAACCCCTGTCCGACCGGCAATGGAAGGCCGCGAAGGACAGCGTCAAGACCATCATCCTGCGCGGCATCGGCGCGCTTTAGCTGCCGCCCATCTGCGGCATGATGTCAGGCCGGGGAATTTGCCGATTCCGACGTAGGTTCTTGCGATTTCGCTCTAAGCTCAGATCGGACGGAACTGAGTCGTCCTCAAACACTGCAAACACTCATTGGGAGGGCCAAGAAGATGAAGGGATCACGGATCGCGGTTTTCACGGCGCTGCTGCTCGTGACTGCCTGCGCTGCACCGACGGCGACCGTTCGGGTCAAATGCGGCAATACGGATGTGCTCATGCCCGGTTCGCTTGCGAACCAGGTCAAGGAACAGACGGGCGAGATCGAATTCGGCCATGAGGTCTGCAAGGCCGTGAAGGATGTCGACGCCTCGACCTACACCCAGCCCACCGACGTGAAGGTCATCATGTCGAACGGAAACACCTACCAGGTCCAGCTTCAGAGCAACGCAAGCTGACCCAATCACGCACCGGCGGCCGCTTCGGCACCAGGCCGGGGGGGCCGCTTTCTTTTTTGCGAGCCTCGCCGCGACTTGCCCGGAATGGCACAATCGAGCAGTTTGCTGCCATCCCTTCCCGACCGAGACAGAACCCAGCCATGGACGCAGAACACTACGATGCCGAGGAGCGCGCCCTCGCCTTCGCCGCCTTTGACGAGAGCGCCGCGATCAAGTTGGGACTGGTCCTGGTCACCCTGGCGCAAGACGGGGCGCTGCCGGTGGTGATCGACATCCGCACTGCGGACCGAACCCTGTTCCACGCCGGACTGCCCGGTTCCGGCCCGCTGAATGACAATTGGGCCCGGCGCAAGAGCAATACCGCGCTCAAATTCCAGAAGGCGTCACTTGTCGTTGGCTTGCAGAACCGGGCCAAGGACGAGCCATTGGCGATGCATGGGCTCGACACGAGCGATTATGCCGATCATGGCGGCGCAGTCCCGATCCGCGTCAAGGGCGTCGGCGTTGTCGCCGTCGCGACGGTTTCCGGGCTGCCGCAGGTCGAGGACCACAATCTTGTGATCCGCGCTCTGGGACAGCTCCACGGCCAAGGCTAGCGCGCAATCTCCGAACACGGAAATTGCCAAGCATCGTCAACGCCTGTTGGCACGAACCTCAACCGCCGGTCATGATCCTCTGCCAAGCCCGGGTCCGCGCCGTATCATATTCGGGCGTGACGGCTTCGGGCAGCCAGATGCGCGCCTTGACCTCGGCATCGGGATAGACCGCCGGGTTGTCGCGGATCGACGGATCGACCAGCGGATCGGCGTCCTTGTTGGCGTTGGCGTAGGCTGTGTAATTGGTCGCTGCTGCGATCACCTCGGGCTTCATCAGGAAATCGAGGAAAGCGTGGGCCTCTTCCTTGTTGGCGGCGTCGGCCGGGATGATGAGGGCATCGACCCACATCGTCCCGCCCGTCTTCGGCACGAAGTATTGCAGGTCGAGATCGAGGCCCGCCTCCTTGGCCCGCGTGACCGAGATGGCATAGTCCCCTGCCCAGTTCGTTGTGACGCAAAGCTCTTCGTTGGCCATGTTGGCGATGTAGGCGTTGTTGTCGAAGGACCGGATGAAGGGCCGGACCTTGTCAAAGGCCGCGATTGCCGCGTCAAGGTCAGCCGGATCCTGCGACATCGGGTTCTTGCCAAGCCAGGCAAGGACCATCGGCATCACCGTCCCCGGGCTGTCGAGCATGTTGACGCCGCAGGCCGAGAGTTTCTCCATAACAACCGGATCAAAGAGGAAATCCATCGTCGAGGGATCGGTGCCCGGCGCGTATTCCTCCAGCAACTTGCGGTTCACCGAGATGCCGGTCGTTCCCCACATGTAAGGCAGCGCATAGGCGTTGCCGGGATCGAGCGGATCGAGGACCTTCATGATCGCGGGGTCCATGTGCGAAAGGTTTGGCAGCTTCGACTTGTCGAGCGGCGCCATGATCCCTGCAGCCTTGAACCGCGGCAGGTTCCGGCCTGCGGTCACGACCACGTCATAGCCCGACTGGCCCGCCATCAGCTTGGCCTCGGCGGCCTCGGCGCTGTCGTAGACGTCATAGACCGGCGTGATGCCGGTGGCGGCCTCGAAATCGGCCAGGGTGGTTTCGCCGATATAGTCGGCCCAGTTGTAGACATTGACCGTCCGGCCCTGGGCGAGGGCGAGACGTGAAAGGAACGGCGTGGCAAGGGCGGCAGTCCCAGCCCCGAGCACGGTCCGGCGGGTCAGTTTCATGGTGCACTCCCTGGTCTGGACCGCCTGTTGCCGGCGGTCTCGAACCCGAGCCTAGCATCCGTGTTGCCCGCCGGGCAACGATTTGCTTAACACTGCGTCCAGTCGATTAGCGCAGCGCCTCCAACAGCTCCTGCGTCGCGACACCCGTCACCGCCATGCCATGCGCGGCCTGATAGTCGCGGATGGCCTGTTCGCTCTTCTTGCCGATGACGCCATCCGTTCCCTGCGTGTCGTAGCCCGCCGCAGTCAGCCGCCGCTGGATCTCTTGCCGGTCGGCGAGGGTCAGCCCTTGCGCATCGGGGGGGAAGTTGCCCTGTATGGCAGGGCCGCCGGCGATCCGGTCGGAGAGGTGACCGACCCCGATCACGTAGTTGACCGCATTGTTGTAGCGGGCAATCGCGTTGAAATTGTTGAAGATCAGGAAGGCCGGCCCGCTGGTCCCCGCCGGCAGCAGAAGCGAGGCCGCGCCATAATCCGGAACCGCCCGTCCACCCATGTCGCGCACCCCCATCTCGGCCCAGGATGCCGTCGAGCGGCCCTTGCCGCGCCCGGCAAGTCCGGTGTCGAACCCGGCCGGCAGCGTGACTTCCACCCCCCAGGGCTGGCCCTTCTGCCAGCCGGACTTCTGCAGATAGGCCGCGGTCGAGGCCAGCGCGTCGGTCGGGTCCGCCGCCCAGATGTCGCGCCGCCCATCGCCGTTGTAATCGACCGCGTAGGCCAGGTATGTCGTCGGAATGAACTGGGTCTGCCCCATCGCGCCGGCCCAGCTGCCGGTCATCCGCTCGGGCGAGACATCGCCGTTCTGCAGGATTTTCAGCGCCGCGATCAGCTGGTCCTCGAAGAAATCGGCGCGATAGCCGCTGTAGACCAGCGTCGACAGCGCGCCCACGACTGGGATGTTGCCGGTTCGGGTCCCGAAGTTGCTTTCCACCCCCCAGACCGCGACGATGACCTCGGGCTCGACCCCGTAGGTGGCAGAAATCGAGTCGATCACCCCGCGATATCGCGCCAGTGCGGCCTTACCGTTCGCCACCTTCTCGTCTGAGGCGGTGATGGCGAGATAGTCCTGCAGCGAGCGCTTGAACTCGGTCTGGTTGTTCGCCTTTTCAACCACCTGCGGCATGTAGCCAGTCTCGGCAAAGGCCCGATCGTAGGTCTGGGGCGAAATCCCCCGGGCTTCAGCCCGCGGACGGAAAGAGGCAACCCACAGGTCATAGTCCGGGTTCGGCACCGGCTGCATGATCGGCTCGGGCCCTGCCGTAGCACTTCGGCCACCGCCGCCCACGCAGGCCGACAGGCCGAGTGCCGAAAATCCGATCAGAAACGCCCGCCGTTTCACCTGCATTATCCTGCCTCACTGCCTTGTTTTGCCTGAAGGCTAACCCATCGCGACGGGCGTGCAAAGGTCGGGGCGCGCCCGTTCACGCCGGAGCGGAATCCGCACCTGGCTTCAGCCATTCGAGAACCACATCCTCGCCATGCCGATCGCCCGACGGCCGCCAGCCGAGCCGCGCGTAAAACCCGCTTGCCCGCACTGCCGGATCGGGATTGGCATACAGCCACAGGCGGTCATGCCCTGCATCGAGAAGCCGGGCGGTTACCCGTGCGATCAGGTCGCGGCCGATCCCCCTACCCTCCCTCTCCGGCAGCAGCGCGACAACCACGACTTCGCCATTGCGCGCGTCGCCCATGGCGAATCCGGTGATACGGTCAGCCTCTTCGACGACCCAGCCGAACAGGCCCCGGTCCATGTCGGCCGCCACGCCTGCAGGGGTAATGCCATAGTCGCGCTCCATTTCTTCGCGCGACACCGCGTTCTCGCGGGTGCGCCCGCGCATCTCCATCGTGGCGGGGATATCGCCAGGGCGCATGGGGCGGATGGTCCAGGACGGCACAGGCACGGTTGCGGCTTTCAGGACGATCTAGATTTGACCGGTCGGTCAATCGCAGGCTAGCAAGGAGGTCAAGGTCGCGAAAGGCGGGACGGTGCGCATGCGGCAGAAAAGGGCGACAACGGAATGAGCAAACCGCGCACGAAGATCCAGCAGCGGAACTCGGAGACTATCCTCGATGCTGCGCTCGAGGTGTTTTCCCAACACGGGTTCCGTGGTGCGACGCTGGATCAGATTGCCGAGGTCGCCGGCCTGTCGAAGCCCAACCTGCTCTATTACTACCCGTCCAAGGAAGCGATCCATGTCGCACTGCTGAGCGGACTGCTCGACACCTGGCTTGATCCGCTGCGCGCGATGGCCCCCGAAGGAGATCCGGTCGAGGAGCTTCTGGCCTACGTCCGCCGCAAGCTGGAACTCAGCCGCGATTTTCCGCGCGAAAGCCGGCTGTTCGCCAACGAGATCCTGCAGGGCGCGCCGCGGATGCGGACCATGATCGAAGGGGATCTTCACGCGCTGGTGCAGGAAAAGGCTGCGGTCCTGACCCGCTGGATGGATGAGGGGCGGATCGCCCGGGTCCATCCGGTGCATCTGATCTTCTCGATTTGGGCCCTGACCCAGCATTACGCCGATTTTGACGTTCAGGTTCATGCCGTTCTCGGCCCGGGCGAGCCCGACCCCTACCCCGAGGCCGAGCGATTTCTGGGAACGCTGTTCCGCCGGCTGCTGAAGGTGTGACGCGCCGCAGATTCCGTTTTGCCCGCAGCGACAAATCGCGGATGGTTCTCCGCAGGGGAGATTGTGCGCAGGAGGGGCACGAGGTGTTGATGCGAAAGGCCGCAGAGACGGCACGGCGGATTTCGGCTTCGGAAGCGGCGGGCATGGTCCAGCCAGGAATGTGGGTCGATTACGGTGCAGTCCTGGCCCAGCCAGATCTGTTCGATGCGGCGCTGGCAGAGCGACGGGCCGATCTGTGTGGCGTCAAGATCCGCGCTTGCCTGTCCACCCGGCCTCGTGCGGTGCTGGAGCAGGACCCCGACGCGCAGCACTTCTTTGTTCTGAACCTGCATTTCTCGGGCTATGACCGGCGCAAGCACGATGCAGGGATCGTCCACTACCTTCCCGTGAACCTGGGCGAGATTCCAGACTATTACCGCCGCTTCATGCCTCCGGTCGACATCGCCGTGTTCAAGGTGCACCCGATGGACAAGGACGGCAATTTCAACCTGGGCCTCGCCAATCTCTGGCACCGGGCGGTGGCTGAGCGGGCGCGCATCGTCATCGTCGAGGAGAGCGAGGCCGTGCCGCTTTGCCATGGCGTCGAGAACCACCTGCATATCTCGGAAGTCGACTTCATCATCCGCGGCGACGATCACCCGCTGACCGAACTCCCGAACCCCGCCCCGACCGAGGTGGACCGCGCCGTGGCGCGGCAGATCATGGAAAAGATCGACGATGGCGACTGCCTGCAGATCGGCATCGGCGGGATGCCGAACGCCGTCTGCTCGCTTCTGGCCGAGAGCAAGGTCAAGGACCTTGGCATCCACACCGAGATGCTGACTGACGGAATCATCGACCTGTACACGGCCGGATTCCTGACCGGCGCGCGGAAGCAGATCGACCGCGGCAAAATCGTTTACAGCTTTGGCCTCGGATCGAAGCAGCTTTACGACGCGGTGAACGATAACCCGGATTTCCACTGCTGCCCGGTGGACTATACCAACCTGCCGCAGAACATCATGCTGAACCACAACATGGTGTCGATCAACAACACCACCCAGATCGACCTGACCGGACAGGCCGCGTCGGAATCGGACGGGCTGCGCCATATCAGCGGGACGGGCGGGCAGCTGCAGTTCCTGCGCGGCGCCTATGCCTCACCGGGCGGGCGATCGTTCCTGTGCCTGTCCTCGACCTATGACAAGAAGGGCGACCGCAAGAGCCGCATCAACCTGCACCTGACCCATGGCAACACCGTCACCACGCCGCGGACGGACGTGATGTATGTGGTCACTGAATACGGTATGGCCTGCCTCAAGGGTCTGTCGGTGCCGGAACGGGCGAAGGCGCTGATCGGCATTGCGCATCCGGATTTCCGCGAGGAACTGGAGCGCGAGGCATACACCCACCGCCTGATTCCGCGCGGGTTCTTCTAAGCGGCCAGTCGGTCGCAGCGCAAATTTCTTCAAAGAAATTTGCCAAAAGCCTTCGAAGGCTTTTGGACCGGCCCGCCACCTCGGACGGGCCGGTTTCGGGGATCACTCAGCCGCCTTCACCGCCATCGGGTTGTTCGGATGGGTCGTCCAGTTGGCATACGGCGCGACCTTGCGCCCGGTCCGCTCGTCCAGCGCGCCAAGCGGCAGCGTCTCCATCGTGATGCAGTTCTCGACCGGGCAGACGTTGACGCAAAGGTTGCAGGCAACGCATTCGTCGTCCTTCACCTCGAAGACGCGGCCCGGCTTCATCGCGATGGCCTGGTGGCTCGTGTCCTCGCAGGCGGCATAGCAGCGACCGCATTTGATGCAGGCGTCCTGGTCGATCCGCGCCTTGGTGACGTAGTTCAGGTTCAAGTCCTGCCATTCGACGAAGTTCGGCACGGCGCGACCGATCAGATCGGACAGAGCCATGCCCTTTTCATCGAGATATTGCGACAGGCCCGAGATCATCTCCTGCACGACCTTGAAGCCGTAGGTCATCGCTGCCGTGCAGACCTGCACGTTGCCCGATCCCATCGCAAGGAACTCGGCCGCATCGCGCCAGGTCGTGACCCCGCCAATGCCCGAGATCGGCAGGCCGCGCGTCTCGTGATGTCGCGCGATCTCGCCCACCATGTTCAACGCAATCGGCTTCACAGCCGGGCCGCAATAGCCGCCGTGGCTACCCTTGCCGTCGATCATCGGGAAGGGCGAGAAGGAGTCGAGATCGACGTTGGTGATCGATTTCACCGTGTTGATAAGCGAGACCGCATCTGCCCCGCCGCGCTTGGCGGCCATCGCCGGCGGCAGGATCGAGGTGACGTTCGGCGTCAGCTTCACGATGCAGGGCATCCGGCTGTACTGCTTCACCCACCTTGTGACCATCTCGATATATTCCGGCACCTGCCCCACAGCCGAGCCCATGCCGCGCTCGGCCATGCCATGCGGGCAGCCGAAATTCAGCTCGACCCCGTCGGCCCCGGTGTCCTCGATGCGCGACAGGATGTCTTTCCAGCTTTCCTCGTCGCAGGGCACCATCAGCGAGATCACCAGCGCCCGGTCGGGGTAGTCGCGCTTGACCGACTTGATCTCGCGCAGGTTCACCTCAAGCGGGCGGTCGGTGATGAGCTCGATGTTGTTCAGGCCCATCAGCCGGCGGTCCGAGCCCCAGATCGCGCCATAGCGCGGGCCCGAGACGTTGACGATCGGCGGCCCTTCAGAGCCGAGCGTCTTCCACACGACGCCGCCCCAGCCGGCCTCGAAGGCGCGGCGGACGTTGTATTCCTTGTCCGTCGGCGGCGCCGAGGCCAGCCAGAACGGGTTCGGGGACTTGATGCCGATGAAGTTGGAAGTGAGGTCGGCCATGGCGGGCTCCTATGGCAAGGGGCGCGAGGCGGCGCCGTGGCCGCCCGCGTCCGGGCTGAGGATAACAGAAAAGGCGGGGATCAGTGGCCGGAGAAGAGGTTCCAGACCCATCCGATGATGAGTCCGCCCAGCTCGCCGGATTTCGGCACGACAAAGGCCCAGCCGATCGCCCCGACAAGGTTGAACAGCATGAACTTGCCGAAGGGCATCAGCGCGATGCCGCACAGAAGGAAGGCCACGGGCCGGATCGGCCCGAAGAAGTGCCCGATGATGATCGCGAAGGGGCCGAACTTGTTGAAGGCTTCCTTGCCGCGCTGCACCAGTTCCGGGTGCTTGTTGATCGGCCAGAAGTTCAGCATGTAGTCGCCGTAGATCAGGCCCAGGAACCACGAAACCGTCGATCCCAGAACCGCGCCGATCGATGCCCCGATGAAGATCGGCGTGAAGCTGAGCTCCCCTGTCGCCACCAGCGCACCGACGGCGACGAGGACCGCCGTCGAGGGGATCGCGAGGGACAGGAAGGCGAGGTTCTCGGCAAAGGCGAAGGCCATGGCAATCCAGAAGGCCCAGGCCGAATGCGCGGCCATGAACTTCACCAATCCGTCGATCGCCGCTTCCATCATTCGCTCCGGCCAGGCCGCGTGGCCTGCCTAGCCCGGTGGAGGAATGGATGCAACCGGTGCGGATCATGCCTTGGCCGTCAGGCTGGCATGGATGTCCTCGGCCGCATCGCGCCCCTCGGCCACGGCTGTCACCGTCAGGTCATTGCCGCCCGCCGCACAGTCGCCGCCTGCCCAGACGCCGGGCAACGAGGTGCGCCCTGCCCCCGTCACGGCGATCTTGCGGCCTTCAAGCTTCAGCCCCTCCGGCTGGCCTTCAAGCGATTGGCCGATGGCCTTGAACACCTGATCGGCCTTCAGGACGAAGGTTTCGGAGGAGAGCGCCAGACCGTCCGGCCCTTCGATCGTATAGGCGAACTCGATCTCGCGCACCGCGCCGTCGCCATGGACGCGAAGAGGCGCGGCGCCGGTGATGATGCGTACACCCTTCGACGCGGCATGGTTCTGTTCGTAGTCCGAGGCCGACATCTTGTCCTGCGTCCGGCGATAAACGATCGTCACATTCTCGGCGCCGAGAAGCTTGGACTGCACGGCCGCATCAACCGCCGTCATGCCGCCGCCGATCACCACCACGTCGCGCCCGATCGGCAGGACCGACTTGTCCGCCGCCTGGCGCAGTTCGGCGATGAAATCGACCGCGTCGCGGACCATCGCCTTCTCCTCGCCCTCGGCCCGCAGCGCGTTGACGCCCGCCAGCCCGATGCCCAAGAAGACCGCATCATGCGCCTTGCGGAGATCTTCGAGAGAGAGGTCGCGGCCAAGCGCCTTGCCGGTCTTCACCGTGATGCCACCGATCTTCATCAGCCAATCGATCTCGGCCTGGGCGAAGTCGTTCGGGGCTTTGTAGGCGGCGATCCCGTATTCGTTGAGGCCACCGGCCTTGCGCCGGGCGTCATAGATCGTCACGTCATGGCCATGCATCGCCAGCCGGTGCGCGGCGGCAAGGCCCGCCGGGCCCGCCCCCACGACCGCAACCGTCTTGCCGGTCTTTGGCGCCCGGGCGAAGGGATGCACCCCCTGGGCCATCAACGTGTCGGTCGCATAGCGCTGGAGCCGGCCGATCTCGACCGGTTTGCCCTCGGCCACCTCGCGGACACAGACCTCTTCGCAGAGCTGCTCGGTCGGGCAAACACGCGCGCACATGCCGCCCAGGATGTTCTGGCTCCAGATCGTGACCGCCGCCGCCTCCGGCGTTCCGGTCGAGATCTGGCGGATGAACAGCGGAATGTCGATCGAGGTCGGGCAGGCCGTCATGCAGGGTGCGTCATGACAGAAATAGCAGCGATCCGCGGCCACCTGCGCCTCGTGCCGGTCAAAGACCGGCTCCTTGTCGGCAAAATGGTCGCGATAGGCGGCGGCGGGCAAACGCCCCGGCACCACGCCGGGCGTCAGCTGGCTGTTGGTCACGTCGGACCCTCCCGTTGATGTTGTTCTTTTGTGAAAGGCTGCCACAGGCCGATTTTTTTATCAAATGGTAAATTTTCTGTCCGTGACACGGCGCTGCGGAGGGACCCGCTTTGCCTGAAATTCGGGCATTTCCCTTGCGGCGTTGGTAAAGGTAGGCGCTTTTCACCCCGATATGCCTCGCATATAACGGGCGGGCCATGTGGCGGCCCTGGGGTCCGCCATCAAAGAACCAGAAGAACATCCCACAGAGGACGGCATGAGCAAACAATCCACCGACGCGGACGTGGCCTTCATCCAGGCGCTCGCGGAGCTTCTGAACAAGAACGACCTGACCGAACTGTCGGTGAAACGGGAATATGGCGAGGACGACAGCCTTGAAGTCCGCGTCGTGAAACAGTCGAACATCGTCACCACTGCCGTTGCGGCCGCCGCCCCGGTCATGCAGGTCGCGGCCCACGCCGCGCCCGCTGCGGCCAGCACGGCCGCCGTGGCTTCGGCCCCGGCAGAAGACCCGGCCCAGCATCCGGGCGCGGTGACCTCGCCCATGGTCGGCACGGCCTATCTGGCCGCCGAACCGGGCGCAGCCCCCTTCGTCGCGGTCGGCGCCACGGTGTCCGAGGGACAGACGGTGCTCATCATCGAGGCGATGAAGACCATGAACCACATCCCGGCCCCGCGCGCGGGCACGGTGAAGCGCATCCTGATCGAGGACGGCTCGCCGGTGGAATATGGCGCGCCGCTGATGATCATCGAATGAGTTCGGATCAGGGGGCGCGACCCATGTTCAACAAGATCCTGATCGCCAACCGCGGCGAGATCGCGCTGCGCGTCATCCGCGCCTGCCGCGAGATGGGAATTACCTCGGTCGCGGTGCATTCGACGGCGGATGCAGACGCGATGCATGTGCGCATGGCGGACGAAAGCATCTGCATCGGCCCGGCTCCGTCCTCGGAAAGCTATCTCAACAAGGCCGCGATCATCTCGGCCTGCGAGATCACCGGCGCCGAGGCCGTGCATCCCGGTTACGGCTTCCTGTCGGAAAATGCCGCCTTCGCCCAGGCGCTTGAAGATCACGGCATCACCTTTATCGGCCCATCGGCGGAGCATATCCGCATCATGGGCGACAAGATCACCGCCAAGGAAACCGCCAAGTCGCTTGGCATCCCGGTGGTGCCAGGGTCCGACGGCGGTGTGCCCGATCTCGACACCGCGCTGAGCGTGGCGGAAAGCATCGGCTACCCGGTCATCATCAAGGCCACGGCAGGCGGCGGCGGACGCGGCATGAAGGTCGCGAAATCGGCCGCAGATCTGGAAATCGCCTTCCGCACCGCGCGGTCCGAGGCGAAAGCCGCCTTCGGCAATGACGAGGTCTATATCGAGAAGTACCTCCAGAAGCCGCGCCATATCGAGATTCAGGTCTTCGGCGACGGGCGCGGCAAGGCCGTGCATCTGGGCGAACGCGACTGCTCGCTGCAGCGCCGCCACCAGAAGGTCTTCGAAGAGGCGCCGGGCCCGGTCATCACGCCCGCGATGCGCGCCCAGATCGGACGCATCTGCGCCGAGGCGGTCGCCAAGATCGCCTATATCGGTGCGGGCACCATCGAATTCCTCTACGAGGATGGCGAGTTCTACTTCATCGAGATGAACACCCGCCTGCAGGTCGAGCATCCGGTGACCGAGGCGATCTTTGGCGTGGACCTCGTGCGCGAGCAGATCCGTGTCGCCTCGGGGATGGAGATGTCCTTCACCCAGGACGATCTCGTCATCAACGGCCATGCGATCGAGGTTCGGATCAACGCCGAGAAGATCCCCGAATTCGCCCCTCGACCGGGCAAGGTGAAGGTGTTTCACGCCCCCGGCGGCCTTGGCGTGCGAATGGATTCGGCGTTGTACGGCGGCTATTCGATCCCGCCCTATTACGACAGCCTGATCGGCAAGCTGATCGTCCATGGCCGCGACCGCCCCGAGGCGCTGGCGCGCCTCAACCGCGCCCTAGGTGAACTGGTGATCGACGGGATCGAGACGACGATCCCGCTGTTCCATGCGCTGCTTCAGGACCCTGACATCCAGACCGGCGACTACAACATCCACTGGCTGGAAAAATGGCTGGCCAAACAGTTCGGCTGACCAGTCCTGCAGACGAAAAGGGGCGGCCCGCCTTGGGCCGCCTTTTTTCATGACCCTGACTGCCGATCTTCTGCTCCGGGCCTATGCCGCCGGAATCTTCCCGATGGCAGAAAGCCGTGACGATCCCACCGTGCATTGGGTCGATCCGCGCCGCAGAGGTATCTTCCCCTTGGACGGATTTCACATTTCACGTTCACTTGGGCAGCGAATACGCGGATGGAATTATACAATTCGAACAGACAGTGCGTTTGAGGCGGTGTTGCGGGGCTGCGCTGACCGGCCCGAGACCTGGATCAATCCGGCGATCCACGGCCTTTACATGGATCTGTTCCGCCAGGGTCACGCCCATTCACTCGAGGTCTGGGAAAGCGACGACCTGGTCGGTGGCGTCTATGGCGTCACGCTTGGGGCGGCCTTCTTCGGCGAAAGCATGTTCTCGCGCCGGACCGATGCCTCGAAGGTGGCTCTGGCCTGGCTGGTGCATCGCCTGCGGGCCGGCGGTTTCCGGCTGTTCGACACCCAGTTCCTGACCCCGCACCTTGCCTCACTCGGCGGACAGGAAATCTCGCGCGCAGAGTATCACAGCCGTCTCGCCGATGCCTTGACGCATCAGGCCCGTTTCGGCCCGCCCGGCTATTCGCCGTCGCGGGAGGGTGTGTCACAATGCAGGATCCAGACGTCATAGCGCGGATGATCCAGCGCGTTCAGCGCCGGACTGGAGGCCACCATCCAGCCCGCGAAGACCGGCGCCCCCGGTGTCATCGCATCCATGATCGTCAGATGGGCATAAGCGTTCGACGCTGGATCGGCGACCGGGTAGCGGCAATCGTCAAGCTGCACCGTCAGCCGGTCATGGGTGGCGCTCTGGCCGCGGCTCAGGTTGATATCCTCGAGCTGGCCCGTCAGGCGGTCGAGCAGGCGCACCACGCCGCCCGGGGCCTCTCCCACCTCTTCGGCCATCGCGGGAAAGGCAACAAGAGCCGCGAGCAGCCAGGCTCGGATCACGTCTTGTCCTCGCTCGACCCGCTGACGAACTTCATCAACAGCGTAATCAGGCTGACAGCGCCCTGCGTATCCTCGATTTCCGCGCCCGGCGCCAGCATGTCGGGCGAGCCGCCCGGCTGGATCTCGACGAAATTGCCCCCGAGAAGCCCCTCTGACGAGATCACGATGGCGCTGTCATCGGGCAACTCGATCCCGTTCTTCACGCTGACTGTCGCGTCGGCATAGAAGGTCTGCGGATTGAGCGTCAGGTCGGTGACGGTCCCGACCTTCACACCGGCCAGCCGCACATCCGTGCCCACCTTCACCCCTTCGACCGAGCGGAAGCTGGCCTTGAGCGGATAGCTGCCGCTGTCGGTGGTGGCGTAGCCGGTATGCTGGCCGGCATAGACCAGAAATCCGATCGCCACCGCCAGAACGGCCGCGCCAGCGACAACCTCTGTGACGTTCTCGGCCATTATTCTGGCTGCCAGGCCTCGTAATCGGCGCGCGCCACGGGCGCGGGCCGGCGGATCGAACCGGGCGGGGCATAGGCGGCCAGTGTGCCGGTCAGGTTTTCCTGATGCGGCTTTTCCCAGGCCTTGTGCTTGAGCGGCGTCTTGGTCGGCGGGTCGTTCCAGGTGTGGTGGAGCCAGCCGTGCCATTCCGGCGACACGCGCGAGGCTTCGGCCTCGCCGTTATAGATGACCCAACGGCGCTTGCCGTCGCGGGTCTCGTAATAGATGTTGCCCTGGTCGTCCTCGCCCACCTTGACGCCCCGGCGGGCGGTGAAGAGCTGTGTGCCGAGCGTCTGGCCGTTCCACCAGGTGACAAGGCGCTTGAGGAATTCCATCGGGGCCTCCGCGGGTCGTTTGCCCTTCTATGGCCGAAGGCGCGCGCGAGGTCCAGAGGCGAGAGCGACCCTGCGCGGGATTGCCGCCCTGACCGTCGCGGCCTAGCCTGCCTGCAAGCGGAAGGACGCCAGATGCCGAACCGATCCACCATCCTGGTCCTGAACGGCGTCGGCAGCGTCGGAAAATCGTCAGTGGCGCGCGCCCTGCAAGAGCGGCTGGCAGAGCCCTTCCTGCACGTGCAGATGGACAGCTGGATCGAGATGCTGCCTGAAGACCTTCAGGACGATCCCTCGACCTTTGCCTTCATTGCTGGAATGGAGGCGGGGATGCCGAGCGTTGCAATCCATTCGGGACCTCTGGGCGACAGGCTGATGGCCGGCTTTCGCGCCTCGGTCGTGGCGATGGCCGACGCCGGCAACGACCTGATCGTCGACGACGTGATGCTGTCGCCGGCAGAGGGAGAAGAGTATCGTCGGCGTCTGGCAAGTCACGACCTGCGCATGATCGGACTGCACGCCCCTCTGACCGTACTGGAAGCCCGCGAGCGGCTCCGCGGCGACCGGATGCCTGGGCTTGCCCGCTGGCAATTCGACCGGGTCCACCGCGGCCAGCTTTATGATCTGGAACTGGAGACGGGACAGTCGTCGCCCGGTCAATGCGCGGACGCGATCATCCTTGCCTTCGGCCTGACAAGACGCTGACCGGCACAAACGATTTTTCTGCGAAAAATCAACGCGTCCCAGGATTCTTCGCAGAAGAATCGAAAAGGGCAGACGCCTGCCTGCCCTTTCGCAATTCCATTTCTGCAGTCAGATCAACCTGCCGAAGCCGGTTCCTTCTTCTTCTTCGGCTCGGTGAAGATCAGAAGCGGCTTGGCGCCGCTCTTCACGGCTTCCTCGTTCACCACGACCTCTTCCACGCCTTCCATGCCCGGCAGTTCGAACATGGTGTCGAGCAGGATGTCCTCCATGATCGACCGAAGGCCACGCGCACCGGTCTTGCGCTTGATCGCGCGCTTGGCGATGGCGACCAGCGCGTCCGGGGTGAAGGTCAGCTTAACGCCCTCGATCTCGAACAGGCGCTGATACTGTTTGACCAGCGCGTTCTTCGGTTCGGTCAGGATGGTGACCAGCGCCGCCTCATCCAAGTCGGTCAATGTGGCGATGACCGGCAAACGGCCGACGAATTCCGGGATCAGGCCGAATTTCAACAGGTCTTCCGGCTCAAGCTCCATGAACAGTTCGCCGACGCCACGCGCGTCCGGATCCTTGACCTCGGCGCCAAAGCCGATGCCCGAGCCCTTGTTGCGCTGTGCGATGATCTTCTCGAGACCCGCAAAGGCACCGCCACAGATGAACAGGATGTTCGTCGTGTCGACCTGCAGGAATTCCTGCTGCGGATGCTTGCGCCCGCCCTGCGGCGGAACGGAGGCGATCGTGCCTTCCATGATCTTCAGCAGAGCCTGCTGCACGCCCTCGCCCGAGACATCCCGGGTGATCGAGGGGTTGTCGGACTTGCGGGTGATCTTGTCGACCTCGTCGATATAGACGATTCCGCGCTGCGCCCGTTCGACGTTGTATTCCGACGCCTGCAGAAGCTTGAGGATGATGTTCTCGACATCCTCGCCGACATAGCCGGCCTCGGTCAGCGTGGTGGCATCGGCCATCGTGAAGGGCACGTCGAGGATGCGCGCCAGCGTCTGCGCCAGCAGCGTCTTGCCGCAGCCGGTCGGGCCGATCAGCAGGATATTCGACTTCGACAGCTCGATATCGGTCTTCGACGAGTGGTTCAGCCGCTTGTAATGGTTGTGCACCGCGACCGAGAGCACGCGCTTGGCATGGATCTGGCCGATGACGTAGTCGTCCAGCACCTTGCAGATCTCGCGCGGGGTCGGGACCCCGTCCGAGGATTTAAGCCCGGAGGATTTCGTCTCCTCGCGGATGATGTCCATGCAAAGCTCGACGCATTCGTCGCAGATGAACACCGTCGGTCCGGCGATCAGCTTGCGGACCTCATGCTGGCTCTTGCCGCAGAACGAGCAGTAAAGCGTGTTCTTGCTGTCGGAGCCGGAATTGTTCGCCATCGTCGTCCTCTGCCTGGCGGCCGCCCGGCCCGAAGGCTGGCCTTGCCCGTAATGTAAAAAGTCTAGGACAGACCCCCGACCTTCACAATCGCAAATCATGCCCCGTGGCCGTTGGGCCACAGGGCCCCGACGTCACTTCGCCGTGTCGTCCATCTTGCCGCGCGCTTCAAGGATCTCGTCGATCAGGCCCCAGGCCTTCGCATCCTCAGCCGACATGAAGTTGTCACGCTCCAGCGCGGCCTCGACTGTTTCCAGATTCTGGCCGGTGTGTTTCACGTAGATCTCGTTCAGCCGGCGCTTCAGCTTCTCCGTCTCGCGGGCGTGGATCATGATGTCCGTCGCCTGCCCCTGGTACCCGCCCGAGGGCTGGTGGACCATGACCCGGCTGTTCGGCAGCGAGAAGCGCATCCCCTTCTCGCCCGCCGTCAGCAGGAGCGAGCCCATCGAGGCCGCCTGCCCGATGACGAGCGTCGAAACCTTGGGCCGGATGTATTGCATCGTGTCGTAGATCGACAGGCCCGAGGTCACCACGCCGCCGGGGCTGTTGATGTACATCGCGATTTCCTTGGACGGGTTTTCCGATTCCAGGAACAGCAGCTGCGCGCAGATCAGCGACGACATGCCGTCATGCACCGGGCCGGCCAGGAAGATGATCCGTTCCTTCAGCAGGCGCGAGTAGATGTCATAGGCCCGTTCGCCCCGGCTGGTCTGTTCGACCACCATCGGCACGAGGGTGTTCATGTAAAGGTCGATCGGGTCTTTCATCGGTCCTGCCTCATGTTCTCGCGATGACTATCGCCGGGGGTCTTGCCAGAGTCTTAGTGGCGCGTTCCGGGGGCTGCAAGGGCACCCCCGGCAAAAGGCGGGCAAGACCGGTGGTCAGGTGCCGCAGAAGGTGCGGAAGCTGTCGGTGAAGGATTGCGGCGGCGGCAGGATGAACGCTTCGCGGCCCGGCGCCTCGTCGAAGGGGCGGGCGATCTGGTCGAGCAGCGCCTCGAACGGCGCAAGATCGCCCTCCCAGACCGCCGCGCGGATCGCATCTTCAACCATGTGGTTGCGTGGGATCACCAGCGGATTGACCCAGTCCATCGCCGCCGCGCGGGCCTCGGCCGCGCCACCTTCGCGGGCGACCCGTGCCCGCCAGAGGTCAAGCCAGCCGTCGGCCGCCGCCGGCTCGGCGAATTGCAGGCGAAACGCCGAAGCGTCGCCCCGCAGGCCTTGTGACAGCCGCCGGAAGGTCAGCGACCAGTCGGCCTTCTGCGCCTCCATCACCGACAGAAGCCCAAGAGCGAGGTCCCGGTCACCGTCCTCCGCCCCGGACAGGCCCAGCTTGGCCCGCATCCGCTCAAGCCAGGCAGTCTCGTACGAGGCCGCATAGGTCATCAGGACCTCCGTCGCCCGATCGACGGCGCGGTCCTCCTGCGCATCGACCAGCGGCAACAGCGCCTCGGCCAGCCGGGCGAGGTTCCACTGGCCGATGCCCGGCTGGTTGCCATAGGCATAGCGGCCCTGATGGTCGATCGAGGAAAACACCGTGCCCGGCGCATAGGCATCCATGAAGGCGCAGGGACCGTAGTCGATGGTTTCGCCCGAAAGCGTCATGTTGTCGGTGTTCATCACCCCGTGGATGAAACCCACCGCCATCCAGTCCGCGATCAGCCGCGCCTGCGCTTCCGTCACCGCCGCAAGCAGCGCCAGCGCCGGATTTTCCGCCTCGACAAGCCCGGGATAATGGCGGGCCAGCGTATAGTCCGTCAGCTTGCGCAAATTCTCCATGTCCCCGCGCGCCGCGAAGAACTGGAAGGTGCCGACGCGGATATGGCTGGCCGCGACCCGCGTCAGCACAGCCCCGGGCAACCCCGTGTCGCGCAGGATCTGCTCGCCGGTCGCCACCGCCGCCAGAGCCCGAGTCGTCGGGATGCCAAGGGTATGCATCGCCTCGCCGATCAGGTATTCGCGCAGGACCGGACCGATGGCGGCCTTGCCGTCGCCTCGGCGCGAGAATGGCGTCTGCCCCGAGCCCTTCAGCGCAATATCCCGCCGCCGCCCCCGCCGGTCGATCACCTCGCCCAGCAGCAGCGCCCGTCCGTCACCAAGCTGGGGCGAGAAGCCCCCGAACTGGTGCCCGGCATAGGCCTGCGCCAAGGGTTCGGCGTCGGCAGGCACGAGGTTGCCCGAGAACACCTCGGCCCCGAGCGGCCCGTCAAGCGCCCCAGCCTCCAGCCCCAGCTCCTCCGCCAGCGCGCGGTTCAGCTTCAGCAGCCGGGGCGCGGCGACCCGCGCGGCCCGCCAGGCGACAAAAGTGCCCGGCAGATCGCGCGCATAGCTGTTGTCGAATCCGAAGACCGGCGCGGTATGGGGCGCTCCGTCGGGCATTCCGCCTCCTCAGGCCGCGTCGCTGGCGCGGCGCGGCAGTTTCCAGTTCGGACGGGCGAAGTGGCAGGTATAGCCGTTCGGGTTTCGAACGAGATAATCCTGGTGGAAGGGCTCCGCCTCCCAGAAATCCCCGGCCTGCTTGACCTCGGTCACGACCTTGCCCGGCCAGATGCCCGAGGCATCCACATCGGCGATCGTGCGCAGGGCCTCCGCCTTCTGCGCTTCAGTCAGCCAGTAGATGCCGGACCGGTAAGAGGTCCCGATGTCGTTGCCCTGCCGGTTCATCGTGGTCGGATCGTGGATCTGGAAGAAGAACTCCAGAAGATCACGGTAGCTCAGCACCTCGGGATCGAAGACGATCTCGATCCCCTCGGCATGGGTCCCGTGGTCGCGGTAGGTGGCATTGGCCACATCGCCGCCGGTATAGCCGACCCGGGTCGTCACGACCCCGGGTATCCTGCGGATCAGGTCCTGCATTCCCCAGAAGCATCCGCCTGCCAGAATGGCCGTTTCACGCTTGTCAGACATTGCATCCCCTTGTTCTTGTCCTTGCCAGTAGATGGCACTTGCATCGGCATTGTCCAATACGTCAGTTGCCCGATCTGCGTTACACCGCCGAGCAATTGGGCGGGTTTTGCCGCAGGGGTGTGGCGTGGCAGCAGGCGATCCACTATGTAGGGCGCCAACATGACGGGGCGCGGATCCGATCCGGGCGCCGCGAACGAGATCGGGACCTGCCGTCGAATGGCGCTCAAACTGACCGAGAAACTGGCCTTCCTATTCCCGATCATCCGGGAAGAGCAGCTTTGGCGGCTTCTGCGAGAGAATGTCCGCGATCAGCGCCGCCTCTACGCCGTCGCCATAGCTGCAATGGTCGTCGTGGCCGCGGCCACCTCGGCCACGGCCTGGATCATGCGCTATATCGTCGACGCCATGACCATTCCCGACAATCGCGGCATGGTCTTCGTCGTGGCCGGGGCGGTCGCCCTGATCTTCACGGTCAAGGGCTTTGCGACATATGTCCAGCAGGTCTCCCTGACCCGGGCCGGCAACCGCATCGTCGCGATCCAGCAGATCAAGCTGTACGACAAGCTGCTGCGGCAGGGGGTGTCGTTCTTCAACCTGACCGAATCCTCTGACCTGCTGATGCGGGTCACGCAATCGGCGAATGCCGCGCGGGGGATCATCGACCTGATCGTCACTTCCTTCGTGCGCGACCTCTTGACGCTGATCGGCCTCGTGGCGGTGATGTTCTGGCAGCAGCCTCTCTTGTCCCTGGTCTCACTGGTCTTCGGACCGCTGGCGATCTACGGGATCCGCATCCTGCTCGGCAAGGTCCGCAAGATCATGGAGCAGGAGATGGCCTCGCTCGCCGAGATCATCAAGGTGATCCAGGAAACTTCGACCGGCATCCGCATCATCAAGGCCTTCGCGCTGGAGGACCGCATGGCTTTCCGCATGAACAAGGCCGTGCGCGAAGTCGAGAAACGATCGAACGCCATTGCCCGGCTCGAGGCGATCACCAGCCCGCTGATGGACACGCTGTCGGGCTTTGCCATCGCTGCCGTCGTCGCCCTGTCGGCCGTGCAGTTCTTTGGCCAGACCAACTCTTCGCCCGGGCAACTGATGTCCTTCGTCACGGCGCTGCTGATGGCATATGAACCGGCCAAGCGCCTGTCGCGGATGCGGGTGTCGATCGAATCCGGCATGGTCGGCGTGCGGATGATGTTCGGCCTGCTCGACCAACCGGAAACGCTGACACAGCATCCCGAGGCGCTGCATCTGGCCAAGGGCGAGGGCCGCATTACCTTCGATCAGGTGTCCTTCGACTATGGCAACGGCCGTTCGGTCCTAAGCGGCATCAACCTCGCTTTTGAAGCCGGAAAGACCACGGCGCTGGTCGGGCCCTCGGGCGGCGGCAAATCGACGATCCTGAACTTGATCCTGCGCCTTTACGATCCGCAGCAGGGCAGTGTCCGGATCGACGGTCACGACATCCGCCTTGCCACCTTCGCGTCTCTCCGCGACCTCATCAGCTATGTCGGGCAGGATACCTTCCTGTTCTCTGCCTCGGTCGCCGAAAACATCCGCTTCGGCCGCCCCGGCGCGACCGATGAGGAGGTCGTGCAGGCCTGCAAATCCGCCAACGCCCACGAATTCATCGAGAAACTGCCCAAGGGCTATGACACCCAGGTCGGCGAAAACGGCGCTTTCCTGTCGGGCGGCCAGAAACAGCGTCTGGCCATCGCCCGCGCGATGCTGCGTAACGCCCCGATCCTGCTGCTGGACGAAGCCACCAGCGCGCTCGACAGCCGGTCCGAAGCATTGGTTCAGGAGGCGCTCCAGCATCTGACCCGGGGTCGCACCACGGTGGTGATCGCGCACCGCCTGTCGACCGTGCTGAACGCAGACAAGATCTGCGTCATCGAGGCCGGGCGTCTGGCCGAGGAAGGCACCGTCGATGCCCTTCTGGCCCGCGAAGGCACGTTCCGGGCACTCTACGACCAGCAGTTCGGCGGGGCCGAGCGGCGCAACAGCGCCTGACCCGTCCGCTTGCCGCCCTGTCCCTGCCCTGCGTATCCTTGCGCGATCCATCCGAACCTGGCCCGATGACCCGACGCATCCTTTTCATTACCGGCACCCGCGCCGATTTCGGCAAGCTGGAACCTTTGGCCGTCGCAGCCCGCGATGCCGGCTTTGCCGTGGCCTTCTTCGTGACCGGCATGCACCTGATGGAGCGCTATGGCCGGACCAAGCTGGAAGTTGCCCGTTTCCCTGGGGCCGAAATGTTCGAGTTCCAGAACCAGCGGGAAGGCGATCCGCAGGACTTGATCCTCGCCAAGACCGTCGTCGGCTTTTCCGATTTCCTGACCGAGCACCGCCCGGACCTTGCCGTGGTGCATGGCGACCGGATCGAGGCTCTGGCCTGCGCCCTCGTCTGCGCCACGAACTATGTCCGCTCGGCCCATATCGAGGGCGGCGAGGTCTCGGGGACGATCGACGAGATCTTCCGACACTGCAATTCCAAGCTCGCCACCCACCATTTTGTCTCGAGCGAGGACGCCGCCCGCAGGGTCATGTCGCTTGGTGAGCCGCCCGAGTCGATCCATGTCATCGGATCACCCGAGCTTGATTTTCATTCCCGACCCTCCGGCGTCTCCATCGACGAGGTGCGGACGCGCTATGAAATCCCCTTCACCGATTTCGGCATCGTCACCTTCCACCCCGTAACCTCCGAGGCCGCGACCATGGGTGCGCAGGCCGAGGCGCTGTTTGGTACGCTCGTCGCCTCTGGCAAACCCTTCGTCGTCATCGCCCCGAACAACGACCCGGGATCCGAAGCGATCTTCCGCGTTCTGGAAACATTGCCCAGGGATCGTTTCCGCATCCTTCCCTCTATGCGCTTCGCCCATTTCAGCGAACTCATGAAGAACGCCGCCTGCATGATCGGCAATTCCAGCGCCGGCGTGCGAGAGGCGCCGTTCCTCGGCCTGCCTTCGCTCGACATCGGCACCCGCCAGACCAATCGCGGCTCGGCGCCGTCCATTGCCACGGCCACGGCCTTCGACCGGGACGCGATCCTGTCCTTTCTCGCCTCGGAATGGGGCAAGCCCCATGACAGCCACACCGCCTTTGGCGAGGGTTGCGCGGCGGACCGGTTCGTCACGGTCCTGATGGATCCGACCTTCTGGGAGCGGGGACTGCAGAAGCAGTTCAGTGACCTTGGCTGACCAGCCGCGCCCCGAAACACCGACAGGCCCCCTGCTGCGGCTCTATCTGGCCGCAACCCGCGCTCTGGGTCTAAGAGCCTGGAAGCACATCGAAAGCCGCCGCAAGCGCGGCAAGGAACATCCCGATCGCTGGCGCGAAAAGGGTGCCGACCAGATGGCCCCCCGCCCTGCAGGACCGCTGATCTGGATGCATGCCGTGGGCCTCGGCGAGGTGCTGGCGCTGCGCGGGCTGATCGAGGCGCTGGCCGAGGCGCGCCCTGACCTGCAATTCCTCGTGACCTCCTCCGCCCGCGCCTCGGGAGAGGTCTTCGACCGCAACCGCCCGCCCCGGACGATCCACCAGTACCTGCCGCTGGACGTGCCGGTCTTCCGCAAGCGCTTCCTCGATCACTGGCGGCCCGACCTTGCCGTCTGGGCCGAGCAGGACCTTTGGCCGGGCTTCGTCTTCGACACGGCGCGACGCGGCATTCCGCTCGCGATGATCAATGCCCGCATGAATGCACGATCCTTTGCGTCGCGCCGCAAGGTTCGATCGCTCTACGCCAACCTTTACCGCCGCTTCGCCTATATCGCCGCACAGGACGAGACCACCGCCGGCCACCTGCGCGCCCTTTCTCCCGGCCTTGATGTCGCCGTCACCGGATCGCTCAAAGCCACCTGTTCTCCCCTTGCGGACAGCCCCGACCGGCCGAAGGTCGAGATCCATCTCGCCGGCCGGCGCCTGTGGTGCGCCGCCTCGACCCATGCCGAGGACGAAGCGGTCGCCCTCGCCGTTCAGGCCCGCCGCTTCGGCGCCGACCCGGCCAGCCTTCTGATCCTGGCCCCCCGCCTGCCCGCCCGCGCAGCCGAGATTGCCGCCGCCTGCGACGCGCAGGGTCTGACTTACGCCTTCCGCTCCGAAGGCCAGCTGCCCGCGCCCACAACGGCCGTCTGGATCGCCGACACCTTCGGCGAGATGGGCCTGTGGTATCGCCTCTGCCCGGCCTCGTTGATCGGCGGCAGCTTCGGCACCGTTCAGGGTCACAACCCTTGGGAAGCTGTGCGTCTCGGCTCCGCCGTGCTGCACGGGCCGAACACCGCGAATTTCGCCGCAGACTACGCGCAACTTGAAGCGGCCGGGGCAACGCGGCTCGTCACCGACGCGGCAGCGCTGGACATGGCACTCGATGCCCCCGACCTGCGCGACATCGCGGCGCGGGCATCGGCCTTGCAGGAAAGCGCTGCCGGGGGGATCATCACCCTGCGCGATCGCCTGCTGGACCTGATGCCACGATGACCAAGGCCCCTTACCCGACCCTGCGCATTCGGCTGTTCCTGCTGGGCTATGCGCTCCTGTGGACACTCGCCCTGCCCGCGATCCTGCTCTACGTCCGCCGTCGCGCTCGCAAGGATGCCGACTATGGCACTCATCTTGGCGAGCGCTTCGGCCTGTCCCGGGGACGCCTGCCAGACTCGGTCTGGGTCCATGCTGTTTCGCTTGGCGAGATGCGCTCGGCCGTCCCGCTGGTGCGCGCTTTGCTCGACCGGGGCGAGCGTGTGGTGACCACCCATTTCACCCCCGCCGGCCGGCGCGAGACGGCGGCGGTCTTTGCAAGCGAGATTGCCGAAGGGCGGCTCGTCCCGGTCTGGGTGCCCTTCGAGTTCGACTTCGCGTACCGTCGCTTCTTCAACGCCTATCGCCCCCGCTACGGCCTGGTCATGGAGATCGAGATCTGGCCGCGGATGATCGCCTCGGCCCATCGCCATCACGTGCCGCTCTTCATGTGCAATGCGCAGTATCCGTCGAAAAGCCTTGCCCGCGACGCCCGCCACCTGCCGATCCGGGCGGCGATGATGACCGGCTTTGCCGGGGCGCTGGTGAAATCCGACCTTCAGCGCGAACGCTTCGAAAGCGTCGGCGTCACCAACATCGCGGTCACCGGGGAATTGCGCTTTGAACAGCCGGTGCCGCAGGCGCTGGTCGACAAGGGCCTTGAGCTGCGCCACTGGTTCCGGGCCGAACATCGCCCGGTCTTCGCCTTTGCCAGCGTCGTCGAAGGTGAAGACGCGATCTTTCTCGCGGCGATCCACGCCGCGCGGGCGGAATACCACGCGGCGGGTCTGCCATCGCCCCTCGTCCTTTACATTCCGCGCAAGCCCGAACGCTTCGGCGTGGTGGCAGAGCTGCTCCGAGCCGATGGCCTGATCTTCGCCCGCCGGACGGAGATCCTGGGTCCCGACCTACAGCCGTCCGGCACCCCGCCGACCATTGACGTGCTTCTCTGCGACTCGCTCGGCGAGATGTATGCATGGCTGGCCATGGCCGACCGGGTCGCCGTCGGCGGCGGCTTCACGCCAAAAGGCTCCCACAACATCTCCGAGCCGCTAGTCCTGCACAAGCCGGTGATGGTCGGCCCCGACATACACACGATCGAGTATCCCGCCACCGAGGCGATCGCCGCGGGCGTCTGCCGACACCTTACCTCGCCGGGGGAGCTATGCGAGGCTCTCGGCCCCGACGCCCCCCAACCGACCCGGGCACAGATCGACAAGTTCCTCGCCGACCATACCGGAGCGGTGGAAAAAACTCTGGCCGCCCTGCCAGGCCTTCTCGCGGACGCCGAGCAATGACCGACACCGATTTTTCTAGGAAAAATCGCTCTATTTCTTGATTTTTCGTAGAAAAATCGGGGTCGGCCCCTTAATCACCAGGCGCTGAATCCGCCATCGACATTGACCAGCTGCCCAGTCATGTAGCCCGCCTGAGGGCTGCACAGGAACAGCATCGCATCCGCGATCTCGTCGGGCTGGGCCATCCGCCCCGCCATGATAAGCTCGCTGACCCGCCGCTGGAACTCGTCCGAATGGCCGTTGAACACCGCCCCCGGCGCGATGGTGTTGACCGTCGCCTTGCGCGGCGCCCAGTAACCGGCGAGCCAGACGGTCAGCCCGTGGATGCCCGCCTTGGTCACGCCATAGGCCGAGAAGTTCTTGAACGGCATGCCCTCATAGATCGGATGATGCGCCCCGTTGAGCGCATACATTGAGGCTACGTTGACCAGCGTCGCTGGCCATTTGCCGACGATGTCACGGTCCATCTGCCGGGCGATCATGAAGGCCCCGGTCAGGTTCGTGCGCAAGGTCCGCTCGAAATCGGCAACCGTCGTGTCGGCGAAATCCGGAAAGGGCTTGCCCGCCCCCATCAGCATCTCGCCGGTGATGGCGGCGTTGTTCAGCACGACGTTCGGCTCCCACCCATCCTTGAGGATGCGCTGGAAGATCTCGACCACCTGCTCCTCGACGCCGACATCGAGATCGTAGAAGTGGAAGTCGGGATTGCCCGCGTGCCTTTCCTTCAGCGCCTCGGCCCGGTGGCCCGGCAGGTCGGAGGCGACGACCCGCGCCCCCTGCTCGAGCATCCGCCGCACATAGGTCGAGCCCAGCACCCCGCCCGAGCCGGTGATGAAGATGGTCCGGCCCTTCAGTTGATCAGCCATGTGCGGCTCCTTCGATGCGTTCGCGCAAGAGAAACTCCACCCACTTGAAATCGAAGGGGGAATCGATATCGACACAGCGCTCGGGCGGCATCAGATACGGGATCACCCGCCCCTCCCAAAGACCCTTGGAGCGCCGGAGGTAGCCCGGCGCCACGACATAGGTCGATGCGGCATGTTCATAGACGACCGGCGCCTGCTGCCGCGCCACGACCCCGCCCGGCAAGGGCTTGGACACATGAAGCGCCCCGCTCGCATCCGGCTCAACAAGGTTGAAATACGGGTTCTTCCGCGCCTCGCAGCAGGACATCACCATGTCCGGTTGCTCTTCGGCAAAGAGCACCAGCGCATTCTCGATATCCTCGGGCAGCCGCAAGGGCGAGGTGCAATCGAGGTCGAGAAAGGCCGTCGCGGGTCCGGTGATCTTTTCGCTTTCTTCCAGCGCGTGCTGCCAGACGCCCCATTTGCCTGCGGTATCCGTCGCCAGATGCGCGGGCCTCAACCCGATCTCCAGCGCGCCCCGTCGCACCGCATGGTCGTAGATCCGCTCGTCATCGGTCGAGACGACGACGGCATCCACGGTCGGGCTGTCGAACAGCTGATCCAGCGACCAGTCGATCAGCGGCTTGCCGCAAATCGGGCGGAAGTTCTTGCCCGGTACGCCCTTCGACCCTTTGCGGGCGCCGATATGACCGATGATCATCTGTAATCCCCCGACACTTCCCCGGTGAACCGCCGCGCGCCCCAGGCTTTCGCGATGGCGCGGCAGTTGTCCGCCGCCAGATCCAGTCGCGGCAGATACTCGACATCCGAGACCGGCTCTTCACGCACCAGATGAAGGAAATCCCGCAAAGCCGCAAGAAACATGTCATTTCTCTCGAACGGCAACCCCAGTTCGCGCGTCTGCCCTCCCTCGTCCAGCCGGTACCGCCCCGCGATCAGATCGAAATCCGCAACGAGGTCCGACCCGCGCAGCACGACGCGGCGGAAGCTGACCGGCGAGAGGTAATCCATCGCCACCGATCCGATCAGCCCCTCTCCCTCCAGTCCAGCCCGCGAGGCAAAATCCACCCCCGGAAACTGCGCATGTCCCAGACTCGCCACCGTGGCCACCCGCGCCTGAGGCAGGAGCGTCAGCGCCATGTCGAGCTCGTGGCAGAGGTCGAGCAGCACCCCGCCCCCTTCCGGCAGGGCCGCGTAACTGGCCGCAAAGGACCAGTCCTTGCGCCAGAGCCGTACGTCATGGCCAATGCCGAAGGACGCGTCATAGATCCCGGTCAGATCGAGCCGTGCGAGCGCCCGGAACGCCGGATGGTAGCGCATCATGAAGCCCACCATGGACCGCCCTGCCAGCGGCCCGGCAGCGGCCAGGATCGCCTCGACCGTCGCAAGATCATGAGAAAGCGGCTTTTCCACATAGAACGGCACTCCTCGCTCCGCCGCCAGTTGCACCAGTTCCAGCCGGACCTGCGTCGCCGTCGCGATGACCACCGCGTCGGCGCCATCGATCTGCGCCGGTGCAAAGGCCCGCCAGGGCAGAAGCGCCGTCCGGACTCCTAGCGCCGACAGGTTGTCATGGTGGCGCCTGCCAATCGAGCCCGCACCGATCACCGGAATGAACATCTACCCTCCAAGCGCGATTGTGACGACGACAAGGACGCTGCCGAACACCGGCACGATCCAGACGAGATGTCTGGCCTCTCCGTCCATCAACCGGTCGAGCCGCCAGCCGATCAGCGCCAGCATGGCAAGTGACGCCGCGTTCGACACCCGCATCGCCAGCGGCAAATGATCGAACATCAGGAACGGCAAGGTCGGCGGCAGGGTCGCCAGCGTGACCAGCGCAAAGACCGCCAGCGCCGCGCGCAGGTCGTGCCGGGTCAGCTCCCGCTGCGGCGCAGACCGCGGATGGGCGCGCATCATGGCGATCATCTGGTCGAGTTCCTGTTCCGTCAGAACCTCGCCCGCCCCTTCCGGCAGTTCCTCGCGCAGGAGCACCCGCGCCTCCGCGGGGGCGGCCGCCCGGATCGCATCGGCCGCAGCCCGCCCACGCCCCCGATCGGTATAGGTGGTCAGCAGGTAGACCATCGCATCGACGATGCCCCAGGCGACATTGCAGCCGAGCGCCGCAAGAAGCACGTCGCGCACCTGCCCGCCCTCACCAAGCGTGACGCTCATGGTTCCGGTGAAGGTCAGCGCCATCAGGAGGCCAAAGCTGATCTCTGACAGGCGGTCGATCGGATCGAGCACTGGTCGCGCTCGCCCTGGCCCCTTTCCTGTTTCTGCCATCCCGCCCCCCGTTGGCCTGCCGCTGCATCGGCCTGGTTCCACTCCGGTTTAGCCGATTGGCGCCGGCAGACAAGGCGAGGCATATCCGTCGCCAATGCTGCAGGTCTGCCCTTGCACCCGCCCGCCTTTCCCGGCTACACAGCCGCGCAAGGACAGATGGCCGAGTGGTCGAAGGCGCACGCCTGGAAAGTGTGTAGGCGGGGAACCGTCTCGAGGGTTCGAATCCCTCTCTGTCCGCCACCGCCCCCCACAGTTGGTCTCCTTTGGCGCGCCGCTCCTGCAACCCGCGGGAACAAGCCGCATTTTCACCCCGGTTCCGGTTCTGCCTCCGCCCCCGCGCCGGCCCGTTCCCGTCTTCCGGCGCCTATGCACCGGTCGGTCTCCGCCTGCCCGGAAACAGGGGGAGTTTGCCCCGGAACAGGGAGTTTTTCGCGGACTCTGGCCAGAAACAGGGCCTTGACGCGCACCTGACGCGACCCATCGCCAAATAATCGCGTCTTTTCCGCGGCTTGTGCGACGACAAACCACTTTCCTGTTTTACGGCATAACAGGCGATCC
This sequence comes from Rhodobacter sp., assembly GCA_041905595.1. Lineage (GTDB taxonomy): Bacteria > Pseudomonadota > Alphaproteobacteria > Rhodobacterales > Rhodobacteraceae > Aliitabrizicola. The sequence continues at coordinate 42,160 of JAYRKT010000007.1, forward strand.
CGAAGCACAGAACAGGCCCTGTTCAGCACCAGAAACAGGCCATTCGACAGAATAACAGGAGATCGGGATGTGTCGGGCCAAGCCGCGCGTCAGGTCGCCAGTTGAGCCGTACACGGCACAAAGGCCGCGAACATCTGCCGCTGCGCGGCCCAGCTGAGCGGCATCTCGCCCTCCATCAGCGCGGCCAGGTTGAGGCCCCGGGGCTGCGTGCCGGCGAGGATCGCCTGCTGCAGGTCCGGCGCCAGGAAGGCGAGCCGGATCAGCCGGCGGCGATGCGAGGTCCCGGGGGCGGCGTCGAGGACGGGTCCTCCGCGCGGATCGCGCCCGATCAGGCGATGCGCGGCACGCAAGGCGGCGATCAGGACGGGATCGGCCGTGCGCGGCTCCGCCGTGGCACCGATCACTTCGGTGCGACCGCCGCGGGAGGCGAGCCGCCGCGGCAGGCTGAGGATCGTCCGCGTAGAATCGGCCGGATCGGGTTCCGCCTGCGCGCCGGGACCGAGCAGGGCCTGCAGCCGGCGGGAGCAGGGAGCGGCCAGGGTGAGGTCGAGCCCGTCCCGGCGCAGCACGACCCGGAGAATACTGGCCAGCGGATCATCGGGGCTGCCTGCGGCTTCGGGACCGAGCCGGGTGAGCGCAGTCGCGAGCACCTCTTCCAGCGCCGGCGCCGAGACGCGCCGTGGTGTCTCCCCGCCCGGTCGTCGGCGCTGCCCCTGCTGCAACGGGGCCGAGACGTAGTAGCGATAGAGCTTGCCGCCCTTGCCATAGGCGAAGGTCGGCGACATCGGCTGGCCATCGGCATCGAAGATGCGCCCGGTCAGGGCAGACCGCGCCCCCGCGCCCAGCGCCGTGTTCCGCCGCCGGGCATTGGCGTCGAGCCGGGCCTGCACGGCGTCGAAGTCATCGCGCTCGACGATCGCTTCGTGCAGGCCGGGATGGTGGCCGCCGCGATGCGGGATCTCGCCCAGATAGAGGCGGTTACGCAGGAGGTGAAACAGCGCGCCGCGACTGAAGGGCCTGCCCCCGCTGATCCGGCCCGTGCGACTGACGCGGGTCCGGGACCGCACGCCCTCCTCCTGCAGCTGCGCGGCGAGGGCATGAACCGAGCCGAGGTCGAGATAGAGCGCGAAAATCCGCCGCACTGCGGTCGCCCCGGTGTCGTTCACCATCAGGCTGCGGCTGCCTGCGGCGGGCGGGTCATAGCCAAGGGGCGGCCTGCCGCCCATCCACATGCCGCGCGCCTTCGAGGCGGCGATCTTGTCGCGGATCCGCTCGCCGGTCACCTCGCGCTCGAACTGCGCGAAGGACAGGAGCACGTTCAGCGTCAGTCGCCCCATGCTGGAGGTGGTGTTGAAGGCCTGGGTCACCGAGACGAAGCTCACCCCGTGGCGGTCGAAGATCTCGACCATGCGGACAAAATCGGCGAGCGACCGGGTCAGCCGGTCGATCTCGTAGACCACCACCACGTCGACGCGGCCGGCGGCGATATCGGCGAGCAGTCGTCGCAAGGCGGGGCGCTCCATTGTTCCCCCAGACCAGCCACCATCGTCATAGCGCACCGGCAGCGCGGCCCAGCCCTCCCCCGACTGGCTGCGGACGTAGGCCGCACAGGCCTCGCGCCGCGCATCGAGTGAGTTGAATGCCTGGTCGAGACCCTCGTCGGAACTCTTGCGAGTATAGAGCGCGCAGCGGCGCCTCTGGGGTCTCGCAATGGCCGTCATGCCGACCTCGCCTCGCGCAGACCGAAGAACCGCGGTCCGTTCCAGCGGGTCCCGGTGGCGGCACTCGCCACGGTTGACAGGCTCGGGTAAAGCGCGCCCTGCCAGCGAAACCCCGCCGCCTCGACCACCACCTCGATGCGCTGGCCCTGCCAGTCTCGGGCAAGGACGGCCCCGACACCGAACTGGCGGCCCTCGGCCTCGACGGGTCCGCGGGCGGCAAGCCGGCGCCGGGTCTCGCGGTCGAGGCCGCCGAAGGCCTCGGCCTGCAGCCGCCAGGCCAGCAGCAAGCGCAGGAGCTCGGGCGAGCGGAGCCGCGGTGGGCGCCCGAAGCACGCCTGCCATGCGGCGCGCAGGCCCTCGAGATCGAGCGCCGCGAGGCCTGCTACCTCGGCCTCGACATCGGCCGGCCGCCTCATGCGACACCCCCGAGCCGGTAGCGCCGGATGCCGTCGACCGTCTCGGCGGTGATGGCGTGGCCGTTCCGGCGCAGCGCCCCGGCCAGCGCGCCGCGCACCGAATGGGCCTGCCAGCCGGTGGCGGCGACGAGTTCGGCCAGCGTGGCGCCCGCGGGGCGACCGAGCAGCGCCAGCATCAGGTCCAGCTTCGAGGGTGCCCGTGCGGTGGTCGGGGCCTGCTTCGTTGCGGGTTCGGCGGAACAATCGGCGCCTGTTCTGCTTCTTGTCATCTGTGGATCCTCCGGTTCGGGGGCGGATCCCTCCGCCCGTACCGGGCCGGGCCCGGACGGCCGGGCTTCGACGTCCAGTACCACTCCTTCGCGCCGGCAAGTCCAGTCGGATCGCGGCTTTCCCCTGCGAAGGGGGGAAACGATTGCAGGCGTCCTGATGCTACCATATCTTGTGGTCGGTTCCTGGTGAGAGGCTATCCCAATGACGAGTGGACCGATCCCGACCCCTGTGCTGGAAGTGCGGCAGCGGCCCTTGAGCGCCTTGATCCCCGCGCTGCAGAATGCCCGCACCCATCCCAAACGGCAGATCGAGCAGATCAGGGCCTCGATCGCCGAGTTCGGCTTCACCAATCCGATCCTCGACGATCCGGCGGGCAACGTGATTGCCGGCCACGGCCGCCTCCTGGCGGCCAAGGCGATGGGGCTCGCGACGGTGCCGGTGATCGAACTGGCCGGTCTCAGCGACGCCCAGGTCCGGGCGCTCCGGATCGCCGACAACAAGATCGCCCTCAATGCCGGCTGGGACATCGAGATCCTGCAGACCGAACTGGCGGAGCTCAGCACCATCGACATCGGTCTCGATCCGACGCTGACCGGCTTTACCACCGGCGAGATCGACGTGATCCTGAAAACCGCGGAGGATCCCGATGACGCGGTGATCCCGGCGGTGCCGGTCACGCCGCGAACCCGGCCCGGCGACATCTGGATCTGCGGCGAACACCGCATCGGCTGCGGCGACAGCCGCGATCCCGCCTTCCTGGCCCAGGTGCTCGGCCCGGGAACGACGGTCGATGTCGCCTTCCTCGATCCGCCCTACAATGTGCGGATCAGCGGCCATGCCAATGCCAAGGGCCGCCACCGCGAGTTCGCCATGGCCTCTGGCGAGATGACCGAGACCGAGTTCCGCGCCTTCCTGGCCGCAACCCTCGGGGCGGCGGTGGCGGTGTCGCGCGACGGCGCGATACACTTCATCTGCATGGACTGGCGGCACATGGACGATGTCTCGGCCGTCGGGCGCGGGCTTTATGGCGCGCTCATCAACCTCTGCATCTGGAACAAGTCCAATGCCGGCATGGGCTCGCTCTACCGCTCCAAGCACGAACTGGTCTTCGTCTACCGGGTCGGCGAGGCCCCCCATCTCAACATGGTCGAACTCGGCCGCCATGGCCGCAACCGCACCAATGTCTGGGACTATGCCTCGGTGAACTCGCTGCGCGGCAGTCGCAGCGAGGACCTGGCGCTGCATCCGACGGTGAAGCCGACCGCGCTGGTCGCCGATGCGATCCGCGACGTGACCCGGCATGGCGACGTGGTGCTCGATCTCTTCCTCGGCTCCGGGACCACGCTGATTGCCGCCGAACGCAGCGGCCGGCGGTTCCGCGGTCTCGATATCGATCCGGCCTATGTCGATGTGGCGATCGACCGGTGGGCTGCGCTCACCGGCCAGGAGCCGCGTCGCGCGGAGGCGGAGACATGAGCAGGCCAGTGAAGGGCAAGACCGGGAGCAGGATGGCGACGGGGAAGACCCCGGCGGCGGACCAGGCCGCGGGCGGGCGGTTCCGCAAGGGCCAGAGCGGCAATCCGAAGGGACGGCCGCGCAAGTCCCCCGCGCCCCCCGGCTCGGCCTTCGACATCGTGATCGAGCGCACCCTGACCGTCACCCGCCATGGCCAGCCGCGCGAGATTACCATGGAGGAGGCGCTGCAGCATCGCACCTACCAGGATGCCATCGCAGGCAAGCGCACAGCACAGCGCGAAGTGCTGAAGTGGATCCGCAAGCGCGAGGACTGGCTGGCCAGGCAGGCGAACCGCAGGATCCTGCAGCCGATCACCCGGCTGAGTTCCGGGGATCCGGCCAATGCTGATGCCGCCCTGCTGCTTCTCGGCATCGCGACTCGCGACGACAGCTGGGACACAAGCGATCCGGCCGACCTGCGGCTCAGGCTGGAACCCTGGGCGGTGCAGGCCGCCCTGGCGCGGCGGCGCGCGGCCGGGCCCCTGTCCGCCGGCGACATCGCCCACATTGTCCGCTGCACCCGCGATGCCGAGATGCTGGACTGGCCACGGGGCGCGCGACATGAGCGCTGACGAGGACGCCGATGCGGCAGACGGCACGCGCAAGAATGAGGCGCCTCCCCCGGCGGTCGGGCATCGCCGGCCGCCGCTCTCGACCCGCTTTGTCAAGGGCCAGAGCGGCAACCCCAAGGGTCGACCGAGGGGCCGTTATCGCGAGGCGCCCTTCGAGGCGGTGCTTGGCCAGCGCGTCACGATCCGCGACGGCGCTTCCGAACGCCAGGTGACCGCGGCCGAGGCCTTCCTGCTGCAGCTGGCCAAGCGCGGGCTCGAGGGCGATGGCATCGCCGCCCGTGCCGCGATGGCGGCGATCGAAGGCGCGGCGGAGCAGCAGGGCAGTGACGCCGCCCAGATCGATACCATCATCCTAGACTTCGTCCGCCCGGGTAGCGTCAACGCCGCGCTAGAGCCCCTACGCATGGCCCGCAAGCTCGATCCCTACCGCCCGACCGCCCGCATGATGCTCGAATCCTGGCTCGTCGAGGCCGCCCTCGCCCGCCTTGGCCCCCGCCGGCTCACCCGCGACGAGCAGACCGTCGTCCTCAGGGCGACGCGCCTGCCCCACAACGTCGTCTGGCCGAACTGGTGGGAAGCGGATCTCAGGGATAGGTGACAAGGGGATGGAAATGCAGCTGTCCTGTAGCACAAGATTTGGGCCTTCGGCGAGGTGGCAAGTGCCCAACCATGAGTGGATTGATCGCTATGACTTCGACGCGATCCCGCTCGATCGCGACATCATCTGATGGGAGCGAGCGAACTCAGGCGGTACGATGCGTACCCTGCTCGCCCTTCTGATCGGGAAACACATTACCTCATCTATCCCCACGTTGCGCCGTGCGCCAAGACCTGACAGAGACGAGTTAGGATTAGTTTGATAACACATGTGACAACGCTCTCATGACCGTTCGACCATGCTGTCATCCGGTTCGTCGCAAGGGCTTTCGTCTTCAGTCGTTCCCGCCTGATCAAGCAATCGCTGCAAAAGACGGACCAGTTCGCCTTCATCCAGGTTTTCCACGCCCACGAAGCGGTTGTCCCCATTGCTTGCCAGAATGAGTTCGTCCAGCTTGGCCTGAACCGCGCGATTGTCCCGGTTCTGGGCATTCTGCAGCAGGAAGACCATAAGGAAGGTGACGATGGTCGTCCCGGTATTGACGATCATCTGCCAGGTCTCGCTGAAGCCGAAAACCGGTCCTGTACCGGCCCAGATCAGGATCAGGACCAATGCGCACATGAAGGCTGCGGGTCGGCCCGATGCGTCGGCGACCTGGGATGAAAAGCGAAGAAATAGGCTTGGCCGTGACGGCATCGTGGTCCTCCGCAACAGTTTTGCGACGCCGGGTCCCAGCGCAATCCAGGAACACGCGGGCGATGCTAGTGGTTCCGCCCTGCTTGGGCCCCGCACTCGTCACACCCGACTGGACAGACCCTCGCAAGTATCGCGCACCCGCCGTAGTTCGCCGGCAAGCGGGGCATGAACCGTGCGCCCGCCCCGGCGCGGCCAATGGCCGAGCAGGCCATTTGGACAGAACCGTTCGCCACACCACCCGATATGACTGGCTACGGGATAAAGGCAGAGCGCCTCGAGGGGTACACCCTTTGCCCGGGCGATCATGGCCTGTTCGAAGACATCCGCAAACCAGCTGGCCCGCCCCGGCCCCTCGCAACCCGTCTCAGAGATGAATAGCGGCAGCGCATAGCGGGCATGGACCGCCTGAAGCAGGTCGGACAAGGGAACATGCTCGGGGTCGGCGATGGCGACCGGCTCCACGCGGCCATCGGTTTCCAAGGCACGCCACTGGTTGAACGGATAGTAGTTCAGTCCAATGGCGTCGATCAGATCCGGGTCACCGCCGAGGTCCGGGCGCAGTCGGTCCAGCATCATGTCGGCAGCCTCGAACTGCGCCTCGTTCATCGCTGCCGCAGCAGCGCGCCCCTCGGGATCGGAGCCCGAGGCAATCGTACGGATCAAGGGTTCGCACAGGACAATCCTGGCCCGTGGATCGACGGCGCGCAGAGCGTGAACGGCAGCGATTGCCGCCTTTGCAAGTTGCACCTTCAGCTCAAGACCGCGCCTGCGGACGAAGGGGTTCATCTCGGCGGATTCGGCCCCGGCCCAGGCCAGATAGGACATCTCGTTGATCGGGCACCAGATCGGCGGGCGGCAAGTCTCGCGCCGATGTTCTTCTGCTGCGGCCCGCGCGAAACGGGCAAAACACGTCACGAAATCCGCCGACCAGATGTCCAGTCTTTCGGGCCAGCCGTAATGCATCAAGTCCCAGATGATCTCGGTCCCCGCCCGCTCGGCGGCCTGGGCCACGGCCCGGAAGCTCCGGAAGTCATAAGCCCCCTGGGTCCGCTCGATCACGTGCCAGCGCAGGCCGTCGCGGCAGGTGCGGATGCAAAAAGACTGAAGCTGGCAAAAGTCTGAGAAGGCGGACCGGTCATGGCCTGTCTCGCGGATCACATCGACGCGTCTGCCGCTTTTCAGCTTGTGGCTGGAGCATTCGAAACCACCCTGAAGGAAACTTTGGAATCCCGTCCAACGAGGCAGACCTGCAGGATCGGCCATCGCGGCCGCGCATGTTCGTACTGAATTCATTGACTTTTTCTTAGCTCCGCCATGCTGGCGGCGTGGCAGGATCGTTCATCCGTTCCGACGGCAGAACATCGATCGGACAGCGATGTTCCCTCTCAGGGGAACATCGTGGCCCCCTTCCGGTTGTTCTCCTGATTGCACCCGCCGGCTATCGGGCCGGACTTGCGGGTGCCCTTGGATCGCCAGCCATTCGCAAAAGCAACACGCGGGCTCGGTCAAATCTCGCGAAGGAGAAATTCTTGAATGTTGCCATGCCCCCCCGTAACGACCTTCCACGCAGCGACGAACGCCCTTTGCTCTTGTGTCTTTCGCACCTGCGTTGGGATTTTGTCACCCAGCGTCCTCAGCACCTGATGCGGAGGGCGGCCGCCGAATTCGACGTCATCTTCTTCGAAGAGCCGGTCGCAGATCCGGAGGTGCCCGAAGAAGGCAGCTTGCGGGTGGTGCGGGATGACGGCGTCCGGGTGGCGACGCCGCATCTGCGGCCCGAGACGATTGGTGCGCCAGGTGCAAAACATCTTTTGCATCGGCTCCTGGATCGAAGCCTGTCACACAGACAGCCGACGGTGGCCTGGTACTACTCACCCATGATGCTGTCCTTCAGCCGGCATCTGCGGCCCGTTGTGACAGTCTATGACTGCATGGATGAGCTTTCCGCCTTTCTGCATGCGCCAAAGGCACTGCGCATCTTCGAAGGCGAATTGATGGAGCGGGCCGATCTGGTCTTTACCGGAGGGGTCAGCCTTTACGAAGCGCGGAAGGATCTTCATCCGTCGGTTCATTGCTTTCCGTCCTCGATCGACCGTGAGCACTTTGCCCGCGCGCTCGAGCCACAGCCCGACCCGGAAAGCCAGGCAGAGATCCCGCATCCGCGGGTCGGCTTTTTCGGGGTGATCGACGAACGCATGGACCTGGATCTCGTGGCCAGCACCGCGCGAGGAGCACCGGACCTGCAGTTCGTGATGATCGGCCCGGTCGTCAAGATTGACCCGGCTGTCCTCCCCCACGCGGCAAACATTCACTGGCTCGGGCGATGCGCCTACGAGGATCTGCCAGGGCATCTCGCCCATTGGGATCTGGGGTGGATGCCCTTCGCCCTGAACGATGCAACACGGTTCATCAGTCCGACGAAGACGCCAGAATTCCTGGCGGCAGGGTTGCCTCTTGTGTCGACCGCGGTGCGCGATGTCGAACGGGGATGGGGACGCGCCGGACTCGTCGAGATTGCCGACGCAGAGACCATGATCGCAGCCCTCAGGGCCCAACTCGGCGAACCGGACCCGGTGCGGGCCAGCATGATCGATGCGGTATTGTCGAAAGGGTCCTGGAACCGGACCTGGCGCGACATGTCTGACCTGCTGACCGATGAGCGGACCGCCGCCGCACACGCGCATCTTGCCAGTTCAATCACGTTGCCCTCTGCGTCGAGAGGGTTTGCATGATGTACGATTGGCTTGTCGTCGGAGCAGGGTTTGCCGGGGCGGTCCTCGCGGAACGGCTCGCGTCGCAGCGCGGTGAAAGCGTGCTTGTCATCGATCGGAGGCCGCATATCGCGGGCAACGCTTTCGATCGCAAGGATGGCGCCGGTGTGCTTATCCACCAGTACGGCCCCCACATCTTTCACACCAACGCGGGCAATGTGATCGCCCATCTGAGCCAATTCACCGACTGGCGTCCGTACGAACACCGGGTCCTTGCCAGTGTGGAAGGACGGTTGCTGCCGATGCCGATCAACATCGACACGGTAAACGGCTTCTTCGGCGTCTCGCTGCAATCGGCGGAAGAGATGGAAGCCTTCCTCTCCACACGCCGGGTCGACATCGACCCGATCGTCAGCGCGCGCGATCTGGTGCTCTCGACGGTGGGGCCCGAGCTTTACGAGGCATTTTTCCGCGACTACACGCGCAAGCAATGGGGGATGGATCCGTCCGAGCTTCCGCGCAGCGTCACCGCCCGCGTGCCGACGCGCACGAACCGCGACGACCGCTATTTCACGGACAGCTTCCAGATGATGCCCGCGCAAGGCTATACGGCGATGTTCGAGGCGATCCTTGACCATCCCCTGATCGAAGTTCGCCTCGGCGTGGATTTCGAAGACCTTCGGGAAAGCGACACCTATCGCCGGCTTATCCATACCGGACCCATCGACGAATTTTTCGGCTATCGGCTGGGCCGGCTCCCGTACCGATCCTTGCGGTTCGAACACCGGACGCTAGACCGGGAATGGCTGCAGACAGTCGGTGTCGTGAATTATCCGGGCACCGAGCCCTTTACCCGCGTCACCGAATACAAGCATCTCACAGGCCAGACACATCCGTCGACCAGCGTAACGTGGGAATACCCGTCGGACGAGGGCGATCCTTTCTACCCGATTCCGACGGACGCCAACCGGGACCTCTACCGGAAGTATCGTGCCCTCGCCGAAGCCCAGCCGAACACCTGGTTTGTAGGCCGTCTTGGAACATATCAGTACATGAACATGGACCAGGTTGTGGCTCAGGCGCTTGCCACCTTTGCGCGCATCGACGCTGCACTGCCGGTCGAGACCGCCGCTCCACGCGACGATATGGTGCGCGTCCGGGAAAGAACACCGGGCCACGTCACTAGCGCGGGGTGATGGAGACCAGCGAGCGACCCTCGGCCTGTCGGGCCTGGTTGTGGATGGCCGTGGCGGCGAGTTCGCCCTGTGCCATCGCAACCGCCAGCTGGTTCAACCCGGTCACGACATCACCTGCGGCATAAAGGCCCGGAATGCTGGTCTGCTGATGGTCGTCGGTCAAAATCCGGCCATCCTCCCCCAGCTTGGGCGCGAGTTGCCGGACCAGTCCGGTTTGCGGCGAGATGCCCATCCCGGAATAGGCGACGTCGAAGCATAGTGGCTCGGCGTCCGTCAGCTCCACTACAATCCTTTCCCGGTCCCGGCGGACCGAAGCGATCTTGTGCTCGAGCAGCGTAACACCCGCCCGGCAAAGCGCCGTGCGCTGCAGGCTGTCCGGCACATCTCCCACGGCGGCGAGGGTCACATGTGGGGAATAGGTGCTGAGGAAAAGCGCTTCCTCCACACCATGCCGCCCCGTTCCAAAGACGATGATCCGCTGGTCGATGGCCTCGTACCCGTCGCAGATGGGGCATTGCCGCAAAGGTCCCAGCTCGTGGAGCCCATCGAGTTCAGGCAGGCGGTCCACGGCACCGGTCGCAAGGATGACGGCAGGGGCGAAGGCACAATCCTTGCCGAGGGCGACGCGGAACCCTTTACCGGTATGGCTCACATCCGTTGCATGCGTCGCAAGCCGCTTGACGCCAAAGCGCTGCATCTGGGTCCGCATCCGCTGAAGCAGCTCAACCCCCGGTATTCCCTCTGGGAAAGCCGGGTGGTTGTGGCTTCGCGGGATCCAGGCCGCGCGGCTTTCGCCCGAGTCGATCAGCAGGATCGACCGGCGGAATCTGGCCAGGTAGATGGCTGCGGTCATGCCGGCCGGGCCGCCTCCGAGGATGATGCAGTCAAGACGGCGTGCCGTCGTTTCGAGAGAAGGTTCGTCAGAGATCGCGCGCAGCGGGTCGATTGCGGAAGCGGCGGCGAGGGATCGGGGTATTGGCGTCTGTGTCATTGGGGCTGAATCTGCTTTCCGCAATGCAACCCAAGGCGACGTCCATTGTTCCGTCCCCTGTTCGGCGTAACGCGGAAAAAAACTGCCCACTGTCCATGCCACGATACGTTTGGCCATCCGATCCGACAGCCGGTTTCGAGCGGGTTGCTGGCGATGCAACTGGAACGATGGAAACCATAATCCGCTGATTGCGTTTCTTTCCCACCATGCCGTTCTGCGGGGAGGAGAAAGTCCATGATGAATATGGAAGACCTGTATCGGCTTCTCCGGGCCGACCATGTTCAGGCGCAGGGGATTGTGGACACCGTCCATGATCCCATGCTGGTGCTGGACACTGAACTGGTCATAAGGGCCGCAAACCGAGCATTTTTCGAGACGTTCCAGGTGGGTCGCGACGACGCCGTCGGCCGGTCTCTGCACGATCTCGGAAATGGCGAATGGGATATCCCCGATCTCCGCTTGCTGCTGAAAGAGGTCATTCCGCGAAGCACCGCTGTGGTCGACTTCGAAGTATCGGGTCCTTTCCTGGGACTTGGTCAGAAGACAATGCTTGTAACATCCCGCAGGCTGTACCACCCCGATAACGCAAGCCAAACCATGCTTGTCTCTTTCGTCGACGCGACTGAGCGGTATCGGCAGGATGCGGCAACGAAGCTCATGTTCGGCGAGATGCGGCATCGCTTCCGCAATCTCGGCGCCCTCGCGCTTTCGATATCACGCCAGATGAACGCGGAGAATCTTACAGTGGAGGAGTTTCGCGATTCATTTCTCGACCGGCTTGGATCGCTTATCCGCGCCGAAGAATTGTCCTTCCAGGACCCGTCGGGCCAGCTCGGCCTGAAGGAGCTGCTGCACGGATCACTTGCGCCTTTCGGAGTGGACAGAGGTGCGGTGATCGTCCCTGAAGTGCCGGAGGTGCACTTGTCTGCTCCAGCTATCCGCTCTCTTGCCATCGTTTTGCATGAACTGGGAACGAACGCCATGAAGCATGGCGCCCTGTCCTCCCCTTACGGCCGGGTGACCGTCGGATGCTCGCGCGATCCCGACGGCCGGCTCCTGATCGAATGGGTGGAAACCGGCGGACCTGCGACGCGGACACCGGCCAGAACCGGATTCGGAACCGAACTCATGCGGTCCACCATCCAGCATGCGCTGAGCGGTGAGTTTGACCAAAGATTCGATGCCAATGGTATGACGGCTACCCTATCCATACCTGTCACTCCGGCTGAAAAGGCAGGATGAGCCTTTCGAAGGCCCGTCAGTAGTTTCCCGGCGGGTCGCTCGCGGGGAAGGACTCGTCCGAGGTCTGATCGACGACATCCCATCTTTTCGGCTGCAGCTGCATGTTATCCGGTCCGGCATCCCGGACGTGATCGGGGGGCAGCGCACGGTTTGCGCCTGTGCCGCGCCGCAGGGCGCCGGCACAAAGATAGGCGATGCTGCCGAGGGCCAGGATCGAACCTCCATAGAGAAGCACATCTCCGACTGTCTTGCGCTGAAATTCCATACCGACACTCCATTGATGAAGTTCCGCGCCTTCCCGAGGGATCGGCCTCGGGAAGGCGCCAGACATTTTGGCCCAGAGCACCCCTAGCCGACGCGGCCCTTCATGGGCGAACCGGCTCCGGCCTTCCCCTTGGCATCGGCAGGTGTCTGCACAGGGTCAGACGAAATCTGGGTGCGTATCTCATCCACAGTTTCCTCGGCGACGCGCTCGATCTTCTCGGCAAGCGTGGTGTTGTCGTCGGGAACCAGTCCCTCGCGCTTGGCCGACTTCAGGGCGGTCTGGTAGCCTGCCTTGGCGACCTTGGTTGCCTGTTCGCCCAGGTCCTTCGATGCATTGCGCATTTCGGAGAGCAGGGCCTTGCTTCGCGGAGCAATCAGGCGTTCTTCGCTTTCGGTTACAGGAAGCGCGCTTCCGATCAGGGCCCCAACAACGATCGCGCCCGCCCCGAACATCAGGGGATGGTTGTTAAGCTCGGTCGCAACCGGATCGCTGATCTCGCGGACCTTGTTCGCGGTATCCTGCGCGACGGACTTCGCGCGACCGGCAAGATCCTGCGCGCGGTCCGATACATCGGCAAGCGTCTGACCTATGACGCCGCTGCCGCCTTCTTCATCTTCGCGCCAGTTGTCCGTTCTGTACCCTGCGCCGCTCGATCTGCGCGCACGGTCTTGCGTGCGGCTTGACGAGGAACTGGAACCGGTCCGGTCATCACCGCCGACTGCCAGCCAGAGCAGGCCCGCGCCGATCAGGCCAAGCGCGATCGGGCGTTCTCCCAGCTTTCGGCCCGCGACACGCACAAACTCATGTGCGTTGTCCATCCCCAGAAAACTGCCGACATCGTCGACGACCTGGTCGAAGCTGAGCCGGCCTTTAAGACGGTCGAGTGTCTGTTCGACCCCGGCCCGGCGTGCCTCAATCTCGGATTCGATTTGCGCTGTGGTGTCTGTCATCACAATTGCTCCTTTGCTATGTCGAGATCCCGCTCGAGCTGCGCAATGCTGCGGTCCGGCAGGAATTTGGCCGAGGCCAGCGCCCGAAGGCCGGTCATCAGCAGGACGACGCCCGGTATCGCAAAACCAAGGGCGACGAGCCCGCCCGCCCATGGCGGGCCGACAAGGGGGACCAGAAGAATGGCCAACGTCTCTGCCCCCATGAACAGGGCGATCAGCAGCAGCATTCCGCCTGCCAGAAGAAGCTCCAGACTGCGGATGCTGGCCTTGAATGCTTCGGTCATCTCCGCGCGGGCCAGGCGCAGCTCACCGCGCAGAAGACCGCTCAGATCACTGACAAGATCCGAAAGCAGGTTGGGAATCGCACCTCTTCTGGCCGTGTGGGCAACGCTATCCGCAGGGGCGTTGGGGCGATAATCAGGCATCGCTTTCCCTGCCCATCCGGGGTTCCGACGGCGCCGACCAAAAGTCCGGGCGGTCGGGCTCTTGCGGATCGGCGCCTGCCGAGTATTGCTGATTGACGTCGTCAGAGTAACTTGCCGGCGCCATTGCGATCAGGCGGCCAACCACGACGCCGGTCACAAGACATCCCAGCATGAAGGCTGTCGGATGGTCGCGTCCAAGCTGGGTCAGGTCGTCCGCTAATTCCCGTGCCGACCGGTTCTCCAGCCGGTACGACAGATCGTCCAGCGTGTCGGCCAGATGCCCCACCATATGAGACCCCGGACCTTGCAGATCACCCGATGCTGAGCGAAGCGTGTCGGCGACTTGCCGTCCGTTCTGGCCAAGCAGGGCGACGCGACGATCGAGTTCGTCCATCGCAACGTCGGACAGGGTGCGCCCGGCCTTCACTGCTTCGTCCTGCACTGTGTCTGCAACTTCGCCGATTGCGGATTTCGCCTCGTCGAGGTTCATGCGGGCCGCGCGGGAAAGTTTGCCCAAATCAACTGGTCTCGATTGCATGTCGATCTCCGTTTGAAGTCATCCATGCCACGCGAGTGACTTCGCCTGGCGACTGCAAAGAGAAACCAACGACAGGCCGAATTGTTCGCTGTCGGTTGAAAGACCCTTGGGGTCCGCCGGATTTCGGGAAATTCCCCGGTGTTAAGCGACCAAGATCGGAACAAGACCTGAGACGTCCGGTTATACGCGTGGATTGGCCCGAGCCTTTGTCCTCGCGCGCCGGATAAGGATCTTTCCCATGACTACACCACCCCGACCAGTGTCCCCCATCGGCACGCATCAGGACGTATCAGGACCAGATCGCGTGGAACGGACGCTCACCACACCGGGAAGCGATGACGCGTCGCATGGATACTGGGTGCACGACGCCTTCGGGCCGAAACATTATGTCGGCGCTGATGCCCCTGCCGCGCCGGACGAAACGCCCGGAAACCTGGTCGCGGCGGTCGAGCATTGCCTGGCTGCCGACCCACATCTGGATGCGAGCTGTGTGCATGTCAGTCTGGACGGTGACCGGTTCATCCTGTCGGGGTCGGTTGAAACCGCTGACGACAGGATCAAGGCCGAGATCTGCGCCAGTAACGCGTCCGCCGGCCAGGTGCAGATCTCGAACCGTTTGCGCGTCAGGGCGACGAAGACCGATGCAGGTGATCAAGCGGTCTGATCTTCGGTAGGCGGATGGACCTCGGAAAGCGCGGCTTAAGGTCCGGCGGAACAATCGCCCGCTGCCGCAGGTTGGCGTGGGAGCCGATTTCAGACAGGAGCATCCCATGGCCCGCTCACCGAGCCGCGATAATACGGACAGCGTCAGAATTCACGACCAGTTTGCAACACGCGGTCCGGGAGGGGAGTTGCACCAGACCGCCCCCGATGCGCAGTCCGTTCTGACGACGGCGCAAGGCGCGCCCGTCGCCGACGACCAGAATACCTTGCGCGCCGGCGTTCGCGGGCCGTCCCTGATCGAGGATTTCCATTTTCGCGAGAAGATCTTCCACTTCGACCATGAACGCATCCCCGAGCGGGTCGTGCATGCGCGCGGCTACGGGGCCCATGGCTATTTCGAGACGACCCGTTCGCTGGCAGAAATTACCCGCGCCGACATATTCCAGCGGGTGGGCGAACGGACACCTGCCTTCGTCCGCTTTTCGACCGTGGCCGGCTCAAAGGGGTCTTTCGACCTCGCCCGCGATGTTCGCGGCTTCGCAGTCAAGCTCTACACGAAAGAGGGGAACTGGGACCTCGTGGGAAACAACATCCCCGTCTTCTTCATCCAGGATGCGATCAAGTTTCCCGATATCATCCATGCGGTGAAACCGGAGCCGGATCGGGCCTTTCCGCAGGCCCAGTCGGCGCACGACAACTTCTGGGACTTCATTTCGCTGACCCCGGAATCGATGCACATGATCATGTGGGTCATGTCCGACCGCGCCATTCCGCGTTCGTTCCGCTTCATGGAAGGCTTCGGCGTCCACACCTTCCGTTTCCTCAATTCCGAAGATGAGCCGACTTTCGTCAAGTTCATGTGGAAGCCGAAACTCGGGCTTCAGTCGGTCATGTGGAACGAGGCGGTCAAGATCAACGGTGCCGACCCGGATTTCCACCGGCGCGATCTGTGGGAGGCCATCCAGTCTGGGCGCCCCCCGGAATGGGACCTTTGCGTGCAGCTGTTCACCCAGACCTTCATGGATGAGTTCGACTTCGATCTTCTCGATCCCACCAAAATCATCCCAGAGGAGGTGATCGAGCCCGTTCCCATCGGTCGCCTCGTGCTTGACCGGATGCCCGAGAACTTCTTCGCCGAGACCGAGCAGGTCGCTTTCCTGACCCAGAACGTGCCGTCGGGCATCGACTTCTCGAACGATCCCCTGCTGCAGGGACGCAACTTCTCGTATCTCGACACGCAGCTGAAGCGGCTCGGCAGCCCGAACTTCACCCATCTGCCGATCAATGCCCCAAAATGTCCCTTCGCGCATTTCCAGCAGGACGGCCATATGGCAATGCGAAATCCGGTTGGCCGGGTGAACTATCAGCCCAACTCGCACTCCGATGCCCCTCGCGAGGATCCCCAGCGCGGCTTCCGATCCTACAGGGAACCGATGGAGGGTGCGAAGGTGCGCCTGCGGCCGGAAAGCTTTGCCGACCATTACAGTCAGGCGCGACAGTTCTTCATCAGCCAGACCGAGACCGAGCAGCGCCATATCGCCAGCGCACTCGTCTTCGAACTGAGCCGGTGCGAGATCCCCGCGGTCCGCGAGCGCATGGTGGCTCATCTTGTCAACATCGACGACAGTCTTGCGGCGACGGTCGCCGAGAAGCTGGGTCTGGAGGAGATGCCCCAGGCGGCGGATGCGGCCGTGGCCACACGGATGGATCTGGAGGCGTCGCCGGCGCTGAGCATCATCAGGAACGGACCCGAAAGCTTTGCAGGGCGGCGGGTAGGCGTGCTGGTCAGCGACGGGTGCGACCCGTTCCATATCGCGGCCCTGAAGGATGCGCTGGAGGCCGAGGGGGCTACGCTCGAAGTTGTGGCGCCGGCGGTCGGTGGCGTCATTGCCTCGGACGGAAGCCATATCCCCGCCAAATACATGGTCGACGGCGGCCCCTCGGTTCTGTTCGATGCCGTAGCGCTGATCGTGGATGCCGCTGCCGGGGATCGGCTTGCTCAACGCCCGCCCGTCCGCGACTTCGTTGCGGATGCCTACAGCCACTGCAAGGTCATTGCGTATAACCCTGCGGCGTCCGTGCTTCTGATGAAGGCAAATGTGGATCCTGATGCCGATGAGGGGCTGATCCCGCTGAACGACACCGACGCTGTGCACCGGTTTGTGGAGCAATGCCGCAAGCTTCGCGTCTGGGGTCGCGAACGACAGCTCTGGGCGTGACGCGGGCGGTCTCGGGGGCGCGGTTTTCAGCGTCTGTTTCGGAACAAGACCGCGCTTGGCAGGTTGATTCATCGGATCGGGTCTTCGCGCAGATGGTGCGCGAATTGTCCGGACCGGACAGTTTCCGGCCCGTCCTTCGCAATCAATCGGAGCATCAGGACATGAACACCAAAACCCTCTTTACAGCTGCGGCACTGACCCTCGGCCTCGTTACCGTTTCGCAGGCCCAGACAACGGATTTCGGCCAGGATTGGGACAGCCCGATCAACGATACCTTCTTCACGGACTCCACCCGAACGATGTTGCGGGCCGATTCCGACATGTTGTCGCGGTGGGAAGTCCTGTCGGAGCAGGAAAAGGAAATGGTCTTGAGCGCTTGCAACAAGCACAAGAACGAAACGCCCACGACAACGAGCACCGACAGCACCGGAACCACAACCACCACGACGGTGGGTTCGGTGTCGGACATCAATATCGAGAAGATCTGCTCGTATGTGAGCCGGCAATAACCTGAAAGGCGGGGCGTCCTTGGGGGCGCCTCGCCTTTTCGCTTCACCTGCGAGGATGTCATGCCAGATCATTTCCTTGTCAGATTTCTTGTCCCGCAGTTTGCCCTCGGCGGCGTGATGGCGGTCGTCTTTCTGGCGACGCTGTGGTCTCTGAGTTCTTCGGATTTCGTGGCGATGGCCGCTGAAGCACACTGTCTCTGGCCGCTTGTGTTGGCGACCCTGGCAGGAGCGATCTTTCCGTTCGGAGTCGCCTTTGCCGCAACTGCGCTGGAGCTTCTGGCGGCTTCGGATGATCATCGTGGTGCGGAATGATCCCCACTTTGCAGATAGGAGACGATGATGCCTGCAAAATCCAAGGCGCAGCAGAAAGCTGCAGGGGCGGCTCTTGCCGCCAAGCGCGGCGAAATTCCGAAAAAGGACCTTCGCGGCGCATCAAAGGACATGAACGAAAGCATGTCCGAGCGCGAGTTGGATGAACTGGCCTCGACCAAACGCAAGGGGCTCCCCGACCATAAGTGACGTCGGTGGGAACGGTTCGCATCTTGAAGCGTTCCGCTCCCGGTCGGTCACCCCTCTTCCGGAGCATTGCTCATGGCCCCCCGCGCCAACTGGAAAGGTTATCTGAAGATCGAGGAGGTGACCTGCCCGGTCGCGCTTTATACCGCAGCCTCCCAGTCGGACAGGATCGCCTTTCATACCTTGAACCGGGCGACCGGGCACCGCGTGAAGCGCGAGTTCATCGACAGCGAGACCGGGGATCCGGTTGCCCGTGAAGATCAGGTGAAGGGCTATGCGGTCGGGGAAGACAGTTATGTCGTTCTCGAACCCGAAGAGATTGCCGGCGCCACTCCAGACAGCGACAAGACGCTTGCCATTTCCGCATTCATTCCCTGCGACACCGTCGATACCCTTTTTCTCGAGCGTCCGTATTACCTCGCACCATCCGACCAATTGGCGCAGGAGACGTTCGGCCTGCTGCGCGAGGCGATGCGGGAGTCTTCGGTCGCAGCAATCGCGCAAACAGTCCTGTTCCGAAGGGTGCGCAGTTTGCTCATCCGGCCTGACGGCAACGGGATGATCGCCTCGACGCTGAATTTCGACTACGAGGTTCGGCCGCCCGACGAGGTGTTCGGCAGCATTGGCGCACCCAAAATCGAGGGCGAGATGCTGGACCTGGCCGAGCATATCATCGCAACGAAGAAGGGACGGTTCGATCCTACAGAGTTCGACGATCGTTACGAGCAGGCCCTGACTGAACTGGTGAAAGCCAAGATGGAGGGCCGGAGCATCCCCCGCCCGCGCATTGTGAAACCTACGGAAGCCGGCGACCTGCTCGCGGCGCTGCGCAAGAGCACGGAGGCGGATAGCGGGGCATCGCGGCGCCCTCCGGCAAGAAAGACCGGCGCGCAGGATAACGCGCGCCGTCGCAAGAAGGCGAGTTGATCCATGACGCTCGAAACCTATCACCGGAAACGCGATTTCAGCCGCACTGCAGAGCCAAAGGGAAAGATCCTGCCGGCAAGCGACCGCGCCCGTTTCGTCATCCAGAAGCACGCGGCGCGACGGTTGCATTACGACCTGCGGCTGGAGATGGACGGCGTATTGAAGAGCTGGGCGGTTACGCGGGGCCCCAGCCTCATTCCTGGCGAAAAGCGCCTGGCTGTTCATGTCGAGGATCATCCGCTCGACTATGCGGCCTTCGAAGGCACCATCCCCGCTGGCGAGTACGGAGGTGGATCCGTCCTGGTCTGGGACGAGGGAACATGGTCACCGATTGGCGATCCTGCCAAGGGGATGCGCAAGGGCCATCTGGAATTCGCGCTGCACGGCCAGAAGCTGATGGGCCGGTGGCATCTTGTTCGCATGGCGCAGCGACCGGAAGAGAAACGCGAGAACTGGCTGCTCATCAAAGGCGAGGATAAACACAGCCGCGCCAAGGGATCGGCCGACATTCTCGAAGAACAGCCGGAGTCTGTGGTGAGCGGACGAGACATTTCCGAGATCGCCGAAACGCGGACCGGCCAAAGTGACAGTCCCGGCCCCGCACCAAAGAAACGAACATCACGGAAAGGGGCCTCGCCTGACGGGGATCCCGTTCCTATGCGTGGGGCAGTGGCGGCGGCACTTCCAGACTTCGTTGCCCCCATGCTCGCCACCCTGGTGAAGTCTGCCCCGACCGGGCGCGACTGGCTGCACGAGATCAAGTTCGATGGCTATCGCCTTCAGGCTCGACTGGACGGTGGAAAGGTAACGCTGCTGACCCGCAGCGGGCTGGACTGGACCAGCCGCTTCGGCGATCGCCTCTTGTCCGCATTGCGACGGCTTCCTGTGGATAATGCCCTTCTTGACGGTGAACTGGTGGTCGAGAACAGCTCGGGCGCGTCCGACTTTCCTGCCTTGCAGGCCGATCTCAGCGAAGGTCGGAGCGAGCGCTTTGCGCTGTATCTCTTCGACCTTCTGTTCCTGAACGGACAAGACCTGCGAAAGGTGCCGCTCGTTGACCGCAAGACCCGCCTCGACCGCTTGCTCGCAGGCGCGGAGGAGCCGCTCCGCTATAGCGACCACTTTCGCGAGAACGGCAACCTGATCCTTCAGCATGCCTGCCGCCTAAGTCTGGAAGGCATCGTGTCCAAGCGGGCAGACGGACCATATCTGTCTGGCCGGGGAAAGGCCTGGGTCAAGTCCAAATGCTCGGATCGGCAGGAATTCGTGATCGGCGGCTTCGTTCCCTCGACCGTACTTCGGGAAGCGATCGGCTCGCTTCTGCTGGGCGTATTCGATGCCGGCCGGTTGCGTTATGTCGGGCGGGTTGGAACCGGCTTTACACAGACAACTGCCAAGGCCCTGCACGATCAGCTTTCACGGATCAAGTCGGCCGAGAGCCCCTTTGGAACGGGCCTGTCCGCCGAAGAACGTCGCGGGGCGATCTTCACCCGGCCCGAACTGATCGCCGAAGTAGAATTCCGGGCCTGGACAGCAGATGCGCATTTGCGTCACGCCTCGTTCCGGGGCTTGCGCGAGGACAAGGAGGCCCGGGACGTGGTGCAGGAAGGCTCGTCTGGCGCGGCCGCCGCGGCGACACCTCGGCGGCGGGTCAAGCTGACCCATCCCGACCGGGTCTACTGGCCCGACACGGGGCTGACGAAAGAGGGCCTTGCCGACTACTACGAAGGCATGTGGCCGGCGATTTCTCCTTTCATCGTCGGCCGGCCACTCGCGCTGGTCCGCTGCCCTGATGGCATCGCCGGCCAGACCTTCTTCCAGAAGCACGCTTGGAAAGGGATGAATCCGGCGATACGACAGATACAAGACCCCAAGGACAAGGCGGGCGAACCCCTTGTAGGCGTTGACGATCTCGACGGGCTTATCGGCCTTGTCCAGGCGGCCGCGCTTGAAATCCATCCCTGGGGATCAACCATCACCGATTGGGAACGCCCCGACATGATCATCATGGATCTCGATCCGGGCGAGAACGTCCCTTGGGCCGACGTCATCGTTGCGGCGCACGAGGTCCGTGAACGCCTGGGGAAAGCCGGCCTTGCGGCCTTCGTGAAAACATCCGGGGGCAAGGGGCTGCACGTCGTTACGCCCCTTGTGCCCGCCGCAGACTGGACTGCAGTCAAGGCGTTCACTCAAGCGCTGGCGAAGGACATGGCGGCGGACAGCCCCGATCACTATGTCGCCACGATCACGAAGTCCAAGCGCAAGGGGAAGATCCTGATCGATTACCTTCGCAACCAGCGCGGCGCGACAGCAGTCGCACCGTATTCCACACGCGCTCGGCCCGGCGCCCCGGTTTCAGCGCCGATCGCGTGGGAAGAACTGGGATCAGAAATCGGGCCAGCCTACTTTACCTTGGTCAATATGCCGTCCCGCCAGTCGGCGATCGCCGCAAATCCCTGGGCGGACTTCCGGACTGCGGCAGTGCCGCTGGCAAGCCCGACCTTGTCACGCTCTTCGAGGCGCGGACGCTAGCGGCCCCGGCCCTTGGGTTTGTCGGCCTCGATGCTGCGGCGCAGGGCATCCACGATACTGATGACGTTGCCGGTCGGTGTCGGTTCATCCTTGGCGCGACGCTTTGACGGCCGCCGCTTGCGCTTGGATGCGATGATGTCCAGCAGACGATCCTGAACGGGATCCTGCGCCATCTCCGGCGACCAGTCCCGGACCTTGTCCTCGATCAGACGCGACATGAGGCCAAGCAGTTCCGGGTTCGGCGACCAGTCGTCGATCTTGTCGAAATAGGGGACGGCATCCCGCACCTCGTCGCCGTAGCGCAGCGTCCACAACACGATGCCCTTGTCGCGCGGTTCGAGCATGACCGCACGTTCCCTGTGGTAAAGTACCACGCGGGAGATGCCCACTGTTCCCGTTGCCTCCATCGCAGCGCGGATCACGGCAAATGCCTCTTCGGCCACACGCTCTCTCGGAATCAGGTAATGAGCCTGATCTAGCCAGGTCCAACCGATAGCATCCCTCGGTGAAAACATTTCGATGTCGATGGTGCGCGCACTTTCCAGCCGCACCGCCTCCAACTCTTCGTCCTCGATCTGGATGAAATCGCTTTCCCCCCGGGCAAATCCGCTGACCGTATCGTCGTCATCCACCGGCTGCCCGGTTTCGGCATCGAGATAACGGCTGACGATGCGATGCCCCGTCTTGCGATTAAGCGTGTGAAAGCGAACCGTGTTGCCGGTCTCAGTCGCGGGAACCATCGTCACCGGACACATCACGAGCGAGAGTTTCAGATAGCCCTTCCAGAAGGAGCGCGGCATGGCATCTCTAGTTCGACTTGGGGCGCCAGGGGCGCCGATCCGGACTGATATCCTCGGGCGAATGGGGCTTGAGGAACTCCTCTGGCTCGTGCGGCGAGCCCTCGTGATCGTCCTTCGCGTTCTCGCTGTCCTGCGGCACTGTCCGCTTCAGCTTTGCGGGCTTCGGCTCGTTCGGCATCGACATCTCCGGTCCTGTCTGCGGCGATAGGCGTGGAACGCCGATGGGTGGTTCGTTGTTCCCGCATCCGGGAACATTGCCCCGTGGTGGGTGTTGCCTTTCCGATATCCGATCCGTCACATGGAGACGTCCGATGTTTCGGCTGAGCGACATACCCGACCCGAACGGCAATCCCGATCCGATTCCGCCGCAACCCGATCCGGCGCCCGACACGGTGCCCGATCCTATGCCGGATCCCGACCGCATTCCGACGCAGGACCCCGATCTGCCTCGGCCCGGCGAGATCGTGCCACCGATCCGGTCCTGATCCGGAAGGAGGATGAGCATGGCCGACCAGCAGATGTCGCAGGAGCAGCACCGTCAACCCGGGCTCCAGGCGGATATGTCGCCAGCACCCGAGTGCGAGCCCCGCTATGACGGAGCAGGCAAGCTTGACGGCAAGGTCGCCGTCATAACCGGAGGCGATAGTGGCATCGGGCGCGCAGCGGCGCTGCTATTCGCCCGGGAAGGCGCCAAGGTGGCGATCGTCTATCTGGATGAAACCGAAGACGCGGAACAGACGCTGGAGATGATCCGCGCCGAAGGCGCATCCGCCATCGCCATATCGGCGGATCTGGCGAGAAAGACCGAGGCGGACCGCTGCGCTCAGGAGGTTCTTGAAAAACTCGGAACGATCAATGTTCTGGTCAACAATGCCGGCGAACAGCATGTGCGCGACGACGTCGGGCAGATCGACGAAGAGCAGATGCAGCGCACCTTCGAGACGAATATCTTCGGCCAGATCTACATGGTGCAGGCGGTGCTGCCGCAAATGCAGGACGGCGATGCGATCGTAAACATCTCGTCGGTAACGGCCTTCCGTGGCAGCGAAAGCCTCATGGATTATGCCGCGTCCAAAGGCGCCGTGCTGGCCTTCACCCGCTCGCTCGCCAGCAATCTGGCGTCGAAAGGCATCCGTGTGAATGCGGTTGCACCCGGTCCGATCTGGACTCCGCTGATCGTCTCGACCTTTCCCAAGGAAAAGATCGAGTCCTTCGGGCAGAACGTTCCCCTTGGACGGCCGGGCCAGCCGAACGAGGTGGCGCCGGCGATCCTGTTCCTGGCCTGCGCAGACTCGTCCTACATGACCGGCCAGACACTCCATCCGAATGGCGGCGAGCCGGTGGGCAGCTGATAGAACGCGCCGGCAGGCGACCCGGACGCTGTCTTCAGGGCGCCGGCGTTACCCGCCAGACAGTGTTCCCGACATCATCCGCGACCAGAAGACCTCCTGCCCGGTCCAGCGCCACGCCGGCTGGCCGGCCATGGGCAGTGTCGCCCTCGGTAAAGCCGGTGAGGAGCGTCTGCGGCGAGCCTGTGGGTCCCGAGGCATTGAAGGGAACAAAGACAACCTCATAGCCACTTGGGTCTGTGCGGTTCCATGATCCGTGTTCGCCAATGATCGCGCCCCGCCCCAGCATCCTTGCCATACCGGCCGTAGGTCGGTCGATGATATCGAGACCAAGCGGGGCGACATGCGAGCCAAGCGCGTAGTCGGGGACCGTCGCTTCTGCGCGGGGCACGCCCGGCGAAGGGGCGATCCGGGGGTCCGGATGATTTCCCCAGTAGGTATAGGGCCACCCGTAGTCTGCGCCATCCTCGACGGCGGTCAGGTAATCCGGGACCAGATAATCCCCCAGTTCATCCCGCTCGTTGACCACTGCATAGAGCTTTCCCGAGCGGCGGTCGAAATCCATGCCGACCGGATTGCGCAGGCCGGTTGCGTAAGGTCTTCCCAGCCCCGATCCGATGTCGATCTTCCAGATTGCCGCCCGCCCCGCTTCGGCTTCGATGCCATTCTCGCCCGCGTTGCTGTTCGATCCCACACCGACATAAAGCGAGTGGCCATCAGGACTAGCGACAAGCGTCTTGGTCCAGTGGTGGTTGATCGCCCCCTCTGGCAGACCAAAGAACTGCTTGGACGGTGCGGCGCTGGTCATACCCGGACTGTATCGGGTCACGACAACAGCGTCTGTATTGGCAATGAACAACCTGTCGTTCACCAGCGCCATCCCGATCGGTGAATTGAGGTTGGTCAGAAAAATCTCACGGAGATCGGCCCGACCATCACCGTTCGTATCGCGCAGCAGCGTGATCCGATCGGCACTGACCGGGGCCGCGCCTGCCCGCGCCATGGTCAACTTCATGACCAGGCCTTTCAGCCCCTTGGCATCGGCAGGTCGTTTGGGCGCGTTGCTTTCCGCCACCAGCACATCGCCGTTCGGCAGCACGTAAAGCCAGCGCGGGTGGTCGAGTCCTTCAGCAAACGCCTGTACCCGAAGACCTTTTGCCGCAACCGGTGTCGAGCCGGCGGCCCATCCCCGTGCCTTGGCCGTGTTGACGATCGGAATGAGCGAGCGTTGCGGCGGAGGAAGCGCGGGGTGCGCGCCCACTTGGTCGATCTGCAGAGCGTCCGCCTCGGGCTCAAGGCAACCTGCGAGCGCGACAGCACTGACCGCAAGAATGCATGCAGTTCCCGCCCATGGTGGAAAGGTCATTCTCCGAACCCCTCATGAAAATGGCAAATATCAACGCCCCGGCGAACGGATCGTTCCTGACCAAACCCAATCGCCTGGATGAGCAGGGAACTTTCGCAGGGATGGCACGTTCTCCCGGTGCCTTCTGTGCAACCACCGGACCTTGGGAGCGGAACATGAACAGCATCATCTATCTCGTCGGACTCATCGTCGTCGTTCTGGCGATCCTGTCATTTGTCGGCATCCGCTGACCCAAATACCTGGAGCAATCAGCATGCCCGCATTCGAGGAACTGAACCCGTCGACCGTTTCACAGGTCCGAAGCTACATCGATTGGCCCGCTGTCCTTGCCGGTGCCGTCGTCGCCCTGGGACTTGCCACCGTCTTCACCACATTCGGCGCCGCCATTGGCCTTTCGACTCTCGACATCGATCCTGACCGGTCGTCCTTCGATTTCGCGCTGATCGTCACGGCGGTGTGGCTCGCGATCAGCATGGTGGCCAGCTACATGGCCGGCGGCTATATCGCGGGGCGGATGCGCGCCCGGGTCGATGCGGCCCGGACCGACGAAGTCGCCGTCCGCGACGGTATCAACGGTCTGGTCGTCTGGGGACTTGTTGTCATTGCCGGCGCGATGGTCATGGCCAATACCGTCTCGTCGACCGCCTCGGCCATCGGGACTGCGGCCGACGCGGCCGTATCCGCCGCGGCGCCCGCTATCGGTTCGGCAGCTGGTCAGATGGCGGGCGGCAGCGGAGCCAATCCCGTCGATACGTTCGTGGCCACGATGCTGCGCCCCAGCACCGTCAACCCGGCCGCATCGAATCCGGCGGCCGTGCGGAACGCGGCCGCGGGGATCCTTGCGCAGCTCATGAACACGGGCGAGATTTCGGATGCCGACCGGCAATATCTTGTCGGCGCCGCGCAAGCGATGGGCGGACTTCCGCAGGACCAGACCAGTGCCCGCGTAGACCAGACGATCCAGGCGATGCTCGACGCGCGCGCTTCCGCAACCCAAAGGTCGCAGGAAGCCGAGGATCTCGCCAAGCGCACTGCAGAAGCAGCCCGGGTCAGCGGCGTATTGACGGGCTTCCTGCTCGCCGCAGCTGGCCTGGTTGCCGCAGCCGCCGCCTATGTCGGCGCGGTACACGGGGGTCGTCACCGCGATGAGGGCCGGATCTTCGGCGGCTTCAGCTATCGCTACCGCGGATAACTCACGATGCCCGGGTGGAGCGCCCGGGCAGTCGCTTCCCCACTCCGCGGTCAGACGCGGAAGCATTGTCGAACTTGAAAGAAGGCGGAACAGGATGTCCCCAATTCCGATGATGTTGGACCCCAGACCCGACGAAGGCGACGAGGTGCTGGCGCTTCATCACAGCATGGCGACGGACTTTCAGGCTTCGCTGGGCACCTCGACAGCCGAAAGTACAGGCGGTATCGGGCCGCGGCTCTATGTCGGACCCGACACCGACGTCTTTGGAGGATCGCTCGACGTGATCCGCATGATCGAGAAGAAGTTGTCGGCCGATCCGTTCATCTACGCGCGCGGCATCCACATGACGCTCGAGAAGAATGTGCTGACCCTCAGCGGATGGGTCGCCTCGGACGCACAGCGCGATCTCGTCGCGCTCTGTGCCTCTCGCACGGCCAGATCGGTGGGCGAACCTGTCCGGATCGTCAATCGCCTTCGGCTGGTTTGGGAGGGGTTAAAGGAGATCGGCTGGTGATCCAAACCGCGACTCTCCGCGACCAGTTTTTCAGGAACAATTTCCGGCACTGGCGGTTCTTGATATCGGAACGGGATCGCGACGCCTCGGTATGTTCCACAGTCACGCTGATCCAGACGGGCAATTCGAAAGAAGGGTCCAACAGATCGACGGGATGCAGGAAGCCGGTGAGCGAATGCGAAAGGGGTCTGTGGTCACATGATGGCCGGGACCTTTCTCCGGCAAGACGGGGCCCGTTCCACTTACCATCAATTGGCGGGACATGATGTCCTCCCTTGAAATTGCCGTGCAGATTGCCGGCGCGATCGCGTTCCTGCTTTTCGGGTTGTCCCAAATCCGCATTGGTCTTCAGAAGGCCCTGGGTTTTCGCATGAAGCTGATTCTGGCCGCCGGCACAAGGAACAGCCTCTGGGCATTCCTGTCGGGTCTCGCGGCGACAGTGGGCCTGCAATCGTCGACGGCGACGGCGCTTCTGACAGGTACATTTGCAAACGACCTCATGATCAGCAGCAGGATGGCGCAGATTGCAATGCTGGGCGCCAATCTCGGCACCGCCCTGACTGCGGCTTTTGTGTTTTCGGGACTGGCTGTGCTTGCGCCGCTGTTCCTTCTTGGCGGCTACACGCTGAGCCGGCGCGTCTCGATGGCGGGCGTCGGGACCGTGCTGATCGGTGTGGGCATTACCTTCGTCTCGCTGGAGTTGCTGGGGAGCTCACTCGAGCCATTGCGCACTTCTGCGCAGCTGTCCCAGTTCCTGCTCTTGCTTGGCAATGCAGCACCCATTGCGTTGATCCTGGCCGCTGGTCTGGCTGTTCTTTGCGCCTCGTCGCTGGCGACGGTCTTGCTCGTCGCCACCCTGGGGGCACCTCCGGTTGTAACCCTCGCCATGGTGCTTGGTGCAAACCTGGGCGGCGCGATCCTGCCTGTGGTCGCGGCCGGACCCTCCAACGATCCGGCACGCAGGCTCGCAATCGGCAATTTGCTGATCCGCGGCATCGGGTGCGTCCTCGTCTTGCCCTTCCTCAACGCGATTGGCCCGTTAGCCGACACTCTGTCGGTCGATGCTGCGCGCCTTGCCGTGGGCTCGCATATCGCGTTTAACCTTTGCCTTGCCACTGTCGCATGGGGGTTTGTCGGTCCGATCACACGGCTGGTCGCGCGCCTGTTCCCGGATCCGGCAGAGGTGCGCAGCACCTGGCTGGACGAGCGTTTGCTTTCCTCCGCCCCCCTTGCCCTCGCGGGGGCGGGTCGCGAAGCCCTGGTCGTTGGGGATCTGGCGGACCGGATGTTGCGACAGGCCCACATCGCGTTCAGAACGCGAGATCCGGTCCTGTTGATGGAGACCGCCGCATTGGAGCGCCAGATCGACCGCAGTCAGCAGGACATCAAGAACTACCTGTCACAACTCGAGGTCGAAGGCCGGGCAGGCGGCGTGCATGGCAGCGAGCGGATCTTCAGTTATGTCATCAACCTCGAGCATATTGGCGACATCATCGACAAAGGGATCGTCCCCGCCATAAAGCGGATGATCGAACTTGGCCTCCAATTCTCCGAAGAAGGGCGGCAAGAGCTGGATCGGCTGTTTCAGATGACGCTTGAGAACCTTCACATGGCCCAGACTGTCTTCATGACGAGCGACCGGCAGATTGCCGAGATGCTGGTCGAATCCAAGGTGGACGTGCGCAGGTTCGAACAGGTGTCGGCACAGCGACACCTTTCGCGCTATTGCAAGGGGCGCCCCGAAAGCCGCGACACGTCGCCGCTTCATCTGGATTTGCTCCGCGACCTCAAGCGCATCAACGCGCATGCGGTGGCGGTGGCCCTTCCGATCCTTCAGAACGAAGGAATGCTGGTCGAAAGCCGTCTGGTGGAGGGGACGGCGGGCTGATAGCAGCGTAGCCCCCAAGAGAATGAAAATGGGCAGCACGATCCGTCGCACTGCGCCAAACCTTGCGGACCAGCCGCGTCAGGCCGTAAGTGTCTCGGTGCTGGCAAAAAACATCGCCTGCGAGACGGCAGAGCGCACCTGTTCCTCGGAATAAGGTTTGGTGATGAGGAAGGCAGGCTCCGGACGCTCGCCCGTCAACATCCGTTCGGGGAAGGCGGTGATGAAGATCACCGGAACCTCTGGCACCATCATCAGGATGTCGTTGACCGCATCAATGCCGGACGATCTATCGGCCAGCTGGATATCGGCAAGGATGAGATCCGGGCGGCGTCGCGCGGCAAGCTCGACCGCCTCGGTCCGCGTCCGGGCAATGCCGGTCACATCGTGGCCCATCTCCTTGACGATATGAGAAATGTCCATCGAGATGATGGCCTCGTCTTCGATGATCATCACGTTGCCAGCAACTGACGACTGCATCTCGCGTACGGCTGTGTCGATGAGGATTGCCACCTCATCCGTCCCGACACGCATGATCTCCGCGATCTCGACCGGGGTGAACCCTTCGATGGCATTCAGTAGCAGTGCTTCCCGGGAATTGGGCGTGAGCATCGCCATGTGCGCCTGCGCAATTGCCGAGTACCGCGTATCCGGCTCGCCCACCGGCGATCCCGCGCTGGCCCAGACGAGATGGAACGCCTGAAACAGCCCAACCTTCGGGTTTTCATGAGAGGCAACGGGCGAGGCATCCTCCAACAATACCTCCAGCGTGGCACCGGCAAATCTGTCTCCGGATGTCTGGCTGCCGGTCAAAGCCCGGGCATACCGACGCAGATAAGGAAGATCATGCGTGATCGCGGCGACGGGGTCCTTAGCTACCTGGGCGTTGGTCAATGTCTTTTTCTCCCTCCGAACTGATTTTTCGGAACCGAACGCACAGCATCGGTGTTTGGTTCCGTGTAGAAAGGGGCAGGCAACAGAAAAGATGTATGTCGAAATGGCTGGTCGCACCACAAAGTCGAAGTTCAAGCTCCAGATCGACGAGAATCTGAAGCGCATCTACAACGAGACCCTGAAGGACGACATTCCGGAGCATCTGAAGCTTCTGCTCGATCAGTTGAAGCAGAAGACGGAAGAGAAGTTGTCCGACGAGAGCGGGGGGCGCGATGGCTGATCCGCAGGTGGATATCAGGCAGGACCTGCCGAATTATCTCTCGGCTTTACGCGCATTCGCGATAACGCTGACGCGAAACTCCGCCATGGCCGACGACCTTGTGCAGGATACGATCGTCAAGGCCTGGACCAACGCAGACAAGTTTGCGGTCGGAACCAATCTTCAGGCCTGGCTCTTCACGATCCTGCGCAATACCTACTACTCGTCCTTGCGCAAGACGCGTCGCGAGGTCGCGGACTCCGACGGCGCGCATGCGCGGCGGCTGTCGGTCAAGCCGGATCATGACGGGCGGCTTGCCTATGCTGATTTCCAGCGTGCCTTTGACCTTATGTCTCCCGAACACCGCGAGGTGCTTATCCTTGTCGGGGCGCTTGGTTACAGCTGTGAAGAGGCGGCCGACCTCATGTCGGTCGCGGTCGGAACGGTGAAAAGCCGAGCCAGCCGTGCCCGTGCCCGCCTCGCCCAGCTGATGGGTCTGGAGAAAGGCGAGGATGTCTTTTCTGGCGTCGACCAGGCGGGTCTTGCTGCGCTCGGGCAGTCAGGAATGAAGGCGGCATGATCGGTAGCTTGGGCAGGCAATGGTTTACCCGCCTGTCCGCCAGATTTGCGGTAGTCGTCGCACTTGCCCTGCTGCCCATCGGCGTGGTGGCAGCACTACAGACCCGCGCGGTGGAAAACGAAGTGCGGGCAAGGGCAAGTTCGGCGCTGTTGGGCGAAACCCTCCGCGCCGCCGAAGCTGAGATCCTGATCATTCGTCACGCCCAAGGTCTTCTCGCCGGTCTCGCGCCGTCGATTGCCTCTGTGGTGGATGACCCGCAGGCCTGTTCCGAACTCGTTCGGAAGGCCGCCGAAGAAGAACCACTGGCCAGTGTCGTTGTCTTCGTTCCCGCAAATGGGCTGATGTCCTGTTCCGACAGCGGCAAGACGCACGACTACTCCAAAGATCCCCTGTTCATCGAGACGAACGCCAAGCGCAGCCCTTCGCTCTATGTGAATAAGCACGGCCCTTTGTCGGGCCAGTCGATCCTGGGTCTGGCGCATCCCGTCTTTGACTCAAATAACGACTACATCGGCTACGTGAGCCTGGCCTTGCCACATGCCGAACTCGTCTCCTTGCATCTCTCTGCGCCGGACGCTCCGGCAACGGCAGACCAGCCGATCCTGTTCTGGTCGTTCAGCGCGGATGGAACGATCCTGACGTCCAGCGTTGACATGTCCCTGGTTGACCAGCAATTGCCGCGCGACCTGCGCCTGGCGGATCTTGATGACCGACAAGGCACGCTGTTTGATGCCGTGGCTCGTAACGGATCGACACTGACCTATGCTGTGGTTCCGGTCGTCGAGAGCGATCTCTACCTCATCAGCAGCTGGAACACCGATGCGCTCGCCGATACGGGCGCCCCGCGTCTCAAGCCCTACATTCCTGTCGCGCTGATGTGGGTCATGGGCCTGCTGGTGTCCGCCTTCGCGGCAGAGCGTCTCGTCACGCGACATGTCCGCGAACTCAACAAGGCCATTGTGAAGTTTGCCGAGGGGGACCGCAGGCTGGAGCCAATCGAAATGGAAGATGCCCCCGTCGAAATCCGTGAACTTGCCGACGCCTATGCGTCCATGACCGAGAACATCATGCGTGGCGAGGCCGATCTCGAACACAACATCCACCAGAAGGAGGTACTGCTTCGCGAGGTGCATCACCGCGTGAAGAACAACCTGCAGCTCATTTCCTCGATCATGAACATCCAATACCGCAACGTCGTGGGGAACGAGGCGAAGGACCTCATCAAGAATCTGCAGGAAAGGATCATGAGCCTCGCGACGGTGCATCGCGGGCTCTACCAGACCAGCGGCCTTGTCGACGTAAAGGCGCGCGAACTTATCCCGGACATCGTCCGGCAGATCGTTGCCTTGTCGTCTGGCCCGGAACGACCGTTCGAGGTCGAACTGGATATCGACGATCTTCGCTTTGTCCCCGATCAGGCGGTCCCTCTCGCGCTATTGCTGACCGAGGCGCTGACGAACGCGATCAAGCACGCTGGCGCCAGCCCGGGGCGCCCGGCAAAGCTGCGCGTCAGCCTCAGGCGTTCGGGAGGCAGCGAAGTGATCCTGGAGGTTTGCAACAGCGTGCTGTCCACGGCGGCCACCGTGCCGGCCGATGGCCGAGGCTTTGGCCGACAGCTCATTGCGGCCTTTGTGGCCCAACTTCACGGACGCATGGAGCTTCGGGCGGAGGAGGCGGCCTACTGCTTCAGTGTGGCTTTCGATGTCGATCCTCTGTCCTATGCGGAACACCGGCAGTTCGATGACTCCGACGCGACGGGAACCGAAGCATGAACTGGCGCGTATACTGAAACGCGGTCAGCACTTCCCACGACGCTTTTGAATGCCAGGTTCCACTCGATCCATTCGTATCCTGATGACGGCGGCCGAGGCATATCCGGCGCTTGAGAAGGCATTTCTCGATGCCAGGTCAGAGGTATGGGCAAGCTTCACGACCTTTGACCTGGAGACCCCTCTGAGATCGGACCGGGCGCGGGCGATCGGAGCGACCTGGCACGACCTTCTGGTTGCGACCCTGAAGCGGGGCGTGGCCCTGAACATCATGATTGCCGATGGCGACCCTGTCCTTCATCAAGACCTGCATCAGGGTGCGACACGGCAGCTTCGTCTGCTGCAGCAGGCGGCTGCCGAGGCGGGGGAGGCGGGATGCCTGAGAGCCATCAGTCTGCGTCACCCAGTCAGGTCCAACCTTGCAACCCGCCTGATCGCCTGGCCGTTCGTTCAAGCCCGACTGCATCGGATGGGCCAGACTCTGAACGCCCTTGGGCCCGGGGACCGCGCGCAGCGACTGTCCGAGCTGGGAGATCTGGCGCATTTCTTCCGGCCGAGCGCCAACGGCGCCGTCCGGGCCAGGCTGTTCAAGCTACCTTTGCTCGGGCCGGCCATTCACCACCAGAAGCTGGCGGTCATCGACCAACGGCAGCTCTACATCGGGGGCATTGATCTCGACAGCCGGCACTTTCAGCCGCTAGCAGGCGGAAGGAGTGGCAACCGGACCTGGCACGACCTGCAGCTGATCCTTGAAGGTCCGGTCGTCGCCGAGGCGCAGCTACATCTGGAAAGCTTCCAGTCCGTCGTCAGCGGCAAGACCCAGCCTTACAAGACACGCCGCCTGATCCGGACCCTCTCCGTTCCACGCGGGAAACCGATCTGGAGCCGCTGCGCCACCACCGTGGCAGCCGAACTTCGATCTGCCCACGTGGCGCTCGTCCAACGCAGCAAGTCGCTCATCTACATCGAAACACAGTATTTCGAGGACGAAAAGCTCGCCGAGCGCCTTGCGGACAGGGCCCGCCGCAACCCTCAGTTAAGCGCTATCGTGATGCTGCCCGCCCTGCCCGACTATCGAGGTCTCTTGCCCCGCTGGCTGGGCCGAACCCAAAGACGGTTCCTGCAGAACCGTGCCCTGTCGATCCTGCGCGACAACTTTGGCGAGCGTCTCTTCGTGGGATCCGCCACCCAATGCGGAAACGAGATTGAGCCGGGGGCGGCGGGCATTCCCGGGCAGGACAGCCGTCAGCCGGGCAGCCGGCAGGCGCGACTCGCAATCTTCGACGATGACGCGGCACTGATCTCTTCTGCCGACCTGACGTGGCGTAGTCTTGCGCTAAACACAGAAGCTGGGCTTTACCTTGCCAATGCGGGAGATGTCCGAGAGCTTCGCTATCGTGTGATGACGCACTGGCTGCCTCCGGCAACAAGTGAGGATGCCTTCGAACCCGCCACGGCCGTCCATCACTGGAAGCGCATCGCGGCGGAAAACGCCGCGCTTTCGCCAGACCTGCGCCGCGGCCGCATCCTGCCACATGCCCATGCAGCTGCCGAGGCGATGAGGCGGATTTCCGCCCGCTGAACCGCGTCGGTGCCGGGCATGGCGGAACCGACCTCCCGCGCCAGCGTTAGGTTCGCAAGGCGGCATCGTGCTGTCTTTTCCCGAAAGGAGAAAGCGATGAACTGGGACCAAATTGAAGGCAAATGGCAGCAGTACAAGGGCAAGGCCAAGGAAGCCTGGGGCAACATGACGGACGACGATTTTGACCGCATCGCCGGCAAACGTGACCAGATGGTTGGATATATCCAGGAACGCTACGGCAAGGCGCGTGCCGAGGCAGAGCGAGACGCCGATACCTGGGCGAACGGCCTTTGACCACCTGACCAGGCCATTTCCGCTTGGGGCGCGCGCCGCCCCAGGCGGACATCTGGCTCCTGCAACCCCAACCCAATCGCCATGGCAGTGTCCACCCGGCCGCTTTTGACCACGGCAAAGCAAAGAGAGAAAGGGCATGTCTTTGAAACGTTTTTCCACCAATGCCATCGTTCTGGCCGTTCTCACGGTTCTGGTCAGTGCCTGCGAAACCGTGGAAGGCGCAGGGCGTGACCTGCAGACGGCCGGAGCAACCGTGTCGCAGGAAGCTCGTCAGGCGCAGTACTGAGGCAACCCGACGCCTGTTCAACCAGAAAACCGGAAAGCGGGCGACGCTTTCCGGTTTTCTCGTTTGCTGGCCGCAACAGCTTCGGGCCAAAGTACGTCGTCATACTCCGAGGATCACATGCCGAAGGTCCTCTCGTCTGAAGGGGTAATCCAGGACTGCCCAGTTCGCATTTTGCGGAACCTTCCAGTTGCCCCAGCTGCGCCCAAGGAAGACGGTATACGCCCGGGTGGATGCCATTCTTCGCGACAAGCTTGACCGGTGGAAGGTTTCCGGCTCGGTATCGACGAAAGCAATGTCGACCGCGACATCCGGCGGAAGTAAGTCTGACGCTTCTGCCAAGGTCCGCGCGACGATGATCCGCGCATCGGGGACATGTTCCGCAATCATGCTTTCCAGATCGCTGGCTATAATGAACTCCTTGGCAACGACTACGATGAAGCAGGCCTTCTGTTGTGATCCGTCTAGTGTCATGGTCCCCATCTCTAACTAAAATGAGACCATGCGGCCGCGGGGCCGACTTCGCATTTAACTGTGACATAGGGAGTGATGATCCTTGGTTATCCCATGCGACAAGTGCCCCCTGCGGAATTGCAGCCTCTTCCATGAAATGACCGAAGACGAGTTGGTCTTCATGCTTCGGTTCAAGGCCGGTGAGTTACAGAT
Organism: Rhodobacter sp.; assembly: GCA_041905595.1. GTDB lineage: Bacteria > Pseudomonadota > Alphaproteobacteria > Rhodobacterales > Rhodobacteraceae > Aliitabrizicola. Next base: position 77,065 of record JAYRKT010000007.1, read on the forward strand.
CAATCCCGGGACGACAGTCCTGAGTGAAGGATCAAACAGCCCGCAGCTCTACACCGTGCTCGAGGGGATGGGGACCCGCTACAAGACCTTGGAAGACGGACAAAGACAGGTCGTCAACTTCCTTTTTCCCGGCGATTTCATCGGCTTGCAGGCAGGCCTGATGGGAGAGATGAAGCATTCGGTCGAAGCCACGACCGCAATGCGCCTCTGTGTGTTTCGTCGGTCCGATCTGTGGGAAATGTTCAAGAACCACCCCACCCGCGCCTACGACGTCACCTGGCTTGCGGCCGTGGAGGAACACTTCCTGGGCGAGACGCTTACGGTGATGGGCCAAAGGGAAGCGCGCCAGCGCATCGCCTGGGCGCTTCTGCGGATCCATCATCGTTTGAGGGCAGTTGGCCTGGAAAAGCACGGCAGCGTTCCATTGGCCTTCCGTCAGCAGGATCTTGCCGATGCGTTGGGCCTGTCGCTGGTTCATACCAACAAGACGCTGCGTCTCTTGCGAGAGCTTGGCTACGTCAACTGGAGCCAGGGCAGGCTGTCGATCATCGACCGACCGGCGCTCGTCTCCTTTGCGGGCTCGCCACCGGAACCGCTCGAGAAGCGACCGCTTATCTGATCCACCCCGCCAGAAAAAATCCCCGGCAGAAAACCTGCCGGGGAATAGTGTCTTTCAACGGCCGACAGGATCAGCGGTTGCGCCAACCCCGCCGGGCGGCTTCTGCATGGCCTTGGGAGTCGCCAAACCATCCCCCTTGACCCCGGTCACGACCGCCACGATCGTCATCGTCGTATCCGCCGCGGCCACCGCGCGAGGACCGCCGATCATCGTCGTAGTCGCCGCCGCGCGAGGACCCCATCGAGCGGCCGCCACGGTCGCCGTCACGGTTGTCCCAGCCGCGGCGCGATGCCTCCGAATGGCCTTCCGGATCACCGAACCAGCCGCCTTGCCCATGGTCCCGGCCGGACGAGCGGTCATCATCATACCCGCCCCGTGACCGCGAAGAGCGACGGTCGTCGTCGTACTGATACGAGCGGCCACCACGATCGTCTTCGTCGCGCCGGCGCTCCCAGCCAAGACGAGCGGCTTCGGCATGTCCGCGCGAGTCGCCATGCCAGCCACGACCATCATCGTCGTCGTCATAGCGGGACGACGACCGACCAGAGCGGTTGTCATCGTCGTAGCGTGACCCGCGCCGTTCGTCATCGCCATAACGGGACGCAGAGGAAGAGCGCGACCCACCGGAGCGACCGCCCCGGTCATCATCGCTCATGAATCGACCGAAACGGTCGCGTTCGGGCTCGTTCCGTGAGGAGCGGCCCCCGCCCGACCGGCCACCGCGATCATCGTCGTCGTCGCTAACGAAACGGCCGTATTCATCGCGATCACGGTAATTCGAATTCCTGTTCATGTTTCTCTCCTAAATGACGTTCATAGGACAAATACGGAAGCGGGCTTTGGCTCGTCGCCGACGTTGTCCCGGCTCCTCCACGCCAGCCCGGCAGCTTACGCCGGGTTCCAGCGCTGCTGCGTTGGTCAGCTTTTCTTGCCGGAGGTGTCGTTCTGTTTGTTGTCCGACGTGGAGCCACCGACGCGACCCGCGGCAGTTCCCAGAGAAGACGACTGCTCGGACCCGGTCTGGTTGCGATTGGCCCGCCACTGCTCGAACTCGCTGTCGAACTTCTTCTGGCGCTCAGCATTGAAGGCCGCGAACTCATCGTCGTGCGATCGCATCTGGCGTTGCCGCCAATCACTGTAGTGGGGGTCGTGCGCGTGGCTGCCGCCGCTCTCTCCGCCCTTTCCCGCCTGGAAACCGAAGGCACCACCCATGCCGCTGCCGTAGTTCTGCTGTCCGGCCTCGCTCATGCCGCCGCGACCTTGGGAACCGTATTGACCCGACCCATAGCCGCCAGCGCCGCCACCGCGATACGCGCCTTCGCCGAAACCGCCCTCGCCATAGCCGCCGCTGTCATATCCTCCGGCACCGTAACCGCCAGAACCACCGCTGCCGTAGCCGGATCCGCCAGTGCGGGATTGATCGCCGCTACTATAGCCGCCAAAGCGGTCGCGGCGCATGCCGCCTTGTCCATAACCGCCGCGCTGATAGTCGCTGTCCTCACCGTAACTGCCTGACCCGTAACCGCTCGAGGACCCGCCCCACTGCTCGCCGCGGCGCGAGCCGCCCGAGGAGTCATCCTGAAAACGCGAGCGGCGGCTGCCACCTTCGTCGTCGTCCCAGTTTCCACGGGACTGGCCGCGATCGTCAGGGCGCGACCCGCGCTCCCGATCGCCGAAGCGGCTGCCGCCTCGGTCGTCGTAGTCGTATTTCTGTGCCATGGTTCTCTCCAGGTTTCTCAGCAGCGAAAACGTGTCAACGAAAGGTCGACCTCGCTTTCGGAGTGTCTAGAACCGGAGGTTGGGGGAATTGTTCCCGGGCGCTGGCGCGTATGCCGCATCAGGCCGTGGGATGCGAACCGCCTGCAACGGGAGAGATACGCGGCCGATCCTCGGCCTGCGCGCGGTTCTCCTTGTCCGACAGCGCTTGACCCAGATCCTCGGCAAGTCGGGTTAACCGCTCCGGAATGGCGTCCCCGCCGATTTTCCGAAGCTCTTCGGTCAACGCAGCGCGGATCGGATCGAGCGCATCTTGGGGTCTGGTCATTGTTCCGCGCTTCATGTGGTAGCTCCGTCTGTGTCTACCACAGGACGGCAGCAATTGATACGGGGCTACCGTCCCTGTGACGTTCAACGTTCTGTCAAGAGCCACGGTTATTGGACTGAGAGATCAGTTTCTCCCTCAGCTTTCTCAGCTGCTCTTGCAGGTGCTCGTCCTGACTGGGCGACGGCGGGGTGGGGTGGTAGATGGATCGCAATTCCTTAAGCAGGAATGTGCTGACCAGCGCCTTGTCCTGGGTCACGGTTTTCATCCTTCCGATGCTCGATGGTGGAGGCAAACTCCGCCCGGGCCCCAAATGTTGCGTGGCGTTCGATCACGTAAGGCTGACGACCGCATCTGTTGCGTCTGTGCAACTCAGTCTCGCCCCCGGATTGTGGGCCTTTGAGCAGGTGCAAACGCCGAAACTGCAGGAACAACCACGTCCGCAAGGGGTTAAGGCGCTGTGCTTTGTGCAGAGCGGCACGAACCGGAACAATGGAGTGACACGATGAAAGATCCGACCCTTCAAGGACTGTTCTATGAAGCCCTCAAGGACATCTACTATGCCGAGCGCAAGATTGTACGGACGCTCCCGAAAATGGCCCGGGCGGCCCAGTCGCCGGACCTGAAGGCTGCTTTCGAAAAGCACCTTTCGGAAACCGAGGGCCACGTCGAACGCCTGCAGCAGGTGTTCGAGATCCTGGGCAAGCGGGCACAATCGAAAACCTGCCCGGCGATCGACGGCATTGTCGAGGAAGGCGAAGAGGTGATCGAAACTTTCAAGGGCAAACCCGCCCTCGATGCTGGTCTCGTCGCCGCGGCCCAGGCTGTCGAGCACTACGAGATTGCTCGATATGGCACGCTGAAGTCATGGGCTGTCGCTCTTGGCATGAAGGACGTGGCGCAACTCCTCGACATGACGCTGTCGGAGGAAGATGCGACCGACAAGACGCTGACCGAACTGGCGGAAGGATCGGTCAACGAGGCCGCCGTTGAAGCTGCGTGAGGCCAGAACCTCTGACGTGAATGGGGCGGAATCAGTTCCGCCCCTTTTCATTCCAGAGCCGGCGGAAGCGCGCTTACAACGCTCGCTCGCCACCAAATTGGGCGGAACCGTTAAAGAACGGGATCGTTTGGACTCCATGCAGCAACGACAAGACACACGGGACGAGGTCCTGGAGCTTATTCCCAGATTGCGGGCCTATGCCCGCGCTCTGACCCGCGATGTGAACGATGCCGACGACCTTGTTCAGGAAACGCTGATGAAGGCGCTATCGAGTATCGACAGCTACGAACGCGGAACGAAGCTGCGCGCCTGGCTGTTCACGATCATGCGCAATTCCTTTTATACCAACGTGCGCAAACGCGCTCGAGAAACGACAGGCGTCGAGGATTGCGTGTCATCCTGGCTGACCACGACCCCCGACCACGACCGGGTCATGCAGGCCAAAGAGGTGATGGCAGCGATTGCAGATCTGCCGACCCACTATCGCGAGGCTCTGATCCTCGTGGTGATGCTGGGGCAAAGCTACCAGGAGGTCGCAGAGATCTGCGGGATCGGCATGGGCACGGTGAAAAGCCGGGTCAATCGCGGACGGCGGCTGGTCATGGACAGGATCGGGCACGATGCCCTCGAAGGCATGGGGACGCGGTAGGCCAGGAACATTTCTGTCGGTTTGCGGTTCGTGCTCGATCAACCAGCAGAGGCGAGGACCCATGACCGACCCGCATACGAAAATCGAGAAGCAGGTCCGCCGGCACATTGGGCCACTCGTTGGAATGGCGGTAGTGGTAGTTTTCGCGGTGGGGCTGATCGTCTACTGGATGTTCGAAGAAGTCGGCAACGCATCGAACCCGAGAGGTGACGCTCCGGCTGAGCAGCCCGGCGATGTGGGCGCCGCCGACAAGGGGTCGCTTCCCTCATCCACCGACCAGCTGGCGCCTCCGGCGACCGAGGCGCCAAAGCCCGCGCCGGCTCCGGCTAACCCCTGACAAATGCGACTAGACGCCGGACGAGGGGCAAGCCCCGGCTGGGTCGACGACCCGGCAGCTCGGAACGGCCCCGCTGTGCGTCAACTGGCCGATATGTGTGTGCGAAGGGGAATGCGCTTCTGAATTGTTGTCAATTCAGATATAATGAACTTGTCAGGACTGCGATTGGGCGGAACCCGCGTTAATGTTTCGAGGTTCTAACGTGGGCAACGAAGAGAAGGCTGGCTCGCCGAGCCATCGCTCCGGCGGGACCATTCAAGTCATCAGAGCGACCTGGCTGGTCTTCATTCTCTCCATCTTTGGACTTTCGGCGATCTTCGTCTATTCGCAGTATCGCGCAGCGAATTCGCGCGCTTCCACCGACGCCTACCGGACCGCGCATGTGGTGGCCACACAGTATTACTGGGTCTTGCAGGCTTCGGCACAGGCGCTTCAACGCATTGAAGACGCCATAGGCGATCCGGCCAAAGCAAATATTGACGATATCGCTGACATTTCCGTCGCGGTTCAGGATCTGCCCAGTGGATCCCATTATTCTGTCTATAGCGCCGATGGCGAGCTTCGGTATTCCTCTTTGCCCGGCGCACCGGTCACGAATGTGAAGGATCGACCCTATTTCAAGGATGTCGAACGCGGACAGGAACTCACGATTTCTCCGCAGGTGACGGATCGCCAGTCGGGTCAGAGAGTATTCATCGTAGCGCGGCGGCTGAACCGGGGCTCGGTCTTTCTGGGCGCGGCGACCATTGCAATTCCGCAGGACTCTCTTTCGCAGCTGTCCGCTGCTCTTGGCTTCACCGACATGAGCACGATCAGCCTGGTGCGGGCAGACGGAATGCTGATCGTCCGATCGCTTGCGATCGAACCGATGGATTTGTCAGGCAGTGCCCTTTTTGACGAACTGAAGCGATCAAAGTACGGCGTCTACGACACCATTTCGCCAGCTGACAATGTCCGCAGGGTGGTCGGTTACTGGACGATAGATGACTGGCCGGTCATCGCGGTAGCCGGCGTCAGCCACATCTCGGCATACAAGCTGCTGTTCCGCTCTTGGCTTTATGGATCGCTCTTTCTGGCGCCGATGGCCCTTCTTGTCTGGTTCCTTTTGCGACGTGTCGACAACATGGTGAAACGCGAGGAGCTGCAGAACCAGCTGCTTGCAAAGGCGCACGACCGAGCGAACTACCTGCTTCGAGAGATCCACCACCGCGTCAAGAACAACCTTCAGACCGTGATTTCACTCATCCGTCTGGAAGGTATCTCCGACGAAGCGAAGGGGCACCTGACCTCGCGAATTGCGACGATGGTTGAGGTTCATGAGGAGATGTACGGATCCGACCAATTCGAGTCGGTCAACCTGCAGACCTATCTCGGCCGACTGGTCGAGCGGATCGCGGCGGGACAACAGCGACAGGTCAGGATGGATGTCGATATCGCACCGATCGAAGTCCCGGGCGACAGGGCCATGCTGCTTGGCCTTCTGGTCAATGAATTGACGACAAACGCCTACAAGCACGCTTACGCGACGGTCGCTGACCCGCAATTGACCGTTCGCCTGCACACGATTGACGAGGGTCGCTTGCGCCTTGAAGTATCGGATAATGGCCCCGGCTATGACACCGAATGCGGCAGCAACATGGGCAAGAGGTTGATCGCCGCATTCGCAAGCCAGCTTGGCGGAACCCTGGCATCGACAACCGATGGGGGCTTTGCAGTCCTTATCGATTTCCCGCTGAACTACGAGCGCTGAACAGAAAAGGGGCGATGCGGGCCGCGCCTGCGGCCCACATCCTGTATGCGCGTTCCAGCGTTACTTCTGCTTGTCGGTCTTCGAACCGTTGCCCTGCTGCGAGCTACCCTGGTTCTGCTTCGACTTGTCGTTGCCCTGCTGGGTCGAACGCTCACTGTCGCGCTGTTGCTGCTGACGGTCGTCAGCCTGACGCGAACCGCCTTGGGTCCCTTTGTTCTCGGCCATGATGGTCTCCTGTTTCCAATAGGTCCACGGAGTCCGCAGACGGATTTGAGAACCCGGAAAGTCCGTCGTTTGTTCCCGGCTTTGTACCGGGGCTCGGCCCCCGGACGGAACATATCGACCCAATGCCTGTTCTATCTGCGCGCATGTCCAGTCGGATGTGCTCAGTCATTTCAGGAAAGGGAACCCAATGAAGAAGCTGTTACTTTCTGCGGCCGTCGTAAGCTGTCTGGCCGTGCCGGCCAGCGCACAGAATGCGGGGCCGTTCTTCCAGCCGCAAGGCAACCAGTCCGAGATCCTCGCATCGGACCTTATCGGAATGCGCGTCTACGCGACCGAAAACCAGGTCGACGGAACGAACATCAGCGGGACCCAGGCCGACTGGCAGGACATCGGCGAAGTGAATGACGTCGTCTTGTCTCGCGATGGCAAAGTCGATGCTGTCCTTGTCGACATCGGTGGCTTTCTCGGAATAGGTGAACGTCAGGTCGCGGTCCAGATGAACGCGCTCAAACTCTTGTCGGACGATGCCACCGCTGACAACGGCAACGATTTCTTCCTGGTGCTGAACACCGATCGCGCCACGCTCGAAGGCGCGCCGGCCTATGGCACCATGGGGCAAGATCAAGCCATCGATCCCACCACCACCAAGGACCAGCCGGCCGATGCTGCGGTCGCAACGCAGCAGGGCAAGGCACCGGATGGCTACGCATTGGTTCAGCCGGACGGGCTGAGTGTCGACAGTCTTCAGGCAGCCGAACTCTATGACAGCGCAAACAACCGTATCGGCGAGGTCTCTGACCTGATCGTGGATGCGGGCGGCAAGATCACGCAGGTCGTCGTCGATGTCGGCGGTTTCCTGGGTGTGGGTGAAAAGCGGGTGTCGCTGCCGATCAACGAAGTAAAAATCATGAAGGCTGCGGCCGACAACTCGCTGCGGGTCTACATCAATCAGACAGAGGACCAGCTCAAGGACATGCCCGCCTATTCCGGTTAAGGAGAGGGAGGCGAAATAGTTCTGCCTCTGTTGGAACGATTTCGCCGCGCCGGAGTTAGGACTCACGATCGATCGCTGTTGCCGTATTTCCCTCGGTCGATCGAGGAGCATCTTCAGCCCCGCTCCTTACTGCGCCACCGGCCAACTTCTCCCCCGAACGAAGCCGGTGGCGCTTCTTTTGCAGTTGGAATTTCGCCTTTGATTTAGAGTTCTCTGTAACCAGACGTGTAGCCATCTGCGCTCGCCAGATCGTGGACATAGGTCAGCTGGCGGGACAGACCGTGCAACATAGTCCGGGACCTTCCGGGGGAACCTGTCAAAGGAACTTCGCGGGAAACCTGCAGGCCACGCTGGGTAGCATCCGCTCATACCCTGCCCTTCCCCTTTTCGCCACTTCAAGACGAGCCCCGAAATCATCCGCCTTGCCGTGATGATATACGTCCGGTTCCCGCTGTCCCTGCGCAACGTCGAGGATCTCCTCCACGAGCGTGGCATCGAGATCAGCCATGAAACGGTGCGCTTATGGTGGAACAAATTTGGCCCGATGTGCGCGGCCGAGATTCGACGTAGATGGGTCGATCGGATGCGAGCCAGTCGCCAGCAGCGATGGCATCTAGATGAGATGTACGTGATGCTCAACGGCGAGATGCACTTTCTCTGGCGCGCAGTCGACCATGAAGGCGAGGTGCTTGAGAGCTTCGTCACCAAGACCCGCGACCGCAAGGCTGCATCGAGATTCCTGAAGAAAGCGATGCGTCGGCCTGGCCGACCGGAGAGCATCGTCACGGATCGCCTGCGGTTCTACGGCGCGGCTATGAAGGATCTTGGTCGAAGGGACGATGCCGATGGGCCAGCAACCGGACAGAGAACTCTCACCTGCCTTTCCGGCGACGAGAACAAGTCATGCTCCGGTTCCGCCAGATGCGAAGTCTCCAGAAGTTCGCTTCCGGCTTCCGCGTCTGTCTGTAATTACATCAACCAGGAGCGAACGCTCTCCAGCCGCGAAAACTACAAGGCCGCCCGTGTGGTCGCTCGGGTAGAGTGGCGTGGCCTCTTCGCGGCCTGACCAACAGCCCTGGCAGCGAAACTGAGATGAGTTCGCATTTGTCTGACACCGCCGCCACCGACCCCCACAGTTGGTCTCCCTTAGCCCTCCGCTCCTGCAGCCCGCGGGAACAGGCCGCATTTTCACCCCGGTTCTGGTCTTGCGTACACCCTTGCGGCAACCCATTCCCGCCTTCTGACTCCACTGCTCCGCGTAGGTCAGCGGCATCTCGCCCTCCATCAGCGAGGCCAGAGTGATGCCCTGGGGCTGCATGCCGGCAAGGATCGCCCGCTTTTGGTCCGGCGCGTGGAAGGCGAGCCGGATCAGCCGGCCGGGATGAGAGGTCCGGGGGCGGCTTCGGGGCTGGGTCCACCGCGCGGATCGCGCCCGAGCAGGCGATGGCCAAAGTTAGGTCCGCACCGTTTGGCGCAGCACCACCCGGAGGAGGCTTGCCAATAGATCACAGGGGCCGCCGACCCCTTCAGGAACGTACTGCGTGAATGCGGCAGCGAGCACTACTTCCGGCACTGGTGCCAAGATGCGACGTGGCGCCTCCTCACCCGATCGTCAGCGCAGACGCCGCTGCGACGGGGCCGAGACATAGTGGCGGACCGTTGCGGCAGCGAAGTCAAGCGGGAGTGACCGAAACTCCGGGCGGTGGGAGGGCGGATCGGGAAGGAGAGATCGGTGAGGTCGTCGGCAACAGGAGGGCCCGGCGCTGGTCTGCGAGGGCGCGTCGGGGTGGACATGGCACCTTACCGGCGCAGGAGAGGGACCATGCGGGCAAGCGTCCCGTCCTTGCGAACGACCTGGTTGAAGATCGCAGCCGCCGCATGGACGAGGGCCGAGAAGAACAGCGCGACGTTGATCGCGAAGTGAAGGCCGCCCAGGGGCGCGATCTCGGTCCAGGTCAGCATGCCGGTCACAACCATCGCCAGCAGCAGACCGTAGAGGACGGCGTGCATGAGGGTCGCGATCCGGGCTTGGAGAACCGAGGTACCGGGCGCGTGGCCGGGAGTTCCGAGGCGCCAGCGCAGGTAAAGCCGCGCAAGGACGGCCAGGAGGATCAGGCTTCCGACGCCGACATGGACCCAAGCCAAGGAGACATCCGAAGCTGTGGGGGCCTGCCCCACATCGCGGGCATCGACAACGGCGACGATAGGATCGTGGAAACCGATCTGGACGATCACGCCGATAACGACACTCCAATGCAGCCAGATCTGGGCGGGACGATAGGCGGTGGCGGTCCGTAACATGATTTCGCTTCTTTTGATGGGGAAGGTTCTTCCGCGTCCTGCAATGGGCCTGAGGACGTGGGCTGTGGCGTCTCGCTTCCCCAGGGTCCAAGTCGAAACGGCCGATGGGGGCACCAGTTTGGCCGCAACGATCCCGCAGCCGGGACTGTCGCGGTCAGGCCACAGCCTCCTTGCGGATCCCTTCGGTCTTCAGGGACAAGGTCAGCGTGACGCCTGCGGGATCGGTGCCGTTCAGATCTCCGGTCGCCGGGTCCAGAGCTAGCCGTGTCCCTGCCGCGGCAAAGGTTGCGGCATCGGTCGTCTCCAGCCGATAGGAGCGGAGCCGGGCCGAGGTGACAGGGGCAGCCCGTGCCCCGGGTCCGGCCCAGACGTTCATCGCCAGCCGATGGGTATAGGGCGCGCCTGCCCCCATGTCTGCCATCCCGAAGTGGGTTAGATGCAAGTTACGGGCAAAGCCCAGCCCCTCGAACCAGCTCACTGCGGGCTCGAGCGCGGGCACATGCAGATGCAGATGCGCAACCCTGGTGTCGCGGTGCAGGGGAAGCACCGGATCGGCCCCCTCCGCCCGGGCCAGTTCGGCGACGAGGTCGAGCGCCTCGCGACCGCTGTGGCGGCGTCCCTGCGCGTCGAGCATCGCAAAGCCTCCGAAGGCATCGCTGAATCGGCCAAAGCGGTCGGGCGTCTCCCAGGCAATCTCGATGCCGTGGCCATCGGGGTCGTGGACGTAGATCGCCTTGGACATCAGGTGATCGACCGCAGACATCCTCAGGCCGAGGTCGACGAAGCGCTGCATCCGGCGCGAGAATTCCGCCTGCGAGGCCAGGCTGAAAGCCACGTGATACAGGCCTGCATAACCCCGGGCGACCGGGCTGGTGGCGTCGGGGACAAGCACCACCAGCGTCCGGTCCGGCGTGCCGAGTGCCAGGCCCGCCCCCACGTCGGGGCGCCGCACGAAGCCGATGGCTTCGGTCCAGAAGGCTTCGGCGCGCACAAGATCGGTGACCGACAGGGTCAGCGGGCCCCAGGTGAGGCGTTCGGGAAGGCCATGGGCCATCCTCTGCCGGGCGAGTCGCAGGGCTTGGGTGTCCATGTCGGTCTCCTCGCGTGGTCTCAGGCGCGGGGCGCGATCGGGGCCTTGCGGGCCCTGCCCCAGAGGACGAAGACGGCCAGCGCGACGTAGATGAGGTTGAAGCCAAGGAGGTTGGCCTCGCCGCGGATCAGGTGGAAGGGGATGGCCAGGGCCTGGATCGCCAGAAGCCCGGCGGCGGCCCAGATGGTCAGGAAGGGCAGGATGCGGGTCGCGGCGGGCAGGATAACGCCGACGGCGCCGAGGAACTCCATCAGGGCGATGCCGCGCACCAGCCAGAGGGGCGCACCGGTCACCCAGGTCATGCCCATCTGGGCGAGGTCGGCGATGGGCATCATGCCCTTCATCCATGCGGCCATCAGGTAAAGTGCGGCCAGGGCGATCTGGCCCACCCAAAGGGCGATGTTCCAGTTGCGGCTTGCCGGGGGAGTGTCGGTCGAGGTCAGTGTCATTTGGATATCTTTCGCGGTGTCAGGGCTTGGGCCCAAGGTTTCATGGCGCGATAGATACAGGGTCTTGGGCCCCCGACCATTGGGGTTGGAGTGAAGGCTGTCTTTCCTCGGAGTTGATGATCTTGCAGGAAGACCCTGTTATCCTGCTCTGATGCGCAACGTTCGCGCCATCCGGAGGACTTCATGGACCGCCTTCTCAGCCTGCGGGTCTTTGCCGCCGTGGCCGAGGCGAAGAGTTTCGCCGCCGTGGCCGACCGGATGGACATCTCGGCCGCGATGACCAGCAAGCATGTCCAGCATCTCGAGGCCGACGTCGGCGCGCGGCTTTTGAACCGCACCAGCCGCAGCGTCAGCCTGACCGAGGCCGGCGCCATCTACCATGCCGCTGTGCGCCCCCTTCTGGAAGGGCTGGACGAAGCCGGGGCACGGCTGGCTCAATCGACGATAAATCCGCGGGGGATGCTCAAGATCAGCCTGCCGGTCTGGCTGGCCGAGCCCGGCTTTGTCCAGGTGCTGGCCGCCTATCGCGCGCGCTTCCCCGAGGTGAGTTTCGATCTCGACCTCAGCGGGCGAGCGGTCAACCTGGTTGAGGACGGCTATGACCTGGCGCTCCGGGTGAGCCCGGTCCTGGACGAGGGGCTGATCGCACGGCGCCTTGCCGACATCGCCTTCCGGATGGTGGCCTCCCCTGCACTGCTGGACCGGATCGGCCGCCCAAGAGAGATCGCCGATCTGACCGGCGCCCCCTTCCTCGCCTATAGTCCGATCAGCACCGGCGGGCGCGTCCGAATGGGGCTGGGGTCCAATGCGCCGGAGGTCCGCATGACCCCGGTCCTGCAAAGCGCGAACGAAACGGTGCTGTTCCAGGCCGCGATCGAGGGCATGGGCATCGCGATCATGCCGCATCCGGCGGCGCGCGCGCATCTGGCCGAAGGTCGGCTCGAGGCTCTTCTGCCCGATCTGCCCGCGCCCACGGTCAGCCTGTCGGCCATCTACTCCGACCGCAGTTACCTGCCCGCCAAGACACGGAGCTTCCTGGACTTCCTCGCCGGACCTGAAGGGTTCGGTGGCCAACTCGGCGCCAGATGACGGATGGCCTGGCGGCGGCTCCCATCCTTTCCTGGGCGGAAACTCTGGATCAACAGCAGGTCAGATGATTGCCTGAGAGGGAAGGTTTAGCTTCCTCTCATCGGGCAGGAAGATGGCGCAAGCCAGGAAGCCCGGTCCAGACCCCGAACCCCAAGGCCCGCCGGGCCGCGCAGGAGGCGCGGCACCGGTCCGGAGACCTCAATCCGAAACGAACGAGAAGGAAACCGCCATGTCCATCAACCGCCGCGCCATTCTGGCCTTTGCCAGCGCCGCCACCGTGTTGTCGCTCTTTGCCGGAGCGGCGATGGCCGAACCCGACTACAAGGACAAGATCCGCATCTTCTACGATACCTTCAACAAGAACGATCCGGCCCTCCTGGACCAGATAATCGCCGAAGACTGGGTCCACATCCCCGCCAATACCCCCGGCGAGGAGCCGGGCCGGGAGGGTTTCAAGAAGCTGGTCCCGGGCTTCGCCGCGACCTTCAAGGACGGCAACATCAAGATCGAGGACATCGTCCAAGAGGGCAACAAGGTCGTGGTCCGGTCGTCCTATACCGCCACGCAGGTCGGTCCCTTCATGGGCTTCGAGCCGAAGGGCCGTCCCTTCACGATCATGACCATCGATGTCCACGAGTTCAACAAGGACGGCCTGGTCCAGACCACCTGGCACCTCGAAGACTGGCTCGGCGGCCTGTACCAGATGGGCGTCTTCATAAGTAAGCCCAAGTCTGGCCAACGGCCCGGGGCCATCGCCCCCGGGCCGTTCTGTGGCGTCAGAGGCCAAGCTTAAGGTTGCGGAGGTCCGACGTGTTGCGTCCTCTTGCTAAACGCTCCCGACGAACCACGCATCACCGGGCGTCCGCTTTCCACCCGTTGCGGGGACATCTAGCCTTTGTCGGACTATCCTGACCACGTCGGCAAGACCGAAGAAGGGTGGGCCTGATGGACAAGAAGTATGCGGCGCAACTCAGACCAGTCCGGAAGGTCGCGTGAAGCCCGGACCAGGAAATTTGCCAAGGCGTTCAGGCTGAACCGCGACCTCCGACTTGCAACAGCATTTCACCCACAGTCCGGACCGCACCGTTGGAGGTACGGGACTGAAGCAGTCGCTCGGTCTCGTTGGGAGTAAATCCATGAGCAGTCAGCGCCGCGCGAGCTTGAGACGTTGGCAGCGCCATGAACCACCGTTCGGCGGCCTCAGCCAATGCAGCCGCATCCACTTCACCCCACAGCCGCACGCGCGAGATTCCGCCGTCCGGGAAGGCGTCGAGCCGGACATGTGACGATCGTGGCCTTGGCCCGGAAAGGTTGAAGCAGTGACGGGTGTCGGGCTGAAGCCGCAGCCGGCCGGTCAGGGGCTCCCAGGCATCGCCCGGCATGGCCCCGGCCCCCGGACTATCGATGCCGGACAGCATGACCTCTGCCGAGGCGTTGAACTTGAAGTGCGCAGTGTCGATCTCGACCATCCGCACCCGCCCAGGCAAGGCAAGGCGGAAGATTGCATGGTCGTTGCCGCCGTCGCGCCGGCGCCGCGTCTCCCAACCCTCGCCCATGGTGCGGGCCTTGTCGGGGCGGTTCAGCATTGCCGCAGAGGTGTAGAATCCGTCGCTGCTTGA
>JAYRKT010000007.1:91240-135492 GCA_041905595.1 Rhodobacter sp.
AGATCACCTGTCCGCCATAATCCTGACCGGCCAAGTCAATCGTCATCCCGCCGAGATGCCGGGGATCGGGCAGGACGTGCCCCATGACCCGCAAGCGTGCTATCCCGCCATCGGGAAAGGCCGACAGGAGTATGTGCGTGAACCGGCAAGTGTTGTTGACCTTGAAGATATTGTGGGCATCGCCCCGGAGCCGCGACTCCGGCACGATTTCGATCCAGTCTGCGTCTTCGGACTGAAGCTCATCTACGCTCGGATACCCCTCGAAGCCCGCAGCCTCGATGCGGCAGGTGGTCGGGAAGTTGCCGGTGAAGAAGCTCGTGTCGACGTCAATGCTCGTGATGACGCCCGCCGCGCCAAGACGGATCAGCGCCCAGTCATGCCCCGGCGTGCGGCGGCGCCGGGTCTCCCATCCGTCGACGATCTCGCCGCTGTGGCCATAGGTGCCAGGGGTGAAATCCGCAGCGCTCGGCACCAGCAGATTTTCCTTCTGGCCGAAGGATTCGTCGCTGGCGGCGAGAACGCTGCCGCCGAGCCAGCGCGACGCAAGATCCACCTCGGGATCGAATGTCTCGGCCACGCTCGCTTGCAGTTTCTGATGTTCGGTCATTTCGCAGCTCCCGCATGACGCAAACCCCGGCCTGCACCGCCCCGACTGGCGCTCAACGGCCAGCCGAGGATCTGCTTGCGATCGGGACGCGCGTAGGTCGAAATCTTGCTGGTCTTCATTCCAAGCGAGACGAGCATCTGCGCCAGTCCGACTGCCGCAGCCACGCCGTCGATCACCGGCACGCCGAGTTCCCGGGTGATGGCCTCTTCCAGCCCCGCCATGCCGGCGCAGCCAAGGCAGATCGCCTCGGCATGGTCGAGTTCGACCGCCTTGCGCGCCTCGTCGAGGATCGTGCGCATCGCGCGGGCCGGGTCGTGATCGACCTCGGCCGTGCTCATGCCGTTCGCCCGGACCGAAACGCAGCGATCCGAAAGGCCCGAGAGCAGAAGGCGGTCCTCGATCGCCGGGACCGAGCGCTGCAGGGTCGTGACCACCGAGAAACTCCGGGCGATCAGCATCGCAGCATGGGCCGCCGCGTCGCAAATCTCGATCACCGGCTGGTCGAGAAGTTCCTGAAGGCCGTCGCGGCCATGCTCGCCGAACCCCGCCATCACCACCGCGTCGAACGGCTGGTCATAGGACAACACGCAGTCCATCACTGCCACGGCCGCCAGATAGCTTTCAAAGGCGCAGTCCACACCGTCCGCCCCGAAGCCGGGGGTCAGGGTCACGATCTCGGTGCCGGGGGCCGCCGCGCGGCGGGCGGCTTCGTCAATGCTGTCGCTCATCGTCTGGCTGGTGTTCACGTTGACGACAAGGATCTTCATTGGGTCACTCCTGCAAACAGCCTGTCACGGTCGGCGGGGACGCTGAGCGTAGCCCGCGACATTGGTTCTCTTGAGGCGGGCGGGCTGGTCCGCGTCAGGAACTGCCCCTTCGGCGTCCCCGCGACATCGACCAGCTCGCCGCGCAGATAGGTCTGGCGCACGACACCCGTCAGCCGGCACCCTGCGTAAGGCGATACGGGATGACGATGGTGAAGGCGGACAGGATCGACGGTGAAGCCCTCCGCCGGGGCAAAGATCGCCAGATCGGCGTCAAAGCCGGGGGCGATGCGGCCTTTGCGCGCCAGCCCGGCCAGCCTTGCGGGCCGTTCGGCCATCCAGCGGGCGATGTCCGACAGGCCGTAACCGCGCTGCCGCGCCTCGGTCCAGATCAGGGGCAAACCCAGCTGCAATGACGATATCCCGCCCCAGGCGGCGTCGAAATCGCCGGTGTCGGGATGCTTCATCTCTGGCGTACAGGGAGAGTGATCTGACACGATCATGTCGATCACGTCCGCCGCGATCCCGTCCCAGAGACGACGGCGGTTCTCGGCGCCACGGATCGGCGGCCCGACCTTTGCGGCGGTCGCGCCATCTGCGATCCCCTCCGCCTCGAGGGTCAGGTAATGCGGGCAGGTCTCGACACTGACGGCGACGCCCTCGGTCATCGCCTGGGCCAGCATCGGGATCGCATCCGCGCAAGACAGGTGCAGGACATGGGCCCGCGCGCCCGTCCGGCGGGCGGCGGCGATCACTTCGGCGATGGCCGCGGATTCGATTCCCCCCGGCCGGGCCGCAAGGTATTCGGCGTAGACGCGGGTGCTGACAGAGGCGTAGCGGGCCATGACCGCGGCACTTTCGGCATGGACGATCAGGATCGACCCCAGCCGCGCCACCATCCGCATCACCGCGTCCATGTGTTCGGGCGAGATTCCGGGGAATTCCTCGATCCCCGTGTCGCAGAGGAACGACTTGAACCCAAGAACCCCGGCCGCGTGAAGGGCCGGCATGTCGGCCAGGTTGGACGGGATCGCCCCTCCCCAGAACCCAAGATCGACATGGCATTGGCCCGAGGCCGCTGCCCGTTTCGCCTGCAGCGCCTCGACCGTCACGGTGGTCGGTAGACTGTCGAGCGGCATGTCGACCAGCGTGGTAATGCCCCCTGCCGCCGCGGCGCGCGTTGCCGTGAGGAAGCCCTCCCAGTCGGTATTGCCCGGCTCACAGATGTGGACGTGGCTGTCCACGAGCCCGGGCATGAGAACCTCGTCCTCGGCCAGCCGGCGAACGTCGTGCGCGGCAGGGGCAGCGTCGAGGCGACCGATGAAGCGGATGCTCCCGTCCTTCACGCCGATGCTTGCCGGCCGCTCGCCATCAGGCAGAACCGCCCGGGGCGCCAGAAGCACCAAATCCATGTTCGTCATTTCTGCAAGCTCCAGATCGACCCAGGTACACAGCACCCGCTGCGGGTCAGGACAGGCGCCGCGCCCGGATCACGCCGGGCGCGGCGTGACGGTCAGATGCGGGCGAAGCCGAGAAGGTGGCGGATGTTCGCGCTGCGATGCACCACCGCAACCGCCAGCAGGTAGACGACCCCACCCGTGATCCACGACTGCAGCGCCGGGAAGCCGATGTAGTCGGTGTTGAACATCGGCAGCAGTCCCGCCGTGTAGAGCCCGACCAGCGTCCCGCAGGCCAGGGCCAGGACGCCCGGCCAGTTCGCGATCCCGAGCTCGCCCCAGGTCGCGACCCGGTGCATCGGGCGCCGGATGCCAAAGAGCCGGGGCAGAACGAACAGGTCGAGCGCCATGATCACGCTGGCGACGGGCACTGTGGTCGAGCCGACGCTCGTCGCAAGGTTGAAGGTGTCCTGCAGGTTCGGCAGAAAGAAGGTCAGGACCGCCGCCAGAAGGCCAAGGCCCACCACCGTGTATTGCCGCTTCCAGCCGGGAATGCCCGACAGCACGTTCTGGGCGCCGTTCACCGCGATGTAGAGGTTGCCGTCCTGCACGGCCCACTGGTTGATGACCAGGATGATGATCCCGAGGAGCGCGCTGCCCAGCATGCTGAAGCTGACGAAGTAATGGATGCTCGGCCCGAAATCCGGGGCATTCGACAGCGCGGCGACCAGATATCCCATCACCGGGAAGAGGAAGGCCCCGACAAGATAGGAAATCACGATCGTCGGCACGTTCCACATCGAAGCCCGCCCGGCCTTGGCGTAGCGGAAGAAGTCGGGCTCGTTGCCCCAGGTGGACAGACCGACCATGCCGCCAATGACCAGGATCATGCCGGTTTTCGAGTCGACCGGCGGCACAGCCGCAAGCAGGTCCGAAGAGGTAGCCCGGAAGGCTAGGATCGTCGCGAAGATCCCCCAGACCAGGATGACCGGAACGGCGACGTATTGCGCAAAGCGCTGAACCCCTTCGAAGCCGAAATAGGTGTTCACGATCATCACGAAGGCAAGGATCGCGGTCAGGATCCCGACCGCCGGCAGCGTGATAAGGCCACCCGTGATGTCGATGACGAACTTGACGGTGAAGAGGTAGAAGGCCATCCCATTGATGACCAGCAGAAGCGAGACGAGCCCGCTGCCGAGCGTTCCGAAGATGCTCCGCGCCATGACCGAATGGGTCTGCCCTGTCGCGGCACCGGCATTGGCCGAGGCAAAGCAATAAACGCTCATCACCGCCACGGCGATCAGCATCGCCTCGGACAACTCGCCAAGCGTCAGCCCCTGGAACCGGGCGCCGTAGCCTACGAGGACGGCGCCAAAGGTCGCCTGCATCGACAGGAATTGCGCCAGCATCCGAAAGTTCGAGCGGCGTTGATCGGCCGGCACGACCGCTTCGGTGAAGTCGGCGATATCCTCGTCAGTCACCGCGAGGATGGCCTCGACCTCTTGTTCGATGGTGTGATGGGGTGGTGTCGAATCCGGATGTGGGGCGTTCGGATGCCCGCTGGTTCTGGTGGTCATGATTTCCCTTTCCCTGCAACCACGGCGCCGGCCTTGTGACGGGGCGCCCTTGCGTCCCGTGGCATCGGTCGCGCGATGCCTGGCGTCCGGCGGAAAGGGTTCCTGAAAGAAGGCCTTGGGAAAACGACCAAAAAACGAACGCAAAACATTGATGACGTCAATGCTTTTGCGTCATGATTTTGCGCCAGCTCCGCGAATGCCGCGAATTTCCGCAATGAAAAGATCGCGAGCCCTGTGACGCGGGGCATTGGGATTGGTGACCACATACATTTCCGTACTCGGCACGTCCTGTCCTTCCAGGACTGACCACAGGCGCCCGGCCTCGACGTCAGGTTGAGCGTAGGATTCCGGCAGGAACCCCAACCCGACGCCAAGGATGACCAGACGCTTGACCTCTTCCAGGTGGTCCGAAGTTCCCGCCACCAGCCGGCCGAGCCCATGCTGCAGGCGAAAGCGGGTCAGTTCCTCGCCTTCGTCGGCGCCCGTCAAGACGAAGGCTTCCCCAGCAAGATCCGTCGGCGCCGAAGTCAGCGAGCCGAACAGGGCGTGCGAGCACCCGCAATAGGGCCGGTGCACCTCGGTGAAAAGGGGATCATAGTCGAGATCAGCACGGTGGACATGCGAAGGAGTCATGCCGACATCGGTCCGGTTCTGCAAAAGCGCCGTCAGAATGTCCGTCCAGGCAGCAATCTCGACGATCAACTCCACGTTTGGGTACTTCCCATGGAACGCCTCGATCGCCTGGTCGAGGGCCGGGGCAACAAGATTGCTGACCTGCATGATCCGCAGTGGTCCTCGCACCCCCTCCGTCGAGGGGTCGGCCAAGCGTTCAGGCAGGTGCCGAATGCCTTGTGTCAGGGCCGCGGCAAGCTCGGCCACGATGCGCCCTTCCTCGGTCAGGACGAAGCCGCCTGGGCCACGCAGGCAAAGAACGACGCCGAGCCTCTCCTCAAGGCGGCGCAGCGCGAGGCTCATGGCGGGTTGCTTGCGGCTGAGATGGCCGGCAGCCTGCGTGACGCTTTGTGCATCCGCAATCTCGTGAAAGAGCTTGATCAGGTTCCAGTCGAGGTTCCTCGCAAACTGTATTTCCCGACGGGATGCCTCGCCGGTCTTGGTCTTTTGCATGCCAGCATCTCCCCAGCGGACCTATGCAGTTCGTCGAACGCCTGCCCCTGCATCAGAAACCCGCGCGAGGGTGCGATCAATTGCGGAAATCAATGATCCATATCCCGGCACACTGCTTCCGAAGCTTGTGACTCAGTCAATCTGCGCGGTGGCTCGCCTTTGGCCCATGTCTCAGTTTGCCCCCTAGCCAGTATCGCGCTCGCCGAGGGGCGCTGCCTGCCTGTCGTCTGGCGTCTGACTTGGGCAGGGCACGCGAAGGCCCGCTCGCGTTCGTCTGACAGGCCTGTCCGGTTGGCTCAATCAGACTTGCGGCGTCGCGCCAATCAGCGTTCGCGTGTAGGGGTGGCCTGGGCGCTCCATCACGTCAAGCACCGGACCGTCCTCGACGAAGCTGCCCTTTTCCATGACATAGACCCGGTCGCAGACGTGCCGGATGACGTCGAGGTTGTGGGACACCATGAGATATCCGTAGTTCTCTGCATGTTGCAGATCGCAAAGCAGGTTCAGGACCTGAGCCTGAACCGAGACATCCAATGCCGACGTGGGTTCGTCCAGCAGGATGAGTTTGGGCTTCAGGGCAAGGGCTCGGGCGATGGCCACTCGCTGCGCCTGTCCGCCCGACAGCTCTCCGGCATGACGCACCGCGAAGTCTTCGTCGAGCCCGACCTTCGCGAGAAGATCATGAACACGGTCGCGCAACACGGCCCGCGGCAGCGCCTCATGGTGGACGATCGGTTCGGCGATCAGGGTGAAGACGGACAATCGCGGGTTCAGCGACAGAAATGGATTCTGGTAGACGATCGCCATGTCTCTGCGACGCTCACGCAGGGCGGCGGCGGTCAAGGTCGTCAAGTCCGAACCACAAAACTGGACCGATCCCCGATCCGGACGCTGCATGCCCATGATCGAGCGGATCAGCGTTGTCTTGCCCGAGCCGCTTTCCCCGACCAGACCGACGATCTCGCCCGCATCGACATGAAGGGTGACGCCCTTGAGCACCTCATGCCGCCGGGTACGGAAGAAACCGGCCGACACGGTGAAAGACTTGTGCAGATCACTGACCTCCAGGAGCTTGGTCATGGTCGTCATGCTCCGTCGCCCAGCGACGACGCCAGCGTCGGCAGGGCATGACCGCGCGGGTTCCTGCCCGGGATCGCCGCAAGCAGGGCCTGGGTATAAGGATGCTGAGGGTCACGCAGCACGTCCGAAACCCTGCCCTGCTCGACCACCCGCCCCTGCCGCATCACGGCGACGCGGTCGCAAAACCGCGAGATGATGCCAAGATCATGCGAGATGAAAAGGATCGTGAGCCTGTGCCGGTCTCGGAGCGATCTCAGAAGGGCAAGGATTTGCGCCTGCACGGTAACATCCAGCGCGGTCGTCGGCTCGTCTGCAATCAGCAGATCGGCGCCTGCCGAAAGGGCCAGGGCGATCAAGACGCGCTGCTGCATCCCGCCGGACATCTGATGCGGATAAAGGCGCAGGACACGGTCCGGCTCGGGCAGTCCGACCTCATCGAGCAGCTGCAGGCATCGCGCACGGCGGGCGGCACGGCCCAGCGTGGTATGCGTCCTCAGGACCTGATCCATCTGCCAGCCGACGCGGAAGACAGGATTGAGCGAAGCCGCAGGATCCTGGAAGATCATGGCGATCTTCGTGCCGCGCACCTCGAACCATCGGCCCTGGGTCAGATCAAGGCCGCCTACCTCCATACGGTCTGCTGTCGTCAGTGCATTCGACGGTCCAAGGCCCAGGAGCGCCGTTGTCGCCATGGTCTTGCCGGAACCGGACTCGCCGACGATCGCGAAGATTTCTCCCTGATCGACCTGAAGGTCGATGCCGCGCACGACGTCGAGCGTACCGGCGGGCAGGCGCAGGCTGATCCGGAGATTTCTGACATCGACATAGGCCATCGTCACGACCGTTTTCTGGGGTCGAAGGCGTCCCGCAGGCTGTCGCCCAGAAGACTGAAGGACAGGGCCACGACAAAGATCGCCATCCCCGGAAACACCACGCACCACCAGCGATCGGGAAAGTAGCTGCGACCGGAGTTGACCATCTCGCCCCAGTCCGGCGCGGGCGGCGACAAGCCAAGTCCAAGGAATGACAGGGCCGAGGCGGTCAGGATCGCCGAACCATAGTCAAGCGTTCCCTGGATCGTGACCGGGCCGACAACAAAGGGGGCAAGGTGGCGCCGCATGATCACCAAGTCGGGCACGCCCATGAACTGCGCCGCTTCCACGAAGGGCCTCGTGCGAAGGGTTGCAACCTGGGCACGGGCGATCCTGGTGTACCAGGGCCACCAGCCCAGAGTGATCGCCAGAACCATGTTCCAAAAGCCCGGCCCCATCAGTGCGGCGAGGAAAACCGCCAGAAGCAAGGGCGGGAAAGCAAGGAACACATCGGTGACCCGCATGACGATCTCGTCGATCCAGCCGCCGGAATAGCCCGCAAGGATGCCCAGGGGCGCCCCGATCAGGATCGCCACCGCGACCACGGCCAATGCGATCGACATCGAGTTGCGGCCCCCGAACAGCAGCCGCGCCCAGATGTCCCGCCCAAGTGGGTCGGTCCCGAAGACATGCGCCGCGGAGGGCGGCAAGAGTCGGGCGGCGGTGTCCGGCTCTCCCAGACCCTGCGCCACATAGCTGGTAAACGCCGGCGCGAAGGCAACAAGAACGACCGCGGCGACGATCACGAAAAGGCTTAGCATTCCAATCGGGTCACGCAGGAAACGCCACAACGGGCGGCCCGGGGTCAGCAGGCGGATGCGCGGATCCGAAGCCCGCTCGGGAACCGCGCTTTCATCCATTGAGGCTGATCCTCGGGTCCAAGGCCGCCTGCGCCAGATCGACCGCAAGGTTGATGAGGACATAGACAACCGTTCCAAGCAGGGTGACCGCCATGATGACCGGGAAATCCACGGCAAGGATGGCGTTGGTGACATACATCCCAAGCCCCGGCCAATCGAAGATCACCTCGACAAGCACCGTTCCCGTCAACGAAAACGCGAAGGTGAGCCCAAGCACGGTCAGCGTGGGACCAATCGCGTTCTTCAGGGCGTTGCGAAACAGGATTTGCGACGAAGACAGCCCCATCGCACGCGCCGTCGTTACATAGCGCTCGGTCATGACCTCCCCCATTGAGGCGCGTGTCATCCGTGTGACCAGCCCCAAGGGATAAAGGGACAGCGTCTCGGCAGGCAGGACTAGGTGCAGAAGGCTGTCGCGGAGCGCCGTGAAATTGCCGGTCAGCAACGCGTCCACCGTGTTGAAGCCGGTAATGTCGGTGATCGGATACAAGAGGCTGACATCGCTCGAAAGGCGTCCGGACAGGGGAAGCCAGCCGAGTTTCGTGAAAAACAGAAGCTGCAGCAGCATGGCCAGCCAGAACGACGGAAACGAAGCGGCCGTGATGGCAAGGACGCGCGTGATCTGGTCGAAGACGCCGCCCGGCCGGGCGGCGGACAGGACCCCCGCCGGGATGCCGAACACGACGGCAATCAGCATGGCGGAGATCACCAGTTCCAGTGTGGCGGGCAGGTTCTGCCGGATGTCGTCCAGAATGGGCTGTCGCGTGCGCAGCGACACCCCGAAATCGCCACGGAGCGCATCGCCCATGAAGGCGGCGTATTGCGCGACCATCGGACGATCCAGACCCAGTGTTTCGCGGGCATGGGCCAACTGCTCGGCCGTTGGCCTTGGTCCGGCAAAAAGCGCGGCCGGATCGGACGGGATGAGGCGCGACGCCCCAAAGGTCAGGACCGAGACGCTGATCAGCACCAGAACCGCCATGAACAGGCGCTTCACCAGGTATCTGGATCCGGTCATCGCATGGCGCCCGTCTTGCGGACTCTCCCGTGCCTATTCCGCCGCACGCTGGAGATCCTTGATGGAAATGACGTGATTGTAGGCCGGGTTGTCGACATAGCCGTCGACGTCGGCTCTCAGGGCGAAGACGTTCCTCTGGTCCATGAGGAACAGCGAGACGGCCTCGTCGGCGATCAGATCGCTTGCCTTTGAGAAAGCGGCCAGAGATGCGGCGCGGTCCGTCGTCAGCTGGTCTGCAGCCTTGTCGATTGCTTCGTCGAAGGCGGCATTCTTGTAATAGGACATGTTGAAATAGGGCGGATCCTCGCTGTGGTAGAGCGAGAACAGAAAGTCGTAGGGCGTCACATAGGTGGGCCACCAGAACATCGCGAAGATGTCCTGGGCCTTGGCCGGATCGCCCTTCGCCAGCGACCACTGCGCGTCCCAGAGCATCGGCTGGATGTCCAGGTTGACGCCGATCTTGGCCAGCGATGCCTTGTAAAGCTCGGCGGCGCGCTCACCCTCCGGCAGGCCTGACGTGTAGGTGAAGGTCAGCGAAAGCGTGCCGGGTTCGACACCCGCCTTTTCCAGCAACGCCTTGGCCTTTTCGAGATCAAGGCTGTACCGGGTGCCGTCGACAGCATGGCCCTCCATGCTTTGGGGCAAGGGGCCGTGAGCAAGCGCCGCACTGGCGCCCATTACCGCGATGAAGTCGTCATAGGGAAAGGCGTAGGACAAGGCGCGGCGCACATCGGGGTTCGCCAGCAGCGGTTTCGCCGTGTTGAAATGGGCGGCAAAGTTCTGGAAGGCATCGTTCTCGACGACCTTTATGCCCGGCGTCTGGGCGAGAAGGTCGACGTTGTCGGGCTGGACGTTCTCGATCCAGTCCGTCTCTCCTGCCTTCAGCTTCTGTTCGCGCAGGACATAGTCTTCAACGGCTTCGACCACGGCGATGTCGAAAGGATGCTCGGCGGTCTGGCCCCAATACTCAGTGTACCGGTCAAGGATGACACGCTTGCCCGGCGTGTACTGCCGGATCTTGTAGGGCCCGGTGCCTGCGTCATTGCCCGCGTTGAACCATGCTCCATCCTTGTCGGCCGCCGAGGGGCTGACGATCCAGGCGGCGTAGCCCGCCGCCGTGACGATATCGAGCGGCGCGGGACTGGACAGGGTGAAGACGACAGTCCTGTCATCTGGCGTGTCGATACTCTCGACCGGATCCCAGATGAAGGACAGCCCGCCGGCCATGGCCTTGGTGCGTTCGACCGAGAATTTCACCGCCTTCGATGTCAGGGGCGTTCCATCATGGAACGTCACGCCATCCCGCAGATGGAACGTCCAGACCTTGCCGTCATCGGATTTCTCCCATTGGGTCGCTAGCCCCGGCTCGATGGTGTCCGGCGCGCCATTCTGACCGGGACGGTAGATCGTCAGCGTCTCGTAGACGTTGGCAAGGATCACATTGTCTGTGGTTGACCCGGTCGACGGATCGATGTCCTGAAAGGCCGTCGAATAGGTCGCCGAGAAGATCTGGGGCGACCCCTGCCCGTAAGCGGGCGCGAGCCAGGAGATCGCAAGAAAGGCGAGAGACGCGAGAGAGGGGCGCATGGTCTTTTCCCTGCCTTGACCGGGTGAGAACAGATGATCCGCAAGGTTCCGTGGAACCCGACTCACTTCCTAATCGTATTAGGAACTTTCCTAACACGATTAGGATTGACTTGCCAAGCGCAAGGATCGGGCCCTGCGCCCAAGGCCTGTCGCTCAGGTTCCGGACGGCAACGAGAGATAGGTCTTGATCTGCTCCAGGCGGTCTGACGTGATCGTCCGCCCCTTAAGCCATTCAAGCGACAGCGTGACATAGACCGCTCCGGTCCGACGGCCGAGCCACAGGGAGAAATCGTCGGGCGGGATCAGGTTCATGGCAACTGCCTTGTCAAACAAGTGCCGCTCGCGCTCATCGATCGCATCGATCAAGTCGAGGTTGGCAGCCACCGCGGCCGTCCCGCCAGGCAGATTCAGGTCAGCCAGTGCAAGCCGGGTGAAGCCAGGATGCGCGACAAGGTAGTCGATCTGGCGATTCTGGACCAGGTTGAGCGCCTCGACCGGGCTGAGCGTCTCTGGCAGACCGTCATAAGTGGCAAGCATTGCCAGCAGCCCTCGCCGCGCAACCGCCGAGAGAATGTCGTCAAGACTGTCGAAATGGGCATAGATCGACGGTGGTTTGATCCCGACGCGCTTGGCGATCTCTGCATGCCTGACGGCCTGCGACCCTACTTCGGCGCAGAGCTGCTCTGCCACATCAAGCAAGATCTCCTTGGAAATCCCCTGTCTCGCCATTTGCACCTCCCTGCCCTCCTCGGTCCGCGAGGGCATGCTGTTGCCATTCATTACCTAATCATGTTAGGAATGGAAACCTAATCGAATTAGGATTCTCGACGTGGCGCGTCAGGCAACGGATCACAAGCCTTGGCAGAGGGCGGAAACAAGACCGGATCGCTCTGGCAGGGCGGCCTGCGTTTTTGGGCCCGGGATCAGGATCAGGCCCACCCCAAACGCCGCAAGACTTGACGGCCTCGAGCCTGCCGAGGTCTGGCGCCATTTCGCAGCCATCAGTGACATTCCGAGGGGATCCGGAAAGGAAGGCGCCGCGATTGCCTATGTCACGGGAGTGGCTGCGCAGATCGGGCTCCAGTACGAGACGGACGCGGTCGGCAATGTGCTGATCCGCAAGCCTGCGACAAAGGGCATGACCGACCGCACGACGATCGCACTGCAATGCCATCTGGACATGGTGCAGGTCTGCGAACCCGGCCTTGCGTTCGACTTCGCCACTCAGGGCGTTTCGGTTCGTGTGGACGGCGACTGGCTGCGAAGCGAAGGAACGACACTCGGCGCCGACAACGGGATCGGCGTGGCCTTGATCCTGGCGGTTCTCTCGGCAACCGACCTGCCCCACCCGGACATCGAGGCGCTGTTCACGGTGGACGAAGAGATTGGCATGACGGGGGCACTGGCCGTTTCCCCGCGACTCCTGACCGCCGAGATGATGATCAACCTCGACATGGGGACGGACAGCGAACTGACCATCGGCTGCGCGGGTACACTGGACGTCATCTTATCGGGCAATTACGCGACGGAAGAACCTTCCGCCGGACAGGACCATGTCCGGATCACCGTGGCCGGCGGGGCCGGAGGGCACTCGGGCGAGGATATTCACCTTGGCCGCGCCAATACGATCCATCTTCTTGGTGCGATCCTCAGCGAGTTGGCGAAGACAGTGCCGTTTCGCGTCGTGGAAATCGTTGCCCCTGGCCAACCGAATGTCATTCCCGGCGGTGCAAGCGCCGTTCTTGCCGTCGGGACTGAAACCGTCCGCAGACTAGATCGCATCCTCAAGGACATAGCGGTCGAGCGACTTCTGCCCTTCGCCGATCGCGATCCCGATCTGGATGTCAGTTGGGTGCCTGTGACCTGCACAAGTTCTGCTTTGATGGCAATAGGGGATCAGCACAGATTGCTGGAGGCCCTCGCCCACAGTCCGACAGGGGTTGTCGAGTTCGGCGCAATGAGCGAGGGGCTTGTCGAAACGTCCTGCAATCTGGGTGCCTTGCTGGTGCGTGGGGGCAGCTTCAAGGCCATCAGCCTCATCAGAAGTGGCACCGAGCGGGGCAAAGGCCGAGTCCTACAGGATATTCGCGCCGCATGGCGCGCGACCGGCGCTTCCTGCGCGACGGCCAATGACACCCCGGCCTGGCCCACCCGCCCACCGCACCCCAAGCATGCCGCCCATCGCGCCGCCCACATCGCGGAAACCGGCGAAGCACCCCGGATTTCGGCGATCCACGCCGCCTTGGAGTGCGGCGTTCTTGCCGCCCGGTTTCCGCGCATGGCCATGGTCGCCTACGGACCAACCATGCGCGGCATTCACACAACCCAGGAGTGCCTGCAGATCAGCTCGACCAAGAAGGTTTGGGCGATCTTGAAGCGCACGCTTGCCACTCTTCCTTGCAAAGGTGACCCCCATGACTCTGCCTGAGACTGCCCTCGAGCTGCGCGTCGCGCGCCGTGTCGTTCAGGAAATGTATGCCGTCAAACCGGGCGAGATCGTCGCCATCACTGCGGACAAGGCGACGCCACAGGCGCAGGTCGAGGCCTATTTCCAGGCCTGCATCGAGGCCGGGGCCGATCCGATCGTGATTTCCTTCAAGACCGCCCGCGACTGCTGCCAGGCGGGCATGCCGGACTGGCCCGCCAGGGCGCTGGTTCCGGCCCTTACCGCCGCGGATGTCTGGCTCGAAACGAACACGGCCAGCATGCTCTACTCCGACATCTGGGAAGCGGCGATGGCCGGCAATTCCCGGCTCAGATACAATTGCCTTGGGGGGGTTCCCCTCGCCTCGATCGAGCGGATGTTCTGCGGGTATGACATCCCCAGGATGGAGCGGGTTCTCCGGGTCATCGCCGCCGAGGCAGCAAGGACCAGCCGGGTCCGGATCACGGCCGCGAACGGCACCGATGTGAGCTACGAAACGGATGCCCGCAATCCGATCGACTATGACAGCGGAGACTATTCGACCAAGCATTTCGGCACGCCGCCCGGCTATGCAAACATCGTCCCCAAGGTCGGCACGATGAATGGCCGCATTCGCTTTGACTACATCCAGTTCGCGGACCTGTCGCAAGGCGGGGACGTCACCTTTGACATGCTGGACGGAAGCATCTCCGCGTTTCACGGAGCGGAAGCGCGCGAGCTCGAAGCCTACATGCGCGGCTTTGGCGAAGAGAACATGCTCAAGATCAGCCATCACATGATCGGCATGCATCCCCGGGTGCGCCGGTTTGACGGTGATCTGACCGAAAACGAGCGGATCTGGGGCGGGGCCGACTTCGGGTTCGGACACACCTCGCCCATGGACTTGCCGCCCGACGGCCAGAAGGCCAGTTCGCATATCGACGGAGTGGTTTGCGCGGTGTCAATGTGGTTCGACGACCGTCTGGTCATGAAGAATGGAGAGTTTGTCCTGGACGAGATAAAGCGCGACGCGGCGGCCCTTTACTCCGAAAGCTCGGTGGCGCTGTCCAAGGAACTTTCTTGAGGTGGGGCAGTGGCCACTCGACGCCGCCCCTACGTCAGAACCTTCCCCGTTCAAGGACTTCAAAACATCGGCCGAGATCAGCCGTCTTGCGGTGATGATGTACAACCGATTCCGGCTGTCGGTCCGCAACGTGGAAGGCTTTCTAGTGAGTTCGTCACGATTGTTTGCGATTCTATTGCGCAGCACTGTGTGAACTTGGCATCAGCGATAGGACCGAAACCGGCCGCTGACACCAAGATTGCTCAACTCCCTGCCTTCCAGTCGGGATCGAGCTTGTCGCGAACCCGATCCCCAAGCAGATTGAAGGCTAGGGATGTCACCGCGATCGCGGCGCCGGGAAAGGCGGCCAGCCACCAGGCCCGCGGTTGCGACGGCAGCGCCTCGTAGATCATCATGCCCCACTCTGGCAGCGGCGATTGCACGCCCAGCCCAAGAAATGACAGGCTCGACAGCGAGAGCGTGACAAAGGCCACGTCCATCGTCATCTGCACCAGGATCGTGGGCGCAAGCAGCGGCGGCAGCGTGGTGAACAGAAGATAGCTGCGACCTGCCCCCAAAGTAATCGCGGCCGTGACGAAATCCAGGTTCTTCAGCGCCAGGACGCGTGCCCGGACGATCCGGGCATACCAGGGCCAGAATACCGCGGCGAGCGCCAGTGCCGTCGTAGCAAGACCGCCCCCGAACGTCGCGGAAATGGCGGCGGCCAGGATAAGTGCGGGAAAGGCAAGAAACAGATCGGTAACGCGCATCAGCACCTCATCGGCCACCCCACCCAGAAGTCCCGCGACCGCCCCGGTGATCGTCCCGATGGTAGAGGCGATGACGATGACCGCAAGCGACGTGGTCAGCGAGAACCAGGCGCCGGCGATCACACGCGACAGCACATCCCTGCCCAGCCCATCCGTCCCGAAGGGATGGGAGAGCGATGGGGGCTTCAGGCGGCTTGTCAGGTCAAGCGCGACCGGGTCGAAGGGGGTAAGGACGATGCCCGTCAGCCGCCATATCCCGCCGACGGCGATGCACGCCAGCAAGACCAGAGCGAAAAGCCCGGGGACGCCCAGGAACCGGAAAGTGGCCGCGACGCTCGACCGCCGCGACGGCGGCGCAGCTGCCTCAATCTGCATGACCATCGGAATGCCTCATGAGCGCAGCCGCGGGTCAAGCCAGACATAGGCCAAATCGACCGCAAGATTGATAAGGACATAGGCGCAGGACAGGATCAGCGTCATGGCCATGATCGCGTTGTAGTCGACGGCCCGGATTGCCTGCGCGGCATAGCGGCCGACGCCCGGCCAGTTGAAGACCGTCTCGACCAGCACGGCGCCCGAGATCATGAAGCCAAGCTGCAAACCGATCACGGTCACGCCGGGCATCATCGCGTTGCGCATGACATGGCGCAGCAGGATGCGGCGGCGGGAAAGGCCCTTTGCCCGGGCGTGACGCACGAAATCCTTGCCAAGCGTCTCGATGGTCGCGGCCCGCGTGGTGCGCGTCAGCAGACCGGCCAGCGGCAGGCTGAGGACGATCGCAGGCATCGCCAGGTGCCGAAGGATCTCTCCCGCGAGCGGAAAATCTCCGGCGATCAGCGCATCGGGGAGAAGCAGCCCTATTACCGTCGGCGGTGGAATGCTGTCCATGTTCAGACGATCGCCAAGCGGCAGCCAGCCGAGCGCCGAGAAGAAGATCATCTGCATCAGGATCGCCATCCAGAAATCGGGCAGCGACAGGCCCAGAACGGCAAAACCACGCGCCGAGTAATCCGGCAACCGCTCCTGCCGGCAGGCCGCCCATGTGCCAAGCACCGTTCCTGTCACGGTCCCGATCACGGCCGCGGCAAGGACAAGTTCCACAGTCGCTGGCAGGAACGAGATCACATCGTCGATCACCGGCCGCCGTGTGACGATGGACAGTCCCAGATCGCCTTGCGATAGCGAGGTCAGATAGCTGCGGAACTGGGTCAGGATCGGCGCGTCGAGGCCGAGCCGCACGCGCACCTCGGCGATTGCCTCCGGCGTCGCCCGGGCGCCTGCATACATGCGGGCCGGGTCCCCCGGCAGAAGCCGGGAGAGCGCGAAGGTCAGAAAAACGATGCCAAGCAGCAGCAACGCCGCCGTAACCAGCCTGCGCAGGACAAGGCCCAGAACCTGTGCCAGCATCGGTCACGCCCCGCTGCGGCTCATGGCGTAGAAGGGCAGCGTCAGCGCATAGGCCGGGTTCAGGTCCATGCCCGAGATATCCGTCCGGTAGGGCATCGCCGTGCGATCCTGGAAGATCGGGATCCAGGCAGGATCCTCGACAGCCACGATCTGTTGCAGCCGCTTCATCTTCTCGAAAAGCGCCGCATCGATTGCCGCGTCCTTGGTTTCTTCAAGAATGCGGTCGACCTCGTCGTTCCGGTAGAACCCGGCATTCCCGCCCATGGACCCTGCCGAAGCCGAATGAAACAGCGGCCGGGCATATTCGTTCGGGTGGTTGAAGTTCGGCCACCAGGAGAAAGCGTACATGTTGTAACGCTCTTCGGGCGGGGCGTCGCCGAAATAGTCTGCAGCAAAGGCGCTGTAGCTCTTCTCGACCAGCGTCAGCGTGATGCCGACCGATCCCAGCAGCGCCTGGAGAAGTTCGCCGGCCTGCTTGCCGTTGCCTTCGTAGAACAGGTAGCTCAGCTCTGTCCCCGGAGCCACACCGGCCGCGGTCAGAAGCTCCTGTGCCTTGGCAAGATCGAAGCCGGGCACGGCCTGCTCTGGATTTGCCCCCGACAGCCCCACCGGGAAGCAGCCATTGGCAGGGTCTTTCAGGCCAAGCTGAATCTGATCGCGATAGGATGCGGCATCGAAGGCATGGTTCATGGCCTGCCGGGCTTTCGGATCGGCGAGCGGGCCGTAGCAGCCAAGCGCGATGTAGGCCATCGTCAGGGTCTTGCCTTCCGAAACGGCAAATTTGCCTTCGTCCTTCAGGGCGATCGTCTCTTCGGGGGGCAGCGGGAAGATGACATCCGCCTCACCGCTTTCCAGCATCTGCAGGCGACTGCTTTCTACCGGCACCGCGCGGATGACGATCTGCTTGAACTGGCCCGGTTTCCAGCCCCCGCGATAGCCGGGATCGGCCTCGTAGATGGCCTGCTGCCCGGGTTCAAGCGAAGCCAGCCGATAAGGCCCGGTTCCGACCGGATTCGTCTGCAGCCAGGCGCTGCCTTGATCCTCCGGCCCCGTCGAATGCGCCGCCGCGGCAGACGGGCTTGCAATCCAGAAGCCGTATTGTCCGGACACCTGCACGTCGAAATAGGCACGGGGTGCGCCCAGATCGATGGTGATGCGGTTGCCGTCTTCGACAAGGATCTGTTTTTCGCCGTCGTCGATGCCCCAGACATAGCCGTTGCCGGACCCCAGGGTAAGCGTGCGCAGGATGGCGGCCTTGACCGCTGCTGCATCGCAGACCGTACCATCGTGGAACTTCGCCCCTGCGGCGATTTCGAACGTCCAGCGGCTGGCATCGTCACTCTTTGTCCAGGACGAGGCAAGCGAGGGAACGACTTCCGTGGTCGACCCGCCCTTCAGTACCGTGAGCGTCTCATAGACCGGCACAAGGCCCATGGCCCAGTCGATGTTCGTCGCAGGATCGAGGTTGTCCACCGCCGATTCCGTCGCGACCACCAACGTGTCGGCGTCGCGACCCGACGAAATCGGAACCTGCGCCCGCGCCATCGACCAAAGCCCCGGTACAGAGATCGTCACCCCACCCGCCATCAGGCCATGGAGGATGCTGCGGCGGGAAATCCGTGAACTCATGTGCATTATGTCCACTCCTTTGCTTGTCGAACCCGCGCGCCGTGGCGCTCAGCGCGGCTGTTGTTGGGTGATGCAGTGAATTCCGCCACCGCCGGCGGCGATGTTGGCGATGTTGACCTGCGTGATTGATCGGTCGGGAAAAGCCGCAGCGACTGCATCCCGCGCGGCGGCGTCACCTGGCAGGCCGAACGCCGGCATGACGATCCCGCCATTCGCGATGTAGAAATTCACGTAGGAACTTGAGTAGCCCCAATCGCCGTTCCCGTTGCGTCCGCGCTCAGCCTCGCGAATGAACATCAGTTCCAGTTTGCGTCCCTTGGCGTCGGTCTGGCCCTCCAGTGCCTGTAAGTTCAGCTGGGTCGCTTCGAACGCGGGGCCGGACTCTTCGGAGGATGTCTCGAACAGCACAACGCCGGGACGGACGAACGTCGCGATACCGTCGATATGGCCGTTGGTCCCGAATTCGCGCGCGTTCCCCGGCAGCCAGATCACCTTTTCCACGCCCAGGGCGCGGCGGAACTCGGCCTCCGCATGGTCGCGGGTCAGGCCGGGGTTGCGGTTCGGGTTGAAGGCGACGCTGTCGGTGGTCAGCAGTGTCCCCTCCCCATCCGAGAAGATCGCGCCGCCCTCCATAGCCAGCGCGGACGTCCGCGCCTCGATGCCGAGTCCGCCAAGCAGACGCCGCGCAAGATGGGCGTCATCGACAAAGTCAGGCGTTGCCCCGCCCCAGCCGTTGAACCGCCAGCACAGGCCGGCCAGTTGCCCTTGGGATGTCTTGACGAAGGTCGGGCCGCTGTCCCTGAACCAGGAGTCGCTGACCGGCAGTTCGATCACCTCGATCTCCGTCCCGAGAAGCTTGCGCGCCCTCGTGGCGGAACCGGGCGCGGCGATCATCCTCACCGGTTCATAGTTGGCGATCGCGTGGGCGACATCGGCATATTCGCGCTCGACAAGGTCCAGCTTCTTTCCCCAGGTCGGAAGAACCGGCCACACCATCCAACAACAGGCATGGGGCTCGAACTCGGCGGGCCATCTTGTCGATTCCGCAGAAGACTCGGTCGCGCCACTGACATCGATCTTGTTCATGTCTTTTCAGATTCCGATTGCTTTTCTTTCTCGAATCAAGTGTATAAACAGACGTATTCGGGTTCCAACTCGAATTTCTAAAGTCTGAAAGCAAAATAACTCATGCGAAACGCGATGCTTCCCTCCATCAGGGCCCTGGCCGCCTTCGAGGCCGCCGGACGACTGGAGAGCTTCACGCTTGCCGCGCAGGAGCTGGGGATGACGCAGTCTGCGATCAGCCACCAGATCCGCTCGCTCGAGGATCAGGTGGGCCAGCCGCTGTTCAACCGCCTGCATCGAAGCGCGGTGCTGACGGATGCGGGCCGCGATCTGCAGTTCACCATTCGGGACTGCTTTCAGCGGCTCGAGGCCGGGCTGAAGCGGCTGGATCAGTACAAGAAGCCCAATCAGGTGATCGTCTGCATGCCGCCCTCGCTTGCCGGGCGCTGGCTGATGCCGCGGCTTGAAGACTATCACGCGCAATGTCCGGGCCACGACGTGTGGCTGCACACCACGAACGACGATGTCGATATTGCCCGTGGCGAATTCCATGTCGTCGTTCGTCGGGGCCGCCCGACTACGCCCGACATCGAGTGCTGGGAGTTGTTCGCCGATCCGCTTACGGCTTTCGCGTCCCCCGAGTTGATCCGAAAGACCCAGCTTGGTGGTCCCGCCGAAATTCTCAACAGCCCGCTTCTCTATGACGAGCGGCGCGAGGACTGGGCGCTCTGGTTTGGGACAGCCGGGATTTCTGCGAATCCAGTCCAGGGCTACAACTTCAGTGATTCCGGCATGCTGCTTGAGGCAGCTGCGGCCGGCTTTGGCTTTGCTCTCGGCAGCATCGTCCTGGCCGCGCCCGATGTTGCTGCCGACCGACTTGCCGCGCCTTTTCCCAGCGTCACGGTGGCGGGAGACGGCTATTTCGCCTGCGTCAGCCAGCGCTACGCGGGACTGGAAAAGGTCCAGAAATTCCGCCGCTGGCTGGACGAACAGGCTGCACATACACGCGCCTGGGTCGAAGCCCAGGCCCCCGATCTACACAAGGAGCAAACGCCATGAGCCGCACCCTGACCGTTGCCGCCCTTCAGACCAGCATGAGCTGGGACCAGAAGGCCAATATCGACCGCATGCTCGACCTCGCCCACGAGGCGGCCGACCAGGGCGCCCGCCTCGTGCTGCCGTCAGAGCTGTTCGAGACGCCCTATTTCTGCAAGGTCGCCAATGACCGCTACAAGGCGCTTGCGCGTCTAGCGTCCGACAGTCCGGCCATCGAAGCGTTTCGCCGCTTTGCGCGCGAGCGCAAGGTCGTCGTCCCGGTGTCGTTCTATGAACGGGCCGAGGATGGGCTGTTCAACTCGGCGGCCATCATCGACGCGGACGGCGAGGTTCTGGGTATCTACCGCAAGTGTCACATCCCGCAGTTCGAAGGATATCGCGAGTCGGATTATTTCCTGCCCTCTGGCCAGGGTCCGAAGGTCTGGAAGACGCGCTATCTGACCCTCGGCGTCGGTATCTGCTGGGATCAGTGGTTTCCGGAACTTGCGCGGTCGATGGCCCTGATGGGGGCAGAGCTTCTCGTCTATCCAACCGCCATCGGATCGGAAACCAACTATCCGGACTGGGACAGTTCCGCCCAGTGGCGCAGTGCGATGCTGGGCCACGCCGCGTCCAACCTCGTGCCGGTGCTTGCGTCAAACCGTGTGGGTGTCGAAGTCGACGACGGCGTTGAAATGAAGTTCTACGGGACGTCTTTCTGTTCTGACCAGCGGGCCCGCATCGTGGCCGAAGCGCCTCGGGACGAGGAAGCGGTTGTTCTGGCGACGCTCGATCTCGCTCAGGCGGCGCTCGACCGGAAATTTTGGGGTGTCTACGAAACCCGCCGCCCGCAGATCTACGGCTTGCTCGCCGAAGTTCCGGCCGGCCCGCCGCCCGTTCCTGCGGGCGAGTAATGCTGCAGGTTCGCGATCTCTGGGTCAGGCTCAAGCCGTCGCTCGGTGGCGATCCGATCGTGCGCGGCCTGGCCCTGGACCTACAACCCGGCGAGCGGCTTGCGATCGTAGGAGAGTCCGGCAGCGGCAAGAGCACGGTCGCGCTTGCCTTGCTCGGGCTTTTGCCACGGGACGTGATGAAGCAAAGCGGATCGCTCAGCATCAACGGGGAAGAGCTTGCCGATGCCGGCGAGGACGTCTGGCACGAAATCCGCGGGCGCCAGGTCGCCATGGTGTTCCAGGATCCCTCTGGCGCCCTCAATCCGGTCCTGACCGTCGGCGAGCAACTTCTCGAGGTCTATCGCGCCCATGACGACCGGTCGAAGTCCGAACAGCGACGCCTGGCGCTCCTGCAACTGAAGGCCATGGGATTTGATGATCCAGAACGCATCGTCCGGCTTTATCCTCACCAGATGAGTGGCGGGATGAAGCAGCGGGCCGTCATCGCCATGGCGACCGCGCTCAGCCCCAGCCTCATCGTCGCGGACGAGCCGACGACGGCGCTCGATCCCTCGATCCGGGCGCAGATTCTGTCTCTGCTGGTCCAGAAGTCCGAAGCGGACAGGTCTGCGCTGGTGCTCGTCACTCACGACCTGGCCGAGACGGTTCGGGTCGCGCATCGTGTCGCGGTCTTCTATCACGGCCGGATGGTCGAGATCGGCCTCGTGTCGGATATCCTGAACCGACCACGCCATCCCTACACCCGGGCACTGCTCGATGCGCGCCCACAGCCGGGGCAGCGCGCGGGCGAGCTTCCCGTCATCCCCGGACGTCCGCCGCTTGTCTCCGAACGCTTTCCGGGTTGTGCCTTCGCCCCCCGCTGTTCCCGTGCGGGCGATGCCTGCACCGGTGCCCTGCCCGACCTGACGGAGTCCGAGCCCCGCCATGCCTATGCCTGCCATTTCCCCCTCTGAGGATCGTCCGATCCTGGAGCTCAGGAACGTCAGTGCCGGTTACAGCCGCGCGAGTCTTCTTGGCCGTAATGAGCCCGTCCTGCGCGACATCACGCTGTCTGTCCGCAGCGGCGAGGCGATGGGCCTCCTCGGTGAATCGGGCAGCGGCAAGTCCACCCTTGGCCGGGTTCTCCTTGGTCTGCTGCCGGTCCTGTCCGGCACAGTTCGTTTCGACGGGGTGGAGCTTCCTCGGCACGGTGGGGCGGCCTGGCGGAACCTACGGCGGCGCATCCAGGTCGTGTTCCAGGATTCAAACAGCACGCTCCATCCCGCCCACACGATCCTGTGGAGCCTCACCGAACCCTTGCGGCTTCACGGCATCGGCACACAGGACGAGCGTGAGGCCCGGGCACGGGCGATGCTTCAAGATGTCGGGCTGGAGCTGGGGATTGCGTCGGCAATGCCCAAGTCGCTCAGCGGAGGCCAGAGGCAACGTGTGGGGATCGCCCGCGCCCTGATGCTGGACCCCGATTTGATCGTTGCAGACGAGCCAGTAAGCGCGCTCGACGTCTCGGTTCAGGCACAGGTGCTCAATCTGCTCAAGACCGTCCAGCAGAAGCATGGGCTGACAATCCTGTTCATTTCGCACGACATGGCCGTGGTTCAGGCCTTCTGCGACCGGGCCGCAGTGATGTCGAAAGGCAGATTGGTGGAGGTGGGCAGTCCGGCAGAGATTTTCGAGCGTCCAGTGACCGCCGCCGCCAGACGGCTTGTCGGCAAGGAAGAACAGGAGTTGAAGTGACTCCTCGTCGGGTCCCGTCAGAGGAGCTTGTCTTGTGCCGGAGGAAGTGACTGTCCTACCTTCCCTTAATGACGAAACCTGTCTTGTTCCGCCACTTCCCGCCTGCCCATGATGCTCTCCGGGCGCTTCCATCTGTCATTTCAAGATAAGCAATGTTTGAAGTCAGGCCCATTCGCTTCGCCACTTTCGTCTGATTTTGTTCGATCATTAGGTCAGCCCCGTTCTGGCGCCATAGTTGGAACATGACGGTTTAGACGAGTGCGACCACGAAGATGACGACTTTCGGGCATCGGTCGTATCGCGCGGCAATCCGTCGCCAGTCTTTCAGGCGCCCGAACATGATTGGGATCGCTTGTCGTACTGCTTGATGGGATTGCCGCGTGACTTCCGGCCCGGGATGCAAGGCCCTATGCCTTTATCTTTCAACGCATCTCTGGAACAGTCGGCATCATGGCCCCGGTCTACCAGGAACCAATCCGCCTTTGTCAGTGATTGACGCAGTCTGACGGCGCCTGTGTAGTCGCTTGCCTTCAAGCAGGTCGCATCAGTCATCATCGTCTTTGGCATTGCCGCCTCGGACGCTAGACCCTCCTTCTTCCGCGCGAAGATGTCCTTGCCGCCCCTTCACGTCCACCGATTGCAGAGGGTCTTGGGCGGGCCGCAGTCCGTCGGTGCAGCGCCTCACCTCAAGCCATTGCGACTAATGAAGACAGTCCCGCTCAGGACGTTTCGGTCATCGACGCGCGGCTGGCGATGGCTTTTCGGGATCATTCAGTCTCCTCGCAAAGGCTGACTCACGCCGCAAGTCCCGGATCAATGTGGCCTGACCCTCAGGGCGCAGGAGCGTGGCCCCCTCGAGGACCTGTTCGTCGATCAACGGCAAGGCGCCGGAGCAAAACGACTTTCGGGTAGGAGCTCACCTCAGGTCCATCCGATCATGCGGACTGCATGTCTTCAACCGCCACATCTTCAAATCTGGAGACCATTTGCCTGATGGAGCTGTCGTCCGGTAGCAGGCAGGCGGCAGTCGAAAGCGCGTCGGCAACAGCGGCGGTGCGGGCACTGACGCTTATCTGGCGCCAAACTGGCGCAGCCGGCAGCCCGCTGCGCGGATCGAGGATATGGCCGACACGACCGTCCGGATCGAACACTGTTCCAAGCGGGGCAGAGGTCGCAAGGGCACGGTTCGACAAACCGACGGTTCCTGATCCGGCTATGGTGACGGGCCAGTCTCCACCGTCAGGGGCCCGGCCTAGTGCAGCGATCTCTCCCGCATCGATCAGCACATCCTGCACGCCCGCGGCCCCAAGAAGCACCGCCACCTGATCGGCAATCCGACCCTGGGCAATACCGTTCAGGGTAAGCGCCATGCCCGGTTCCAGCCGGACTTCCTCTTCAGAGTAAATGACACGCCCGAACCCCACCAATCGCCGCGCGTCCGCCACCGCATCATCCGCTGGCGCGGTCCCCTTGGCCCAGGCTTCAGCATAGGCCTGCCAGAGCGGCTGCACGGTCGGATCGAACGCCCCGTCAGAGGCGGCATGCACCCGTCCGGAGAGCGCCAGGACTTCAAGCAATTCGACCGGGGGCGCGGACAGCCTTCCGTCGCGATTCAGTCGCCAGAGAGCGGATCGCACGTCATAGAGGCTGAAGATGCGCTCGAGCCGGCGGATCTCGGCGACCGCGGCGGAGACCAGGTCTGGAGCCTGCGGATGGACAAGGCGGATCACCGCATCGGCGCCAAGCGCCACGCCGCGCCATTCGTACAACTCATCGGTCGCCGAGTAACCGCGCTTCGCGGAAACAAGCGGCAGCCCTGCGGCAATGATCAGGAAACGACGGCGGGTCAGAGGCATGTCACTCTCCTGTCTTGGGGGCAAGGGCACGCAGCCGTGCCGCATAATCGGTATCGTCGCCGCCGGCGCTGCCGGCTTCGGGGAAGACCGCGCTGTCAGGAATCTCGGCAAGGGTCATGACCTTGCCGCCATATTGCGCTGCAAAGTCCGCGGCGAGCACAGGGTCTGCGAAAGGCACGAATTCAGGCGCCTCCATCGCGCCCATCCGTGTCGAGCCGACGACGTAGACCGCCTTCTCCGCATCGATCCAGTTGGTTGTCCCGGGCTCTTCCCAACTTGGGGCAACCCCCATGTCATTGACATAGATCGCGACTATCCGATTGTCGCGTTCGGGCATCCGGTCGAAAGCGACCACATCGCGCACCTGGCTGAAGAACAGCGGCATACCGGGCAGACCGTCGAGATGCGCCTGTGCCTTTGGTCCCGCATGCTCCATCAGGTTCATCTGGCAGAAGTATCCGGTCGCCTCGGGTGTCAGGGCGACGGGATCGGGCTTTGCCTCGTCCTCGCGACAGGCTGACAGGACCAGGACGAGCGCAAGCAACAGACGTTTCATGGCGTCACCTTGCGGAATGCGGCGATGGCAAGCCCGACGGTCGCGATGGGCCAAAGCAGAATCGAAAGCAGCGATTGCCAGACTGGAATGCTGTTTGCCGCCCCGGCGGTGCCGGCGGCTGCAGCCGTCGCCTGCGAGGCGGCAAGGTTGTATAGCCGGAATGCATCGGCCGGGCTGGCCAGCAGGGCGATCGGAAAGATGTGGCGCGTGAAGACCCCGTCGCCGCTGGCCACGATACCGGCGAGCAGGGCCAGGTCGTAAAGCACGACGGCCACAAGCCACAGGCCGATCGCCAGACCCGCAGCTCCGGAGGGCCGACGGGAAAGCGCCGACAGCGCATAGCCGGCCCCAAGGAACGTCGCCCCCATCAGGATCGACGACCAGAACAGGCGCCAGAGCGCGGGCAGACCCTCGGCCGCATCGGTATCGGAAAAGAGCGCGGCAAGGGCCGCGATCCCGTAACCGGAGGCAACGGCAAGCGCCAGGATCGCAAGATGGGCCAGGAGCTTTCCAAGAAGAATTTCAGCGCGAGAGACGGGGTAGGTCAGCAAGAGCGGCAGCGTCCCCCGTTCCACCTCGCCAGCGATGGCGTCAAACGCCATCAGAAGAGCGATCAGCGGGACCAGATAGACGGCAAGGCTGGTCAGGCTGGCCACGATCACTGACAGTCGGTCAGCCCCGAGCGTGCCGGTCGGCGCAGATCCGGCAGCGGCCAGAACAAGCGAAAACAGTGCCATCATGGCGATCGAAATGGCGACCCAACGGTTGCGCGCGGCGATCAGGGCCTCGGTTCGGGCGGTGGAAAGAATGCGCTTCATGCGGCTGCCCCCCTGCTGAAATGGCTGTAGATGTCCTCAAGACTGGGCGGCTGAACCTCGACATCCGCGACCTTGTCACCCAGGGATGCGATCCGGGCGAGCAAGGCCAGTTTCTCGTCCTGTTGGCAGGCAAGATGCAGCGACCCGGCACGATGTTCAGCCTGCGGAAAGACCGCGGCAATCGCCGCCTCGGCCCCCGCAGCCGGAACGATCTGCACCGAGATCTGCAGCGCCGCCCGCCGGCGCAACTCGGTCAGGGTCCCTTCGGCAACGGCTATGCCCCGCGAGAGGATGACGATCCGATCCGTCCGCGCCTCGACCTCGGTCAGGGCGTGTGAGGACAGCAGGATACCCGCCCCCTCGGCTGCAAGGCCGTCGAGCAAAGCATAGAATTCGCGCCGGGATACGGGGTCCAGTCCCGAGGTCGGCTCATCGAGGATCAGCAGGCGCGGATGGCCGATCAGCGCCTGCGCCAGCCCGACCCTTTGCCGCATGCCTTTGGAATAGGTGCCGATCCGCCGCTTCGCCGCTGCTTCCAGACCGACGCGGCTCAAGAGTGGCATGGCCTTGGATGCCGGTTCGCCCCGCAGGGCAAGGTAGTGACAAAGCTGCTCAAGCCCGGTCAGGGCCGGATGAAAGGCGACATTCTCGGGCAGATAGGCCACATGATTCCGGGCTTCGGTCGAACCGGGTGCCGCATCGTGGACCGTCACCGTGCCCCCGTCATAGGGGATCAGTCCGAGCACGATCTTCATCAGCGTCGACTTGCCCGCGCCGTTGTGACCCAGCAGCGCCACACGTTCGCCGGAACCGACGGTCAGCGACACATCGGACAGGGCCTTGAGGCCCGGATAGGATTTACTGAGAGACGAGACTGTCAGGATCGGCATCGGTTTCATCAATGACTGCGCCAGTCCAGCGACCGGCGGCTGCCGCTTCCATCGTCGCGATCCTGTCGGATACGGCGATGACGGGCGGTGACATAAGGGGGTGGCTGTCCACCACGCCGCCCGGAAGCGTCGCGGGAAAGCTGGATTGGCTCCAGCGGATAAGCTGGACGGCAGGTGCGCCCATCAGCAGGCGCGCGGCAGGCTGCGACCACAGGACATGGTCCATCAAGTCGTTCGGGCGAAAGGCGCTGTCGGCAAGCCCGTCACCGTTCAGGTCGAAGGCGGCGAGGTCGGACCAGAAGTTGCCCCGGCCTTCCAGGCTCCATTCAATGTCGCGGGTGCCGACGTACTTCACCTGGTTCTGGTTGCCGATGAAGGCATTCCCTGTCAGCGCGTTGCGCTCGGACCCCGCGGTGAAATGGATGCCGATGCCACAGCCTTCGAACCGGTTGCCGGCAATCAGGTTCTTGTTCGCATCATAGATGAACAGGCATTTCTTCGTCCCGCCCCGCACCAGGTTGCCAACGAAGTCGCCGCTGTTGGCGGCGTTCAGCATCACGCCATGATCGCGGTCGCCGAGGCTCATGTTGCCAATAAGCTTGACGTTGTTCGAGAACATGATGGCAAAGCCAAGGTGGTTCCCGATCGAGATGTTGCCGGATACCTCGCTGTCCTTCGTGTACATGTAGTGGACGGCGAAGCGCAGGTCGCGGAACAGGTTGTTGCGATAGATGTCCTTGGACGAGGTGTTGGAAAAGATTCCGTCCCTGCCCCAACGGATATCGTTGCCTTCGACGATCAGACCCGGCGAATGCCAGACATAGACGCCATTGCCGCGATCCAGCATGCGCGGCGACTGGCGCCCCTCGATCACGTTGTCCCGGACCACGCAGTCTGTGGCGCCATGCACGTCGACGCCATGCATGTTGTCGATCAGGTGGTTGCCCTCAACAGTCACGTGGGCCGCGCCCTTGACGATCTTGACGCCCGCGTCGATCTGTTCGTTGCGACCACCCGAGCGGGTGATCGTCAGCCCGCGCAGGGTGATATCGGTGCCGGTCGCCGTGATGACGCTGCCCGTATTGTGGCCGTCGATGAGGCTTCCGGGTTGGCCCTCGATGGTCAGGGGTTTGTCGATCACCACGCCG
Organism: Rhodobacter sp.; assembly: GCA_041905595.1. Classification (GTDB taxonomy): domain Bacteria; phylum Pseudomonadota; class Alphaproteobacteria; order Rhodobacterales; family Rhodobacteraceae; genus Aliitabrizicola. The sequence continues at coordinate 119,417 of JAYRKT010000007.1, forward strand.
CCGTCATAGGATCCGACGCCAAGGCGCAGCACATCGCCGGGGGACGCCCCGGCGATGGCGGTTGCAAGCGATCCCGGCCCCGGCGCGACGATGACCTCCGCCGCCGACGCAAGGTCGGTGGCAAGCAGGAAAGTGATCAGGGCAAGGGCCGGGCGCATCGGTCAGGAGGCCTTCGGTTCGACGAACATCCGGCCACGCATCTCCATGTGCAGCGCATGGCAGAACCACTGGCAATAGTACCAGTAGACGCCAGGATTTGCCGCAATGAAGGTCACCGAAGCGGTTGCCTGCGGGCCGATTTCCATGGCGATGCCGTGGTTGCCGAGCGTGAAACCATGGGTCAGGTCGTCGATGTCGTCGAGGTTTGTGACGATCACCGTAACCTCGTCGCCCTGTTTCACCGTGAAGCTTTCCAGGGCAAAGGTCGGCGCCTGTGACGACATGTAGACACGGACCTTGTTGCCGTCGCGGATAACCGTGTCCTGCCAGTCGTCCAGGTTGATCTTGTCCGCCTCGGCCTGCTTGCGCACTTCCGCCCACATCGGATCGTTGCGATCCCAGACCGAACGGATGTTCGTCATCTTGGACGCGTGTACGGCGATGGCATCATGGGGCTCGGCGAAGTTCGGACCGTCATGCACGACCACCATCTTGTCGCCCGAGATGTCGATCAGCTGGTCGTTCTCGGGTTTCAACGGGCCGACGTTGATGAAGCGATCCTTGGAAAACTTGCAGAGGCACACGAGCCATTTTCCGTCAGCTTCGAGCGTTTCCCCCATCGACGTCTTGAGGTGACCGGGCTGGTACTGCACGTCCACCTTGTCGAGGATCGGATCCACCTTCTCGCCGTTATAGGCGGCAATCGCCTTGTCGATGTTCCACTTCACCACTTGGCTGTCGAGAAAGAGCGAAGTGAAGGCGTTGCCCTTGCCGTCGAAGGCGGTGTGCAGCGGGCCAAGGCCCAGCTCGGGCTCGGCCACGACGACGCTGCGCGGATCGGCGTCGGTGGCAAAGATCGTGTCGAGCTTGGTCACGTCGATCACCGTTACCGTCGGAGACAGCTTGCCGCCGATGCAAAGGTGCTTCTTGTCCGGCGCCATGTTGCAGCCATGCGGGTTGTTGGCGACCGGGATGTAACGGGTGTAGTTCTTGTTCTTGCCCTTGCGGCCGTCGATGACCTTGCAGCCGTTCAGTTCCTGGAAATCGCCCGCCGCGATGCCCTTTTCGATCTCGGCGATGTTGAAGACCACGACATGGTCCATGTCGGCCGCCGTCATGTCGGCCTGGGTCATCCCCATTTCCGAGTTGTACGAGGTCGAGAAGGCCCATTTGCCCTCATAGTCGGCGTCGGTGTTGTCGAGGTTACCCGACACCAGCACCTGCCACGCGACGCGCATCGTCTCGGTATCGACTGCGGTGAAGACGTTCACGTAGGTCGAGACGTCATCCATCGTGGTGCCGTCGTTGACCAGCGGCGCCTCATCCTCGCCGTTGCAGAACAGATAGTTCGAGGCCGGCCATTTCTGCGGCCGCATCCCGTGGATGGCCTTGGCGTTCGGGATCTCGAGCATCTTGTCGCATTTCATGACATCGCAACGCACCCGCGCGACGCGCGTGTTGGCCTTGTCGTTCATGAACAGGAAGCGGCCGTCATACTTGCCCTCGGTGAAGGACATGTGGACGTGGTGAAGATCGCCGTTTTCGTGAACAACCTGACCGTTTGCGGCGAGGTAGTTCTTCGTCTTCTCGGTCATCGTTTCTTGCATGATCCGGCGGGATTCGTTGGTACGACCCCAGCCGGTGGCCGAGCAGCGGTTGAATACCGGAACCCGCATAAGTTCACGCATCGACGGGATGCCGAGGATCCTCATCTCGCCCGTCTGGCCTGACGACCAGAAGCCGTAATATTCATCGAGCTGGCCCGGAGGCACGTTGAATTCTGCCTGCCCCGCGGCTTGCGCCGCACCGGCAGCCAGCGCCGACAGTCCGGCACCGCCGCCAAGCAGCGCCAGGCGCGATCCGCCGAAGGCGCCGGCAAGCGCCGCCCCGCCAACTGTCGCACCAAGAAGGCCGCGACGGCTCAGTCCCTTCTGTTCCGTATCAGACATTGGCTTTTCCTTTCTGGTTTGGATGGTTCTTCAGGCCTTCCGGGTTACGCAGCACCGGTGCCGCGTCGCCCACCGATGCGCGCCGCTTGTCCTTGCGGATCACGACCGGGCAGGTCTTGTGGCTTTGGTAGAGGACCTGGCAATGCAGGCAGTTCAGGCATTCGTTCGGGTTGATCTCGCCCGTCGGATGGATGGCCTGGACCATGCATTCGTTGCCGCAGGTCTGGCAGGGATTGCCGCACTCATGGTAGCGCTTGAGCCAGTCGAACATCCGCATCCGCGCCGGAATCGCGAGCGCCGCGCCAAGCGGGCAGAGGTAGCGGCAGTAGAAGCGTTCGACGAACAGCCCCGCGGCCAGAAGCGCCAGCGCGTAGGCAACGAAGGGCCAGGCACGCACGAATTTCAGCACGATGGCGGTCTTGAACGGTTCGACTTCCGCCAGATGCTCGGCCTGTTCGATCGACATCAGCGAAGCGCCGAACAGTCCAAGAAAGATCATGTATTTCACCGGCCAGAGCCGCTCGTGCAGGCCCCAGGGCAGCGTCCATTGCGGAATGTGCAGGGCCTTGGCGAGGCGGTTCAGCAGTTCCTGCAGCGCACCGAAGGGGCAAAGCCAGCCGCAATAGGCCCCGCGACCCCAGAAGATCAGCGCTGCTGCCAGCGAAAACCACAGGATGAAAGTCAGCGGGTCGAGCAGGAAGGCCTGCCAGGAGAACCCCGTGACCAGCGCCCCGAACAGCGCCATCAGGTTCACGACGGAAAGCTGCGCGTTGGCATACCAGCCAAGGAACACCAGCGTCACCGACAGGAAGCCGATGCGGAACCAGAAGAACACGCGATCGTTGCGCGTCATCCAGCCCTGGAAGAAGAAGGTCCCTGTCAGGACCAGAAGCATGGCCGACAGTCCGGCAATCTCGGCCCGCTTGTCGCGCCAGATCCGCTTCCAGAGGTTCTGCTGCGCCGTCCCCTCGTCCTGCGCAGCGACACCGGTTGCGGCTTCGGTCGCGGCGGAAGTTTTCGATGCCGCGACGGCCACCGGACGCAGGTATTGGGCCGGAAGCTGGTAACCCAGGTCAAAGCTGGTAAAGACCTTGTCGATCGCGGCGACCTGCCGTTGCACCAGAAGCTGCAGGCGGAAGGGCTTGGCCGGATCGAACCCGCTGTCCGCCGGGATCCGGAAGAGATCAAGCTCCGAGAAACTGGGGGCGCCCTCTGCGGCCAGGGCATTCAGCCGCCGGTGGTCGCGGTCATGGAACCGCACCGACGCATCATCCTGGATCAGGACGATACGGTCGAAGATACCGCCACGCACATAGCCCGAGCCCTTGAAGGAATACTGCCCGCGCCCCGCGATCATCAGGGCGCTGTCACCCGGTTTGAGCCAGCCCGCGAGATTGCCGTATTCATCTGGCCCAAGCAGCGCCTTGCCAATGCCCGGCACGGAAACCAGTGCAGCCTGCATGTCGATGAAGGTGGTCTCGGGCGGATCGGTCAGCGCCTTCGCGTCGGAACGCGGGTCGTTCAGGGCCCTGAAGGCCGCATTCACCTGACCCACATCCAGCGACAGGCGCCGCACGGTTCCGTCGCCCTCCATCGCGGTCCATGAGGCCGGGGCGGTCGCATCGGGGTTAACTTCGACCGTGGGAGAGGTGGCGACTTCCGGTGCAAGACCGCCAAGCGAAAGGGCACGGGCGACCTTGATGCCCGACCGGATGATCGAGTCATCGATCACCATCACCGTAACAGTTGCCCCGGAGATGATGTCGACATCATGCGACTTGCCACCCGAAGCCGCTTCGGCCGCCAGATCGACGCCAACGAAGCTCTTCACCAGTGCCTTGATCTTGGCTTCGGGTATGCCGATCAGGACAATTGGCTCGGAATGCTTGAGAAGCCGGACACCCGAAATCTTCGCGTCCAGATCGATGGCCACCATCGTGTGGATCGGCTTGCCGGAATAACCGGTGGTGCCGACATAATCGGAGGTAACGAAGGCCCAGCCAATGGTTTCGCCTGCCTTCAGGACAGGCGCCGCCGCGACGTCGTCTCGGATCGGGCCAAACCCGTCCGCACCGGGAACGAGTTCACCCGCAGGCACCTCGGGCAGATACTTGGCCAGGAACGAGCCCGCCTCTGCCAGCGCGGGGCAGGCAACGAGGAACCAGGCAATCAGGGCGACTGCAAGCCCTGCCGGCATGGCAAGACAACTGCGAATGGAGGGGAAACGGCTATGCGACATGGGACAATTTCCAGACTGGGGGGCCGCGCGCCATCGGAATCGCAACCACGAGGAGAACCGGGAGCCTTGCCCCCATTTCCGCCAAGGCAGAGGTCCGGGTCACGGGAGCGACCGTGTTGTCCGGCCGATCCGTGCTCAGGAAGACCGCGCCTGCTGACAGGCAATCTGGACATCTCGAGCAAGCGCGGTGATCCGGCGGCGTCGCCGGATTGCCGTCATTGTCCACGAAGATCATTTCGGGACCGCCATCTGAGCAGATGGCAATCGCGGTCAGGCCCAGGATCGCGACGCCCATGCGTATCTCGGCCTTGGCCGAAGACATCCCAAGCAGTGCCAAGGCAAAGCTGAGGCAAAGGCAGAGGGAGCATTGGGCGATACGAGCGATCATGCCGACAGACCTACGCAAGGCCTCCAGGATACTCCTTGATTTAGGTCAAACCAAATATCCTTTTTTGAGCGCGCCCATTCGTCTCATTGCAGCGCGCTGCCGTTGGGCGCTATCCACACGCCTGCAAGCCCAGAAGGTCGAGCAAATGCGCCTTACAAAGTTCACCGATTACGCGCTGAGAGTGCTGCTGCTTGCCGCGAACAGGCAGGAAGACCGCATAACCATCGAGGATGCCGCGAACTTCTACGACATCTCCCAATCCCACCTGAAGAAGGTGGTGATGGAGTTGTCACGTGCCGGATATCTCATCGGAACCAAAGGCCGGACTGGTGGCTTTCGCTTGGGCAAAGACCCCAAGGAAATCAACCTGGGCGACGTCCTGCGCTTGACCGAGACAGACTTCGGCTTGTTTGAGTGCCAGGTGTCCGGCGGGACCTGTGTCATTCTGCCTTGCTGCAAGTTGCCGCTGGTCGCCAAACGGGCGGCCAGGGCTTTTCTTGCGGTCTTCGACGAAGTCACGCTCGCGGATGTGGTGTCCGATCCAACCGAATTCGCGCAACTGATACCCGCTGGCTTGAAAACGCGCTAAGCGTCGCCGCGAATTTGGGGGCTGTCGCACCCGACGGCCTCCGCTTCCTTCAGTGGCCCGTTGCGCGGCTGGCCTTGTTCGGCCTCAGGGCAGTGTAACCCGGTAGAAGGGCATGCCGGCCGCTTTTCCGGGGGGCAGCGGATCAGGCACCTTGTTGGCCACGCCCGGCAGCGACAGCAGGTAGGCGGCCAGGGCCTCGGCATCTTCGTCGGTCATGGCAGAGAAGCTGCCCCAGGGCATGACCGGGGCGAGGATCCGGCCATCGGGCCGGACGCCTGTCCGGATTGCAACGACGATCTGCTCCTGGCTCCAGCCGGCAAGACCTGTCGGGTCCTGTGTCAGGTTCGGCGGCCAGAAGGTGGCAAGACCGGGAATTTCGAAGCCGACGGTCCCGCCCGACAGCGCCGCGGCCTCGACAGGGACGCCCTTGGCATCCCTTGGTGTGTGGCAGCCACCACAATCCATGATCCGGGCAAGGTATGCGCCGCGCGCCAGTTGGTCCTGGCTCACGCTGTCGGCGCGGGCAGCAGCGCCCGAAGCGAGGGCGGCAATGAAAGTGAGTGCGAAAGGAAGCTGTTTCATGATGGTTTCCGAAACTGTTGGCGCGCGCCCGGCCGATGGGACCGGGCGGGGGAAAGGAGAAAGGTCAGGCGAGCGGGGCATCCGGTACACGGCCGGCGAACAGGCCCTCGGGGTCATGGAGACGGGAAAGTTCGACCAAGCGTGCCAGCGCCTCGTCGGAATGGGTGGCGTGCTGCTGGCCCGGCCGGCCCATATCGGCGTAGCCGATATAGCTGCCAAGGGAGGTCGGGATCAGACCGTCAATCGTACCCCGGACCCAGGCAAGGTTCTGCTTGTCCGCCTCGGGCTCGGTCCAGATGCCATAAAGCGCGCCGAAGATGCGGCCCAGCTTCGAGAACGACGAATTCTCGGGCATTCGGGCCTTCGGCTGCAGCACCACGATGGATTCGCTCTTGTCGGACGGAGCCCGATCAATTGCCGCAGCCAGGGCCCCGAGGACATCGCCATAGGGCGCATCCGACCAGACCGCGTCCACGCCGTATCGCGCCCCGTCGGGCATGGTCTCGGCGATCAGGCCGTAAAGCACCTCGAGCGGAGTCGGCATCGCCTCCATGACCTGCAGAGCTTCTGGCGCGCCCTTGCCGGCACGGGCCAGAAGGGCCTGCCCCTCCTCGACGGTCGGGGCGAAGACCGTGGTCAGGGCGGTGATGATCTTGCCCGGGATCGGGACGCCGGGCGGCGGCGCGCTGATCTTGCACGAGAACTCGATGTTCAGGGGAGCATCGGCCATCATGCGTTCGGCCCAGTCGGCGATAGCGGGGGACGCCGTGGTCGGGTAGACCCGCACGGTTGTCAGGATCGCGCCCGGCGCGGGCTGCAGCCGCAGGTGATAGGCGGTGACCACGCCGAAGAACCGGGTCCCGGCGCCCCGCGCGGCCCAAAGGATATCGGCATGCTCGCGCTCGTTCGCCGTGACGAGACGGCCGTCCGGTAGCACCACCTCCACCGCCTCGACCGAGGCGCAGGCGACGCCCCATTCGACCGAGTTCCAGCCAAGGCCGCCGCCGAGGAGATACCCGCTCATCGAAACGTCGCCGCAATGGCCAAGCGGGAAGGCCATTCCCTGGGCCGCCAGTTCCCGCGCCATCTGCAGGTTGGTCGCCGCGGGTTCCACCCGCGCGGTGCGCCGCTCTCGGTCAATCGCAATCTTCGTCATCGACCCAAGATCGATGACCATCTGTCCCCGGCCAGCGACGCCCGAGAACTGGTGACCGCCGCCGCGCGGCGAGATCTTCATGCCGAGCTGGGCGGCAAAGCGGACAGCTTCCTGAACGTCTGCGGCGTGGGCCGCCTTGACGATGATGCCCGCCTGGCCTTTGGGCTTGCGCCCGTTCCAGATCAGCGCATCACGGGCGGCGGCAAAGCCCGGATCATTGCTCAGAATGACTTCGCCGCAAAGACGGTCCTGAAGGATTGTGGTCAGCATATCTATTCTCCCGAAATTTCGCCGCATCCCGGCGGCATGGCCCGGATGTAGGGAAAACGGGGGTCGGAGGCATGCTAAGTTGAGGCTTGCGAAATACTCACCAAGCCCAAAAGAATACTCACACAATGCTCACTGGACCTAGTCGGTCTCTTCGAAGCTGAGAAGACACTCCAGGTCGAGCCGGACCCGACCGCGCCCGGACTTCTGGATCTGGATGCCGCCGCCCCGCTCCAGCAGCCGCCGACGCAACAGGATGAGCCGCGCGTCGAGATTCTCGGACAGGGTCGGCAGCCGCAGCTCTGGATCGACACGCAGCTCGCGCAGCGAGAACTCGCTGCGGCCCGTCTCGCGGTGGATCTGCAAGAGACGCCAGAGGATCGCCCCGGCCACCCCCTTGATGAGATAGTCGTTGTCCAGAAACACGCTCTGGTCAAAGCGGACGAAACGGAGCACGACCTTGCGCGTGGCGGTTGGGGGCGGCGTGGCCTCGTCCTGCGCGTCGTCGACGACCGCCTGCCGCAAAGCGCACATCCGCGCACCGAAATGGGAGGCGACAAGCGACAGCGCATCTTCTTCCGCGTGGCCAAAGGCCATGGGCGTTTCGGACTCGGCAAAGAGCACACCCTGCACTCGCCCTTCCCCAAGGATCGGCAGAGCGATCTGGCTTTGCGGCCGGGCAAGACCCGGGAGCGGAATGCAGCGCCCCGCTTCGGTCAGAATCCCCGCCCGGAGCGCAGCGCCGCTGATCGCCGCGCCATAACTGTATTCCCGCGTGAAGTAGCCGATGCGGATCGGTGTCGCTTCCCGCGCGGCCACGCCGATCACGCCTTCGCCGAGGGCGATCTCGGCCCCCGCGCCCGAGGCAGCATATCCGCGCGACCCGACGGCGTAGAGTGTGCTTCCGCCGGATTCGGTCAGGAGCAGGATCGAGTGGTGGATTCCGAAGTGGCGCTCGACGCATTCGGTCGCGCAATCGATCAGCTCTTCGAGGTCGCCGCAGGCGTCGAGCTCGGCAAAGCAACGCCGAGTCAGGGCGAGGACTGGCCGCTCCTCGGGTTCGGGATTGCCGGTCGTTCCCTCGACCGGCTCGATGGCGACCACGCGGAATATGTCGGCGCCAAGCAGACGGAACACCCCGTCCATCCCGTGATGAGAGGCGATGCCGGCCAGCTGGGCGCGCATTTGCTCGAAGATCGGGCCCTGAGTCTGGGTCTCGACATACTCCAGATCCATGCGGTGATTATGGCCAGTGACGGGATCTATGACGAGAACCGAGGCGCGGCGGGTGGCCAGCACGTTGCGCCGGGTCTTGTTGAAGAACTGGTAGGACAGCGCGACATGCCGGGAGTCGACGTAATAGACTTGGCTGATCATCGACACGTTCGGCTGGCCATCGTCGTCGCAGGTCGCAAGCACCGAGGCGACGATGCCATCGAAGGACCGGCGGATCTGCTCGATGCAAAACCCGTTCATTTCAGTTCCGCCCCGGCGCCGGGACCGGGCGTCTGAGAGAAGAGCTGCTCGGCAAGGAACTCAACCGCCATGAGGTCCGTGGGGTCGAAGGCCACGAAGTCGCCTACGACGCCCGGAGGCAGGCCCAACTCGATCAGTTCGGCATGAAGGATCGAAGTCTGGCGATCCAGTTCCGGCAGGTCGTCCGAATGCATGGGCAGGATCTCGGCACTGCGCGTCTTGACCTGGACCGACCGGTGATCGCGGGCTGCGGAAAAGGTCGCGGCAAGGGGCGCACCCTCGGCCAACCGGTCCAGCAGCGCCCGGTTTCCGGACAGCCGGCAAAGAACGCGAAGACGGCCGCCCTTCAGCACCCGGCAACCGACGCCCGAACCGACCATCGGCCATCCATGCCGGTTGCAACTTCCCATCAGGATCGCCACCCCACTTTGGACCAGCGCGATCAGATCGGGTGTCAGCAGCCCATGCACCCTTTCCTGCCGCGCGCTGACCCACGCAGCAATATCCTCGGCAGGGCTGGTCGGCCTGAATGTCGTCATCAGTGCGCGGTCATCAAGCTTCGAATGGCAGGCGCTCCTTCGGGACCTTGAACGGGTACCGGGAAGCGCCGTACGGCACAGTCTGCTACAAAAGTGACCTTGGTGGCTATCAAGAAAAAAGCGGGCCGCATCTGGGCGAATGCACTCGGCCCCCCTGCCCCGCGATCAGAGCATTTTGGATGCAATGTCCTCGGCTGGCCAGACCGGCAAAGCCTGTTTCGCCAATTCAAGGCCGATGCGGCATCCTGCAATCAGAAGCCTGAAAGCAAAGGCAGGCGAACTGGGCCATCGCCTGAAAGGTAGGCTTACGCCCTGCGCGACCCCACATTGGCCTGGTACTTTTCCAGTTCGGCGATCAGCCCAATTCCGGCAGGCACCGAGTTCCGCTCGCAGAACTCTGCCCAGACCGCCGCAAAAGGCAGATCCTTGAGTTCCTCGGTCCATGCGAGGCGCGCCGTGAAATCAAGACCTTCCTCGATGTCTTTCAATCGGGCCTGCGGCAGCAGCAACGCATGCAGAAGCGCCTTCTGCATGTTGCGAACCCCGATGACCCATGCCGCGGTCCGGCTGATCGTCGCATCGAAGTAATCCAAACCGATCCGCGTGCGGGGCAGCAAGCCGGCAAACACCAACTCTTGCGCCATCGCAAGGATATCGTCGTTCAGCAGGATGACGTGATCGCTGTCCCATCGCATCGGACGCGATACATGGAGAAGAATGTCCCGCACGCTCATGGCGACAGCGGACAGCTTGTCGGCCACGCTTTCGGTCGGGTGGAAATGGCCCATGTCCAGGCACAGCGCGATGTCTCTCTTTACCGCGTAGCCCAGATAGAATTCGTGGCTGCCAACGGTGCAGGCCTCGACGCCGATGCCGAAAAGCTTCGACTCCACCGCGTCGATCAGGTGCGCGCGGTCATGCTTTGGCGTGAACATCGCATCAAGCGAGTCCCACAGCCGCTGTCGGGCCGCCATCCGGTCCACCGGGATGTCCTTGTAGCCGTCCGGGATCCACACGTTGTTGGCGGCGGCGCTGCCAAGCGCTTCGCCGATCCGTGCCGCTATTTCGCGAGAGCGCCGACCATGCTCGATCCAGAACTCGCGAATGCCCTTGTCCGGATGGGACAGCGTCAGGTTGTCGTCTGCTTTCGCATGGGCAAAGAAGGTGGGGTTGAAGTCGAGCCCATGTCCCCGGTCCTTCGCCCAGTCGACCCAGGGCGTGAAGTGACGGTATTCGATCTGGTCCCGATCGGGCGTTTCCTGCGTGTCGAGGTAGAAGGCATGCAAGTTCAGGCGGTGCCGTCCGGGAATCCGCGAAAAAGCGAAGTCGAGATCTGCTCGCAACTCGTCCGGCGTCCTGGCGCGACCAGGGTGGTTGCCTGTCGCCTGGATGCCGCCACCGGACGTACCTGACTTGCGCTCGAACCCGCCGACATCGTCGCCCTGCCAGCAATGGACCGAGATCGCGATCTGCGACAGGGCAGACATCGCCGCTTCGGCATCGACGCCCCATTCGGCAAACTGCTCTCGGGCCAGATCGTAGAACTTGCTCATCGTCCTCTCCCCGGGGTTCAGCGTGTGAAGGCCTGAACGTTGCCTGCGTCGATATTCAGGATGTTGCCCGTCGACTTCGCCGACAAGTCCGAGGCAAGGAAGTAGATCCCCTCGGCAATGTCCTCGGGCAGCACCGATCGCTTCAGCATGGAGCGCTGGCGGTACATCTCTTCAAGACCCTCCTTGTCGGTCTTGTAGGTGCTGGCCCGCTGGTCGAGCCATTCGCCCGACCAGATCTTCGAGCCGCGAAGAACGGCATCCGGGTTCACGACGTTGACGCGGATGCCTGCCTCGGCCCCTTCCAGCGCAAGGCAACGTGCGAGGTGAATCTCGGCTGCCTTGGCCGTGCAGTAGGCCGAAGCATTCGGGCTGGCCGCCAGTCCGTTCTTCGATGCCACGAACACGACCGAACCGCCGATCCCCTGTTTGCGCAGCAGCTTGAAGGCTTCGCGGCTGACCAGGAAATACCCCGTGGACAGGATGTCCATGTTCCGGTTCCACAGATCCAGGGTCGTCTCTTCGACCGGAGCCGAGGATGCAATGCCAGCGTTGGACACAAGGATATCGATGCCGCCGAACTCTACAGCGGCATGGGCGTAGGCGGCAACCACGTCGCTTTCGACCGTCACGTTCATGGCGACGGATCGCACCGCATCCGCTCCGAAGACCTTGGCCATCCCGGCGGCTACATCCTCGGCCGCCTTGCCGTCGATATCGGCGAGGATCACGCAAGCCCCCTCCTTCAGCATCCGTTCGGCTGTTGCAGAGCCGATGCCACCCGCTCCTCCGGTCACGAGGGCAACGCGGCCTGCGAGGGATTTCGGCTTGGGCATCCGTTGCAGCTTCGCCTCTTCCAGCAGCCAGTACTCGATGTCGAAGGCTTCCTGCTCGGGCAGGCCCTGATAGGTCGACACACCGGAAGCTCCGCGCATGACGTTGATGGCGTTCACGTAGAATTCGCCCGAGATGCGCGCGGTGGCCTTGTCCAAGGCGAAGGTGATCATGCCGACGCCGGGCACCAGCCAGACCACGGCATTCGGGTCACGAAGGGCGGGCGAGTTGTCGTGCTTGCAGCGGTCGTAGTAGGCCGCGTAGTCGGCGCGATAGTCCTCTGCCGCCTTGGACAGGCTGGCGATGGTCGCGTCGATATCGGGTGAGGCCGGGTCGAAATCCACGACCAGCGGGCGAATCTTGGTGCGCAGGAAATGGTCTGGGCAGGACGTGCCGAGCGGGGCCAGCGTCTTGAGCATGTGCGAGCCCACGAATTCCAGAACGGCGGGCTGATCGTCGAAATGCCCGACCTTGTGACGGTCCTTGGAGATCAGGCCCCGGATCACCGGCATCAGCCTTGCCGCGATAGCGCGGCGCTCTTCGGGCGGCAGAGTCGGCGTCCGGACCCCACCGAAAGCCGGCTTGCCGGCGGTTTTCGCCTCAAGCCAGGCTGCGGCCTTGTTGATGATTTCCAACGTCGTCAGGTAGCAGTCCTTGGCGTCATCCGCCCAAGTGAACAGCCCGTGGCTTTCGAGGACGGCACCGCGCATCTGCGGGTTCTCGGTCGCGAGTTTCTCGAGCCACAGGCCCAGTTCGTAGCCAGGCTTCTTCCAGGGCAGCCAGCCGATCTCTTCTCCGAAGATTTCGTTCGTCAGCTCGCGCGAATTGACCGAGGCCGCTATGGCGATGATCGCGTCTGAATGGACGTGATCCACGTGTTTTCGCGGCACATAGGCATGCAGAGGGGTGTCGATGCTGGCGGCGCGCGGATTCAGGTTGAAGGTGCAATGCGGCAGGTAGCCGACCATCTCATCCTCGAATTCCACTCCACGATACTTGCCTTTCAGCGCGCGCAGCTTGTCCATGTAGAGGGTCGAGAAGCCATCCATCTTGATCGACCCGATATCGCCGCCCGAGCCCTTGACCCAAAGAACCTCGGTCAATTCGCCGCTCAGAGGATCCTTCTCCATCACCTTGGCCGAGGTATTCCCGCCGCCGTAGTTGGTGACGCGCTTGTCGGAGCCAAGCAGATTCGACCGGTACAGCAACTTTTCGGCTTCGCTCATCGCCGCGGCCTTGGAGTCATTCCAAAGCGATTCAAGCCGGTTAGCGGCGGGGGTCTTGGCCATCACATCCTCCCATCGCGCGGGTCGAATGCCGCGCCTCTTGGGTCGGGACTCTGCCCGGCTGCGACGGAATGTCAATCATTTTCGATCATGTTCAATCATTATGCAGGCGCAGAATGACTTTCTGCGATTGAATTTGATTGACATTGACCGATTCAACTGCAAGCGTCCGGGAAAAGGGGGAGCAAATGCACGAATCCGAACGCCACAGGATCATTCTCTCGGCCGTGCAGGAACGGCCCGTGGTGACTGTGCCGGACCTGTGCCAGATGACCGGTGCGTCCGAAGCGACGATCCGGCGCGACATTGCCCAGCTTCACATGCAAAAGCGCCTGCGCCGGGTGCGCGGAGGGGCCGAAGCCATCGCGCCACCAAGTTTCGTGGGCATCAATGCCCGCCCCTTCGCGGTTCAGGAATCCATCCATTCGGCCGAGAAGCGGGCCATTGCCAAGGCAGCGGTGGATCTGTGCGCCGATGGCGATGCGATCATCATCAACGGCGGTACGACCACCTTCCAGATGGTGCATCCGCTGACGACGAAGCGACTGCAGGTCTTCACCAACAGCTTTCCGATTGCCGAGCACTTGCTGAAGCACTCGAAGAACACCGTGCTGCTGCCCGCTGGCGCGATCTATCGGGAACAGAACATCATCCTGTCCCCCTTCGACGAGGACGGCAGCCGCAACTTCTACGCCAAGCGCATGTTCATGGGCTGTCGCGGCCTCGGCCCGCTTGGCCTGATGGAAGGCGATCCGATGCTGGTCCAGGCCGAGCAGAAGCTGATCGGTCAGGCGGATGAGCTGATCGTCCTCGCCGACAGTTCCAAATTCGCGCAGCGGTCCAGCCTGCTTCTGTGCCCGCTCAATCGCATTTCCACCGTCATCACGGATGACGGCATCGACGACCGCTCCGCTCGCATGCTGGAGGAGGCGGACGTGAAACTGATCGTGGCCGACGTGGCCACGCAGGAACGGAAAATCCGCGCGCAGGAGGAATAGCGCGGGACGGCAACGCTCTGGGAGGAACACATGAGCATTCTGAGAAAGACCCTGACGACGGCGGCGCTTGCCGTCGGACTGATCGCCACCGGCGCCCATGCCGAACCGATGCGCATCGCCCTCGTGGTCAAGGCGCTCGGCATCGGCTTCTTCGAGGCCGCCAACAAGGGCGCAGAAGAGGCCGCGAAGGAACTCGGCGATGTCGAGATCATCTACACCGGCCCGACCGACACGACCGCTGAAGGCCAGATCGAGGTGATCAACGCCCTGATCGCCCAGAAGGTCGATGCGATCGCGGTTTCGGCCAATGACGCCGACGCGCTTGTGCCCGCGCTGAAGAAGGCGATGGATCGCGGCATCACCGTCATCTCGTGGGACTCGGGCGTGGCACCGGAAGGCCGCCAGATGCATCTGAACCCATCCTCGTCGGCGCTGATCGGCAACACCATCGTCAAACTGGCGGCGGACCATCTGCCCGAGGGCGGCGACGTGGCGATCCTGTCTGCTACCACCACCTCCACCAACCAGAACGTCTGGATCGAAGAAGCCAAGAAGGTCCTGCCGAACTATCCGGGCATCAATCTTGTGGGTGTGGTGTACGGCGATGACCTCGCGGACAAGTCCTATCGCGAGACGCAGGGTCTGCTGCAGACCTACCCGAACCTGAAGGCGATCATCGCGCCGACCTCGGTCGGGATCGTCGCCGCTGCGCAGGCGGTAACGGATGCCGGCAAGATCGGCCAGGTCAACGTCACGGGCCTCGGCCTTCCCTCGGAAATGGCCGGCCATGTGAAATCGGGCGCGTCCAAGTCCTTCGCGATCTGGAACCCGATCGATCTGGGCTATTCCGCCACGATGATCGCCTATCACCTCGCCAAGGGTGATGCGAAGGCCGAGCCGGGCGCCGAGATCCCGATGGGCCGCATGGGTAACGTCAAGCTCGACGACAAGAATGAAGGCGCCATGGCGGATCCCTTCACCTACGACGCCTCGAACATCGATCAGTTCTCGTCGATCTTCTGATCGGATTTCCTTCCGGGCCCGGTCACACCAGACCGGGCCCGACATCCTTCTCCAGGTCATATCATGCTGACTGAAGACGCTCTCGCGACAGGCGCCGAGACGCAGGTTCCTGTGCTTTCCTTCCGGGGGATCACCAAATCCTTCCCGGGCGTTCGCGCACTTGACGGCGTGGAGCTTGACCTCTTTGCCGGCCAGGTCACCGCGCTGATCGGCGAAAATGGCGCCGGAAAGTCGACCGTCGTGAAAATCCTGACCGGGATCTACCAGCCCGACGGCGGCACAATCCTTGTCAACGGCGTCGAGACGCATTTTCCGACGGCACAGGCAGCGGCGAAAGCTGGCGTCACCGCCATCCATCAGGAAACCGTCCTGTTCGACGAACTTACCGTCGCCGAGAACATCTTTATCGGCCACGCCCCTCGCACCCGCTTCGGCCTGATCGACACCTCGGCCATGGAAGTCGAGGCGAAGCGGCTTCTGACCTCGATTGGCGCCGACCTTGACCCGCGCATCCGGCTG
Source organism: Rhodobacter sp. (assembly GCA_041905595.1). Taxonomy (GTDB): domain Bacteria; phylum Pseudomonadota; class Alphaproteobacteria; order Rhodobacterales; family Rhodobacteraceae; genus Aliitabrizicola. The sequence goes on from JAYRKT010000007.1 coordinate 134,971, forward strand.
CGCGAACTCGGCATTGCCTCGAAGCACCTCGTCGCCATTGCCCGGGCGCTGTCCATCGACGCCAGTGTCGTCATCATGGACGAGCCGACCGCGGCGCTGTCCCATAAAGAGATCCACGAGCTCTACGAGCTGGTCGAGAAGCTGAAGGCTCAGGGCAAGGCCATCCTTTTCATCAGCCACAAGTTCGACGAGATCTTTCGCATCGCGGATCGCTGGACCGTCTTTCGCGATGGGCAGTTCGTCGGGTCGGGCGAGATCGCCGATGTGACCGAGGCGCGACTGGTTCAACTGATGGTCGGCCGCGAGGTCGACAAGATCTATCCGAAGCGACCGGCACGGATCGGTCCGCCCGTCCTCACGGTGGCCGGCTACAGCCATCCGACCGAATTCGACGACATCGGCTTCACCCTTCACCAGGGCGAGATCCTGGGGTTCTACGGTCTTGTCGGAGCGGGCCGGTCCGAGCTGATGCAGGCGCTGTTCGGCATAACCCGTCCATCAAAGGGGGCCTGCCGGATCGAC
>JAYRKT010000008.1:0-134709 GCA_041905595.1 Rhodobacter sp.
AAACCCCTCGCCCCTGACGGCGGGCGGCACCAACACCTGGATTCTGGGGGAAGGAACTGTGGCGGTGATCGACCCCGGCCCCGCCCAGCCCTCGCATCTGGACGCGATCCTTGCCCGGCTGCACCCGGGCGAGCGCATTGGCCAGATCGTTGTCACTCATGCCCATCGGGACCATTCGGGTCTCGTACCGGCCCTCGCCTCGCGCACCGGGGCCCCGGTCTTCGCCTTCGGCCGCGCGCTGGACGGGCAGCGCGAGACCGCAGCCCGCCTTGCCGCTCCTTTCGGCTCCGCCGGCGAAGGCATAGACGAGACCTTTATTCCGGACGAACGCCTGACTGACGGCGCTCGACTGGCGGGTGCCGGTTGGGAGATCGAGGCGATCCACACGCCGGGCCACCTCGCAAACCACATCTGCCTGGCCTGGGGCGACGTGCTGTTTTCCGGCGATCATGTGATGGGCTGGTCGACCTCGATCGTCTCGCCGCCCGAGGGCGACATGGGCGCCTATATGGACAGCCTCGCGCGACTCTCTGCGGGACACTGGACGCAGATGCTGCCGGGCCACGGAGATGCGGTGACGGACCCTGCAGGGCGGCTTGCGGAACTGAAGGCGCATCGCCGAGGCCGCGAGGCGCAGATCCTGGCCGCCCTGGCGGAAGGCCCGGCGGACACCGCGACACTGACGCGCCGGATCTACACCGACATCCCTCCGGCCTTGCTGCCGGCGGCCGAGCGCAACGTGATCGCCCATCTTGTTGATCTGCTTGATCGAAATCTGGTCCACGCCGATCCGGAAGCCGGTGCAGCTGCGGCCTTCAGCCTGATTTCCGCCCCATCAGCCCCCTGACATTTTTCCCGCATTTGGCTCTGGACGCCCCCGATGAGCCTTGCTATAGACCCCCCCGTGTTCCGGCGTAGCTCAGCGGTAGAGCAGTTGACTGTTAATCAATTGGTCGTAGGTTCGATCCCTACCGCCGGAGCCAAAATCCCCAAGAAAACAGAGGTTTGACCTCGGCCTGCCGTCAATCGGCGATGGCCGCATGCGCCGCGCCGCCGCCGGCATTGGGTTTCGGACGGCTCAGAAGGAAGGCAAGCGGGATTGCGGCGAGCGTGATCATCATCATGAGCTTGAAGTCGTCGACATAGGACACCATCAGCGCCTGCTGGTTCACCAGCTGGTCGATCTGCGACAGCGCCGACGAATTGCCCTTTGCCGCGAGCGGCGACAACTGCTGAAGCACAGGATTGTAGGGCGAAATCGACGCCCCAAGCTCGGCATGGTTGATCTGGACGTTGCGGGTCAGAACCGCCGAGACGACCGAAATACCGATCGACGATCCGATGTTGCGCACAAGACTGAACAGGCTCGTGCCGTCCGCCCGGAACTTCTGGTCGAGCGTGGCGAAAGCCACGGTCGAGAGCGGAACGAAGACAAGCCCAAGGCCCAGCCCCTGGACCACGCCCGACACGATGATCGGCGTCTTGTCCATCTGCGGCGAAAAGCCTGTCATTATCCACAGCGAGGTCGTGGTCAGCCCAAGGCCAAGCACGACAAGAAGGCGCGGGTCGAAGCGGCTGACCAGACGCCCGACAAGGATCATCGAGATCATCGTCCCCACCCCGCGCGGCGCCATAACCAGACCGGTGGTGATTGTCGGGTAACCGAAAATCCGCGACAGCATCGGCGGCAGCAATGCGAGGCTCGCCAGCAGCACGATTCCGATGATGAAGATGAAGACCAGACCCATGGTGAAATTGCGGTCGGCAAAGATCTTCGGATCCAGGAACGGATGCTCCACCCCGAAGATATGCACGGCAAAGACCCAGAATCCGGCGATCGAGATCAGCATGTAGGCCCAGATCTCGGGTGAGTTGAACCAGTCGACCTCGCCGCCCCGGTCCAGCAGGAGTTGCAGTGCACCGATCGCCAGCGACATCATCGCGAAACCGAAGAAGTCGAAACGGCGCTGCCGGCGCGGCGCACGGGGAAGGAAGATCACGCAGGCGGCCATGGCGACGATGCCGACCGGCAGGTTGATGAAGAACACCCACCGCCAGTTGTAGCTTTCGGTCAGCCACCCGCCGAGCGTCGGACCGATGATCGGGCCGACCATGATCCCCGCCCCCCACATCGCCATAGCCTGCCCCGCCTTCTCGCGCGGGTTGATGTCAAGAAGGATGGTCTGCGACAGGGGCACGATCGCCGCGCCGAAGACGCCCTGCAGCAGGCGGAAGGCCACCATGCTCGGCAGGCTCCAGGCAAGGCCACAGGCCATCGAGGTGATGACGAAACCGACGATCGAGACGAGGAACAGCTCGCGCTTGCCGATGCGGTCCGACAGCCAGCCGGTGACCGGCGTCATGATCGCGGCGGCGACAATGTAAGAGGTGAGCACCCAGTTGATCGTGTCCTGCGACGCGCCCAGGTCGCCTGTCATCGACGGCAGCGCGACGTTGGCGATCGTGGTGTCGAGCACCTGCATGATCGTCGCCAGCATGATGCCGATCGTGATCAGACCCCGATGCTTGACGGCATGCGGATCGGGGAATGCGGCCTGAGCGGCGGCGGACATCGAAGCGGGCCCTTACTTTGTCCCGGCAAAGGCCGGGAAGAGGTCCCAGACGCTGTTGCCGGCGCCGGTATCGACCTTGACCTCGGCGCTGACGCCGGTGGCAAGGGCGGGCATGTCCGGCACATCCTCAAGCGCCAGCCGAACCGGAACGCGCTGCGTGACCTTCACCCAGTTGCCCGTCGCGTTCTGCGCCGGCAGCAGCGAAAACTCCGACCCGGTTCCGGCACCGATCGCCTCGACCCGCGCCTTGAAGGGACGGCCCGGCATCAGGTCGAAGATCACCTCGGCCTCCTGGCCCTGGCGGATCCGGCCCAACTGCGTCTCCTTGAAGTTCGCGTCGATCCAGGTGTCCCCGGTTTCGACCAGCGCGAACAGCGACGTTCCGGCATTCACATATTGCCCGGTCTTGAACGACGACGCCTGATAGACGGTTCCGTCCGCCGGGGCGCGCACCGTTGTCAGGCTGAGCTTGTATTTCGCCTCGTCCAGCGCGACCTGCGCCGACTGCACCGCGGGGTGGCTGTCGACCGGCGCGTCGGGGGCGCCGCCAAGCGCGGCCAGGGCATTGTCCACCCCTTGCTGCGCGACGATGGTCTCTTCCTCGGCCAGCCGCTCCTCGTGCTGGGCGTCGTCCAGCGCCGTGATCGCGGCCACGCCCTTGTCGGAAAGCGCCCGCTGACGGGCCAGCTCTCCGCGCTGGTAATCCAGCGTCTCGGAAGCGAGCTTCGCCCGCGTCACCGCCTGCTTGTACCCGACCTTCAGTTGCTCCACCTGCAGCCGGGCCGAGGCCAGCGCCGCCTCGGCTTGCGAAACCGCAAGGCGATAGGGCTGGTCATCGACCTTGAACAGAAGATCGCCCGCCACGACATGCTGGTTGTCCGCAACGGCGACCTCAACCACCCGCCCGCCGATATCCGAGGCGATGGAGATACGGGCCTGCTTGAGGTTGGCGTTCTCGGTCGTCTCGTAGCGGCCGCCAGTCAGCCAGACCCCGGCCACGCCGGCCAGGATCAGCACCGGGACGGAAAGCATCAACCCCAGGCGCCGGCGCTTCTTCGGCGGTGCGGCGGGGGCTTCGGCCGTGTTGCTGTCTTTGGTGTCGCTCGTGCTCATCTCATTTGCTTTCGGTTTCGGGCCGGGGCCGCGTCGCACAGACCGCCTCCTCGCCCGTCAGGTTCTCGACGATCTTGTTCAGCGCTTTCACCAGCACCGCCTTCTCGGACTCCGACAGCCCCGCGAGCGCTTCGGCATAGACCCCGCCCGCCACGCCATGGACGGTCTCAAAGGCCTTCAGCGCCCGGTCGGTCGCCACGATCACCCGCGCCCGCCGGTCGGACGGATCGGGCTCGCGCCGCACCCAGCCGGTCTGCTCCATCCGGTCGACCATGCGCGAGACGCTGATCGGCTCGATCTCCAGCAGTTCCGCCAGCCGCGCCTGGTTGGCGCGCCCGTCGCGCTTGAGCGAGACGAGCAGCCGCCATTGCGCCGAGGACAAGCCCCAGTCCTGCGTCCGCAGTTCAAATCGCCGCCGCACGGCGCGCGTGGCGTCGTGGAGAAGCAGGCCCAGTCTGTCGAGTCCCAATGTCATGAGCACGACATAATATAAGCATGCTTAGTATTCAAGCGAGCGAGAGTCCCGTCCCTGCACGAAGGCCCGGTTTTACGGTGCACGGGCGCACAGCGACAACACGCACGGGCGCACAACCTGCGGGGACTGGACGGAGCTGGGCGGTGCGGGCAGTCTGCGTCGAAAACCGGGGATTCCATGTTCAACGACGCCGATACGCTTGACCACCTGAGCCAGGTCATCAGCCATGTCATTGCGCCGTCCTTCCTGCTGGGAGGCGTCATCAGCCTTGTCACGCTGGTCTTCTCGCGCATGAGCGCGGTCGTGGACCGGCTGCGCGAACTGAACGCCATCCCGGAAAAGGACAAGGCCCGCGCCTGGCTGCGCGAGGACCTGCCCCGCCAGCGCCGCCTCCTTCGGCTTCTGCGGATCGCCGCGATCCTGTCGCTGGCCTCGGGCGTGGCGACCGCGCTGCTCATCATCACCGGCTTCACGCTCGCGATCCTTGGCCACGACCACGCGCCGGGCATGGCCTATCTCTTCATTCTGGCCATGCTGCTCTTCATCGGCGCCATTGCCGTCCTCGCGGTCGAGGCGGTCAACAGCGTGTCGGAATTCGACCACCACCACGCCGGCGAGCCGCCCGGTCCCGCCTGACCCGCCCGGCCACGTCAGTGCATCTTGTACCCGCCCCAGGGCGAGAGCGCCGCCGGATCACAGGCGGCGGCGGTGAGGAGCAGGGCGAGGCAGAGGGCGAGGCGGCGGGTCATTGATCGGAGTATCTTAAACCCTCAGAGCCATGATTTAATCGACTTAAGTGAAATCGCGCGTATTCCTGCTTCTTGGAAGTCGCATTGCTCCTCTATCCATTGTAGGAACTGTATGCTCTTATTTGCCTCGTGTTCAGTTCTAAGTAACGAATTTATAAGCTTGGCGTTTTCATTATTGAAAAACTTCATAAAATCAAAGTACCTCTTTAAATTCTCCGACCCAAGTCCGACATGAAAATGCCCCGACGACACTAACGGCTGAACAATCGAATAGTCGAAAGCCTGCATAGAAACGAATAGATCTTGCTCGGAAATCTGTCCGGCCCCAACCCTTTCGCGAAGGTACTTAATTCTATTTCGAAAATCACCCAATGCGTTCAAATTCAACGCAATTTCTGTCCCAAGAGCCTTGAAAGCGTTTTTCCGCTGCGACTTTGCCGAAAATAATTCTAACACATACTGAATAAGCGCCCCAGCTACCACCCCAATGAAAACCCAGAATGCATTGGCAAAGGCATTTCCGGAAAGGATGACGTCCAGACCCTGAGCAACCTCACTCACCCCAACACCCCTTCAAACTCCCGCCACTCGCCCTTGCTCATGCCGGAATTCTCCTGCGTCACCGTCTCACCCTTGAGCATCCGCCTTACGCAGTCAATCGCCTTGGAGGAGAGCGTCACACCGCCCATGCGGTAGTCCTCGAAGGCGCGGTAGGCGAGCGGGACCCAGTCGGCGACGAGGCGGGCCATCGTCTCGGCATAGACGCGGATCTCGTACTGGGCATGGGCGTCGGCGCGCAGGCGCAGGAAGTGGAACAGGTTGTGCAGGTCGCATTTCCAGTACCACTGGGTATAGATGTTGGCGGGCAGGTTCATCCGGGCGAGTTCGCGGGCAAGGCCCTGCTGGCCCTCCTGGCTCAGCATCGCCTCGTAATGGTCATAGGACCGGGCGGCGTCGGATTTCAGCATCTCGAGCACGCGGGCGGCCTCGGGGCCGGACAGGACCTCGCCCCGACCCTGGTTGTTGACGGTGCTTTGCGCGGCAAGCTGCGACGGCTCGGGGATGTAGAACTCGCGGTCGAGGATCGAGTAGCGGGCCGAGTATTCGTTGACGTTGGCCGTGCGGTGGCGGATCCACTGGCGGGCGACGAAGACCGGCAACTTGACGTGGAACTTGACCTCGCACATCTCGAACGGGGTCGAGTGCCAGTGCCGCATCAGGTAGCGGATCAGCCCCTCGTCATTGCTGACATGCTTGGTGCCCGCGCCATAGGACACGCGGGCGGCCTGCACGATGGCGGAATCGTCGCCCATGTAGTCGATGACCCGGACGAAACCGTGGTCCAGCACCTGATGGGCGGTGTAGAGATGCGCCTCCATCCCCTCGCTGACCGCGCGCAGCGTCGGGCGCGGATTGGCCCGGGCGGCTTCGATTTCAGCGAGTTGGTCTTGGGAAAGCGGCATGGGGGCCTCCGAGTCGGGCGATACAAGATGTGGCGTGTCTGACTGACCATCCTACGATGGGTTGGGCGGATGGCAAGAGTTTGCGACGGAGAGAACAACGATTGGGGCACAGGCAAGCCATTTCCTTTGCGACGCCGCTGCTCTAGCTTCACCCTGACCCGCGACAGGAGACCGCCATGAAGATCCGCTACCTGCACACCATGGTCCGCGTGCTGGACCTCGACAAATCCATCGCCTTCTACAAGCTGCTCGGGCTCGAGCAGACCCGCCGCAACGACTACGAGCAGGGCCGCTTCACCCTGGTCTTCATGGCCCCGCCCGGCCAGCCGGACTGCCCGGTCGAGCTGACCTGGAACTGGGATGGCGATACCGGCCTGCCAAGCGACAGCCGCCATTTCGGCCACCTCGCCTATGAGGTCGAGAACATCTACGACATGTGCGCGCATCTGCAGGCCAACGGCGTGACCATCAACCGCCCGCCGCGCGACGGGCGCATGGCCTTCGTCCGCTCGCCCGACAATGTCTCGATCGAGCTTCTGCAGATGGGCGGCGCCCTGCCCCCGGCCGAGCCGTGGCTGAGCATGGGCAATACCGGGCACTGGTAAGGGGGACGTCATGGGAGGAATGAGCATCGTCGCGATGCTGGTGATCGGCGGGTTGGCCGGTTGGCTGGCCGAACTGATCGTCAAGGGTCGGGGCCTGGGCCTGATCGGCAACATCGCCGTCGGCATTGCCGGCGCGGTCGTGGCCGCACTGATCTTCCCGCTGATCGGCCTCGGCTTCGGCGGCGGCACCGGGGCGACCGTGGTCCATGCGACCATCGGCGCGGTGGTGCTGCTGGTGCTGATCCGGGTGGTGAAGAAGGCCTGATCCGTCAGTAGATGTAGCGGATCTGCTCCGACCAGAACCGTTCGGTCCGCCGCAAAGCCTCGTTCACCTCGGGCAGGACCGTGGTGAGCGAGCGGCGGTCGAGCAGGGCGGCATGGCGCAGGAACAGGTCGCTGAGCAGCCCGCGCACCCGCCGCCCCTTTTCGGTCAGCCGCACGCGCACCGAGCGGCGGTCGGCCTCGGATCGCTGGTGGTGCATGTAGCCCAGATCGACCAGCTTCTTCAGGTTGTAGCTGACATTCGAGCCCTGGTAGTAGCCGCGCGTGCGCAGCTCGCCCGCCGTCACCTCGTGCTCTCCGATGTTGAACAGCAGAAGCGCCTGCACCGCGTTGATCTCCAGCACGCCGAGCCGTTCGAATTCGTCCTTGATCACGTCGAGGAGCAGCCGGTGCAGCCGCTCGACCAGCGCCAGCGTCTCCAGGTAATTGGCAAGGATGAGGCTGCTGTCCTCTTCCGCCTCGATCGATCTTCCGTGCATCCGCCGCCTCCGTGCACCTCTCGGGTCCGGCAGAGAGTCGGGGCAAAGATCGAACATTCGGTAAACGGCGCCCGAACAGGGCGAACGCTCAGCCGGGCGACAGCCGCGTCCGGGCAAAGGCGGCGATCTCGGCCAGGAGCACGTTGTAATCCGGCGGCGGCGGCGTCTGGCCCAGCACCCAGGGAAGAAGGTCCTGGTCATTCTCGGTCAGGAGACGGTCGTAGAGGGCGAGCGTCGGCTCGTCCATCGCGCCAAGCCGGGCATCGGCATAGGGGCCAAGCACCAGGTCCATCTCCTTGGTGCCCCGCCGCCAGGACCGCATCCTGAGCCGCTTCAGCCGGTCTTCCGCGGTCTCTGCCATCGCCGATCTCCCCGTTTGCGCTTGATCGCGCCTTGGGCGCACCCTAAGACGGGCCGCCGAAAACATGCAAGCCGGAGCCCCTGAAATGGCCTTCCTGTCCGATACCCTCGCCCGCGTGAAACCCTCTGCCACCATCGCCGTGACCAACAAGGCGCGGGAACTGGCCGCGGCCGGCATGGACGTGATCGGCCTCGGCGCAGGCGAGCCAGATTTCGACACCCCGCAGAACATCAAGGACGCGGCCAAGCGCGCGATCGACGCGGGGAAAACCAAATACACCGCCGTGGACGGCATCCCCGAGTTGAAGGCCGCGATCTGCGCCAAGTTCGAGCGCGAGAACGGGCTGAAATACACGCCCGCGCAGGTCTCGGTCGGGACCGGCGGCAAGCAGATCCTCTACAACGCACTGATGGCGACGCTGAACCCCGGCGACGAGGTCATCATCCCGGCGCCCTACTGGGTCAGCTACCCGGACATGGTGCTGCTCGCGGGCGGCACCCCAGTGCCGGTCGTGGCTGGGATCGAAACCCAGTTCAAGCTGACACCGGCGCAGCTGGAAGCCGCGATCACGCCGAAGACCAAGTGGTTCATCTTCAACTCGCCGTCGAACCCGACCGGCGCGGGCTATACGCGGGCCGAACTCAAGGCGCTGTGCGACGTACTGATGCGGCACCCGCATGTCTGGATCATGTCGGACGACATGTACGAGCACCTCGTCTTCGACGATTTCGAATTCACTACTCCGGCGCAGATCGAAACCGGCCTTTACGACCGCACGCTGACCTGCAACGGCGTGTCAAAATCCTACGCGATGACCGGCTGGCGGATCGGCTATGCGGCGGGCCCGGTGGCGCTCATCAAGGCGATGGGCACGATCCAGTCGCAATCGACGTCGAACCCCTGCTCAATCGCGCAATACGCGGCGGTCGAGGCGCTGAACGGGCCGCAGGACTTTCTCAAGACCAACCGTGTCACCTTCCAGCGCCGCCGCGACCTCGTGGTCGAAATGCTGAACCGCGCGCCTGGGCTGAACTGCCCGGTGCCGGAAGGCGCCTTCTACGTCTATCCCGACATCTCGGGCTGCATCGGCAAGACCAGCGCCGGCGGTACGAAGATCACGAATGACGAGGTCTTTGCGACGGCGCTTCTGGAAGAGGCTGGCGTGGCGGTTGTCTTCGGCTCGGCCTTCGGGGTTTCGCCAAACTTCCGCGTCAGCTACGCTACCTCGGACGAGGTGCTGCGCGAGGCCTGCGGGCGGATCATCCGCTTCTGCGAGGGGCTGAAGTAAAGGGGGCGCGATGGCGGACGAGCTGCCGGACTACTACTTCCGCATCCGCGACAACGGCGCGACCGTGTTTCGGGTGGATACGGAAAACCGGCAGCGCCGCATCGAGATGGACCCGATCGCCACGGTCAATGTCGACAATGGCAAGGTCAAGCCGCAGGGCGACCGCACATTGTCGGCCGAAGACCTGGGAGCGATCGACCGCTGGCTGGCCGAGCGGCGCCTGGTGCTGGCCGAACGCGACATCGACGACATCCTGCGCACGGTCGACCATCTGAACCTGACCGCGCACTGGGCGCAGTCGCGTGCCCGCGACGACGAGCTCGAGCGGGTGACTGATGCCTTGCTGCTGGCGATGCACGACCTGCGCTCGGTGCTGGTGCGGCGAAAGGCCGAGCGTCTGGCAACCGACGGCGCTGCCTGACTTGCGGCGGACGGGGGCCTTCCGCCCCCCGGATGCGGCCCCGGGGGCCGCATCTCCCCCCGAGGGTATTTTACCAAGAAGAAACCCGAAGGCGTCAGAGCGGTTTGGGTGCCTTGCGCCAGAAGCGAGCCATCAGCGAGGAAGCCGCGAGCACCAAGCCGACGACAAGGCCAAGCCACAAACCCTTGGCCCCAAGCCCGAGCGGAAAGGCCAGGAGATAAGCCGACGGGATGCCGATGCCCCAGTAACTTGCGGCGGCATATGCCATCGGCACGCGCGTGTCGCGAATGCCGCGCAGAAGGCCAAGCGCAATGACCTGCATGGCGTCGGCGAGCTGGAACATCGCGCCGAGGGCCAGCAGCGTCACCCCGATTGCGATGATCCGGGGCGCTTCCGGCAGGTCGGTGTCGAGGAACAGCGACAGGATCGGCACCGGCGCGATCAGGAAGGTCGCCACGACGAGCGAGCCGAACCCGAGCGAAAGCAGGATTGCCACCTGTGCGGCGCGACGCACGCCAGGCGCATCGCCCGCCCCATCCGCACGGCCCACCCGGATCGTCACCGCATTCGAAAGTCCGAGATGGACCATGAAGGCCAGCGCGCAGGCCTCCATGGCGATGCCGTGCGCGGCCAACTGAATCGTGCCGATCCAGCCCATCATCAGCGCGGAGGCCTGGAACAGCCCGCTTTCCGCCAGCCCCGTCAGCCCGATCGGCCAGCCGAGTCGCCAGACCTGCCGCAGGGCGGACCAGTCGGCGCGCCAGAAGCGCTGGAACAGATGGAAACGACGAAGGTCCGGCAGCACCGCCGCATAAATGGCGAGCACCACGAGCGTAACCGCCTGCGACATGACCGACGCGATGGCCGAGCCGCGCACCCCCAGCTCGGGGAAGCCCCAGTTGCCGAAGATCAGCGCCCAGTTGACCGCGACGTTCAGCCCGACCGCCGCCACAGTGGTCCAAAGCACGACCTGTGTGCGGCCGAGCGCCGCGAGATAGCCTTTCAGCGCCATCACCAGCAGAGCCGGGATCATGCCTATTCCGGCGATCCGCAGGAAGTTCGCCCCGGCCACCGCCACCTCGGGCTTCTGGCCAAGGGCAAGGAGGATCGGCTCGGACGCCCAAAAGACCGGATAGCACAGGAGCCCGAAGGCGATCGACAGCCACAGGCCCATCCGCGTGTCGCGGCGCACCTGAGCCTCGTCGCCGCGACCGAGCGCCGCCGCGACCATCGGCATGACCGCCTGGGCAAAACCCGATCCGAGGATGAAGATGACGAAAAAGGACGAGGCGCCCAGGACGCCCGCCGCCAGCGCCTCGACCGAGTACCAACCCAGCATCACCGTATCAGTGACGTGAAGCGCCATTTGAGCGAGGTGGCTGCCGATCAGCGGCAGGCCGAGCGTCAGCGTCGCCCTGACATGGGCGCCGTAGGACTGGACGGGATGTGAAGTCATGCCTCCGCATAACAACTGGCACGAAAGGCGGCAAGACGCCTCAGAAGGAGGCGAAAAGCAGCTGGCCGGCGGCCAGAGCGATGACAGCGCCGGCCAGGATCTGGATCGCCGAGGCAACCCGCAGCGCCACCGGTCCGGAGAGGGTGGAAAGCGCGCCCTCGCGCGCCCAGACCGACAGGCCCGCGACCACGAGCGTCAGGACCGCCGTGCCAACCCCCATCGCCACCGCCGCCGCCACGCCCATCAGGGCAAGGCCCAGCTGCCAGGTCAGGACAAGGACGAGAATTGCCCCGCTGCAAGGACGCATCGCGACACCGCCGACCAGCGCGAGCGCATCCTGCACGCCATGGACGCGGGCAACCTCTTCCAGCGTCGGGCCGTGCGAATGGCCACAATGGGCGTCGTGGACGTGATCGTGGTGATCGTGATGGGGGTGGTCATGGTGATGGACGTGGTGGTCATGCGCGTCCGGCGCGAACGCTGCCTCGGCCTTGCGGAAGCCCCGCAGCCCGCGCCAGACCAGCCAGAGTCCGATCGACGCCACGGCGGCGTAGCTGATGGGCGTCAGGACGCCTTCAGTCACGTCGACCAGCTTGTCGCGCCCCCAGCCCATCGCCAGAACACCGGCATAGACCAGCAGGATCGCCGCGCCCGCCTGGGCGAGGCTTGCCGCCACCGCGATCAGGGCCAGCCGGCCGAAGGGAACCCGGCTTGCCACCCCATAGCCGCCAATCAGCATCTTGCCGTGGCCCGGTCCCGCGGCGTGAAAGAAGCCGTAGGCAAAGGAAATGCCCAGGAAGGCCAGAACCGCCCCCGGCTCGCCCGCCCTCAGCCGACGCACGGCGCCGGCTAGGGCATTCTGGGCTTCGCGCTGCGCCAGGATCATCGTGCGCTCCACCGCAGCCAGCGATCCGCTGGCCCAGAGCAACAGGAGTGCCGCGGCCATGACAAGGCCAAGGATCAGGAATGGCTTTCGCATTGGATCCGGACCTCGTCGGCAAAGGCGGCCCCGACCGCCGGATAGTCCATTTCGACATCCATGTCTGCGCTATAGTTGGACAGCGCATCCTGCAACTGCTTGTCGGCGGCCGTCAGGTCGGGTTCGACGAGCGCAACCTTGCATCCCTCGCGCCCCGTGACCTTGGGCGGAGCGGTGATGGTGTATTCGACATAATAGCTCGGATCGTAGCTGCGGATGACGAGAGGCCTATCCACCGGATCGACGGTCGGCTCGATATCGCGCAAGTGGGTCGAGACAAGCTTTCCGTCGACGAAGTCGGCCGTGTAGTCGTGCGGGGGGCCTAGTTTCAGCGGCGTATCGCCGCTCAGCGCATAACTGTCGCCCGGATAGCCGGCTTCCCAATGCATGTCGAAGCCCGGCAGGCGGCGCCTTTCGTCCTCGGTCAGCTTGCCATCGCCGTCGGGGTCGAAGCCCTGGTCGGCCAGAATCGACAGGGAAAAGAAGTCGTCATAGATCCAGGTGATCCTGACCTGGCTTGCCTTGCCAGCCTGGTCGAAGATCACCTCGACCTGCGTGTCGATGAAGACATGCGGATGCGCGCAGGCCGGACCTGCCGCCGAAATTGCCACAGCCGCTGCAAGATACCGCAACATGATTCCCGTCCGCGCCGACGGACACTAACCGCAGCACGGATGTCGGGCCAGCCTTCGCCGGCCCGGAATGGATCAAGAGGCCGTGTCAGCCGCGCCGCAGATCCGGCGGGGTTGCCGCCTGAAGGATGTGCCCCGCCGCACCGCCGATGACCTGGCTTGCCCGTCCGACGATCAGCGGGTCGGGCGACTGCACGACCGACAGGTCCTTTTCCGGATAGTCGAGCGAAGACAGGAAATGCCGCATGCAGTTCAGCCGCGCGCGCTTCTTGTCGTTTGACTTGACGATGGTCCAAGGGGCGTCTGCGGTGTCGGTGTAGAAGAACATCGCCTCTTTCGCCTCGGTATAGGCATCCCACCGGTCCAGGCTGGCCTTGTCGATCGGCGACAGCTTCCAGCGCTTCAGCGGGTCGGTCTCGCGCGCGAGGAAGCGCTTGCGCTGTTCTTCACGGGTGACAGAGAACCAGTATTTGTAAAGCCGGATGTCGGACCGCACGAGCATCCGTTCGAACTCGGGCGCCTGGCGCATGAACTCGAGATATTCGGAGGGCGAGCAGAAGCCCATGACCCGCTCGACACCAGCGCGGTTGTACCAGGAGCGATCGTAAAACACCATTTCGCCCGAGGTCGGCAGATGCTCGATGTAGCGCTGGAAGAACCACTGGCCCTTTTCCTTCTCGCCCGGCTTGGTCAGCGCGACGACGCGGGCATAGCGCGGGTTAAGGTGCTCCATGTAGCGCTTGATCGTCCCGCCCTTGCCAGCGGCATCGCGGCCCTCGAACAGGATGACGAACTTCTGTCCGGTCTCCTGTGCCCAGATCTGCACCTTCAGAAGCTCGGCCTGAAGCTTCATCTTCTCGGCTTCGTAGACCTTGACGCCCATAGGCCGCGGATAGGGATAATGGCCGCTTTCGAAGGCGGTGCGCAGCGCATCGCCCTCGAGCTTCGGAAAACTCCGCGGTGCGCCCGGAACCGCAGCGTCCGGGTCGTGGTCAGGCAGAACGGCAGACGTCCCCGGGGCGGCGACAGTCGTGTTGGCAGCGATGTCTTCCATGCGGCAATTCTCCTTGTACTGGAATTTGCCGAGTCTTTCGCATGGCAAAGACGTCCACTTTGACCGATGTCAAAAAACCTTCATGTCACCGGACGTTTGGGGCCTTTTCGCAACAGGCCGCGCTGGCTACTGTCGCGCCGATATTCACCGGAGGTCCCCCACGATGTTGACGATCTATGGCTGCTACCGGTCGCGCGCGACCCGCCCTCTGTGGCTGCTCCACGAGACCGGCACTGCCTTCCGGCACATTCCGGTGATCCAGGCCTATCGGCTGCCCAACGCGGGGGCCCCGGATGCGCAATTCAACACAGCATCCGAGGCGTTCCTGGCAATCAATCCACAAGGTCAGATCCCCGTGATGGACGACGATGGCTTCCTGCTGACCGAGTCGATGGCCATCACCCTCTACCTGGCGCGCCGCTACGGCGGCGATCTGGGGGCACGCGACGGGACGGAGGATTCCCTGTCGCTGCAATGGGCGCTGTTTGCCGCCACTTCGATCGAGGCGCCGGCACTCGTGATCTCGTACGCCTATGCCCAGAACCGCGCCACGACCTCCGAGGGCCAAGCAGAGATCGAGAAAGCGATGAAGGACTTGCGCCGCCCCTTTGCGCGGCTCGAAAACTATCTCGCCAGCGAAGACTGGCTGATCGGAAACCGCTTCACCGCGACAGATATCTGTGTGGCCGAATGCGTGCGCTATGCCAGCGCCCATGCGGCCCTCATGGCAGAGTTCCCCAAGGTGTCGGACTGGCTCGCTCGGTGCCAGGCCCGCCCGGCCTTCAAGGCGATGTGGGAGGCAAGGCTGGCCGAACCGGCCTGATCACCGGCCCGAAATGACAAACGCCCCGGACTGAGCCGGGGCGTTCGCATTTGGGATATCTTGCTGATCAGGCCATCCGGGCCCGCCGGCGACCGACCACGCCGATGCCGGCAATCGCCGAACCGAGCAGGACCAGCCCTGCAGGCAGCGGGACCGGAGCGACCTGGATCGCGTCGACCGAGAAGCCATCATTCGTCTTCTGCTTGCCGCCGGTCGCCTTAGTATAGTTGCCAAGCTCGATCTTGGCCGAATGGACGGGGCCGCCGAAGTCGATGACGAAAAGCTTCGTTGTGCCGTTCTTCAGCTTCGACAGGATTTCCTGCACCACGCCGTCGACCGTCACCCGCAGATAGGCGCCTTCGTCCGAGGCATCGGTCAGCGCGAAGATCAGCTTGTTGAACGCGTGACCGCCAGCCAGCGCCACGTTCCACACCATGCCGAAGGTGTCGTTGCTGTCGAGGAACCACTTCCCGCCCGTCGGGGCGATGTTGGTCCGACCGTAGACCGTGCCGCTCCGCAGCGCGAGCTTGGTTCCGGTGTTCTTGACGGTCGTGTTGTTCTTCTTGTCGGTGACGGTCCCGCCCGTCCCCTTGCCGCCGATGGTTGTGAAACTCCCGACAGACGTGTTCAGCACGCCGACCTCGCGCCGGCCGCCGGCCGCACCAAGTGCCTCGAAATCTTCGGAAATCGTGTTCTTCCAGCCCGCCGTCACGCTGGCGTAATCGCTCAGGTCATGCACATCGACCGAAACGGTCGCTGCCTGAGCGCCAAAGCCCAGGAGGGCAAACGCCACCGCACCGGCAATCGTCTTCATTCCACGCATCGAAATTCGTCCCCAAAACGTCCTGCGTCACCGGCCTTGGGAATTCCATGGTTGGGCCACAGTTTCAACACAATTGCCCGCAACGGATTGTTTCCATTTAGGAACTGGACTTTCTCAATCCGCCCCAATTTTGAGCGGTCTGCCGATAATCGCGTGATCTGCCCCCGGGCCCGGCGCCCGAACATGGCGAACGCTCGCAGTCCCCCTTTTGGCTTGTCTCCTTCCCCGCAGCGCACCAAAGCCCCAGATCTTGCGTCCCCGCCCCGAGCGATGGTCTAATCCTGCGCCAATCCAAGAAAAAAGAATCGAGCATCCCATGGCCCAAGACACCTCTGCCGATCTTCTGTCCGGCACGGCGGAAAGCTACGACGCCTCTTCGATCGAGGTGCTCGAAGGGCTGGAACCGGTCCGCAAACGCCCCGGCATGTATATCGGCGGCACCGACGAGAGGGCGCTGCACCACCTCGTGGCCGAAATCCTCGACAATGCGATGGACGAGGCCGTGGCCGGGCACGCCAACCGCATCGAGGTAGAGCTGCAGGCGGATTTCTCTGTCACCATCCGCGACAACGGCCGCGGCATGCCGGTCGATCCGCATCCGAAGTTTCCCGGCAAATCCGCGGTGGAGGTGATCCTCTGCACCCTCCACGCCGGCGGCAAGTTCTCGAACAAGGCCTATTCGACCTCCGGCGGCCTGAACGGCGTCGGCTCGTCGGTGGTGAACGCGCTCTCCGATCAGTTGCGGATCGAAGTGGCGCGCAACCGCGAGCTTTACATGCAGGAATTCAGCCGCGGCGTGCCGAAGGCGCCGCTGGTCAAGATCGGCCCTGCCCCGAACCGTCGCGGCACGACCGTCACCTTCCACCCCGACCCCGAGATCTTTGGCCATCTCCAGTTCAAGCCGTCGCGCCTGTTCCGGATGGCTCGGTCGAAGGCCTACCTGTTCTCGGGCGTCGAGATCCGCTGGAAATCCGCGATCCCCGACGGCGACATGCCGCAAGAGGCGGTGTTCCACTTCCCCGGCGGGCTGGCCGACTACCTGAACGAACAGCTGACCGGCGCCGTGACCTATGCCGAGCGTCCCTTCGCCGGGAAGGTCAGCTTCCAGGAGAAGTACAACATCCCCGGCTCGGTCGAATGGGCGATCAACTGGTCGCCGGTGCGCGACGGCTCGATCCAGTCCTATTGCAACACCGTTCCCACGCCCGAAGGCGGCACGCATGAGGCGGGGTTCTGGGCGGCGATCCTGAAGGGCATCCGCGCCTATGGCGAGCTTGCCAAGAACCGCAAGGCCGAGCTCATCACCCGCGACGACATGCTGACCGGGGGCTGCGCGCTGATCTCGGTCTTTATCCGCGAGCCGTCCTTCGTCGGCCAGACCAAGGACCGCCTTTCGACCGAGGAAGCCGCCCGGTGGGTCGAGAACGCCGTGCGCGACCATTTCGACAACTGGCTGGCCTCGGACACGAAATCGGCCGGCGCGATCCTCGATTTCCTCGTGCTGCGCGCCGAGGAACGCCTGCGCCGCAAGCAGGAGAAGGAGACGCAGCGCAAGACCGCGACGAAGAAGCTGCGCCTGCCGGGGAAACTGGTCGACTGTTCCGCCACCAACCGCGAGGGGACGGAGCTGTTCATCGTAGAGGGCGACTCGGCGGGTGGCAGCGCCAAGATGGCGCGCGACCGGACGAACCAGGCGCTCTTGCCGCTCCGGGGCAAGATCCTGAACGTGCTCGGCGCGGCGTCCGGCAAGATGGGCGCGAACCAGGAGATCAACGATCTCTGCCAGGCGCTTGGCGTGTCGATGGGAACCAAGTTCAACGTCGACGACCTGCGCTATGACAAGGTCATCATCATGACCGACGCCGACGTGGACGGCGCCCATATCGCCTCGCTGCTGATGACCTTCTTCTTCACCCAGATGCGGCCGATGATCGACAAGGGGCATTTGTATCTCGCCTGTCCGCCCTTGTATCGGCTGACCCAGGGGGCGAAGCGCGTCTATGTGCAGGACGACGCCGAGAAGGAGCGGATGCTCGAGGCGGGTCTCGGTGGCAAGGGCAAGATCGACGTCCAGCGCTTCAAGGGCCTGGGCGAGATGGACGCCAAGGACCTGAAAGACACCACGATGAACCCCCTGACGCGGAAGCTGATCCGGGTGACGGTCCACGAGGACGAGCCGGGCGAAACCGGCGATCTGGTAGAGCGGCTGATGGGCAAGAAGCCGGAACTGCGGTTCCAGTATATCTCGGAGAATGCGCGGTTCGTGGAGGAGTTGGATGTGTGAGGGGGAGAAGAATGGAAGTTGTTAAGCTTCTTGCAGCATTTGCCACTCCAATAGTGGTGGCTATTGTCGGGTTCTTTCTAAATAAAAGGCTGAAAAGCATAGATGACGCACAATGGCAAAATCGTAAAATCATCGAAAAACGAATTGATATCTATGACCGTCTTGCGCCAAAGTTGAATTTGCTCTACTGTTTCTCGCTTTTCTTGGGATATTGGAAGGAAGTTACCCCTCCGCAGGCGCTTCAGACCAAGCGCGAACTTGACAAGGAAGTTAATATATACAGGCATTTGCTATCAGACAAATTTTACCAATCTTACAATAACTTCATTCACACGTTGTTTAGAACATTTACTGGTCATGGCAAAGACGCCCTAATCAGGTCCGCAATTGCAAATGAAATGGCAGATCGAAGAGTACACATGGCGACGGACTGGAAGGCAGAATACGAATCCATGTTCGATACAAATAATTCTCCTGCACAAAAAGAAATCGTCGATGCTTACTTGAACGTGATGGAAGAGCTTCGAAAGTGTATAGGGCTTAAATAGAAATCGCACCAATTCACCGCACGCCCGTGGTACGCAATGAATGCGCACCCTACCATCTCTTCTTCCGCCTGATTTGACCCCAGTCAAATCAGGCCGCGCCCGACCGTCCCCTCGGGCGGGCGCGTTTGCGCCCACCCGGCGGTCCGGCGCGACCTGAACCCAGCCGAAGGAAAATCTGATAACCCCACCCAGCCCGATCCTCGCGGATCGGGCGTTCGGTGCTGACGATCTTCCACTGGAAGATCGTCCGGGCGCACCTCACCCCTGCGGCTTGCGCCTCCGGGCAATCGGCCCGGGAAACCGTCCACTGGACGGTTTCCTTCCGGTCCTCTGACGCACCGACCCGCCGTCCGCCAATAATGCGCGGTGAATGCGCACGCTAAACGCGGAGGCTCCTCACCCTAGGTCAGGGTGTACCCAGCCCTATGGATCTCGAGCCACAACCGCGTGCGGCTCCATGCCTCGGCGGGAGGCGTGCGGGGCGGCTTTGCAAGCGGGCCATACCGTTGCCATATGGGCGTGTCAGACTGGGACGGCGCGGTCGGGTCGGGAGGGACCCTGCGCCGAAAGCCGGTCCATCACCCGGCGGACTTTGGGAGGTATCGCCATGAAGCGCCTGTTCGCATCGACCCTGGTTTCACTCGGCCTCCTGTCCGGCGGGGCCCTCGCACAAGGGGTGGATGTTCCGCCCTTCTATGCCGGCGTCCAGAGCCTGCCCGCGACCGGCAAGCTCGGCACCGTGATCGCGCGCGAGGATGTGGCGACCGCGGTTCCCGGCGCGCAGGCCTGGCGGATCGCGTTCCTCTCCTCGGATGTGGGCGAGCGCCCGACGATCTCGACCGCGCTGGTCGTCGCTCCTCAGGGGGAACCGCCCGCCGGCGGTCGCCCGATCGTGGTCTGGGCGCATGGCACCACCGGGACGGCGCAGAATTGCGGGCCGTCGCAGGTGCTCGATCCGGCGCAGGATCTGAACGAGTACTTCCTGGTCGGTGGCACCTCCTGGACCGATTTCGGCATCCCCGGCCTGACCGAGATGATCGCCGCGGGCTATGCGGTGATCGCGCCGGATTACCAGGGGCTTGGCGGCGGCGGGACGCATCAATATGCAATCGCCGCGACGCAAGGGCGCGACGCGATCAACGCGGCGCGGGCGGTTGCTTCCATGGGCCTGTCGGGCGGCGCGAAAAAGGCCGCGATCTTTGGCTGGTCGCAGGGCGGCGGCGCTGTGCTGGGCGCGGCGAGCCTTGCCGACTATATCGGGCAGACCGGCACCGCCGCCGACGGGGTGGAGTTCGTGGGCTTCGGCGCGATGGCGCCGCAGGATGTCGCCGTGCTGATCCCGCCCGATGCGCTGACCGAGGCCGGGGCCGACAAGATGATCCCGGGGCTCGCGCAGCAATTCTCGGACAACATCTTCAACTTCACCCATTACGCGATGAGCATGTGGGCGATGCCCGCGGCCTTTCCGGACCTGAAGCTCACCGATATCTTCACCGCCGACGGGGCGAAGGTGATTGATGAGGTGTTCAGCAATAAGTGCATGCATGCCGGGGCCGACACGCTGAACTTTGCCTATGCCGACAGCTACAAGACGCTCCTGAACCCGCAGCCCGTCAATTCGCTGGCCTGGGTCAAGGCGCTGGTCGCGGCGAGTGTCGCGCCGGTCAAGCCGGTCGCGCCGGTCGTCATCTACTGGGGCACGAAGGACACCGTCATCGACCCCGTCATGGGCAAGCTCTACCAGGCGCAGATGTGCGGGCTTGGCGGCGACGTGACCCGCGTCCAGCTCGAGGGCGAACAAAGTCACTTCACCACGCCGGGCGCAGCGACGCCGCTGCTGCTGCCGTGGCTCAAGGACCGCTTCGCCGGCACGCCGATGCAGAACGGCTGCCCTGCCAACTGATCTTTCCGCTGACGTCGCCCGTCTGCGTCTGAGGCGGAACCTGCCGGGTCGAGCTGCTGCGCACAAAGAAGATCACCTGCATCCGCTTCGGCTGGCAACCCGCCGCCGCGCTTCGCTTGACGCTGTGCACTTGATCAGGCAGGCCTGCAGCATGGCTGCCGCGCCTCCCTCCCTCTCCGCCCGTAACTGGTTCGGCCTCTGGCTGGCCGGGTTGCTCCTGCTCGGGTTGGTCCAGACCGCGCCGATCCGGCCGGTGCAGCCCCAGGTCGAGGCATTGCGGGCCCCGGTCACCGCGCTTTACGCCACCCAGCCCGCGGTTATCGCGGTCAAGCCCGCTTCGGCCGACACGGCCCGCTGGCCCTTCGTCGCGATCCTGCCCGACCGGCCCGCCCCTCCCCTCGCCCCGACGCGGACCGAGGCGACCGCACTCCTTTCGGTCTGGTCGCCCGAGCCCGCGCGCTTCACGCTCCACCGCCGCGCCCGAGCACCGCCCGCGCCCCTCGCAGTCCCTGAAACCTGAACGCCGCATCCCGTCCGGGCCTGCGGCATCGCATGGTCATGACTGGAGAACGCATGTCAGACGAACCGAACGACCCCGCGCGGGGCGACCGCAGCGTCGCGCCCGAACCCGGCAGCGAGCCTGAAGCGCTCCCCCTGCCCCGCCTGATCCTCAACTGGCTCATCACGGCAGTGGGCCTTGGCGGAATAGTCCTGCTCGGCAGCCTGCTCTAGGCCAGACCCGGCGCGGCAAACGCAGCCGCGCCGGGCATTTCCTTAGCCAACTGACCGATCGCCAGGCGGCAGCACCATCTGCGTCTGGGTTACAAGCGCCGCCACCTTGCCATCACCGCGCAGGATCGTCGTCTGCCAGACCTGCGTCCGGCGGCCGAGATGCAGGGGAACAGAGATCGCGCGTACGCGGTCCCCCGCCGGGACGGCCCGGAAGAAATTGGTCTTGCTTTCGATCGTGGTGGTGCCCTCGCCCGGCTTCAGGTTCAGGAACGCGCCCGTCCCGCCCACATTGTCTGCCAGCGCCATGATCGCCCCGCCATGCAACACCCCGTTGCGGTTGATATGGGCGGGCGTCACCTCCATCTCGGCCTCGACCTGATGCGGCTCCGCGAAGATGATCCGCATGTCGAGATGCAGCGCGAAGGGCGGCTGCTCGCGGGCAATGGGGTGCAGGCCGTCTTGTTCGCTCCGGTCGGTCATCTGTCGGCTCCTTGAGGCTGAAGCCGGATCATTCCCCGGATAGTGCCGGGCCGCAACCCGGCGGCGCCTCAGGCCAGACGCCAGAGAGCGACCGACAGGACAACCGCCAGCCCCGTCAGCATCATTCCGGCGACCGGCCAGCGGCGGAGCCAGCCGTCGGCACGCTCCACCGCCCCACCTGCCCGCGCCACCGCCGGGGCAAAGCGTTCGGCCAGGACGATCACGTCTCCCTCGGGGAGGACCGGCAAGCGGAGTGCGCTCAATCCCACCCAAAGCGCCGCGCCCAGCCCGATCGGCCAGAGCGCGGCCCAGAGTGCCTTGGCGCCAAGACTCGCTGCCAGAGGCAGCGCTGTCGCCCCTCCGAAGATCGCCCAGGGGCCGACGAAGGCCGCGACGGCAACGATGGCCCAGGGCCAGACGATCCCCGCGGGCGGGGTCTTCGCGCCGGGTTTGGCGGCTTGTCCAAGCAGGCGCAGGAAATGCAGCATCAGCATAGTGCTGCCCGCCGCCGACAGCGCTGCAAGCATCGCCGCAAGCCCCTCGCCGAACAGCGGCTTCACCGCATATTTCGCCAGCGCCCCGCTGGTCAGCGGCAGGCCGGCCAGGCTCAGCGCCAGCACCGCCATGATCGCCAGCACCGGGAGCCGATGGCGCGGCCCGCTCGCCATGACCACGCCCACACCCAGGAAGAGCGCCCCCTTCACCAGCAAATGATGCAGCGCATAGAACCCGGCCAGCAGCGCGGTCCCCGGCGCGGCGCTCATCAGGCCCGCCCCCAGCACCGCCGCCACGACGCCCATCTGGCTGACCGTCGAATAGGCCAGTACGGTCTTCATCTGGGTTTGCGTGACCCCGACTGCGACTGCATAGAAGGCGGTGAACAGCCCGGCCCCCATCAGCATCGCCCCCCAGCCCGGCAGCGCCGTCTCGAGCGGCAGGAAGCGGATCAGCCCGATTACGCCCGCCTTGACGATGATGCCGCTCAAGGCGGCAGAGGCCGGCATCGGTGCCACCGGATGGGCCAGCGGCATCCAGACATGCAGCGGCACCAGCCCCATCTTCAAACCGAAGCCAAGGATCAGCAGCACAAGCGCCGGATCGCGGAGGGGTGCGGCGGGAAACAGCGCGACGGCATCGCGGATCAGCGGATTGCCCGGTGGCGCGCCGATCGCCAGCATGACGAAGCCCAGAAGGATGAAGGCCTCGCCCAGAAGCGCCAGCGCCATGTATACGCGCCCCGCCCGTTGAGCCTGCGCCGACCCCTCGAAGGAGACAAGGCCATAGGCCGCAAGGCTCGCCACCGAGAAGGCGAGGTAGAAGCTCGTCATGTCGGCGACGATGAAGCAGCCAAGGCTGCCGCTCAGAGTCAGAAGCCACCACACCGCAAACCGCGCCAGCCCCGGCTGCCCGCGCATGTAGCGGCCCGCATAGGACCCCGCCGCTGCCCAAAGAAGCGCAGCACCTCCCAGAAGCATCGCGCCCACATCATCAAGCGCCAGCGTCAGCCGCAGGGGCGACGGCGCCACGACGATGCTTCCCCCGCGCGCCAGCAGAGCCGCCAGAAGCGCGGGAAACGGGGCGATCACCAGACAGCTGGCCGCCCGCTCGCGGAAGGCGGGCCAAAGGCAGGCCAGCGCCATCAGGAGTGGCAGGGCGACCGACGAGGCGATCAGCAGGCCGGACGGAGTCATGGCATACCCCCGCGTCCGATGGCGAGGTAGTCGAAGGGCTGCAGCGGCAGGAAGCCAAGCGCTACCGCGATCAGCGCCAGCGCCAGCACCGCCAGCTCGCGGGACCGCGGGATGGCCGTCATCTCCCTTCCCTCGGGCGCCTCGGCCAGCGCGTTCCCCACCACGCGGAAAACATAGGTCGCGGCAAGGATGCCCCCGGCCAGGATCGTCGCGGCGATTGCCCAGTTCGCCGTCTCGACCGCCGCCGTCAGCAGCATCAACTTGGCGATGAACCCGCCTGCGGGGGGTAGTCCCATTAGCGACAGCCCGGCCAGCGCGAAGGCCGCGACCGTCACCGGCGCCGCCTTCGCCGCTCCACCCAGATCAGCGATCCTGTCATGGCCGAGCGCTTCGGCGATCAGCCCGGCGGCAAGAAACATCGCCGCTTTGGCGAAGGCGTGGGAGACGAGTTGCAACACCCCGCCGGTCCAGCCAACTGATTCCCACGGTGTTGCCGCCGCGCTGCCCATCACCAGTGGAAAGACAAGGAATAGATAACCCACCTGCGCCACCGTCGAATAGGCGATCATCAGTTTCAGCCGCGCCTGCCGCAGCGCCATGACGCTGCAGAACAGGATGCTCGCCGAACCAAGGCCCGCCAGCATCGCGCCCGCTGGTGCGGGGGCGGGCTGCGGCGCGACCTCGAACCAGAGCCGCAGGATCAGGACGAAGGGCGCCTTCACCACGAGCGCCGACAGGACCGCGCTCGCCGCCGCAGGAGCGCCGGCATGGGCTGGTGGGAGCCACAGGTGCAGAGGAAAGAGCGCGGCCTTCGCCATCAGCCCAACGATCATCAGCCCAAGCGCCAGCGAGGTCGCCCAATCCGCACGCGCCAATTGATGCAGCGTCGCGATGTCCATCGTGCCATAGGCGCCATAGATCAGCCCCGTGCCCATCAGGTAGAAGACCGATCCGACCAGAGCGAAAAGCAGGTAACGAAGCGCTGCGCGCAGGGTGTCTTTGCTGCCATCGAGGCTGACCAGCGGCACGGCGGAAAAGGTCAGAAGCTCCAGCGCGACGAAAAGGCTGAAAAGATCCTGCGCCAGCCAGACGGTGTTCAACGCGCACCAGAGCCCCAGAAGCAGCGTCCAAAAGACGAAGGGCCGCCGGGTTTCGCCGCCATCTGGGGGCGAGGCAAAGCTGCCGCGCGCGAAAACGCCGACCGCGCAAAGGATCACCGCCGTCATCAGCATCAGCACGGCCGAAAGCCCGTCTGCCTGCAACGCGATACCAAGCGGGGGCTGCCATCCGCCGATCAGATATGTCACCGCCCGCCCGCTGCGCCCCACTTCCGCCGCGACCGCAACCGCCACGGCCAGTCCGGCGGCCAGTGTGCCGTAGGCCAGGCGCTCTGCCCGCCGCGGCCCGAGCGCGAAGATGCCGAGCATGCCGAGGACCGGCAGCATCAGTGCAAGGACCAGAAGCCAGCCCCCGGCTGTCGTCGCGTCGGGCGTCATGGCGAAAGGTCGTCCGGCTGGTCCGGCGGGCCGTCAACCGTCGGCGCTCCGGTTTCGAGCATCCGCAACAGCAGTGCCACCGCCAGCGCCGTTGCGGCGAAGGCCACGACAATGCCAGTGATGACCATCGCCTGCGGAACCGGATCGCCAAGGAACCCCGCCGCAGCCCCGCGCCGCGCCGCGACTCCGAAGAGGAGAAAGGTGCCGCTGCCGACGAGGTTGAACGAGATCACCTTGCGCAGCGGCGTGGGATGCAGGATCAGTCCGAAAATTCCGATGGCCACCAGCGCCGCCGCGCAAAGACCATAGAGCGTTACGGGCGTCATCGCTCGGGCTCCTTCGCGGCTGGGCCGGCCACCATCAGCCCAAGGATGACGGCGATCGACAGTGCCAGTGCCACCTCCACGGCGACGATGATCGGCTTGGCATATCCGGGCGGATAGGACAGGAACCCCTCCGCCATCCAGAACCCGGCAAGGCCCACGGCGATGAACAGAGCCGGGCCGACCGCCACGAGCCGGCGCAGCCGCAGCGCCCGCGTCTCGGGTACCTCGCCCAGATCGGCCATCATCACCAGAAGCCACATCGCCGCCAGCACCGTCCCCCCCTGGAAGGTACCGCCCGGGTGGTCCGCCCCGTTCCAGACAAGGTAAATGCCGATCAGAACACCGATCGGCGGCAGGACCCGCGCAAGGAAGGTCAGCGTCCCGCTCGGGCTTGCCGCGCGCAGACTGGCGGGCCGCCCCCCCCAGAAGAGGTCGGGCGCCAGCGCCCAGACTCCGATCAACCCAAGCACCAGCACGACCTTCTCCAGAAGCGTGTCGAGCGCACGATAGGCCAGCAGTACCACCGTGACGGGGTTCTTCAGCCCGACCTCGTCCATATGGACGGCAACTGCCGGAGCAAGCGACGGCGCTGGCTCGGCAGGGGAAAGGACCACTGCCGCCAGACCCGCGCCAACCAACGCGGAAAGGACACCCGCCACGACCTTCAGGCGCAGACCGGGCAACGCCCCCTCGGCTTCGACCGGCTGGAGCCGCGCACAGGCGCGCAAAAGGACAAGACCCGTTGCCCCGCCCCCCACCGCCGCCTCAGTCAGTGCCACGTCCACCGCCATCAGCCGCATCCAGACCAGCGACAGTTGGAGGCCAAGCACGATGAAGGCGATGACCGCGTCCCGGCGGTCACGGGCCAGGATCGTCCAGACAGCCGAGGTCAGGATCAGCAGCACCATGACAAGATCGACGGCAAGGCTCATCTGCGTCCCCCGCCCCGCCGCACGAATTCGGCGATGAGCTGGCTGGCGGTGGCGCCGCCCAGCTGCACCAGCGCCCAGATTGCGACCAGCTTCAGCGCCGAGGCCAGATCAGGGCATCGCGGCAAGAGTCCCAGCACGATCAGGCCAAGCCCCAGATTGTCCGCCTTGGTCAGCGCATGAAGGCGCGTCAGCGTGTCGGGGAACCGCAAGAGGCCTACAGTCCCCGCCAGAAAGAAGAATACCCCGGAGGAAACCGCGACGACGGTGAAGAGATCGAGAAACAAGTTCACTCGCCGCCTCCCTTCCGTTTCGATCCCGGCTCGCCAAGCGTCAGCGCCACCGCCGCAAAGGCCGCGAGCAAAGCCAGCGTCAGGGCAATGTCGAGCATGGCGGTCATACCGCTGGCGATGGCGACTAGGATCGCGATCGCACCGCCGCCGGTGCCGAGAAGCTGCGCCGCCATCATCCGGTCGGCGGGCGACGGCCCCCAGAGCATCCGCGCCAGGGCAAGCCCGGTCAGGACCAGAACGATCGCGGCGGCGGCGAACAGGAACTCAGCCATGCGGGCGCGCCCCAACGATCCGAAGGAACCGCGCCTCTTCCGCCGCGAGCTGGCGGTTCACCGGCTGGTCGAGGTCGAGACAATGGAACAGGATAGCCCCCTCCTCATCCTCACCCACCGGCAGGGTGCCTGGCTGCAGGCTCATCAACGCGCGGAATGCCTCGCGCTGCGGTCCCGGCGGGATGCCTGTACGATAGGCGACGAATCCGGTCCGCAGCGGCATCGCGGGCGATAGCGCGCGAAGGGCGACATCGACACCGGCGATCAGCGACTGGCCCGGCAGGCGCATTAGGAATGCGGTCAGGGCAGAAAGCGAAAGATGCCTGCCGGTCTGCGGCAGTAGCCGCAGGCTGACCCAAGAGGCCAGGACAGCGGCGGGAAGTCCAGCGGCAAGGTTTGCCCAACCAGGGCCGATCAGGACAAGCCAGAGGAGCAGGAACAACGCGAAGCGCATCAAGGCACCCGGCACCTCCACACGATCTGTGCCCCCGCCTGCCGTCGCCACGCCTGCCTCCTGCGGTAAAATCCCTGTCCGGACACAGCCTTACGCAGGGAGCGGCCGTCTTGCCAGACCGAAGTGACATGATGCCGGCAGTTCGCTCGACCAGGAGCCGCAGGAGCCTCCGCCCGGCTCAGAACGCACTTGGGACATAGGTGCGGATATGCGGATCCTCGACATAGTCCTTTGGACGGCTCTTGCGCTTGCCAAGCTTGGGCTTATCGAACGGCACCCGCTCGTAGGGGATCTTCGACAGCATATGCGTCAGGCAGTTGATCCGCGCGGCCTTCTTGTCCGTCGAGTCCACGATGTACCAGGGCGCATGCCGCGTATCGGACATCCGGATCATCTCGTCATAGGCGCGCGTGTAGTCCCACCAGCGCCGGTAGGATTCGATGTCCATCGGGCTGAGCTTCCATTGCCGCAGGGGGTCGTGGATGCGCTGCTCGAAGCGACGTTGCTGTTCTTCTGGGCTCACATCGAGGAAATACTTCAGCAGGACCAGCCCGGATTCGATCAGAGACGCTTCCAGCTGCGGCACCGTCTCCAGAAACCGCCGCGACTGCTCTTCGGTGCAAAAGCCCATCACCCGCTCGACCCCAGCCCGGTTGTACCAACTGCGGTCAAAGACCACGACCTCACCCCCGGCCGGCAACTGTGTGATGTAGCGCTGCATGAAGATTTGCGATTTCTCCCGGTCGCTCGGCGTCGGCATGGCGACAACGCGGAAGACGCGCGGGCTGACGCGTTCGGTCAAGCGGCGGATCATGCCGCCCTTTCCCGCGGCATCGCGCCCCTCGAAGATGATGACGATCCGCGCCCCGGTCGCCTTCACCCAGGCCTGAAGGTGGGCGATCTCGACCTGGATATCCGCGATCGCCTTCTCGTAGTCTTTTCGCGTCATCTTGGCGCCCGGCATTTCTTCTGGCTCGTCCTTGTGTTTCTTGGCCATCTTCCTCCCCTTTCCCCGGATGTCCGGCGTCTCACCGTTTAGCCGTCCCGCGACGCCTCGAAGCTGCGCGCGGCGTCCTCGAGATCATCGAAGAACATCGTCTCGCCGATCTCGTCGATCAGTTCCGCCCGCCGCAGCAGCGCCGTCGCCTCAGACGACAGCTCCGCCACGGCCAGCCTTAGACCGTCGCCGGCCAGCGTGCGATGGAACTCCTGCAGCATCGCCGCGCCGGTTACGTCGATCTGGGCAATCCCCGAGCCGTCCAGCACCAGCCAGCGCGTGCCGTCCGGAAGCGCCGCGCGGATCTCGGTCAGGCGCTCTTTCACGTGGTTGACGTTGTAGAAAAGCAGGCTGTCCTGGATCAGGACGATGGTCATGCCCGGGATCGCCTGCACCCGGTCCGAGCGGTGCATCTTGTAAAACCCCGCCTGGTTCGGCAGACGGCCAAGCAGCACCACGCGCGGACGCATCCCGTTCATCACCACATGCGCCAGCGTCCCGAAGATGGCGATGATGACTCCCTGCAGCACCCCGAATCCGATCGCTCCCACCATCGCGACCATCGCGAAGACGAATTCGATCGGGCTGATCCGCCAGATCTCGCGCAGGTCCTTCAGGTCGATAAGACCAATCGCCGCGGAGACAAGGATCGCCCCAAGCGCGGGCAGCGGCACAAGCCGCAGGAGGTCGCTGAAGTAAAGCATCGCCGCCGACAGGGCGACGGCCGAGGCGATCCCGGCCATCTGGGTCCGGCCGCCGACCGACAGATTGACCGCCGTCCGGCTGTCCGACGCCGTCACCGGGAAACCGCCCAGAAGACCCGATGCGACATTTGCCGCACCAAAGCCCACCAGTTCGCGGTTCGGATCGACCTCTTCGCCAGTGATCTCGCCGAAGCTTCGGGCGGTGATGATCCCCGCGCCGAAGCTGACCAGAAAGACCGCGCCAGCGCCCATCAGGAAATCGGGGATCGACAGGCTGCCAAAATCCGGCAGGCTCAACCTTGGCAATCCTTCCGGCAGCACGCCGACGACGCGCATCCCCATCGCCTCGAAGCCGAAAATCCAGGACAGGAGCGTCGCGAGGACCACCACGATGACCGGCCCGGGCACCGGGGATTTCAGCCGCGGGGCCGCCAAAAGGATGATGAACATCGCGACGGCCAGGATCAGCGAAGGCCAGTGGATCGCATCAACCTTGGTGAACAGCTCGACAATCGCCGAAATCGGCCCGGGCGCGTCGATCTTGAGCCCGGTCACCTTGCCCAGCTGCCCGACGAGGATCGAAAGGGCGACGCCTGCGAAGAAGCCGACGAGGATCGGGCGCGACAGGAAACTCGCGATGCTGCCGAGCCTGAGCAGCCGCGCGATCAGGCAGATTGCCCCAACCACGATGGCGATGGCCGCGGCCACCGCGACCCTTGCGTCGGCGCCCCCACCTGCCGCGCCAAGCGCCGCGCCCATCACGCTGGCCAGCAGAGTTACCGTCGCCGCATCCGGCCCGACGATCAGCCGCCGCGATGGCCCGAAGACCGCATAGGCCAGCACCGAGGCGATACTGGCATAGATCCCGGTTTCGGCAGGCAGGCCCGCGATTGCCGGATAGGCGATGGCCGAAGGAAGGCCAACCGCCGCGATGGCCAGACCGGCACCTATATCGGTCGGCAACCAGGCAGCCTTGTAGCCGCGCAGGCTGGCAACAAGGTCAAGCCGCCGTTGAGGCCGTTCTTCAGACTGATGATCGCCGCCGCTCACGACGGTCTCCTTTAATGTCCGCCTGTGAAGACGAGCACTTTCACGGGCGCGATGACGGCCTGCATCCGCAGGATCAGCGCATGGACGAGGCCGACCGTGTCGATCACATGCATCCCGATGCGCTGGAAGGTTCCGAGATTGGGGTCCTTCAGCTGCTCGTGATAGCTCGTATAGGCGTTGGCGGTGCAGACGCTGCCGGGCGGGATACCGTCCAGTCCGCCCGCGAACATCGGTTCGAGATAGGCCACGATCGTGCCGGGGGTCTGCGCCGCCTGCACCGGATCGACAAGCTGGTCGCTTGCCCGCACCTGACCGCTCGACACGGTCGACTGCACCTGCGTCACAACCATCGGGATGATCGTGAAGGGTCTGGCGATGCAGGCGATCTCCGCCGCCATGCCGGGATACATCACGCCCGCCTCGATCTGGCCGAACCCGGCCTGGATCGCCTCGCGTCCCGCTTCCGCAGGCACAAGGACCCCGGCGGGGCGCATCATCGGGTTCACCAGATCACCAACCCGGAGCGTGAACTGCTGGACCTCGCCGGCGACGCCGGCCCGGATCAGGGTCTTGTCGAGATCAGCCTGCGCCTGAACCAGCGCCGCCTCGGCGGTGCGTAGTTCCGCCGGAAGCTGCGTCTCGATCTCGGCCGTCAGGGTCACCTTCTCGGCCTCGGCAGCCTTCAAGCCCCCGGCCCGGCCATCGACGATGTTCTGCAACCGCTCTATCTCGCGTGCTGCAACCGCGTCGGGGTTGCGCCGGCGGATCTCGGCCTTGGTGTCGCGCTCGTCCTCGGCCTGCTTCAGCGCACTCCGCGCCTCGATGATGCGCGCATCCGCCGTGGCAAGCTGCGTCTCGGCCACCGTCAGCGCCGCCGTCACCTCATCCACCTTCGCCTGTGCCGTCGCCACCGCCGCCTTCTGCTCGCTGTCATCCAGCCGGAACAGCGGCTGCCCGGCCTCGACCTTCTCGTTGAGCGAGACATAGACCTCGGCGACTCGACCGATGCCCTCGGGCACGATCGGCACCGTGCGGTACATGGCGACCGCCGCCGAAGTGGCCGGGTGGAAGTAGAAGATCGTGGTGATGAGGCTGACGGTCAGGAACACGCAGGCGACGATGCCGTAGCGCAACTCGTACCAGACCGAGTAGAGCGTGATCTCGTAGCCGATGCGCCTGCCTTGCCGGTAGCGGCGGAACAGGAAATCCGGCAGGATCGTCAGGGCCGAGCAGAAGAGAAGCTCCAGCATGGCTCAGGCCTCCTTGCCTGCGACGGCTTCGCCGGTCGCCGGGGGGACGCCGTCCGGTTCGGCCACCTGCCCGGCCGGGGGCGGGACACCCTCGCGCCGGGCCATCCGCGCGAGGGACTCCGCGATCGACTGGATCGGGGTCGAGAAATCAGGGACGGTCACCATCGCCAGCAGCAGCGCCGCAACCCAGAAGATGTTGATATGCGTGAACAGCGCCAGAAGCGCGAGAACCGCCACGATCTCGAACTGCGCCTTGTTCGCCTTGTGGTGCATCATCCGCTCGGGGATCGAGTGCAGATGCAGATACAGAAGACCCACGCTC
Organism: Rhodobacter sp.; assembly: GCA_041905595.1. GTDB lineage: Bacteria > Pseudomonadota > Alphaproteobacteria > Rhodobacterales > Rhodobacteraceae > Aliitabrizicola. Next base: position 31,308 of record JAYRKT010000008.1, read on the forward strand.
AGCACCGCCGCGATCATGAACAGGATCGCAAAGGTCATCAGCCCATCCGACTCTCCCGGAGCCGTGATGAAAAACGGAAGAACATGCGGCGCCAGCGGATGGATCTCGGTGGTCATCGATAGATTCTCCGAATTTCAGGTGACTGGGTCCTTACCCCTAAGGTCACCACCGCCCCTCGGAGAAATGCTCTGAAATCTTCGACATTCTCCGAAGGACTTGCGTTCCAGGATGGCTCGCCCGACCCGACTGGTGAAGCGATGACGACAGCATGTGATAGCTACGGCCCCAAGACGGGACGCCAGCCCTCTCCCGGATCGAAGCTGTCGATTGCTCCGGCGACGTCGAGGGTGTTGGCTCCCAGATCCGCCTCGTAAACGATCCCACTCTCCCCAACCATGAAGGACATCACCCCCGTCTGTCCGGGGATGGCCGGGAAGGCCAGCAAGGCATGTCCGGCGAGCATGTTGCCGTTGACGATGTAATCGAGTTCGCCACCCGGGGCTGACGGTCCCTGGCGGGTGAGAATGCGGAAATAATACCCGGAATACGGCACCGGTGCCTGGTCCACACCATCGATCGACACGCCGTCAGCTGCTGCTTGCGCAATGAAGGCCCCAATTGGGCTCTTCGGGGCGCCGGCTTCGTCGGGCCAGTAGAGCCCGTCGCGCTTTCCGGGTTCTGACAAGATGGCATCGGCAAATTCCAGTACACCGTCGCCGTCATAGTCGATCTTGCGGTAGTTGGCTTGGACCTCGACTGCGCGATGAAGGATCTCAATCACATCAAGTTCGTTCTGGCCGATCCTACGATCAAGGATCTCTTCCCGGGCGGCTTCGGGGTCGAAGTGCCACCCTCCACTTCCCGATACGAGCGATACGGGGAACGCCCAGCGGGTTCGTCCAACCTGAAGCGCCTTGCGACCTTCGCCGTCATCGACGATTTCCGCGAAGCTCTGGTATGCAGCCAGGAACTCACGCCGAGCTTCCGCATCTTGCTTGGCGTCGCCGGAGGAGATGAGGTCATCCGACTCCGTCCCGAATACAGTTAGCAAGGCAGCGTGGTCTTGGGCGTTCAGGGCATCGACAAAAGCTTCGACCGCCGCCTCGGGCGTCGGATAGACGGCCGGCTCGGCATGAGCGGGCAATACCCAGAGAAGCGTCACAAACAGGCTGCTTCTGAACATGAATGGACTCCTCATCTCAGCGCCTCCCACCTCGGCTGGTCCGCCCGCGTGACGATGCAGCTTGCGCTCGCGACCCGCTCGATGGCTTGAACGAGGGGGATCGGCTGACGGAGGCCCTTGGACTCGAAGCGCTTGGACGCGATGAGACCTTGGGCTTGTTCACTTTCGGAGCCGAAGCCGAGGGACGGCTGGCTTTTGGCTTCGCAGAAGGCTTCGTGAGTTTGGCCTTGTTGTCCGAAGGCCTAGCTTGGGGAAGTCCAGCCGTATCCCCCCTGCCCCGGGCGGCCGGGAGAGCGGCAACGTTCCCACCCGTGGCCTTGTGGGTCTTGATCTTTTCGCGCGCGGCGTCCCGGCTGGCGTCGGTGGGGCGGAAGTTTCCGTCCTTGGCCCCATCGAGCCGGTCCGTGCTGACATCACCCAGGCGTCCCTTGTCGATCGCAGGCAGGGTCGATGGGCGGTTCAGGGCGCCGCCGGCCACGCCACCCGCGATGCCGCCGGCTATGGCGCCTCCTAGATTGCCGTCGCCGAGGTTGCTGCCGCCCGGATTTCTGTCACCGATGTTTGCCAGACGATCGCCATTGCCGATGTTTCCGATGTCGATGCCGTTATCGATGTTAATGTCGCCATCCCAGTCAATGTGATTGCCGTTGCCGCCGCCGCCATGCCAGTAATCGCCCCAATCCTCGTCCCAGTGATCGTCATCGAAAATTTCGTCGATCAGGATAGCTCCACCCCAGACGATGGCTCCGGTCATCAGCCAGTCATCCCAATTGCTTCCGTCGGTAACGTAGACCGGGTTGGCTGGTGCAGGCGTCGTGTAGACCGTTTCAGTGTATTGCGGCACATACACTATGTCGGGGCTCGCCGATGAAATCGTGAGGTTGCCGGAGTCCGGATCTTCCTCCACGTTCATTGCCTGATTGTCCTCAAGGTAACCGTTGAGCTTTGCTTGAGCCCGGAGACGCTGTATGGAAGCCAGGCTGTCGTCGGTCTGTGCGATCAACGCGTTACCTGCCATCTCGGTCCAGTCGATATGCTCGATCATTCGTCCGACCAGGTCAGGGAAGCCGGCGGCGAGAGCCTTTACAGGTTCCGGCCAGATCTGCGCCGAAACCAGGTCCGAGAGTTCCTTTGGGGATTTTCCCTTGTTCCGCTCGAGGAACAGGTTCGCCTTGACCACATCCAAGGGATAGGTCGCGGCCAGAAGGACCTGCGCGAGCAAAGCATCAGGGTAAAGCGCGACAGGCGCGAACAGTTCGTCGAGTTCATCTGCGCTGAGCAGACCGTCATCGACCGCCTCGTCTGCACCCGTTGTCTGGGTGGCAGAGGGTGCCACGGTCTGGGGAGTTGATGCGGCATCTTCAGCGCGCGAATACGACGCTGTCAGTGCGGTTGTCCCGATCATGGCCGCAAGAAATCCAAGGGTTCGCAAACGGTTCATGCCATCCTCGCTCGGACAAGTGTCTGGCCAGACGAACCAAGAGTCGTCTGAGCCAATCCCAGAACGTATCCGCCTCGTGAAACTGGCGGGAATACGAAGCACCACCTCGCGATGCCGCTAGAGCATCACAGTCTAGAACACATCGGGCACGATATTCCGTGCCATGCCGCTTTCCTTGTATCCGCTCGGCCGCTTGTCACGCTTGCCGAGCTTTGGTTTGTCAAACGGCAGCTTTTCGTAGGGGATCTGCGAAAGGAAATGGGAAATGCAGTTGATCCGGGCTCTCCGCTTGTCATTCGACGGGACGACCCACCAAGGCGCCCATTCGCTGTCCGTGCGTGAGATCATCTCGTCGTAGGCTTTGGAGTAGTCCCACCACTTCCTGTAGCTTTCGATGTCCATGGGCGACAACTTCCATTGCTTCATAGGGTTGTCGATCCGTTCGCGGAACCGCTTGTCCTGTTCGTCCATGTCCACATCGAGGAAGTACTTGATGAGAGCGATCCCACCATCGACGATCGTTTTCTCGATCGGTCCCGCAAGCCGCAAGAAATGTTCGACTTTCTCGGGTGAGGCAAATCCCATTACCCGGTCCACGCCAGCCCGGTTGTACCAACTCCGGTCAAAGATGACGATTTCGCCAGCGGCCGGGAAATGTTCCATGTAGCGCTGGAAGAAGAGCTGCGTCTTTTCGCGGTCCGACGGGGCGGGCAAGGCGGTGACACGGAAGACACGCGGACTGACGCGGGCTGTCAGTGTCTTGATGACACCACCTTTTCCCGCAGCGTCGCGACCCTCGAAGACCACGATGATCCGGGCGCCAGTTCTCTTCACCCAGTCCTGCAGATACGCCAACTCGATCTGCAGCCGCTCCAGTTCTTTTTCGTAGTGCTTCTTGGCCAGCTTTCGGGCGGCCTTGGGCTCGACAATTGCACTCGCGGCCGGTTCTTCGCGCATCGCGAGTTCTTCAGATTTGTCGTGCTTCTTACGCTTCTTGCTCATGGCGGACACTTTCGGGATCATCACGTTCCGGCAGCTTCTTGGACGTTCGGCCCTTCACACGGCTTCCGGCGCCCAATTCAGGAAAAAGCCAATGTCGCCGGGCATTCCGCCCGGAAAGTTGATTACTGCGGCTTTGAGCTTGAAGCCCTGCGGCTTCGCCACCTCGGTGTAGCGCTCGTAGAGTTCTTTCGCCTTGCCCTGAAGGGTTTCGGGCCAGTGAGGAAGCCGGTTGTTGATGGCCCGACCGGAATCCGTGCAAAGGTCGGACGGAAAGGAATAGACCAGCGCCTCGAACTTCCCGTTGTTCGCGGCACTCATCACCAGCTTCTGGATCATCCCACGTTCTTCGTCGGTTACATGTTCATGCAGGAAATTTTCGGTAAAGTCTCGAAGCTGCTTCTCCTGCTCGGCCTTGGCCTTTTCCGCCCCTTCGATCTCAGCCATTTCCTTTTTCAGGATAGCCATGCGCAGATCGCTTGCGCTTACGACTGGTTGTTCGCTCATCGCTCCTCCTTGACCGTCTGCCGCCATTCTGGATGGGACGAACTGGCCTATCTCCCCAAGACAATACGGAACCCGGAGCCCCACCTTCGGCAAAGGCCTCACTTTTCGTAGACGGGAAAGTTCCACAACTATTTTAATACTTTAGCGCTTGTCTATCTGGTGCTCTACGCTGTTTGACTTGCGTTGTTACAGTAACAACTTATCCTTGGGTCATCTGGTGCGCTTCGTCCAAGTCTGGTTTGGGATGGAGCCTAGGAGTTGACCGGACCACCGGCCTTGGATGCCTACGCGTCGCTGGTTGCGAGGACTCGGGCGCAACCGAACAAAAGCTACTTGCGGACAAAACTTAATGGACAGTCGAGACCCGCGCGCTCCATCTCTGCAATCGGAAATGCAGCGGCTGCTTTCGTCGCCCTCATTCGACGCGTCGGAGCGCAATCGCCGCTTCCTTCGTTACATCGTAGACGAAACAGGGGCCGGACGGGGTGAGCGGATCAAGGCCTATGCCATCGCTCTTGAGGTATTTGATCGCTCGCCGGAGTTTGATCCTCTCCTTGATCCCATCGTTCGGATCGAGGCGATGCGGCTTCGCAGATCGTTGCACCGCTTTTACCTTCTCGAGGGGCCGAGCCAAGGAATGTGCCTCAGCATTCCAAAGGGACGCTACGTTCCAGTCCTTGAGGCCACGACAAGGGGGAACCTACAGGGTGAGTCGGGGGTACCTCGCCTCCTGGTCGAACAAATGGCATTCGAGGGATCGTCTGATGAAGCCCGAAAGTTCAGCCAGGGCTTCGTTCACGACTTGATCGTCGATCTTAGCCGTTTTCCGAGTTTGACGGTGTTCAGCGCAGGTCAGGATACCGTAGAGCGAACCGACTACATCCTGCGGGGCAACGTCAGCGAGCGACCAACGCATCTGAGTGTAAGCCTGTATCTGGTGCGCCCTTTCGATCAGAAGGTCCTGTGGGCCGACCGCTTCGACGTACCAAAGCGGCAAGAGGGGTTCTGGTCGGATTTGGATGTTTCGGCTGGTGTCGCCCGGACCTTAGCCCAAGCGTATGGAGTCATTTTCTCTGACTGTGCTGCGCAGGCGACCTCCGAGCTGCCCGACGGTCCTTCGGCGTATTCTGCGGTGCATGTATTTCTCGATTATTGGCGGTCGCTGGACGATCAAGGCATGGATGCTTCGGAAGTGGCACTTGAAAAGGCAATTGCGCTGGAGCCGAACAACGCCGAGATCCACGCGTGTCTCTCACTCCTTCACACAAACCGTGCCCGATACCGACTGATTTACTCCACGGAGTCCCGCGCAGAGCTTCGCCGCGCCATGCAACTTGCAGCTGAGGCCGTCGAGCTCGCGCCAAACTTTAGTTGGGGCTATTACGCACTGGGGCTTGCATATTGGTTCGAAGGAGACGTCGCGGGAGCCTTGAGTTCACTTGAACATGCTCTGGCATCCAACCCGAATGACATGCTCCTCCTCGCCGAACTCGGGCACAGATATGCGATGCGGATGGAATGGGAACGTGCTGTCCCGATGATCAATGCGGCATATGCAGCTTCACCCGCCCTGCCAGTCGCAAGTCAGGTCGGGCTGTTCCTTTACCATTTCCATCATCGGCGCTTTGAAAAGGCACGAGCGATTGCTTTGAGAATACAGAACCTCCCGATTCCTCATGGAGCGTTGGCAATGGCGGCAGTGTGCGGCGAACTTGGCGAACGCGAGCGGGGGAGGGAGTCACTGGATTTCATCGAGAGACGTCGGCCGGGATACCTGCAGGTGGCCCGTCAAGACCTGCTCAGCAGGAATCTGCACCCAACTCTCGTCAACGAAATCATGTCGGGTATCGCAAAACTGGGGTGCAACCTTGGCGCCTGACGGCGGCCTAGCCCGGGCTTTCTCGCATTGATCCGGCTGCGCCGCGATCGCTTACTCTAGAAGCGTCGCGTCCAGGCTGAGGGTCAGGTAGACAATTCCGTCGTTTCCATCGCCCTGAGCATCTGCATAGCGCAAGTCGATGCTAACCGAGTCGGAAATGGCATAGGTCACACCGATATCGCCGTAAACACCGTCAAGCGAGTGCTTGTATCCAAGGGTGGCCGAAGCATCCCATTTCTCTGCGAAGCTGTATTCCGGAGAAAATTCAATGCTGTAGTCATCAAATTCCGGATCGTAAGTGATCTGGCTCTCAAGCCCCAATTTGTCTGTCGCCTGCCCGGACAACACAGCGATCATCTCGCCACAACAGTCGCCAGTAGCGTCATAGAAATACCGATAGTAGCCAATGTCATACGCGAGACCAGCCGAGGTCTCACCCCTGTATCCCAAGTAGGCATCGACCTCGACGTTGTCGTCTACCCCCTCGAACTTCACATTCGACGTCCAGAGCCCCGCATAGAAGCCATGGGATTCCAGTTCGAGATACCCCTGAACCGCGGGGTTATCTTCGGTCTGCGTCACGCCATCCGAAACATAGTTCGATGTGAGGGCAACACCGCCATAGAGTACGAAGCCTGGCTGCTTTGCATCTTCTGCGCGCTGCAGTTCCTCCGACGGCGGCGCAACCACACCCTGAACACCCTTGTCTTGTGCATAAAGCGGGCCACTCACAAGGCACACGAAGGCCAAGTTCGAGGCCAGGAAGACTTCACGCCAATTGCCGGACCTGGCCGACGCATTTTTCCAAGCCAAGCTTTGTCCCCTTTACTAATCGGGCACCCCGTCAGGGGCGCGACCGCCAGCCTATGATCGAGGCAACCAACCGCGATGGCGGACGGTCAATGCGTTTACAGTAACAAACTCTCCTGAGACCGTGGCCGGCCGCCGCAAGGCGCATGCGCCAAGCCGAGCGAGAATCCGGAAATATCAAAACAAATCAGATTATTACGATTGTCTCACGATTCTGAGGATTCGCAGATGGCCGTTCCGCGCTGAGCAACTCGGGTTCGGTCGCACCCACTGCCACAGCCTCAGATCATTGACGACGCCGGGAAACACTTCGCACCTTTCAGGGAGGGAGAAAGCAGAGGCCATGGCGAATCCGAGTGGCGATCGGGTTCAGCATGGGGATGGACCGACTGCTGACCTTTCTGGCAACCGCACTGAGAGGCACAATGTTCAAGAAATTCCCTACAGCCTTCACGATCCTTTTTGTTCTGATCGCCATCGTTGCAGGCATGACGCATCTCATTCCGGCCGGTCAATATGACCGTGCGATGAACGAGGCGCTGGGCAAAGAGGCCCCTGTCCCCGGAACCTTCCACACTGTCGAGCCAAATCCCCAATCGCTCTGGGATGTGATCATGGCGCCGATCGCTGGGCTTTATGACCCTGCGAGCGGCGCGGCGAATGCGGTGGATGTCGCCGTCTTCGTGCTGGTCATCGGGGGATTCCTGGCCGTTGTGACCAAGACAGGTGCCATCGATGCGGGCATCGGATGGCTGCTCGAAAAGCTGAAGGGGAAAGAGATCTGGATGATCCCGATCCTCATGACCGCCTTCGCCGCGGGTGGCACCAGTTACGGGATGGCCGAGGAGAGTCTCGCCTTTTATGCGATCGTGCTCCCGGTGTTCTTGCGCGCCGGATACGACACCGTAACCGGGGTGGCTGTCATCATGTTGGGGGCAGGTATCGGCACGCTCGGTTCTACCTTCAACGCCTTCGCTACTGTCATTGCCTCCAATGCGGCGGGTGTCCCGTTCACAAGCGGGCTGTTGCTGCGCGTCGTCATTCTGCTGGTCTGTCTGGCGGCAGGAATTGCCTTTGTGATGCGCTATGCAACGAGGGTGAAAGCTGATCCTTCGCATTCCGTTGTGGCGGATCAGCATGAAAGCAACCTCCAGCACTTCCTTAAAGGCAATGTAGCGTCCGCGTTACCGACCTTCACCAATGTCCGAAGCCTGATCCTCGCCCTGTTCGGATTGACCTTCGTCATCATGCTCTACGGCGTCATTTCCCTCGGCTGGTGGATGGGAGAGATGTCGGGCCTGTTTCTGGCCATGGCCATCGTGGTCTGGATCGTGGGAAAGTTCGACGCGGAGACGCGTATGGACGAGGGGACCTTTGTCGAGACCTTCGTCAATGGTGCCCGCGATCTGCTGGGTGTGGCGCTCATCATCGGCGTCGCGCGTGGGATCGTTGTCGTGATGGATGCGGGCAAGATCACCGACACGATCCTTCACGCTCTGGAAGGCAGTTTCGGCGGTATGGGCAACGTCGCCTTCATCAACACAATGCTGGCTTTCCAGACACTGCTGTCCTTCCTCGTGCCATCGTCTTCCGGGCTGGCGGTCCTCACCATGCCTATCCTTGCGCCGCTTTCGGATTTCGCCGGCGTGAATAGGGATCTGACGGTTACAGCCTATCAAAGCGCCAATGGCTGGGTGAACCTGTTCAACCCGACATTCGCTGTCGTTATGGGCGGGCTGGCCATTGGCAAGGTGTCCTACGACCGTTGGCTGCGCTTTGTCGCGCCTCTGCTCCTGATCCTGGCTGTCATCATCTCGATCAGCCTGAGTGCCGGTGCCCTTCTGGCGAAGACACCACCCCCCACCACCGAGCCGGCCACCGCTCCCGCCACCACGACTGGCGGCTGATCAGAGGCGAACACCTCCCATAGCGGGACCTAAATTGGAGAACCAACATGAAACTGGGCGTTCATTCCGAAATCGGCAAGCTGCGCAAAGTCATGGTTTCGCGGCCGTCGCTTGCGCACGAACGGCTGACGCCGGGCAACTGCCATGATCTACTGTTCGACGACGTTATCTGGGTCCAGAAAGCCCGGTCGGATCATGCGGACTTCGTTCTGAAGATGAAGGATCGCGGGATCGAGGTCTTTGATATCCAGGACCTTCTTGCCGAGATCCTAGAAGACCTTCCCGAAGCGCGGGCGTTCGTTCTGGACCGTCGGATCAGCGATCGCTCGGTTGGACCCGCTTTGGCTCGGGTACTTCGGCCGTGGCTCGACTCTCTATCTGGCGCTCAGTTGGCTCGTCACCTCATGGGGGGTATCGTCTTGGAGGACTTGCCGGCCGATCTTGTGTCGCCTTTGATGCGCGATCTGCTTGCCGGCGGTGAGTTCCTGATCGACCCGGTGCCGAACGCACTGTTCCAGCGCGATCCGTCGTGCTGGATCTACGGTGGTGTTACCTGCAACCCGATGTTCTGGCCAGCCCGCAAGCCCGAGACGCTGTTCCAGCGCGCCGTCTACAAGTTTCATCCCCAGTTCACTGGCAACGAGTTCGAAATCTGGTGGGGAGACGACGACGGGGACTGGGCCAAGACCAGTATGGAAGGCGGAGACGTAATGCCTATCGGCAAAGGCGTGGTGCTCATCGGGATGGGCGAACGCACGACGCGCCAAGCCGTCAACCAGGTTGCGTCGCGACTGTTCGAAAAGGGCGCGGCCGGCCGGGTGATAGCCTGCGCCATGCCGAAAAGCCGCGCCGCGATGCACCTCGATACTGTTTTCACCTGTCTCGACCACGACAAGGTGACAGCCTTCTCCGAGGTCGTGGACGAAATCACCTGCTATTCGCTGCGCCCTGGAGACAAGCCGGGCACGCTGGACATCCGCAAGGACGAAAAACACCTGTTCGATGTCTACAAGGAGGCGCTCGGCCTAAGCGACCTGCAAGTGATCGGTACGGGAGGCAACTCCTTCCAGCAGGAGCGGGAACAGTGGGATGACGGGAACAACGTCGTAGCACTCGAGCCGGGTGTCATCGTTGCCTATGACCGTAACACCCACACCAATTCGCTGCTTCGCAAGGCGGGCATCGAAGTCATCACCATCAGCGGTCAGGAACTGGGACGCGGGCGTGGGGGCGGTCACTGCATGACCTGTCCCATCCTGCGCGACCCGGCCTACTGAATACAGCAAGGAGACCATCATGTCGTTCAATCTCAAGGGCCGCAGTTACCTCAAGCTCGATGATTTCTCGCAGCGCGAGATGCTGTATTTGCTGGACCTGTCCCGCGACCTGAAACGAGCGAAGTATGCCGGAATCGAGCGCGAGACCCTTCGTGGTAAGGAGATCTGCCTGATCTTTGAAAAGACCTCGACCCGCACTCGCTGTGCATTCGAGGTCGCCGCACACGATCAGGGCGCGCATGTGACCTATCTGGATCCCTCGGGTAGCCAGATCGGGCACAAGGAATCCATGAAGGACACCGCACGTGTCCTTGGTCGCATGTTCGATGCGATCGAGTTCCGCGGCTCAGATCAGAAGGCGGTTGAGGATCTGGCGAAATATTCCGGCGTGCCGGTTTACAACGGCCTGACTGACGATTGGCATCCCACGCAGATGCTGGCCGACATGCTGACCATGGTGGAGAACTGCGACAAGCCGCGCACGCAGATTGCCTATGCATTCCTCGGCGATGCCCGCAACAATATGGGCAACTCGCTTTTGGTCCTCGGAGCGATGATGGGGTGCGACGTACGCATGGTCGCCCCGAAAGAGAACCAACCGCACGAAGATGTTCAGGAAATTGCCCGAAAATGGGCCGCACAGACCGGGGCGCGCCTCACGATTACCGATGATGTCGCGAAGGGTGTGAAAGGTGTGGACTTCATTCACACCGACGTCTGGGTGTCGATGGGAGAACCCAAGGAGGTCTGGGCCGAACGTATCCGCCTTCTGCTTCCCTATCAGGTCAACATGAAGGTGATGAAGGCCAGCGGCAATCCGAACGTCAAGTTCATGCATTGCCTGCCAGCCTTCCACAATACCGAAACAAAGGTCGGGCAGGACATCTTCGAGAAGTTCGGCATCACCGAAATGGAGGTCACCGAAGAGGTCTTCGAAAGCCATATGAACGTGGCGTTCGAGCAGGCGGAAAACCGGCTGCATACAATCAAGGCGATCCTCGTCGCCACTCTGGGGGCATGAGATGGGGCGCGTGGTCGTGGCGCTTGGGGGCAATGCGCTCCTCAAGCGCGGAGAGGCATTGACCGCATCAAACCAGCGGCGAAACGCCCAGATCGCCGCACAAGCGCTTGCGCCGCTTTGTGCGTCGCACCAGACCGTCATCACTCACGGAAACGGACCCCAGGTGGGCCTGCTGGCTTTGCAGGAAATCGCTACGCCGGGCGAAGATGCGCCACTAGATGTCCTCGGGGCCGAAACCGAAGGTGCGATCGGGTACATGATCGAGCAGGAACTTGGCAACCTTCTGCCATTCGAACATCCAATTGCGACGATCCTGACCATGGTCGAGGTTGATCCTGCAGACCCTGCCTTCGCCGACCCGACAAAGTTTATCGGTCCCGTCTACTCCGAGGCGGAAGCGAGAAAGGAAGCGACGGAAAAGGGTTGGGTCGTCAAACCAGATGGCGACAAGTGGCGGAGGGTTGTCGCATCGCCGATGCCGCTTCGTATCTTCCAGCTTAAGCCGATCCAATGGCTGCTCGATAGAGGCGCCACGGTCATCGCAGCCGGGGGTGGAGGCATTCCGACGATGTATGAGCCGGGGCAGGAGCGGCGCCTGATCGGTGTTGAATGCGTGATCGACAAGGATCGGGCGACGGCGCTTCTGGCCAAACAGCTGAAGGCGGACGTGCTTGTCATCGCCACCGATGCCGAGGCGGTGTTCGTTGATTTCGGCAAGCCGACCCAGAAGGCCATCCGCCGCATCGCACCAGATGCGCTCGACGCCTACAGCTTTCCGGCCGGTTCGATGGGCCCGAAGGTCGAGGCCGCGCAGGACTTCGTCAGGGAGACAGGCCATCGCGCGATCATTTGCGCCCTTGCCGATGTTCCCGCCGCCGTTAAGGGCGAAAAGGGCACCACGATAGCCATGGATGTGGCTGAGACAGTCTTCGCCTAAGGAGCGTTTTCATGGCGGAAGTCCGGAAACCATCGGTCGGGTTGGCTCTCTTGCCTGTTCTGGCCCTGATCGGGCTTCTGGTGCTGTCCTATGTGCTGTTCCGCGACGCAGCCGCGTTGGGACCCAATCAGGTCGCGCTCGCGCTTGCTGCCATGGTGGCCTATTGGGTTGGCCGACGCTGCGGCCACTCGGGGGACGATCTGCGCGAGTCTGGCGTTCATGGCGTTTCGACCGGGATCGGCGCGATCTTCATCCTTCTGGCGGTCGGCGCGCTGATCGGCACATGGGCGATGAGCGGGACGTTGCTTTCGATGGTCTATTATGGGCTGAAGCTGCTGCAGCCCAACTATCTCTACATGTCGTCCTGCCTGATATGCGCCGTGGTCGCGCTGTCGATCGGGTCAAGCTGGACAGTAGCGGGGACAATCGGCATCGGGCTGATCGGGATTACGCAGCGGATGGGGCTGGACCCGGCCATCACCGCGGGGGCCGTAATTTCCGGGGCTTACTTTGGAGACAAGTCTTCGCCCCTGTCCGACACCGCGAACCTCGCTTGCGCGGCGGCCGGATCGGAACTCTATGATCACGTCAAGGAGTCGCTCTGGACATCGGTGCCGGCCTTGGCGATTGCGCTTGCTGTCTTCTGGATGCTCGGCAGCCCTGGTGATTTTGACGCCGGATCGACGCTTGAGGCGCTACGGCGGCTTCACACGCCATCGCTTCTGCATTTCCTGCCGCTGGTCCTCGTCCTGGGACTTGCACTGGCGCATTGGCCCCCGGCGACGACCATTATGTTGGGCGCGCTCGCCGGCGGCGTGCTCGCGGTCGTCAATGCGCCGGACCGGGTCCTTGCATTCGCCGCTGCCCCCGAACTTACCCCGGCGCTTGGACTTCTGAAGGGTGTCTGGCAGGCCATGGCCACCGGCTTTGTCAGCAAGACCTCTGTTGCTCCGGTCGACCAGCTTCTGACGCGGGGCGGCATGTCTTCGATGATGGGCACCATCTGGCTCATCATCTCGGCACTCGGCTTCGGCGGGATCGCGGAGAAGGCCGGAGTCCTGGACGTGCTCATTACCCCGTTGATCGCGAAAGCAAAAAGTACCGGCGCGCTCATCGCTACCTTGGTGGGCGCCTGTTTCGCGACCAACGTGCTCGCGTCAGACCAATACATAGCGATCGTCCTGCCGGGCCGAATGTTCCGCAATGCGTTCAAGGATCGTGGGCTGGCGCCCGTGGTGCAGTCTCGCGCCCTCGGCGACTCGGCGACGGTGACATCTCCGCTCATCCCATGGAACAGTTGCGGCGCCTACATGGCGGCCGCACTTGGCGTGGGCACATTGTCCTACTTGCCATTCGCGGTCTTCAATATCGCCAACCCGATCATTTCGATCTTGTTCGGTGTACTCGGGCTTCGAATGATCAGGACCAGGGAATGATCTCGAAACCGACGCCTTTGCGGTTATGGATCTTTCCGCAAGCTGCGACCGTGTAACGCCAAATGATGGTGGCCTATTCGTTAGTCAAACCTGCGGCGATCGCTGCCATTATGCTCGATGTGGGCGACTTAATCGCGTCGCCGAAGTCTACAACTCCCGCTCTATTGCCTCCTCTTCAGGAATGTCTGGGACTGCCATTTCTTTGGTTTCGCATTGATTGAACAGCGGGTTAGGTATGCGCGACTTGAACGGAACGAACCCGTCCACTCTCTTGGTCTCGAGCGCCCACGAGAGTTGATGCGGCGAATGCGCCTTGCTGGCACAAAAGATAAGCAGAAAGCTAGATTTTCACTTTCTGTGAAGCCAAAATTCTGACTTGTGCCCCTTTCAGGAAATCCACCTTGACCGCACCCGAGACCGAGACGCCGTCACTCGCGGAGCGCATTTTCGTCGTAACCGCGAAGCCGCTCCTGCAGTGGACGCGCCCCGAACAGGGACCGGCGCTGGGACCCGATTTCTCCGCTTGGCTTCAACGAGTTGATGCACGCATCGCCGCGCATCGGACGCAGATCAGAAAGTGGATCTTGGAGCAGGGTGGCGAGCAACTGGCCAAATCATTCGACGACCGCGGTGTCGCCTCAGTAACGGCCGCCAGTGTTTGGCAAGACGATGAGAAGAGGCGAGCTACCGAATTTATCGAAGGAATGAATCCATGGATTGCCGCAGCGCTTGGAGCGCCGCGGCTGATGGCAGACTTCGCCCACTGGGAAAAGTCAGCCTACTTCGAGTTAGATGAGGTAGTTTGGTTGTCATTCGGGCTTGAGCCCGAAGGATCCTACCAAGGCCGCAAAGTCAATTCGTTCAAAAAGGGCAGTGTTGACGCTATTGATGCATTTATTCTGCGCCGAGCCGAGCTGATCCGCCGCCAGTTCACTCCCCATGGCTACGAGCGAAGGGTTTCGCCTGAGGCGCTATTCGCATGGATCATGGACGTAAGACTGGAGGTGCACCCTGGCTTCGCCGCGATGCTCTCGAACATGGTCGCTAGGGCGAAGAACGTCACAACTGAACCGGCGCCAAATAAGGTTGCTGCTGCGGTCGGGTCGGGCAAGTTCGATGATCGCGAGAAGCGATCGCTCTCCATGCTTCTCGCTGCATTGGCGATCACGGACTATGGCTACCAGCCGAACCAAGCGCGCAGCCCTATCCCGAAAGAGTTCGAAGACATGGCGGCCAGGCTCGGTCTTGAACTGACTCGAGAGACCATCCTGAAATATCTCAGGCTGGGAGCGTCTCTGCTACCCAAGGGCTGGGAGCCGCCCGAAGACTGACCCGAGAGATAATCGTATAACGATTATCTTTTCGATTGTCTCATGTTTCCCGTAGGTTATTTCTGGTCGGATAAGCAGGATTGCAGATCTGCCTCATCCGGATTTGGCTCTGACAGGATCACCTCGAACGTACTCGCTCCGAGGTGAACCGCATTGGACGACCAGAACTTCCCCCGCACCGGCTTTGTCCGGCTTTCTTCCATCCTTGCCCCGGCCGGTCCGATCCCGGTGTGCCGTTCGACCTGGTGGCAGGGCGTCAAGGATGGACGATTTCCCAAACCGCAGAAACTCGGCCCGCGCACCACCGTCTGGAAAGCAGAGGACATCCGAGCCCTGTTCGAGGGTCCCGCCCATGGCTAAGCGACCGAACCCCCGCTCCGTTCGAGCCGCCCGGTCCTATACTTTGCAGGAAGCCGCCGACGCCATCGGTGTTTCGATCGGGACGGTGCGCGGGTGGATCCGCACAGGGTTGCCCGCGTTTGTCGGGCGCCGACCGTTCCTGATTGTGGGCAGCGATCTTCAGGCTTTCCTCCAGAATCGGCGGGCGAAGTCGAAGATCGACCTCTCGGAGGATGAGTTCTTCTGCCTTCGCTGCAAACTGCCGCGAAAGCCTTTCGGGATGCTGGTCGATCTGCACCTGCAATCGGCAAAGACCGCCCGCCTCGTGGGGCTCTGCGAGGTCTGCAGCACCCCTTGCAACAAGATGGTCAGCCGCCGCGATCGCGCGCGGATCGGCCAGATCTTCGACGTCGCGGGCAAGGTCGGGTCGCAGGCCTAAGGGATACCCCCGACCTCCTCTCAAACCGTCACTTCGAAAGGCAAACACGATGGCCCGCAAACACAACGAAGAAAACGAACGGATCAAGCGCCACTACCTGCACTTCCTGCGGGAGGCCAAGCGCAGCGACACGAAGACCGTCGACAAGGCCGCCGAGGCGATCCGGCGGTTCGAATGCAGCACCGGTGTTAAGCCGTTCAAGAAGTTCCACATCGAGCAGGCGGTCAGCTTCAAGCGTCGTCTGGAAGCCGATACCAACAGCCGCACCGGCAAGCCGCTGTCGAAGGCGACGATCGACGGCACGCTGCGGGCGGTGAAGGCGTTCTTCCTCTGGTTGGCCAGCCAGCCCGGATACAAGTCGCGCATCTCCTATGCCGATGCCGAGTATTTCAACCTCAACGCCAAGGACGCCCGGATCGCCCATACCGAGCGGGACGTGCCCTATCCGACGATCGAACAGTGCCGCCATGCCTTCAACCGGATGCCGGTGACGACCGAGATCGAGCGGCGGAACAAGGCCATCTTCGCTTTCCTCATGCTGACCGGGGCGCGGGACGGGGCCATCGCCTCGCTGCGGCTCAAGCGCATCGACCTCGACCAGGCGTGCGTCTATCAGGATGCCCGCGACGTGAAGACCAAGGCGTCCAAGACCTTCACCACCTGGTTCTTCCCGGTCGGGCAGGACTATGTCGACTGCTTCGCCGACTGGGTTGGCTACCTGCGCCGTGACCTGCTGTTCGGCAACGAAGACGCGCTGTTCCCCAAGCCGCTGCTCAAGCAGAAGGACGGTGCCTTCGCCGTTGTCGGCCTGTCGCGCGAGACCTACAGCGATGCCTCGGCGATCCGCGAGGTCATCAAGGGGGCATTCGTCAATGCCGGCTTGCCAGCCTTCGCGCCGCACAGCTTTCGCAAGACGCTGGTCAAGCATGGCGACCAGATCTGCAAGACCCGCGAGCAGTTCAAGGCCTGGTCGCAGAACCTCGGGCATGAAAGCGTCGTCACCACGATCAGCGCCTATTGCCCGGTGTCGAACGACCGACAGGCCGAACTGATCCGGGCTTTGGGCTGAGGCAATCGCGGGCGAGGGGGCGAGAGGCCGCTTCGGTTGGCATCTGCATCCAACCGCTACCGCATCTCGTGCCCTAGACGCGTCTGAGTTCGATCACCTTCGACTCGGACCCGGTCACGAAGTTTGCCCAACGGATCATCAGAAGGCGGCGCTGGTCGAGCAGATCGGACCGGGCATAGCTGCGCTCGACCTCACTGCCGACGATATGGCCCAGTGCTGTTTCGGCAACATCGTAGCTGGCGGTCTGTTGGTCTTGCACCCAGGTCCGGAACGAGGTGCGGAACCCGTGCGGCCGACCGGGTTCACCAAGGGTGGTCAGGGCCTTCTCAAGCGCATTGGCGGTGATACCACCCCACTTGTCGGTCCGCTTCCTTGCCGGAAACAGAAAGCCGTCCACGGACGTGGCCTTGGCAATCTCGATCACCGCAAGGGCCGCGGCGCTCAGCGGCACCCGGAAATCGCCGACATGGCCTTCGCGGCCCTTGATCCGATCGGCGGGCACGGTCCAGACGTCGCCTTCGATCTCTTCGACCCGGGCGCCGCGGGCGGCATCGCCCCGCACGGCAGTCAGGATGATGAGACGCAGGCAGAGATGTGAGGCGGTGTGGGACTCACTCAGGCGGGCGTAGAGGTCGGGGATGTCCTGCCACGCGGTTGAAGCGATATGCTTGTGCTTCTGCTTCGGCCGCTTGCCAAGCAGTTGCCGGGCAATGTCGACGATGAACGGGTCGATCGGATAGCGGGCGAGGCGACCCAACTCGAAGGCCATGCGCAACCGGGTCGAGGCCTTGCGCGCTGTCTCGGGCTTCGCGAACCAGATCGGCGCCAGCACATCGCGGATGTCGGCCTGATCCAGGCTTCCGACTCTTCGCTTGCCGATCTTCGGCAAGATGTGGACGTGAAGTGGCGATAGCCAGCGCCCGCGCTTTCCCTCGTCGCGCAAAGTGGGTCTCAGGCTCTCGAAGGCCATGTTGACCAGTTCTTCGACCGTCGGCCCTTTGTCGAGCGCGGCCGCCGCTTCGGCTTCAACGCGGCGCTGCCGTTCGGTAATGGGATCAAGGCCGCCCTGCAGTACCGCCGCCCATTTGTCGCGTTCCTGGCGCGCGGCCGCCAGCGACACCTGTGGGAAGGACCCCAGCCCCATGTCCCTGCGACGGCCCGCGATCGAGTAGCGATAGGTCCATTTGCCGCCGTCCGCCCTCTTGTCGAGAAAGAGGCCGCCGCCGTCCTGAACCACCCCCTCAGCGGCCGATCTGAGCTGCATCGCCGTCAGTTTGTTCTTGCCACGCGCCATGCACCAGCCCCACATCCAGCCCCACAATTGGCACTGGATTACCACGGATTTCATCGGACGACTACGGACAAGTCATGGATATACTATTGCTAGTTATCAAATAAAACGGACAAAGTCGGATACGGGTAGACAATAGTTCGAGTCCCTTCACCGGCACCACTTCTCTCGGAAAGACCCTGAAATCACAGATGCAGCGAATGATCCGAGAGGGGTGGCTGTGTCGCGCCCCGAACGCCGTCCGGGCAAGAAAAAGCCGCGCGGCCGGGTGCGGCCGTGCGGCGTGTTGGTTTTCGTAATGGTGCGAAGTCAGTCCAGACCGAGCTTGCCACGCAGGGTGCTGAGATCCTCGGCCAGCGCATTTACTGCTGCGGCAAGCTTGATGCGATCCTGCTCGGTCAGCTTGTCGTAAGTGACATAGCCGTCACCTTCTTCATATTTGGCCAGCGTCACGTCGATCACGGCAAAATTCGCGTCGATCTGTTGGATGAAGGAGGAATCCTGATCGGCGATCAACGGCTTGACCAACTCGACGATCTTGCGGGAGCCGTCGAAGTTGCCCTTGAAATCCCAAAGATCCGTGTGGCTGTAGCGGTCTTCCTCGCCCGAGATCTTGGTGGCCGCCACCTCTTCCATCAGGACCGCGGCGCCGCCAACGACCACTTCCGGCGGAAAAGGCAGGCTTTCGATCCGGCCCTGCAGGTCTTGCACATTGGCAAGAAGCTGGTCGGCGACCGGCGTCAGCCCCTCGGTCGAGTTGTGCTCCCACAGGCCGTATTCGATCCGGTGAAACCCGGGAAAGGCCGGGTCGGCTTCGGCTTTCTCGTAGTCGTCGGCGCGACTGTCGATCGCCACGTCGAGGTCTGAGAACAGCTCGGCGATCGGTTCGATCATCTCGTAGTGCTGGCGCGTGGGCGCAAAGAGCGCCTTGGCTTTTTCAACGTCACCCGCCTTGACGGCAGCGACGAAGGCCTCGGTCTCGTCGACCAGAAGGTCAGTCTGTTCCGACACGAACAGCTTGTATTCGCTGACCGGCCCGACCAGGTCGAGCGTTTCGGCCGCATGGGCTCCGGTCGCGGCAAGAAGGCCGGCGACTGCGGCAAGTGAAAATGTACGCATGAAGACTCCTGAGATTGCGCGGCCCTAGTCCTGGGCCTGAGTGGTGGAAGGCCCCGACTGGCTGGAGTCCTGGCTTGTCGGGGAAAGTGAGGCGATCAGCGTCCGGCCGAGGAAATCCTGCTGGCCATCGGCAAACCCCGGCAGGGCAAAGAAATAGCCGCCGCCGACGGGCTTGATGTATTCCTCCAGCGGCTCGCCATCGAGCCTGCGCTGGACCGTGATGAACCCCTTTTCGAGGTCGGCCTGCCAGCAGATGAACAGAAGACCCTGATCAAGCTGGCCGTTCTTCAGTACGCCGTTCACGTAGTTGAACGGGCGCCGCAGCATGAGATTGGCGCGCGACTCCGGAGTGCGAGGATTGGCCATGCGGATATGGCTGTCGAGCGGCGTGATCTTTCCGTGCGGATCGGCCTTGAAATCGGGCACCATCGCCTCGGTCCCATGAGGCTGGTCGAGCGGGGCGCCCGTCACCTTGGTCCGGCCAAAGATCCGCTCCTGTTCAATTAATGGCGTGCGGTCCCACCGCTCCACGTTGTTGCGGATGATGCGAACGGCCATGTAGCTGCCACCCGCTGCCCAGCCGGGTTCGTCATTTTCGGGTCCAACCCAGACCACTTGCTCCATCAGCGTCGTATCTGCGCTGTTCGGATTGGCGGAACCATCGCGGAAGCCGAGGAAATTGCGCGCGCTTTCCGGCGGGGCACCGGGCGGCGGGGCGATGACAGGCACGTTGCCCGACTGCGCCCATTTCAGCACCAGCTGGTCGGGAATTGACTTCACGATGTCCCGCAGGGCGTGGATGACCGTGTCCTGCGTGTTCGCGCAAATCTGGATCACCAGATCCCCGTGGCAAAGCTCGGCGATCAGCGCGTCGTTGCGGAACTGCGTCATCCGCACCAAGGCCCGCGGCTTGGCCGGCTGCAGCCAGGGCCGATCCTCGAAAAGCGAGGCGCCAAGTCCGACCGTGACTGTAAGCGCATCGGGGGTTAGGGCCGGGCCAAGAATACCGCTGTCGGTCGGCGGCAATTTCGGATCGACCTCGGGCACCGGGCCACCCTTGGTCAACACGACGATCCGGTCGGTCAGACGCTGGAAAAGCCGCTCAAGATCGGCTGGACTGTCTGCCAGCACATGGAACGAGGCGATCATGCCGTTGGCAGGACGGGGCGTGGTGATGCCCGCCTGATGGGCGCCGAAGGGAAGTATCCGGTCGGACAGTCGTGCGGCGTCTTCGATCGGGGCGTCGGCGGCATGGCGCGGTTCGGCTTCGGTCGAGGCAAGCGCCGCCCCGGGAGCAGTCGCAAGCGCGGCAGCGCCAACCAGCAGGTTGCGGCGCGACGTGCGTAGCGGGAAATCAGTCACGGTGTTACTCCAGTCCGATTGAGGGATTCAGGGCCGCAATCGCGGTTGAAAGCGTCTCGAAGCTGGCGGAAATCGCCTTGCGGCCATCGGCGTCGACTTCGGAAAAAAGTGGATAGGCGCCGTCGACGGCAAAGCCTCCCAGCGTGGCCTCTGCGGCTGCTATCGCCTGACGAAGCGCCGCCGAGCTTGCGGAATTGGCGGCCGCCACGAGCGGATCCACCAACATCGCGGATTTGGTAATCCCCTCCAGATCGGCAGTGAACTCGGCAATGTCGGTCTGGCTGTAAGGGACCTGTCCGCCAGCCGCCTGATCCGCGACGCGCCGGGCCAGATCGGCCGCATTCACAGCAAGGTCGGGCGGGGCAAGCTCCAGCGCCTTGATCCGCGCCTGAAGTTCGACAGCGTCGTCAGCCAGACCCTGAGCCACTGGCGCAAGGCCGTCGGTGGAGTTCTGCGTCCACAGTCCGTATTCGATCCGGTGGAAACCGGTAAAGGCGGGATCGGATTCCTGCCCCTGCAGATAGACTGCGAGCGGGTCCATCCTGTTCACGAGATCACCCATGCGTCCAGCAACTGGCGCCATCTGTCGCCACGGTACGCGCGCCTCGATCCAGGCGGTGCGCGCGCTGTCGAGATCGCCCGCGGCAATCCTTTCGGACAGGGTTGCGGTTGCCTTGACCAAGGTTGCCGCCCGGCGGCTGAGATAGACCCGATATTCTGCAAGCGGTCCGATGAAAGCCCGCATTTCCGGCGCGGCTGTCGCCGCGTGTGATTCGGCAGTGGGTGTGACCGTCAGGGTGCCGCGGGGATTGGAAAGAAGCCCGCAGGTGATGTCGTAGGTCCCGGGCTTCAGTCGTTCTGTCAGGGTCGAGTTCAGCCCGGGCGCGATGTTCTCGCGTTCGGCGACCACCATCACACCATCAAGGATCTCCCATTCGAGCACTCGATTCGAGGCATTGTGGATCCGGAAGGTGGATTTGCCCGCCGGAACCGTCAAAGTCACCGGCTCGCAGGCAGCGTCGGTGATGGTCACCGCGATCTCGCCTTCGGTGCCTCCCGGCACGACGTGGCTGGCTGCCCACCAGACCGCCCCGATCCCAAGCAGTACAAGGGCTGCAGAGCCCGAAAGCGCGAGTCGGGCGGTTCGGCGCGAAAGCGGCGGGGTCCGTGTTTCACTTGCGGTCACGATTGCGCCTCCTGTCCGGCCGGCCGGGTCGATGCAGGTTGAAGAAATAGCCAGAGCGTCACGCCAAGCGTCAGCACCCACACCAGAACTTCGCCGAGCACGGGTGCGTCGTGATAGCCGAACAGGCCGCTTAGAACGGTCCCGACAACCGAGGTGACCGGCAGGCTGCGGGTCAGATCCCAGACAGGCTGCTGCAGCAGGTTCCATACCCCTGCCTCATGCAGACTGCGCAACACGCCCGAGGCAAGACCGGCGGCAACGAGGATGATCACGACGCCTGTCCAGCGGAAGAAAAGCCTCAGGTCAAGCCGTAGTCCGCCCCGGAAGATCGCAAAGCCCAGGGCCGTTGCCACCGCGATTCCCAGGACCGCGCCGATCAGGGCCTGCGGATCCGGGCTTTGCTGATAGAGCGCGACCAGGAAGAACACGGACTCCAGGCCTTCGCGCGCCACCGCGAAAAAGCTTAGACCGATCAGCGCCCAGACAGGCCCGCGAGCGTTGGCAAGCGCCCTGTCGATGTCATGCTCCACCGTCTTGCGGATCGAGCGTGCGGCCTTTCGCATCCAGAAGATCATCGAGATCAGGATGACCACTGCGATGGCACCCACTATGGCTTCAAAGAGCTCCTGTGTGCGCTGCGGAAACTGTGCCCCGACCACCAGCACCGCGGCCCCGGCAAACAACGATATCGCGATAGCAAGCAACACCCCGATCCAGACGGCAGGAAGCCAGTCCGATCGGCCGGTCCGGGCAAGGTAGCTGGCGATGATCCCGACGATCAGCGCGGCTTCAAGGCCCTCGCGAAGCATCACAAGAAAGGTGGACAGCATGGCGACGATATTCCGACAAAAAGAATCGGGAAAAGTCGTACAAAGGACTGGGCCACACCGCAAGCCTGTTTTTCACGCAGAAAAACATAATCTTGGCCAAGACCCGATGGCGCCAGAGCCGAAATCGGCTCTGGATCAAGGGGCAAATCGGGTGGGTCAGGTCAGCTTGCCAGCCGTTCGCGCAGCTCGCGCGGGGGTGCCCCCATCCAGCGCCGAACGGCGCGGGTCAGGCAGGATTGCCCGGCATATCCCAAGCCTGCGGCAAGGTCCGACAGGCTGCCGTCTCCGCTTGCCAGGACAGAAATCGCGGCATTGCGCCGAACCTCGTCGAGCAAGGCCGAAAAGTTGGTTCCACTTCCCTCGAGCCGCCGCTGCATGGTGCGGAGGCTCATGCCGGAAAGTTCGGCAAGTCGGCCGACCGTCGGAGTTTCGTCGGCCAGCATGTCACCGATCAGCAGCAGGGCAGAAGACCGGAAATCAAGTTCATCCCGCAGTGGCAACCAGACCCCGCGTTCCTGCACAAGCGTGGGGTGCCGCATGAGCGGACGGTCGGCAATGCCCGGCACAAGCGTAAGTTCCAAGGTGGAATTTGGCGCGATGGCCAGCGGACAATCGTACCATTGCCGCACCGCGTCGATGGTGCCACGCCCATCCGGCGGAATTGAGATCTTTGCAAAGAACAGTCCGGTCTGACCCGTTCCCGCGCAGATGCATTCAACCATCCTGAGGTTGTACTGATGCGTCAAATGCACTTCTTCTGCCCCGAACGCTGTAGGCAATCTGAGGCGCACGACGGGCGTAGCGGGATGGGCGTCTATTGTGATCCGCTGATGACTGCAGAAGCGCGATGCCGCGAGCGAGATGAGGGTCAGAAGATCGCGCGGAGTCTTGGCGACGGCCGCGAGTTGGCCCAAACGGCCCAGTTCCCAGAAACTGTCACTTTTGATGACCCGTAGCCCAAGATCAGCCGCACCTTCCTCCTTTGCAACACGCCGCAGGAACGTCAGTGCAGCCACGAGCGAAACGGGTCGTTCGACCTGGTCGAGATCGACCCGTCCCAGGCCGACTCCCGACATGTAGCGCTCAACGGAGCCACCGTGTTCCTGGATCCATGTTGCGACCGGCCTAATGGATCCTGTTCGAACAAGTGGAATACTGAGAGACACCTGCAACCGCCCCCAAAAAACCAACCAAACTTGCAATTCATCTCTACACCTTTGGTTTGAGAGACAGGGCTTGTAAAGGTCGGGCCGCCAGTTTTCAGGCAAACGAGGTCGATGCCTGAGCCAGTGCAGCATCAAATCTGCGTAACTCCAGCGCCATCGCCCGCCGCATCGCTGCCAAGTCAATCAGGCCCATCGAGGTGTGGATCTCGGCCAGGAGATCGTGCGTTTCAGGGTCTGCGGGCGCGATTGCCATTGCGATCTGCGCGTGCAAATTCGCAAGTTGGCCGTCGCCGAGCGTTAGGGCGATCCGGGCGGCGGCCAACCGTAAGGGCGAGAGTCTCGGCGCCAGCAGGATCGCCCGCTCAATGACCTCCTGGGCTCGTTTGGTATGACCCGAAGCGCTCAATAGACTGACCGAGGCGAGCGCGGGTTCAGCGGCGAAATGTGCCAGGCCCGATGCCAGATGGAAACACGCCAGCGCCTTCTCGGGTTTGCCGGCCGCCGCCCAGAGTTTCCCCAGACGCAGTCGGTATCGCCAGCTCTGCGGGCACAGGTCCGACGCTTGCCGTGCCAGCCACATCTGCAACCGTCCAGCGGACAAGCCTTGCTCGATCCGGGCGAGAATCCGCGCCAACCTCACCCGGAGCTTTCCGATGCGATAGGTGAGCGCCTCGATCGCAGCCATTCCGCGGACCAGCCGTCGCAAGCGAACCTGATCGAATGTCGATAGGCCCGCCGACCGCCCAAGCAGGTCGTCTGCGATGTTGACGCGCGCCTTCTGGCGGGCCTGCAAAAGGCGGAAGGGCCGGTCGGCCCGCCCTCCTGCTGACTCGTTCGGTCCAAGCGCCATCCGGTAACCGCGCCGCATCCGGTCGGTGATCGCCTTGCCCCAGGTCTGTGGGTCGTCGTGCCCGGTCAGGACATCCGGTGCCCAGACCGGCATCTGGACCTGATCGACCGCCATGTTGAAGACCTCGTCCTCGCTTTCGCGCAGGCGGGGTGGGAAGTAGCCGACACAGTCAAACAGGGGCCGCGCATAGGACCGTCCGAAATGGGAAATGTGCGCGGCGTTTGCTGCCGGGTTGCGTCGACCGTAGTTGTAGAGATTGCTCGCCAGGCAAATCGCATTGTCCGGCTGAAGGGTGGCGACCGGGGTCGAAACCGACAGCGCGCCGGAGTAGTGCCGCTGTTCACGTCCCGCAATCCAGCCGGGCATGGCGACGCAGTCAGCGGCCAGGAAGGCAACATAGGGCGCCGCCGACGCATCTATCCCGACATTCCGCGCGGCTCCGACATAGAGCCGTTCCTCGACATCGACGAGGCGCAGCCGTGGCATCAGATCGCCAAGTACCCCCGCCGGGTCGCCGCCGCCGGAATTGACCACCACGACCTCCGCAGGTCGGTCCTGTCCGAGGACGGACGCGACCGCGCGGCGCAACTGTGCCGGCGCCCGGTAGGACAGGACGATCACGGCCATCCTCCCCGACCCGTTTTGCGGACCTTCGAAAAGTTGCGCTGGGCCGGAAAGATGGTCGCGCCAAGCTGCGTCCGGCGCCGAAAAATCGGGCGGCCCGAAGGTCGCCGTGTTCGCATGGGCGATCCACAGGCCCGAGGGTGACGCCCTGCGCACGCCATCCATCAGGTGACGGGCGTGAACGATATCGCCCTTAGCCGCAGCCTGCCGGGCGGCCAGGTAGCGGCTCGCGACGGATTCGCCCATGGAAGACTGCGGGATTTTGCTCCCCTCTGCACAACCGAAATCGGCTGCGAGCAGCCCTGCCATGAATGCGAGATCCGGGTCGTCCGGTCGGGCTGCGACAAGATCCCGCGCAATATGGCAGGCCGTCTCGCCGCCGCGGGAGCGCAGGAGTTGGCTGATCAGGCGCAGACGCGCGGGAACAGGATCCTCGACTGGCGTGCCGACAAGGTGGATCGGCGGCGCCCAAAGCTCGTCATCCTCGACGAAGACCGGCGAATAGCCTTTGTTCGGCTCGATCGTCTCGGCCCTGAGGCCGCGCTCGTCTGCGAGGTAGTCATACCCGATTGCCTGGCAACGGCGCTCGGGGTCGGCGGCGGCGTAAAGATCACGCCGATGCCGGCGGCGCTCAGCCGTTGCCGGACGAAAATGATAGAGATTCAAACCAGTTGCGCGGGTGACCAGGCCGGGGCGGGGAGCGACCCATGGCCCATGAAGCGCCCTGTTGACACCACTTCCGGCCACATCGAGCGAAAAGAGCCGCATCTGGGTCTTGCCGCCCCACAGGCCGTCAGTGCGATAGGTAGACGCCGAAAGCATCTCGCGCAGGGCAAATGTCCAAAGGATGTGTCGCCCCTGCCGCACGAAATCCCCGATCTTTCGTGCCAGCCCATCCTCAAAGCGTTCATCGGGATCGGCGGCGAGGATCCAGTCCGCACCCGCGTCTCTCGCGGCGCGGAGCAGCGCGGTCCTTCGCGCGGGCTCGTCGCTCAGCCCTGGTGGCCCGTCCCTGTCATCGCAGGAAACAAAGCCATCGACGGCAGGGCGGAGGTTTGCCAGAAGACCAGGCACCAGGTGGGCATCATACCGATACGAGAACACAGCAAAGACGCGCGGCCGACGCGTCGGCCCGATCAAGAAACTCTCTGTCTGAATGATCGACATACGGTAACTGGATTGTCTTTCCGGGAAATGGCCCGCGTTTTCAGGGCTTCAACCATGCAAAGACGTCACCTTCATGGCGAAATCCGCCGGCTTGACCCTCGGACCTCCTGCCGCCATTGACGCCTTGGACGCAGCCCGGATACTGCAACCAGCGGCCGGCGCTCGGCCACGCGATCACGCAAGGACCGATCTTGACCGTTTTTCTTTACCAGAACGACCTGCCTGACGGGCTTGACCTCGGGTCCGTTGTCGCGATCGACACCGAAACGATGGGCCTTGATCCCCGTCGCGACCGGCTGTGCGTTGTGCAACTGTCCTCTGGCGATGGGAACGCCCATCTGGTGCAGATCTCCAAGGGGCAGACCTCGGCGCCGAACCTTGAGCGGCTCTTGACCGACCCATCCGTGGTGAAGCTGTTCCATTTTGGCCGGTTCGACATCGCCGCGCTGAAACGCGCGTTTGGTGTCACGACCGCCCCTGTCTGGTGTACCAAGATCGCCTCGAAGCTTGTGCGCACCTTCACCGACCGGCACGGGCTGAAATACCTGCTGGCCGATCTGGTCGGCGTGGACGTCTCGAAGCAGCAGCAGACGTCGGACTGGGGCGCCGCCGAACTGACCGAGGCGCAAAAGGATTACGCGGCATCGGACGTCCTGTACCTGCACCGCCTGAAGGAGGAGCTTGAGGCGCGCCTGACCCGCGAAGGACGGCTTGATCTGGCGCAGCGCTGCTTCGACTTCCTGCCCACGCGGGCCGAACTGGACCTTCTGGGCTGGGACGAGCCGAATGACCTCTTCCACCACTGACAGCTTCCTCGACACGGCCCGGCGCGTGATCGGACGAGAGGCGGATGCGCTCTCGCTGCTTTCGGCAAGCCTGGACGGCGCCTTTGACGAGGCCGTCCGCCTTATCCTTGCTGCGCCGGGGCGCGTCATCGTGTCTGGCATGGGCAAATCGGGCCATGTCGGACGCAAGATCGCGGCCACCTTTGCCTCAACCGGGACCCCTGCGCAATTCGTCCACCCTGCCGAAGCGAGCCACGGCGACCTCGGGATGGTCATGCGCGGTGATGTGCTTCTCATGCTGTCGAATTCAGGCGAAACGCCAGAACTGGCCGACATGATTGCGCATTCGCGCCGCTTTGATATTCCGCTGATCGGCGTCGCCTCTCGGCCCGAGTCGACACTGATCCGGCAAAGTGACGTTGCGCTGATCCTGCCGGCCGCCCCGGAAGCCTGCGATACGGGAATCGTTCCCACGACCTCGACCACGATGACGCTTGCCTTGGGCGACGCCCTTGCCATCGCGCTGATGGAGCATCGCCAGTTCACGCCTGAACAGTTCCGAGTCTTCCATCCGGGCGGGCGGCTTGGCGCCCGGCTCATGCGGGTCCGAGACCTGATGCATGATGCCCTGCCTCTGGTGACGGAAGAGGCTCCGATGAGCGATGTCTTGCTGGAAATCAGCCGAAAAGGCTTTGGTGTGGTTGGCGTGACCGACGCCGATGGTTATCTGGCGGGCGTGGTCACCGACGGCGACCTGCGGCGGCATATGGAAGGGCTTCTGTCCCGCACCGCCGCCGAAGTGATGACGCGCAATCCCCGGACGATCGGGCCGGAGGCGCTGGCGGAAAAGGCTGTGGCTGTGATGAACGAACGCAAGATCACCTGCCTGTTCGTTGTCGATCCCGAAGGCAGCCGCAAGGCGGTCGGGATCTTGCATATCCATGATTGCCTGCGGGCTGGCGTGGTCTGACAGATGGCGCAGGCGGACAATGCCTATTCCCGGCTGATCCGCTGGCTGAAGATCTTGTTGCCGCTGGTTGCGCTGGCGCTCATGTCGTGGGGGGTGCGGCGCGCGCGGGCGAGACACCCCCCCCCCGCGCTGCCCTACAGCCGGGCAGAACTGGACGACCGGGCACGCGAGCCGCGGCTGACTCAGCCGAAATACTCAGGCATGACCCGCGACGGCGCCCTTGTCACCATCGACGCTGCCGAAGCGCGGCCCGATCTGGCCGATCCCGGGCGGGGAAAGGCGTCTCAAATGATCGGGACCATGCAGACGCCCGATGGTGCAGTGACAGAGCTGACGGCCGATGTTGGTCAGGTCGATACAGTGAAGCAGATTTTTGCCATGCAGGGCGACGTGACGCTGACCAATTCCGCCGGCTATCGCGTCGCCGCGCCGGAAGTCACCGGATCCACAGCCGAAACGCTGATCGACGCGACGGGCGGGGTCAAGGGGCAGGCGCCGATGGGACCGCTGACTTCGGACACCCTGCATATCCGGCCCGATCCGAATGCGCCGGGGCAATACGTTCTGGTTTTCAATGGTCGGGTTCGACTGGTATACGATCCGAAACAATGACATTTGCCGATTTGCGAGACCGGATGCCATTCATGTTGCGCGCGCTTTGCCTGAGCCTGCTTTTGCTGCCGGCGCCGACCTACGCACTGGCACAGGTTCAGGGCACGAATGTCGCCTTCGGCAGCATGAAGGGCGATCCAACCAAGCCCGTCGAGGTGACTTCGGATCAACTTACGGTCAACCAGGCAGATGGCACGGCGATCTTTACCGGCAACGTGCTGGTGGTGCAGGGCGAGATGCGGCTGACCGCGCCTTCGGTTACGGTCGAATACGCCGAGACCACCAAGAAGATCACGCGGATGCATGCGACCGGAGGGGTGACGCTGGTCAATGCCGGCGAGTCAGCGGAATCGCAGGAGGCCGTCTATACGGTCGATGACGGGCATGTGCTGATGACGGGCAACGTGCTTCTGACCCAGGGCACAAGCGCGATCTCGGGACAGCGCCTCAACGTCGATCTCGTGACCGGCACGGGTCTGATGGAAGGCCGGGTCCAGACGGTCTTCATCCCCGGCCAGGTGTCAGGCACCCAACCGTGAGCCCGGATCCCATCCTTACCGTGGCCGAGGGGTCGGCCGGGCTGCATGTGCGGCACCTGCGCAAAAGCTACAAGCGCCGGCCGGTGATCCGTGACATGAGCCTGTACCTCCAGCGCGGAGAGGTCGTGGCGCTGCTTGGTCCGAACGGTTCCGGCAAGACAACCTGCTTCTATTCGATTGCCGGTCTGGTCTCGCCCGAGGGCGGACAGATCATCATCGACGGAAGAGATGTCACCGGCCTGCCGATGTATCGGAGGGCGCGGCTGGGCATCGGTTACCTGCCGCAGGAGGTTTCGATCTTTCGCGGCCTCTCGGTCGAGGACAACATCCTTGCCGTCCTTGAGATTCGCGAACCGGAGCTGCGTCGGCGGCGCGAGCGGCTCGAAGAGCTTCTGTCGGATTTCTCGATCACCCATATTCGGCGCGCGCCGGCGCTGGCGCTTTCCGGGGGTGAACGCCGTCGGGTCGAGATCGCGCGCTGCCTTGCGGCCGAACCGAAATACCTGCTGCTCGACGAACCCTTTGCCGGCGTCGACCCGATCGCGGTCGGCGATATCCGCCAGCTTGTCCACGATCTGAAAGAGCGCGGACTAGGAGTGCTCATCACCGACCACAACGTCCGTGAGACTCTGGAGATCGTCGATCGCGCCTATATCCTGAACGACGGGGCGGTCCTGATGAGCGGGACGACCGAAGAGGTGGTGCGGGACGAGAACGTCCGCCGCGTCTATCTGGGCCGGGATTTCCGCATCGGCTGAGACCGGCGCAGACGCGATGACAATCCCGTGACGATGCAGTTGACTTTGCACGCTGATCTGCCGCCAAATGATCTGGATGCAAGCGCAAGTCGCCCCTTCCGACTCCCCCGGCACAGGCAGGATGCCTGCCCCCTGTGAGCGAGTCAGTGCCGGGCGGGGATTTTCCGAAAGTTCTGGATGCGCAGGTGGCCGGGTCGTGGCACCCGCGCGTCCCCTTGGCCGAGCGACCATCTGAAGGAGGAACCATGCGGTATCAGATCAGCGGCAAGCAGATCGACATCGGGGAGGCGCTGCAGACCCATGTGAAAGCGGAACTGGGCGAGGTCGTTGAAAAATACGCCCAACGTCCGACCGAATGCATCGTGGTCTTCAGCCGGGTTGGCCATGAGTTCATCTGCGAAAGCGTCATTCACCTTTCGACCGGTCTGACAGCGCAAGCGAAGGGCCATGCAGCCGAAGTTTATGCCGCTTTCGAAAGCTGCCGCGAAAAACTGGACAAGCAACTGCGCCGCTACAAGCGCCGTCTGCGCAGCCACCACCGTGACCGCACGGCACCTGTTGAATTCGATCCCGGCTCCTCATATATCCTCGCCCCATCCGAGGAGACCGAGGATGCTGAGGCCGACAGCCTCCAGCCCATCGTGATCGCCGAGATGGAGACGAAGATTCCTTCGATCACCGTCGGCGAAGCCGTGATGCAGTTGGAACTTGCCGGCCAGCGCATGCTGGTCTTCCGCAACGAAGGGCATGGCGGGGTCAATGTCGTCTACAGGCGCGATGACGGAAACATTGGCTGGATCGATCCGCGTAACAGCAAATAGCGCAAGCAAGCGCGGGAACTGATCTAGATATGGAACTCTCCAAGCTGCTGAAACCGGGTGCCGTGCGGGTTCTCGGCACCCTGACCAGCAAAAAACGCCTGTTCCAGGAGTTGGGCGATATCGGTGCCCAGGCCTATGGGCTCAACGCCGCCGTCGCCATCGATGGCTTGCAAGAGCGCGAAAGCCTTGGCCCGACCGGCGTCGGCCACGGCATCGCCCTGCCCCATGCGCGGCTGGAGGATCTTCCAGGTATCGTCGGCATCTTCCTGCGTCTGGAAAAACCGCTCGACTTCGACTCGGTCGACCGCCAGCCGGTCGATCTGGTCTTTGCGCTGTTTGCGCCGAAGGATTCGGGCGTCGACCATCTGAAGGCGTTGGCCCTCGTCAGCCGGACAATGCGCGATCCAACTGTCTGCGCGAAGCTTCGGGCCAATACCGACCCGGCAAAGCTATACGCCATCCTGACCGAAGCCCGCACCACCCAGGCCGCCTGAGTCTAGCGCCAGCGCGCAAAACCGAAGGTGACGTAGTCGCGCTGGAACGCCTCCTGCGCGGCTCGCTCGATCTCGTCATCGTAGATCGACGCCAGATGTTCCGTCTCTGGCGCGGGGGAATAGACATGGTTCTGGCAGCCGGCCAGCTCGGACAACTGGCGCAACGCAACGGTCGCTTCCGCCTCGCGGAGGATCGCGTCGGGCGGGACGATCTGGGCAAAGCCCTGAATGATCGCTGCTTGCGTCGCCCAGTGGGCATCGACCTTCAACGCGGTCTGGCCTGACAGGTTCATTCGCACAAAGCGCAGAAAGCCCAGAAAGCCGGACCGAAGCTGCTCGGCATCGCCGGTCTCACCGACGGCAGGCAAGTCCACCCCATGTTGCCGCTGAAGGGCACGCCGGACTTCGCTGGCCTGTCCACTCAGCACCCGCTCGACAAATGCGCAAAAGGCTCGCTCCACCGGGTGGCGCAGCATGGCGAAGCTGCGATGGCCGGGCCGTGCCCGCTTCCATTGCCGCAATTCCTTCTGGCTGAGACCGCTTTCCACTTCGCCGCCGACCGCTGACAGCCAGGCCACCACCTCGGCCTCTGGACCAGCCTTGATCGGCAGGAACAGCAGCGGAGCGTCGCGTGCCACGATCATGGTGGGAACCGCGGGACCCCGCCGGGGTTCGAAATTCGGGGTGCGTGACAGGTTGAACCTGTCCAGCCGCTGAATGGCTGTTGCGATGGCCCCTGGATTGGTGACCTTTGTGTCGATCTCTTCCGGGTTCTGCTTCTTCAGGGTCGAATCCGGAGCCTCGATTGTTGCGTCTACCCCAAGGAAGCGGGCAAGGCCGGACAGCACCGCAACATCGCCGATGTCTTCGTAATCAAGGTAGAACGCGGTCTGCCCGCTGATCTGGAGCGCATGCAGGATTGCAAGCTGGAACTCCTGCTGCGCGCCGACGTGGGCGGCGAACTCTTCGCCGTCGAACCTGATCCTTGCGGTCTTCAGGTTTCTTGGATTGCGCAGCATCCACTGGTTGGTTTCTTGCGCGATTTTCAGCGAGACATAGCTATCGAGTGGGTTCCGGGTCAAAACGATCTTGGCACAGCCCGGATCGGACAGGACCGCGTCCAGAACCCGGGCGTCGTGATCGTGAAAAAGCCGAAAGCCGGTCAGGCCGTCATGCGCCGCCCTGATCCGGGCGAGCACCGCAAGGGGATCACGGTCGCGGGCGGCAAGGTCAAATCCGAAGGCATCGCTCTGATCCTTCTTGCCGAAGAAATGCGGATTGAAGAGTTCGCCCAGACAGTGGAGCCCGGGAACCGCATTCAGGTTCGCCTCGAGGTAGTTCGACCCGGTGCGCATGCCGCCGAGCAGCACGAAGCTGGAGAACCGTCCCATAACCTAGCGGACCAGATAGGGACGGCCCCGCCGGCTGTCGCCCTGCTGGCCGTCATTGCCCACGGGGAAATCCCCCATGAGGACAGGCTGCATCCCCTGATTGCGCAAGTTCTGGAGGAACTGGCCAAATCCTGTCAGGTCGGTCATGCGCGGCACCTCTGTCAGGCGCCTAAGCGACCGCGGGCTGATCTCGTCGACGATGGTCTGCAGTGGCTCCATCGGGTTCTCGATGAATTCGGCCAAGGTCCAGACCCTCACCCGCGCCTTTGATTGCGGCCGGCGCAACAGATCCAGATGAGCCAGCTCGATCTTCTGCAGCCGGGCGGCCTCCCGCCGGATTTCCGCGAAGTTGAGGTTTGCCTTGAACAGCGGGATCGACCAGGCCCCGGATATGACCGAGACATGGGCATTCACGTCAGCGGCGAGCAGGTCCGAGACCGTCTGCACGTCGCGCGGGCCGAACAGGAAGCATTGCCGTTCCCCGCGCGTGTTCCAGATCAGGCTGCTCAGGAATGCCGCCGGATTGCGATCACGCAGGGCCGCGCTGTCGCAGAGCGCGCCACTGTAAGCCGTCTCTCCACCTGCGAAATGCACTTTGTCCGCCGCAAAGAGGTGGCCATGGACCCGCATACCTGCCGCGCGCCCAAGCCAGGTGTCGAAATTCTCGAACACATCGGCAAAGCCTTCGAACACGGAATAGGCGGAACAGGTTCGGCTTGGCTCCCAGTCGGCGCCTGGAAAGCGGCTTTGCATGTAAAGCCCGGGCCGCCCGCGAGTCCGGCGTTCGACGGCCTTGGCGAACAGCCGGTCGATTTTTCCGGGATTGGGCTCGGCCCGAGGCTGACCCGCGATGTCGTCGGACAGGAAGGTCGCATAAAGCCGCTCTGCATGGGGCCAGATCTTGCGGGCGATGAAGCAATCCGACCGCCGCAGCAGCTGAAGGTGATCGTCGTAGAAGATATGGGGTTTGCCCTGGAAATCGAATTTCGACAGGGTCAGGGACCGACTTTCGACCTGATCGGAATAGAGGCGCACAAGGGTCTGGAAATAGCTTTCGTCGGGGATCCAAACCTTGCGGAAATAGCGATCATGCTCGGCCCGATCTGGGCTTTGGAGGATGGCGGAAAGTGTCTGGCGGGTCAGGCACCACCACTGACTTCCCAGATGGGGGACGATTCCCTCCGGGATGTTGCGGCGGAAACCAACCCTTCGCTGAAGCTTGACATAGGCGTCGAACAGCCGACGCTGCTTGCGCCATGAAAACGGGAACCTCAGCGTGAAGCGTTCTTCGTCCAGCCCGCCGACAGTCCAGCCGACGTCAGTCGTGGTCACGCTTTCGATGAAATCCGTCCGTGGCCGGGCATCCAGATAGTCGACGAGTTCGGCAACCGGACGAAGTGGCAGGCAGGACCCCGAGGCGAGCATCACATGCCGGACCTGCGGGAAATCTTTCAACATCATCTCGGCGGCCGTCTGAGTGGCGGCGACAAGACCCCAGCCGCCCCATTCGCATGGATGGCGCCGGCAAAAGCGGATGTCCGGAACACCCTTCAGCAATTCGTGCAGACGGTGGACCGGGCGTCGCTTCGTCCGGCGGTCGATATGGATGACGACCGGGCAGCCGCGTTCTGCCAGGTGGCGAGCCACCTGTGCGGCGCGATCCAGCGCCGTATGGCACAGCATGATGAACCCGACGGTCAAAAAGCCCCCGCCTTCATGCCCAGTTTCCCTTCGACATCAGTCCGAGGATTTCGAGCTGGCGCCAGTTGATGTATTTCTCGGACCATTTGCACCAAAGCTCGGGCTGAAGGGTCAGGCCTTCGCGATAGGCGCGATATTCGTGACTTGCCGCGTAATGCTGCTTTCGATCCATTTCCTCCTCGGCCTTGGCCGGGAAGGTATCAAGGAACTTGGCGTGCAGCAGGCAGCCTGATGCCTTTTCGCCGCCCTGTTCGTCATAGACGAGGTTAAGGCCGCGCGGCAGCAGCATGTGGGTGGAGCTAGCAAAGACATAGTTGCGGTGCCATTTCACCAGCGGAATCTTGTTCAGTGCCGGCGCCCGGGCGGGTACATCCCGAAAGAACTGCCTGGCTCGCGGTCCCCCCTGGATCCACAGGTTGCCGTAGGTCTTGTCCCGCGCGATCTGGTAATTGCCGGAGTCGAACCAGCTGGCAATCTCGAACGGGTCCTGACCTTCGCGATAAGGCTCGGCGTCGATCGGTCCTTTCGGGTACATGTCCAGAAGCATCGCCGAGAACGACCGGATCGCCGAACTGTCGAGCCAGTCGGTCAGCGCCCGAAGCGGACGGGTATCGCAAAACGGGTAAACGAAGAACTCGTCGGGATCGACGGTCAGCGTCCAGTGACCATGTCCGTATCTACGAAGCAGGCCGTTCAGCCAGTCCATCCCGAACCGCGCCCGTTTGTAGCTCGCCTCGGTGCGCCAAAGCGACACATCCGGCTGCTCAGCCAGCCATTCCCGAGAGCCATCGGTCGAGTCATTGTCCACGATCAGGAAATGATTGACGCCCAGCTTGCGGTAGTAATCCAGGAAATAGGGCAGCCGGACGCGTTCGTTGCGCAAGACGACGAAGGCAAGGATGTCATGGCGGCGGATACTTTGCACCCGGCTCATGAGCGGACGTAGTTCCCGGCTCTTGCGCCAGGCGCGGATCCGCCAGCGTCGGCGGATCAACCGCAGCCTATAGCTCCTGAACAAGTCCAATCCGCGCCCTGCCCCCGATACCGCGCCTTTCGGATCGGACTATAGCGGCTGGCTTAAGACGCGGTTGAAATGGCTTTCCCATTCAGGCGGTCGGCGGCTTGTGCTTCTCCGTCGTTCCGTCCTGTCGCGCTGCCGGCCTGTCTTTATCAGCCCGTCCATCGTTTCCAACCAAGAATAACCGTCGGATTCCTTCAGGTAAACCGGATAGTCACCAAGCAATTCGTCGAAAACCGGCAGGGGAAGGCAAAGCACCGGGCAGCCCCGCGCCGCCGCCTCGATCGTTGGCAGTCCATAGCCTTCGGCCAACGACGGAAACAGCAAGGCCTCGGCATCGTCCATCAGCGCAGCAATCGCGCCGTCCGGCAGGTCTGAAAACTCCAGTACCGTCTTGCCGATCATCGGTAGGCTGTCGAGACGGCGGAAGACTGCGTCATTGCGCCAACCGCGACGGCCGGCGATGACGAGGCAAGGGATTTCCGCGTCGGGGCGGGTCCTGTGCATTTCCTCCCAAAGGTCCAGCAGGAAATCGTAACCCTTGCGCGGCTCGATCGTGCCAACGGCCAGAAAGAAGGGCCTGCCCGCCAGCAACTCGATGACCCTCGGTGCAGGCGTCGCTTCGATGTCGCTGATCCCGAGTGGGGCTATCACCATAGGGGGGGTGCGGCCCAGGTCGGCGAGCGCCGAGCGTACATCCGCCCCAGTGGTGGCGCAGGTGCAGATGATGCGATCGGCCTCCCACGCCGCTGCCTTCAACTTGCGCCGGAAACTGGCCGTGGTGTCGGGCCGGGAAAACTCCGGATGGCGCAGAGGGATCACGTCGTGGATCAGCACGTTGATCCGGCAGCGCGCGAACCGGCGAAACGCCCTTAGCCGCCAGCGGGACAGGTTGGCGTGTCCGACATTGTAATATTCCGCACCTGCCGGCACATGGCGCCGCAGCAAGTAGGCCGCAAGCGGGCCGCTTGCGATCGCGAGGGGGGAAAGGAGGCTTCGGCCGTCCCTGGCCGGTCGCGTCGGGCTATTCAGGGTATGACGAAGACGGACCAGTCCATTTCGGTCGAGCAAGAAAAATCCCCGCCCGGCCCTGGCAAGGCCGAAGACGGGGATCGGGTCGTTCAGGAACCGGTCGAGATAGGCAAGTTCGACCCGATCCACCCCGGTCGGAGGCCCCGACCCGATCCGCGAAATGAGCCGCGTCAGGTCGAGGATCCGCGCCGGAGGGGCAACCACCTGTTACTGCGCCGCCTTCTGCTGCGCGATCATGTGGTGCAGGTAGTCCGAGAACTCTTCAGCCAGGTCGCTGCGCGCCAGACCGAAGGCCACCGTGGCCTGCAGGAATCCGGCCTTGGACCCGCAATCATAGCGCTGGCCGCGGAAGCGGAAACCGTAGACCGGATTGCCAGCTGTGAGTTCGTCGGCAATCGCGTCGGTCAGCTGGATTTCACCACCTGCGCCCTGCTTCATGCGGTTGAGGTTGTCCAGAACCGTTGGCGACAGGATATAACGGCCGATCACGGCAAGGTTCGACGGGGCTTCATCGGCCTTGGGTTTTTCCACCATGCCCTTGACGGCAACGAGCGTACCCATGTCTTCCTTGATGTCGAGGACGCCATAGGACGATGCCTTGGCTGGAGAGACCTCCATCGCTGCGACCATGTTGCCGCCGGTTTCCTCATAGGCCTCAACCATCTGCTGCAGGCAGGGCTTTTCGGCCGCGATCACATCATCCGGCAACAGGACGGCGAAAGGCTCATCTCCCACAAGACGCCGCGCGCACCAGACGGCATGACCCAGGCCAAGCGCCTTCTGCTGGCGGACATAGGCGATGGCGCCCGATTCCATGTCGGTTGCCTTGAGGACCTCGAGGAGGTCTTTCTTGTTCTTGGCCTTGAGTTCGGCCTCGATGATCGGTGCATGATCGAAATAATCCTCGAGCGCACTTTTTCCGCGCGAGGTGACGAAGATGAATTCGGTGATACCTGCCGCGCGCGCCTCGTCGATCGCGTACTGGATCAGGGGCCGGTCGACGAGTGTCATGATCTCTTTCGGGATCGACTTTGTCGCCGGGAGGAAGCGGGTTCCAAGACCTGCAACCGGGAAGACGGCTTTAGTCACCTTGTATTTTGTCATTTCTCTACTCTAACTCAGCTCTCAATAGGTCGCTGTGCGCGCCCTCATAACCGGGCAGGGCCGACTAGTCACATAGAAATCTGACAGGATTCAGGCATAAAGGCAAAGAAGCGTGTCCTTGCCTGACAATCGTCTTCTCGGGCGAAACATTGCCTATCCGGGTCAGTCTGAAGGCGACTTGCCCAACCCTCGCACAAATCGGAATCTTTTCGCCTCGCGCGCCAACCGGTTTCGGGGGTCGCGATCGGCCAGAGCCGGGCGAGTCCGGTCGGATCTGCCCAGGATTCCACCCCGCTGCCACCAGATCCCGCCGGCGAATCGCTCCCGATGGCGCAACAATCCTGGCGTGAATTCGACAACGGTTACCAAGCGCCCTTCGTCGGAGTGCCGGTCAGCCTCCATGCGCAGACGCCTGTGGTTCCATATCCAACCCGACAGCAGCACGCATTCGCGCGGTCCGGCCTCCGTCATCTGGCAGAAAGACGACGATTGCGCCTCAAGCGGCTGCAGCACCTGAAGCTGTCGAGCCATCCCTTCGGCAATCCCCGCCTCAAGTGAAGCGGCGAGCCGTTCGACATCGCGCGGTTCGATCGCGCCGTTGACCATCAGGCGGATCAGGCGGTTGCGCTGGTTCCGACGCAACCGATCAAGGGCCCGATCAGCATCTTCCGGTGAGTGGCGACGCGAAAAGACGGCGGCACTGGCCCCGATCTCGTGCAGGTCGAGAGGTGACCGATCCCGGCGGCGTCGTTCGCTTGCCGCAAACCCGTGTTGGACGATGGCCGACGGAACCACCGCCGTCAGTCCACCCCGTTCCGCAAGGCGCAAGTTCACGTCCGCCTCGTCCAGGAAGAAGCGATAGGCGGGATCGAACCCTCCGGCAGCCAGCAGCGTCTCAACGCGGAAGGCGCAATTTGTGCCCTGGGTCTTGATCGCGCGACGGCCGGAGCCGCGATGAAGACTGACCGTTTCCGGCACTTCCATCGGGTGATCCTGTCCGCTGCTGTCGACCTCCATCGCGCGCCACTGCCACGAAATGCCATTACGACCGCGGACAAAGCCGCCTGCCTGGTTGACCGTAGGATCGTCGAAAGGAATGGTCAGCAGCCGCAGCCAGCTCGGCTCTGCCACGGCATCGTCGTCGATGAAGGCTACGATCTCGCCCGCGGCCAGGGCGAGTCCGGCATTTCGTGCGGCAGCGATGTTCGCTTCGTCGAAGGCGACCAGTTTCAGCGGAAGACCACGTGCGGCGACGGCGTGCGCTGCCGCAGGATCGGCCACGACGATGATCTCCATCTCCGGATGGTCCTGCAGGCGCAAAGCGTCGAGGCAGCGAAGAAGCAACTCCGTCCGGTGACGGCTGACGACGATGACGCTGACCGGCGTTTCGGTCATGCGCCTCCCATTTCGGCAAGCATCGCCTCGATCCGGGCGACATCTTCAGGATTGTTCAACTCCCAGAACAGCCGGCCCCGGGCCTGCACTTCGACACACAGGACGTTGCGCCCATGTTCGAGGAAGCGCAGCTGCTCAAGCCCCTCCAGTTGCTCGAGCGGGCCCTGGTCCCAATCGGCATAGGCCTGAAGTGCGGCGGGACGATAAGCATAAACGCCGACATGATGGAACACCGGCGTCGCGTCGTGGTCGCCATAGGTCTGACCGGTGAAGGGGATGACCTCTTTCGAGAAGTAGAGCGCCCGTCCGCCCGATCCAAAGACGGCGGTCGTCCCGCCGACACGGCCCGCCCGGCGGTCGGCGAGAAAGCCGTTCAGCGCCCGGCCATCGGTGCGCAGGACCGGGGTCGCCGCATCCGCATCGGGCGCGGCTTGCAGGCCCGCAATCAGGTCCTCGATGAACCAGGGCGGGGTGAGGGGCGCATCGCCCTGAAGGTTCACCACGATGTCATAACCCGGGAGGCGCGCCGCAACTTCGGCGCAGCGTTCGGTTC
Source organism: Rhodobacter sp. (assembly GCA_041905595.1). Lineage (GTDB taxonomy): Bacteria > Pseudomonadota > Alphaproteobacteria > Rhodobacterales > Rhodobacteraceae > Aliitabrizicola. The sequence goes on from JAYRKT010000008.1 coordinate 70,651, forward strand.
CATTCCGCCAGTTGGACGAGGTCATGACCACCTCCGCACCGAAGGCTTCGGCGTGATCGCGGATGCGGTCGTCATCCGTGGCCACGACCACCCGATCCGCGCCGCGAACGATGCAGGCGGCTTCCCAGCTTCGGCGGATCAGGCTCTTGGTGGCGCCGTCGGGCCCCTTCAGCTCGACCAGCGGCTTGCCTGGATAACGGGTCGAGGCGTAACGGGCCGGAATGGCGATCAGCACACTCATTTCTTCAGCTCCACTCCCGGCGCGAAGGCGATGAAGAAGGGGTTGTCCCATCCAGCCTTGCCGTAGGTGAGCGGTTCATGTGTGTCAAAGCGCACGACCACCCCTCCAGCCCCTCGCAACACGGCATCGCCAGCGGCCGTATCCCACTCCATCGTTCGCCCGAGGCGGGGGTACAGATCCGCCTCCCCGGTGGCGACAAGGCAGAACTTCAGCGACGATCCGGCGCTGGTCATGTCGCGGACGCTGTATCTTGCAATGTAGTCATCCGTCGCCTGATCACGGTGCGATTTCGACGCGACCACCATGAGCGCGGCATTGTCGGGGCGCGACACATGCAGGTCCGTCAGTCGGCCGGGGCGGTCGCGGTCATGCGGGGCGGCCTCCTCCACTGAGCGTCCATCGGCGAGGGTATAGAACAGTCGCCCCTTGGCCGGGGCATAGACGACGCCGCGGACCGGAACGCCTTCCTCGACATAGGCGATGTTGACGGTGAAATCGCCGCGCCGCTGGACGAATTCCTTGGTGCCGTCCAGCGGATCGACGATCAGGAAGGTCGAGGCGGACAGGCCGTGCGAGGCCGACTGCTCTTCGGTGATAAGCGGCAGGTCGGGAAAGGCGGCCTGTAGCCCGGCAGAGATCAGGGCATCCGCGGCTTCATCCGCCTCGGTGACAGGGCTGGTATCGGACTTTGCCTTGACCTCGAAATCCGGGCCTTCGTAGATCGCCATGATCCGGTCGCCCGCTTCAAGCGCCAGTCGGCGCATCACTGTCAGCAAGCGATCATGATCCATCTGCGGTCTCCAGTCCTGTCCAGTCGCCACAGTTGAATAATTGCGGCATATTCTTATGATGGGCCGCAAAGGGAACGGCAAGATTTCCCTGCGCAGATTGTGGCGAAGCCATCGCCCCCGAGGAAGCAGTCAGGCATGTTCCGCACTCCGACGAAACCGTCACGCCTGCGTTCCGCTTTTGGGATGATGGAGGTCACGTTCCATGTCGCGGTGCGCCGGTTGCGCAAGTCGCATCGCAACGCTGCCTTCGGCCTGTTGATGAACATCACGCAGTCGGTGCTGTTCGTGCTGCTGCTCTATTTTGCCATGAGCATGCTTGGGATGCGGCGGGCAGCGGTGCGCGGCGACTTCATGCTTTACACGATGACCGGCGTCTTCATGTTCATGACGTTCAGCAAGACAATGGGGGCGGTCGCAGGGGCCGAAAACTCGACCTCGCAGATGATGAAGCACGCCCCGATGAACACCTTTGTCTCGATCGGTGCGGCGGCGCTGTCTTCGCTCTATATCCAGATCCTTTCAGCCGGCGTGATCCTGTTCTTCTACGATGTCGTGTTCAATCCGATCACGATAGATGAGCCTGTGGGTGCGCTGCTGACGCTGCTGATGGCGTGGATCTGGGGCACTTCCGTCGGAATGGTGTTCCTTGCCGCCAAGCCCTGGTCGCCGAACCTGTTCGGGATCGCGGCGACGATCTTCCAGCGGCTGAACCTGTTGTTTTCGGGCAAGATGTTTCTGGCAAATACCCTGTCGAGCACGATGCTGGTCATGTTCTGGTGGAATCCGTTGTTCCACATCATTGACCAGTCGCGCGGCTATGTCTTTCTGAACTACACACCGCGGAATACCAATCTGACCTATCCGCTGAAGGTCACGCTGGCCTGCTTCATGGTTGGGCTGCTGCTAGAAAACTTCACCCGCCGGCATGCCTCCGCCAGCTGGAACGCCAGCAGCAACTAGGGCGCAGGGTCGACCACCCGCAAGGTCAGGTTGATCCGCCCGCCCTGCGGCAGCAGGGTCGATGATCCGTGGCGCACACGGTCGATCCCGTGCCAGGCCAGCCGCGCCGGGCCGCCCATGACCACGACATCCCCCGATGACAGCCACAAGCTGCGTGTCGGTTCTTTGCGGTCTGTGCCGCCCATACGGAACAGGGCGCTGTCACCCAGCGAGATCGAGACGACGGGAAAGCTGAAATCTCCTTCGTCGCGGTCCTGGTGCAGTCCCATCCGTGCACCTTCCCCATAGAAATTCACCAGACAGCAATCGGGTTTCCGCGCCAGGCCCGTCACCTTGTCCCACACGGACAGCACCTGATCTGGAATATCGGGCCAGGGCGTTCCCCGGGGATGCGTGGGCGAATACCGATAGCCTTTGCGGTCGGTGATCCAGCCCAACCGGCCCGCAGCGGTCATCCGCACACTCATTTGCCGCCCGCCCGGCGTGACCGGCGAAACCAAGGGGGCGGCGGCCACGACAAGCCGCAGGCCTTCGACCATAGCGGCCTGATCAGCAGGGGCCAGCAGGGCCGGATAGATATCGAAGCCCGCAATCCGAAGGCCTGGTTCAACGCGATCGTTCATGCATGCCATCCTGATCAAATTCCCCGAAAATCACGGCTCTGTGACGCTTGCAGGGCCCAAGACCCCCTCTTATATACCCCTCGAAGCCGGGGCGGGCGGCCGCCCTTCCCGGTCAGAATTGGGATCGGGGACGGGAAGCCGCAACGGGTCTTGCCCCCATAACATCGCCGAAAGAAGAGGTAGCAGAATATGGCCAAAGTCATCGGGATCGACCTCGGGACGACGAACTCCTGCGTAGCCATCATGGATGGCGCTCAACCGCGGGTCATCGAAAACTCGGAAGGCGCCCGCACCACCCCCTCCATCGTCGGTTTCACCGAAACCGAACGTCTGGTCGGCCAGCCGGCAAAACGCCAGGCGGTCACCAACCCCACGAACACCGTCTTTGCGGTCAAGCGCCTGATCGGGCGCCGGGTCGACGACCCCATGATCGCCAAGGACAAGAAGAACCTGCCGTACCACGTCGTGAACGGCGGTAACGGCGACGCCTGGGTCGAAGTGCGCGGCGAGAAATACTCGCCCAGCCAGATCTCGGCCTTCATCCTGCAGAAGATGAAGGAAACGGCGGAGTCCTATCTGGGCGAGCCGGTGACGCAGGCCGTCATCACGGTTCCCGCCTATTTCAACGACGCCCAGCGTCAGGCGACGAAAGACGCCGGCAAGATCGCCGGTCTCGAAGTGCTGCGCATCATCAACGAGCCGACGGCGGCTGCGCTGGCCTACGGTCTCGACAAGAAGGAAACGAAGACGATCGCGGTCTATGACCTTGGCGGCGGTACCTTCGACATCACCATTCTCGAGATCGACGACGGCCTGTTCGAAGTGAAATCGACCAACGGGGATACCTTCCTCGGCGGTGAAGACTTCGACATGCGCATCGTCAATTACCTCGCCGACGAGTTCAAAAAGGAACACGGCGTCGACCTTACGCTCGACAAGATGGCGCTCCAGCGCCTGAAGGAAGCGGCTGAAAAGGCCAAGATCGAGCTGTCGTCCAGCCAGCAGACCGAGATCAACCAGCCGTTCATCAGCATGGACAAGAACACCGGGCAGCCCCTGCACCTGGTGGTCAAGCTGACCCGCGCCAAGCTGGAAAGCCTTGTCGGCGACCTCATCAAGGCCTCGATCAAACCCTGCCAGGCCGCGCTGAAAGATGCCGGTGTGACCGTGGGCGACATCGACGAGGTGGTTCTGGTCGGCGGTATGACCCGGATGCCGAAAGTCATCGAAGAGGTGACGAAGTTCTTCGGGAAAGAGCCGCACAAGGGCGTGAACCCGGACGAAGTCGTGGCGCTTGGCGCGGCGATCCAGGCCGGCGTGCTGCAAGGTGACGTCAAGGACGTCGTCCTGCTCGATGTGACCCCGCTGTCGCTCGGCATCGAAACGCTCGGTGGCGTGTTCACCCGCCTGATCGATCGCAACACCACGATCCCGACCAAGAAGTCGCAGATCTTCTCCACGGCCGAAGACAACCAGAACGCCGTGACGATCCGCGTCTTCCAGGGCGAGCGCGAGATGGCGGCCGACAACAAGATGCTGGGCCAGTTCAACCTGGAACAGATCCCGCCGGCGCCGCGTGGCGTGCCGCAGATCGAGGTGACCTTCGACATCGACGCCAACGGCATCGTGTCGGTCAACGCCAAGGACAAGGGCACGGGCCGCACCCAGCAGATCACGATCCAGGCGTCCGGCGGTCTGTCGGATGACGAGATCGAAAAGATGGTCAAGGACGCCGAGGCGAATGCCGAGTCGGACAAGAAACGGCGTGAACTCGTCGAGACCAAGAACCAGGGTGAAAGCCTGCTGCACTCGACCAAGAAGTCGCTCGAAGAGCATGGCGACAAGGTCGACCCGTCGACTGTCGAGGCCATCGAGCTTGCCATGGGTGCGCTGGAAGAGGCCCTCAAGTCGGAAGACCCGGGCAAGATCCGTGGCGGCATCCAGAACCTGACCGAGGCCGCGATGAAACTTGGCGAAGCCATCTACAAGGCCAGCCAGGCCGAGGGTGAAGGCGCCGAGGATGGTCCTCGCGATGTGGATGACGAGATCGTCGATGCCGACTTCGAGGATCTCGGGGAAAACAAGCGGAAGTAAGACCGCGCAGAACCTAAGAGGGGCGGTCCGGCAACGGGCCGCCCTTCTCCGGTTCAGTCAGGGAGTTTTGCCATGGCAAAGCGCGACTATTACGAAGTGCTTGGAGTCTCCAAGGGGGCATCGGCGGAAGAGCTGAAGAAGGCCTATCGCACGAAGGCCAAAGAGCTTCACCCCGACCGCAACTCTGACAATCCGCAGGCCGAGGCCCAGTTCAAGGAAGTGAACGAGGCCTACGACGTGCTCAAGGATGCCGACAAGAAGGCGGCCTATGACCGCTTCGGCCATGCAGCCTTCGAAGGTGGTATGGGCGGTGGCGGCGGTGGTCCGCGTGGCGGCTTCGGACAGGGCGACTTTGCCTCGGCCTTCTCGGATGTCTTCGAGGATCTCTTCGGCGATTTCATGGGCGGCCGCGGTGGCGGTCAGGCCCGATCCCGCGCGCAACGCGGGTCAGACCTGCGCTACAACATGCGCGTCTCACTCGAAGAGGCCTATTCAGGCATCCAGAAGACGATCAACGTGCCCGCCTCGGTCACCTGCGACGCCTGCCACGGCAGCGGGGCGGAAGGCGGCGCCGAGCCGGTCACTTGCCCGACCTGTTCGGGCATGGGCAAGGTTCGCGCCCAGCAGGGCTTCTTCACCGTCGAGCGAACCTGCCCGACCTGCGGCGGCATGGGCCAGATCGTCAAGAACCCCTGCAAGGTCTGCAACGGGGCCGGACGGGTCGAGAAGGAACGCTCGTTGTCGGTCAACATCCCTGCAGGGGTGGAAACCGGCACACGCATCCGTCTGGCTGGCGAAGGCGAGGCAGGGCTGCGTGGTGGGCCCTCAGGCGATCTCTACATTTTCATCGAGGTGAAGGATCATGCCCTGTTCCAGCGCGACGGCACGAGCCTGTACTGCCACGTTCCGATCAGCTTCACCACGGCCGCCCTTGGCGGCGAGGTGGAGGTGCCGACGATTGACGGCGGCATGAGCCGGGTCAAAGTGCCGGCGGGCAGCCAGACCGGCAAGCAGATGCGCCTGCGTGGCAAGGGCATGCCTGCCCTGCGTGGTGGCGGATCGGGCGACATGCTGATCGAGCTTGCCGTTGAGACGCCGGTCAATCTGACTTCGCGCCAGAAGGAACTGCTGCGCGAATTCGAATCGCTCAGCCGCGAAAACAACCCGGAGGGGTCGTCCTTCTTCTCGAAGGTGAAGGGCTTCTGGGACAGCAAGAAAAGCTGAGTATCGCCGATTGCTTTCGGCAAGGGGCCGTCCCGTTCGGGGCGGCCTTTTTCGTTCCGCTGCTAGATTTCGGAACCCGACGAGATATGGGTAAAGAGCATCCAAGCCCGCAACTGATCTATGTCATCGTCAGCCGCTATCTAATCCGCTGATCATCCCATGGGATTAAACTCGAGGTTTTCCGGTGTCATCTCCAGCCGTCTTTGCCAGTCCGACGCGCTATCTTTTCTTCACGGGCAAGGGTGGGGTCGGCAAGACCTCGCTGAGCTGCGCGCTGGCCCTCTCGCTGGCGGATCGCGGCAAGCGGGTGCTTCTGGTCAGCACGGACCCGGCCTCTAACCTGGACGAGATGCTTGGTGTGGCGCTGTCGGACGAGCCGAAGGCAGTTCCCGGTGCACCGAACCTCTTCGCCATGAACATCGACCCAGACAAGGCTGCCGAGGACTACCGCACCCGCGTCCTCGATCAGATGGAGCCCGGCGCCACCGAGGAAGACCGTGCTACGGTTCGCGAGCAGCTTTCCGGAGCCTGCACCATTGAGATCGCGGCCTTCGACGAGTTCGTCGGCCTTCTCGCCGGTGAGGCGGCAGGCTTTGACCATGTGGTCTTCGACACCGCACCCACCGGGCATACGCTGCGGCTGCTCAGCCTGCCTCGGGCCTGGACGGGCTTCCTGAAGGGCAATGACAGGGGCGCATCCTGCCTCGGGCCGCATTCAGGGCTGAAGATGCAGGAGGAACGGTTCAAGCTGGCTCTCGAGACTCTGTCTGATCCGGCGCAGACGGAAATCCTGCTGGTGACGCGGGCGGATCGCGGCGCGGTGCGCGAGGCGGCGCGGACCTCGGACGAGTTGCGGGCCCTTGGCCTGGGCAATCAGCGATTGGTCATCAACGGCGTCTTCCACGTTTCGGCCGCTGGCGACAAGGTGGCTGAAGGGCTGGCCCACGACCACGCGTCAGTGATCGCGACGCTGCCCGCGAACCTGACGAGCCTGCCGCGCCAGGAAGTGCCGCTGCGGTCGTTCGACATGGTGGGCCTGCCGGCGCTGCGCGCGCTCTTTCATGACGAATCCCCGGTCGCGACTGCGGTCGATCCGACCGGGATCGACGCGGCCGGACTTGGGACGATGGTGGATGAGTTGGCGCAGGCCGGGCGGGGCCTGGTGATGGTGATGGGCAAGGGCGGTGTCGGCAAGACCACCGTCGCTGCCGCCATTGCGGTGGGCCTGGTGAAGCGCGGGCACAAGGTTCATTTGACGACGACCGATCCAGCGGCCCACGTCTCGCTGGTCGTGGACGGCATGCTGGATGGCCTGACCGTCGATCGCATCGACCCGGTGGCCGAAACCGCGCGCTATGTCGAAAAGGTGCTGGCGACCAAGGGTCGCGACCTTGATGAGGCAGACAGGGCACTGATGCGGGAAGACCTCGCTTCGCCCTGCACCGAAGAGGTGGCGGTGTTCCACGCCTTTTCGCGCATCGTGGCCGAGGCGCGGGGGGCCTTCGTGGTCATGGATACCGCACCCACGGGGCACACCTTGCTTCTGTTGGACGCAACCGGCGCCTATCACCGTCAGATGACGCAGGACATGGGGCAGGTGCCGGGACGGATCGTCACGCCATTGATGCGCCTGCAAGACCCGGACTACACCAAGGTCATCATCGTTGCCCTGCCCGAGACGACACCGGTTTCCGAGGCCGCCAGCCTCCAGGACGACCTGAGCCGGGCCAAGATCGACCCCTGGGCCTGGGTGGTGAATCGGTCGCTGGCCGGAACCGGGACGACCGATCCACTCTTGCGGCGGCGGATCGCTGGGGAAGCGGCCCAGATTGCCCGAATCCGGGGCGGGCTTGCCCGGCGAATGTATCTGTTGTCCTTCTGCGCCGAACCGCCTGTGGGAATTTCGAAGCTTCTGGCGCTGACCTGAGAGTCCTTGCATCTGCGGACCTCGGATCGTCGTCTCTTGTCGGTAGAGTTGGAGCTTGCCCAAGGCGAGGCCACTTCTTTGCGATTGTCTGCGGTCCGCCAATGCCGGCTCGGGCAGATGAACTACTGACAATCGCCCCTGAGTCTGCACCCGGTCGCCAGTTGTGAGCTTTGAGACGAACACTGCCTCTCACAGGCACTAAACTCGTCAGGGACGTAGGTTACAAGCCGACAGCCGCAGTCGGCGGAGCCATGCAATGGGGCCGCATCCCCGAAAAGCAAAAGGCCCCGCGACCGCGGGGCCTTTTTGATATTTGGTGCCCAGGAGAGGACTCGAACCTCCACGTCTTGCAACACTGGTACCTGAAACCAGCGCGTCTACCAATTCCGCCACCTGGGCAGGTGTCGTGACGGGCGATGTATCCATGCCGAATGTCGGTGTCAACGGGGCGAGAGGAAAAAACGTCGCGCCAAATGCGGCTTGTTCCCGCAAGAGTGAAAAGCTATTCCCGGGGGCAGGTTTGCAGCAATTCCAAGAGGGCGCGGCAGATGAGCAAGCTCGTCACGATCTATGGCGGTTCGGGTTTCATCGGGCGCTACATCGCGCGGCGCATGGCGCAGGAGGGTTGGCGTGTTCGGGTTGCCTGCCGCCGCCCGAACGACGCGCTGTTCGTCAAGACCTATGGCGTCGTCGGCCAGGTCGAGCCGGTTCTGTGCAATGTGCGCGACGATGCCTCGGTCCGGGCGGTGATGCTTGGCGCCGATGCCGTTGTGAACTGCGTGGGCATCCTGGCCGAAGCCGGGGCGAACAGGTTCGATACCGTCCAGACCGAAGGTGCGGCCCGCATCGCCCGTATCGCGATGGATCTTGGCGTTGGGAAGCTGGTTCATGTGTCGGCCATCGGCGCCGATGCGAAGTCCGACAGCAATTATGCGCGGACCAAGGCGGAAGGCGAGTCTGCCGTTCTCGCAGCCTTCCCCTCGGCCGTGATCCTGCGCCCCTCGGTGGTGTTCGGCCCAGAAGACCAGTTCTTCAACCGTTTCGCCGGCATGACCGTCCTCAGCCCGATCCTGCCGATCGTCGGCGGCAACACGAAGTTCCAGCCCGTCTATGTCGACGATGTCGCGCAAGCGGCAGTGAAAGGCGTCCTTGGTGAGGCCGTTCCCGGGATCTACGAACTTGGCGGACCGGAAGTTGCGACCTTCCGCGAGCATATGAAACAGATGCTCGACGTGGTGCAGCGGCGGCGGCTGATCCTGAACCTGCCGTTCGTCGCCGGGCGGATCATGGGCTTTGCTCTGGATGCCCTTCAGTTCGTTACGCTCGGCCTGGTCAAGAACAAGACGCTGACCCTCGATCAGGTCAGAAATCTGGCACATGACAATGTGGTTGCTGCAAATGCGAAAGGTCTGGCCGACCTCGGCATCACAGCTGCGTCATTCAACGCCATCGCCCCGGAATACCTGTGGCGTTACCGGCCGTCGGGGCAGTATGCGGCCATCAGGGACTCCGCGAAGAACCTTCGCAAGGCCTGAGACGAACCTGACAAGACGAGGTGACCATGCCGGAGTCGACCACGCTGGTCGCCGCCCTTCTCGGGATGCTCGAAGGGCTGACCGAGTTCATTCCCGTTTCTTCGACCGGGCATCTGCTGCTTGCGGCGCATTTCCTTGGCTTCAAGAGTTCGGGTGACACCTTTGAGGTCGTCATCCAGTTGGGCGCAATCCTGGCGCTGCTTAGTGTCTATGCCCACAAGCTGTTCGACCTGTTCCGTCGGGCCCCCCACGATGCCGACGCTCAGCGCTTCATCGTCGCGGTTCTGGTGGCATTCCTGCCGGCTGTCGTGATCGGGCTTGCGGCGCACGACTTCATCAAGAAGGTCCTGTTCGAAACGCCGGTCCTGATCGCGGTCATGCTGATCGTCGGCGGCGTGATCTTGTTGTTCGTCGATCGTCTCGCCGGAGAGCCCAAAGTCGAAGATGCGATGAAGTTTCGTTTCGGCATGGCGTTCAGGATTGGGCTGTTCCAATGCCTCGCAATGATTCCGGGCGTTTCTCGGTCAGGCGCAACTATTGTCGGCGCGCTGTGGCTGGGGGCAAGCAAACGGGCCGCGGCCGAATTCTCGTTCTTCCTGTCGATGCCGACGATGGTCGCCGCCGTGGCGCTGGATCTGTTCAAGAACCGCCATGCACTGGACTTCGCCGGCATGTCTGACATTGCCGTCGGTTTCATCATGGCCTTCATAACTGCCCTTTTCGTGGTCAAATGGCTGCTCAGCTATGTCAGCAAGCACGGATATGCGCTGTTCGGCTGGTGGCGAATCATCATTGGCTCCCTAGCGTTGATCGGGCTCGTGATGGGTCACTAAGAGTATAGGTAACTCTAGCTGACCTAAAATCAGCACTCCATACCAGAAAATTCTCAAAGAGACGCAGAAAAGCGAGAATTAGGTCAGTACAATTGACTTTTATTCCTGATCGCCCTGCCGTATGAAGGCGCACCCGCAGCACTTTGGGAGGCGCAGCCATGGCGAAGCAACGCATGCTCCAATTCGTGACCGTCGCGAAGGAGATGCCCGAAAAGCGTCCGCCCAATCTCCGCGCCCAGGATTTCCACGAAATCTACCGCGAGTTTGCGGATGCCAAGGCGGCCGAGCAGGCGGGCCGCTGCAGCCAGTGCGGCGTGCCCTACTGCCAAAGCCATTGCCCGCTGCACAACAACATCCCTGACTGGCTGCGCATGACCGCCGAAGGCCGCCTGAAAGAGGCCTACGAAATCAGCCAGGCCACCAACACCTTCCCCGAGATCTGCGGCCGCATTTGCCCGCAGGATCGTCTCTGCGAGGGCAATTGCGTGATCGAGCAATCGGGTCACGGCACTGTGACCATCGGCTCGGTCGAGAAATACATCACAGATACGGCCTGGGAAAATGGCTGGGTTGTCCCGATCCGTCCCGCTCTGGAACGTGCGGAAAGCGTGGGCATCATCGGCGCCGGACCGGGCGGGCTCGCAGCGGCCGACCGTCTGCGTCGGGCGGGTGTGCAGGTCACTGTCTATGACCGCTACGATCGCGCGGGCGGGCTTCTGACCTATGGCATTCCCGGCTTCAAGCTGGAAAAGCCCGTCGTGATGCAGCGGATCGAGCAGCTGGAACGCAGCGGCGTGTCCTTCGTGCTGAACTGCAACGTCGGAACGGACATCACCTTTGACGCGATCCGCGGGCAGCACGACGCGGTGCTGATCGCGACGGGCGTCTACAAGGCGCGCGACATCCAGGCGCCGGGGGTCGGCGCCCGCGGGATCGTTGCCGCTCTTGATTATCTCACTGCGTCCAACCGCAAGAGCTTCGGCGATGACGTGCCCTCGTTCGACAACGGGGACCTTGATGCACGCGGAAAGCGCGTGGTGGTGATCGGCGGCGGCGACACGGCGATGGACTGTGTGCGTACCGCGATCCGTCAGGGCGCGCTCAGCGTCAAATGCCTGTATCGGCGCGACCGGGCCAACATGCCGGGGTCACAGCGCGAGGTGCAGAATGCCGAAGAGGAAGGCGTCGAGTTCGTCTGGCTGTCGGCACCGCGCGGATTCAGCGGCGGGGAGATGGTGGACGGCGTGATGGTCCAGCGAATGCGCCTTGGCTCGCCGGATGCAAGCGGCCGCCAGATGCCCGAGGTCATCGAGGGTGCGGACTATGTGGAACCGGCCGACTTGGCGATCATGGCCCTGGGCTTCGAGCCTGAGGAACTGCCGACACTCTGGGGGGTTCCGGACCTGACGGTAACCCGCTGGGGGACGATCAAGGCCGACTTCCGCACGCATCAGACCAGCTTGGCGGGGGTCTTTGCCGCTGGCGACATCGTACGCGGGGCAAGCCTGGTCGTCTGGGCGATCCGCGACGGGCGCGAGGCAGCGGATGCAATCCTGGACTATATTGCTCAGCCCGCGCAGGTCGCGGCGGAATAGGCTCAGGTCGCGACGGAGATCGAAATGGCAGCCATGGGCAGACGGGAACAGCGGACGGGCCGGTGCGCCGCCGGATGGGTCAGCCTTGCTGCCGCGATATCGGTTGCCGCCCCGGTCCTGGCGCAGGCGCCCAGTGCGACGCCTGACGGGGCACTGTTCGACCCGCCCGAAGGGTGCAGCGTGTTCATGACCGTTCAGTCGCGCGGTTGCGTCGTCGCAAACCATTACCGCTGCGAGGGCGATCCGGCCGGCGACCAGTGGCGTGCGGATTTCGACCAGGAAGGCATCTTCTTCGTCAGCCATATCGATTCCGAAACCCAGTGGGTGGAAAGCTTCGACTTCTTTCCCCTTGTCCGTCAGTCGCTCGACACAAATCCGGCTGATCCGGCCTCGTTCAGTGAGCTTCTGTCCAAGGGCGTCGACAGTTTCGACTTCAACCTGACCAAGGACGATGGCAGCCACAGCCATGTCACCGGCTTCGACAAGCTGACCGGCAACAGCGTGACGATCGACGGGATTGATCTGCAAGAAACCGAGTTCAGCTTTTCCGAAATGGCGGCGGACGGCTCTGTCCTGCGCAGCGCCAAGGGTAACGAATACATCAAGGCGGACTGGCGGATGTTCTTTTCGGGTCCGTCGGAATGGGTGACGCCGGACGGCAGTGTACCGGTCGACGGCAGCCCCCGGCAGTTCATCTTTCCGGGCGAGCCTGGATTTCGCGCGACCGAACCGATTTTTGACTGTGATGCCGTCCTCTCCCGCGCAGACGGCGCGGCGGGGATATTGCCTGCAGCGGTGCGGAAATGAGCGGGATGGCGGGACATTGCCTGTGTGGCGCGGTGACGATCACCGTCGGGGGGGCGCATGATCCGCGGCCCGGCGCTTGCCATTGCCGGATGTGCCAACGCTGGTCGGGCGGACTGTTCCTGTGCTTCAACGCTGACGCGGCGGGTGTGACGGTGGCGGGACCGGTGACGCGCTTTGCCTCATCCGGCTTTGCCGAGCGGGCCTTCTGCAGCGTCTGCGGCAGCCACCTGTGGATGCGGAACACCGATCCACTCAGCCCAACCTACGAATTGATGCCGGGGCTTTTCGACGAAGAGCTTTCGGCGCCGCTGCGGTCGGAAGTCTATTCCGACAGGGCAATGGCCTCGGTCCAGCTCAAGGGCGACCATCGCCGGGCGACCCAGGCCGAATACGAACAGAAGAACCTCTTTGTGAAGGGAGATGCGCCATGACCTATGATGACGCCTGGGTTGCCGCCGAAGAGGCAAAGCGCGCCTACATGAACGAGCATTCGCTTTACAAGACCGAGGATGAGCACTCGTCCTGCGGTGTTGGTCTTGTGGTGTCGATCAATGGCAAGCCAAGCCGCAAGGTCGTGCAGAACGGGATCGACGCGCTTAAGGCGGTCTGGCACCGCGGCGCGGTCGATGCCGATGGCAAGACCGGCGACGGTGCCGGCATCCATGTCCAGATCCCCGTCAAGTTCTTCTACGATCAGGTGCGCCGCACCGGGCACGAGCCCGACATGCACAAGCTGATCGCGGTCGGACAGGTCTTCCTGCCACGTACCGATTTCGGGGCGCAGGAACGCTGCCGCACGATCGTCGAGACCGAAGTGCTGCGGATGGGCCATTACATCTACGGCTGGCGTCATGTGCCCGTGAACACCGAGGTTCTGGGCGAGAAGGCCAACGCGACCCGGCCCGAGATCGAGCAGATTCTGATCCGCTGCGAGAAGGGGATCGACCAGGAAACCTTCGAGCGCGAGCTCTACATCATCCGCCGCCGGATCGAGAAGGCGGCGATCGCTGCGCAGATCCAGGGGCTGTACCTGTGTTCGCTGTCCTGCCGGTCGATCATCTACAAGGGCATGATGCTGGCCGAGCAGGTGTCGGTCTTCTATCCCGACCTGCTGGACGACCGCTTCGAGTCCGCCTTCGCGATCTACCACCAGCGCTATTCGACCAACACCTTCCCGCAGTGGTGGCTGGCGCAGCCGTTCCGGATGCTCGCCCATAATGGCGAGATCAACACCCTGAAGGGCAACGTCAACTGGATGAGGAGCCACGAGATCCGCATGGCCTCTTCGGCCTTCGGTGATGCGGCCGAAGACATCAAGCCGATCATTCCGTCAGGGACTTCGGACTCGGGCGCGCTCGATGCGGTATTCGAGGTGATGGTGCGTTCGGGCCGCTCGGCGCCGATGGCCAAGACCATGCTCGTGCCTGAAGCCTGGTCGAAGATGACGGGCGAGATGCCCAAGGCCTGGGCTGACATGTACGCCTATTGCAACTCGGTCATGGAGCCGTGGGACGGCCCGGCGGCGCTGGCGATGACCGATGGGCGTTGGGTCTGCGGCGGGCTTGACCGCAACGGCCTGCGGCCGATGCGCTATGTCGTGACCGGCGACGGGATGCTGATCGCGGGGTCGGAGGCGGGCATGGTGCCGGTCGATGAAACGACGATCCGTGAGAAGGGCGCGCTCGGGCCGGGCCAGATGATCGGCGTCGACATGACCGAGGGCAAGCTCTACCACGACACCGCCCTGAAGAACCGTCTTGCGGCGAGCCAGCCCTATGGCGAGTGGATCGAGAAGGTCATCGACCTGAACGCGCTCCTGCGCGACGTCCCGGAACACGCTACCTTCTCGGGTGCGGACCTGCGCAAGCGCCAAATCGCCGCCGGCTATACGCTCGAGGATCTCGAGCAGGTTCTGGCGCCGATGGCCGAGGACGGCAAGGAGATGGTGGCGAGCATGGGCGACGATACGCCGCCCGCGGTTCTGTCGAGCGTCTATCGCCCACTGAGCCACTATTTCCGCCAGAACTTCAGCCAAGTGACGAACCCGCCGATCGACTCTCTGCGCGAAAGCCGGGTGATGAGCCTCAAGACGCGTTTCGGCAACCTCAAGAACGTGCTGGAAGAGGATTCGAGCCAGACCGAGATCCTGGTGCTCGAAAGCCCCTTCATCGCGAACAGCGAATTCGACGTGATGGTCAAGCAGTTCGGGCCGCAGGTCGCGCTGATCGACTGCACCTTCCCGGTCGGGCCAAGCCTCGATGACCTGCATCAAGGGCTGGAGCGTATCCGTGCCGAGGCCGAGGATGCGGTGCGGTCGGGTGCAGGTCATCTGGTGCTGACGGACCAGCATCAGGGGCCGGACAAGGTCGGCATGCCGATGATTCTCGCGACCAGCGCCGTTCACAGCTGGCTTACGCGCAAGGGCCTGCGCACCTTCTGCTCGATCAACGTGCGGTCGGCGGAATGCATTGATCCGCATTACTTCGCGGTGCTGATCGGCTGTGGCGCGACGACGGTGAACCCCTACCTCGCGCAGGACTCCATCGCGGACCGCATCAGCCGCGGCCTGATCGACGGCAACCTGACCGACGCCATGCGCCGCTACCGGGATGCGATCGACGCGGGCCTGCTCAAGATCATGTCGAAGATGGGGATTTCGGTAATCTCCAGCTATCGCGGCGGCCTGAACTTCGAAGCGGTTGGGCTGAGCCGCGCGATGGTCGCGGAATACTTCCCCGGCATGAACAGCCGCATTTCGGGCATCGGTGTTTCCGGCATCGAGCAGAAACTGGAAGAGGTTCATGCCAAGGGCTGGCGCGCGGGCACCGATGTGCTGCCGATCGGCGGCTTCTACAAGGCGCGCCGCTCGGGCGAGAAGCACGCCTGGGAAGCGCAGACGATGCACATGCTGCAATCTGCCTGCGACCGGGCGAGCTATGACCTGTGGAAGCAGTATTCGGCCGCGATGCGGGCGAACCCGCCGATCCATGTCCGCGACCTTCTGGACATCAAGCCGCTCGGCAAGCCGGTGCCGATCGAAGAGGTCGAGTCGATCACCTCGATCCGCAAGCGCTTCGTTACGCCAGGCATGTCTCTTGGCGCCCTCAGCCCCGAGGCGCACAAGACGCTGAACGTCGCGATGAACCGGATCGGCGCGAAGTCGGATTCCGGCGAGGGCGGCGAGGACCCGGCGCATTTCCTGCCCGAGCCGAACGGCGACAACCCCTCGGCCAAGATCAAGCAGGTGGCCTCGGGCCGCTTCGGCGTGACCGCCGAATATCTGAACGCCTGCGAGGAACTGGAGATCAAGGTGGCGCAGGGCGCCAAGCCCGGCGAGGGTGGCCAGCTGCCCGGCATGAAGGTGACGGCGCTGATCGCGCGGCTGCGCCATTCGACGCCGGGCGTGACGCTGATCTCGCCCCCGCCGCACCACGACATCTACTCGATCGAGGACCTGGCGCAGCTTATCTACGACCTCAAGCAGATCAACCCGCGCGCCAAGGTGACGGTGAAGCTGGTGTCATCCTCGGGCGTCGGCACCATCGCGGCGGGGGTGGCCAAGGCCAAGGCCGACGTGATCCTGATCTCGGGCCATAACGGCGGCACCGGGGCCTCGCCTGCGACCTCGATCAAGTTCGCGGGCCTGCCCTGGGAGATGGGTCTGACCGAGGCGCATCAGGTGCTGGCGATGAACAACCTGCGCGAGCGGGTGACGCTGCGCACCGATGGCGGTCTGCGGACCGGGCGCGACATCGTCATGGCGGCGATGATGGGGGCCGAGGAATACGGCATCGGCACCGCTGCCTTGATCGCCATGGGCTGCATCATGGTGCGCCAATGCCAGTCGAACACCTGTCCCGTCGGCGTCTGCACCCAGAACGAAGCGCTGCGCCAGAAGTTCACCGGCACGGCGGACAAGGTGGTGAACCTCATCACCTTCTACGCGCAGGAAGTACGGGAAATCCTCGCCAGCATCGGCGCGCGCTCGATCGACGAGATCATCGGCCGGGCCGACCTGCTGACCCAGGTCAGCCGGGGCGCGGCACATCTCGACGATCTGGACCTCAACCCGCTGCTCATCACGGTGGATGGGTCGCAGAAGATCACCTATGACCGTTCGAAGCCGCGCAATGCCGTGCCGGATACGCTCGACGCCGAGATCATTCGCGACGGCGCGCGCTTCTTCGAGGATGGCGAGAAGATGCAGCTCAGCTACGCGGTGCGGAACACGCACCGCACCATCGGCACGCGGGCGTCGAGCCATATCGTGCGGAAGTTCGGGATGCGGAACAGCCTGCAACCCGACCACCTGACGGTGAAGCTGACCGGCAACGCGGGTCAGTCGCTTGGCGCATTCGCAGCCCCGGGCCTGAAGATCGAGGTGATGGGCGACGCCAACGACTATGTGGGCAAGGGTCTGTCGGGCGGTCTGATCGTGGTCCATCCCCAGATGGCGTCGCCGCTGGTGGCAAGCGAAAACACCATCATCGGCAACACGGTGCTCTATGGCGCGACGGCGGGCCACCTGTTTGCCGCCGGTCGCGCGGGCGAGCGGTTCGCCGTGCGGAACTCGGGCGCGAAGGTGGTGGTCGAGGGCTGCGGCTCGAACGGCTGCGAATACATGACCGGCGGTGTCGCGGTGATCCTTGGCCGGATCGGCGCGAACTTCGCCGCGGGCATGACCGGCGGCATGGCCTATGTTTATGACCCGAAGGGCACGGCCGAGGACATGATGAACCTCGAATCCGTTGTTACTTGCGGTATCGGCCACCCGCATTGGGAAGCGCAGCTGAAAGATCTGATTGAGCGTCACCTCGCCGAGACCGGTAGCCGGAAGGCCGCCGAGATCCTGGCGGACTGGTCGACCGAACGGGCGAATTTCCTGCAGGTCTGCCCGAAGGAAATGCTCGCCCACCTGCCCGCGCCGCTGAGCGACGAGGTGCAGGCGGTTCCGGCGGAGTGAGTCGCGCCGCCCGTCCCGCAACGGGGCGGGCGCGCTACACTATCTGTACTGGACGCAGGACCACGGTCAGGCGGATAATTCCGATATTCTTTTTCGGAGTTTCCCTGCCATGTCCCACGACGGCTACAACCAGTTTTGCCCCGTTGCCAAGGCCTGCGAGGTTCTCGAGCCGCGCTGGACCCTGTTGATCCTTTGCGAGATGTGGAGCGGCTCCACCCGCTTCAACGAAATCCGTCGTGGTGTTCCCGGCATGTCGCCGACGCTGATGTCGAAGCGCCTGAAAGAAATGGAGCAGCGCGGGCTGGTCACTCGCTATGAGAATCCCGGTTCGGGCGAGATCACCTACCGCACTACCAAAATCGCTGATGAGCTTGAGCCCATCGTCTATGCCTTGGGCAACTGGGCGCACCGCAACGTCGACAAGGATGTGTCGCTCGAACATCTGGATGCGCGGCTACTGATGTGGAACATGCGCCGCAAGATTGATCCGGCGGCGTTGCCGCGCGCGCGCAAGTCTGTGATTCAGTTCATCTTTCCCGAACTTCCTGCGGCCGAGCGGAACTACTGGCTGATCGCACGTCCGGGCACGCCGACCGATCTGTGCCTGATCGATCCGGGGCACGACGTCGATCTTTACATCACTGCCGACCTGCGCGCGCTGACCTCGGCCTGGATGGGTTTCAGCAGCCTGCAGGGCGAGATCGGCCGCGATCGCATCACGCTGATCGGCGATCCGGGGATTGCAGCCTCGATTGATGAGTGGATGGTGCGGAGCCGCTATGCCTGCGCCTCGCCCGCACCGCACGCTCCATCTTCTGTACCGGCGGTGGTACAGTTGCGTCACTAGGCCCGCGTGCCATCGTCGCCGATCCTGATCCCGCGCCAATCAAGGACTGACCAATGGGCGGGTGCCGATGCCGGCGCTCTCCCTTCGGTAGGGATTTGCCGGGCGTTTTCAGACCCGGAAGCCGGACGTGGTCCGGCCGGACCAATTATCGGAGAGACAGAATGCAGACCACGATTTCACCCGCCGCCACCCCCGACCTTGCCGCGCTGAAGGCGCGCCAGCAGGGCGCCTGGTCATCGGGAGACTACGCCGTCGTCGGCACCACATTGCAGATCGTCGGCGAAACCCTGTGCGAGGCGATGGACCTTCGCGCCGGCTCCCGCGTGCTGGACGTGGCCGCCGGCAACGGCAACGCAACGCTCGCCGCCGCCCGGCGGTGGTGCGACGTGACCTCGACCGACTACGTACCGGCGCTGCTGGAGCGCGGCCGCGACCGCGCCATGGCGGATGGATTGCAGGTGACGTTCACGCCTGCGGATGCCGAGGCGCTGCCCTTTGCCGACGCCAGCTTCGACGCCGTGCTGTCCACCTTCGGCGTCATGTTCACCCCGGATCAGGACAAGGCGGCGTCGGAACTGCTCCGCGTTTGCCGGAAGGGCGGCAAGATCGGGCTGGCGAACTGGACGCCCGACAGCTTCATCGGTCAGCTCTTCAAGACCATCGGCCAGCACATCCCGCCGATGCCGGGCGTGAAGTCGCCCGCGCTCTGGGGCACCGTCGACCGGCTGGAGCAGTTGTTCGCGGCGGGCGGGACGATCCGTGCCGAGCAACGGCAGTTCACCTTCCGCTACCGCTCGCCCGAGCATTGGCTGGACGTGTTCCGCACCTGGTACGGTCCGCTGCACAAGGCCTTCGCGGCGCTGCCCGAGTCAGGACAGTCGGCGCTCGAGCGCGACATCCTCGCCTTGATTGGGCGGTTCAACCGCTCCGGCGACGGCGGAGTGGTCCTGCCTAGCCACTATCTCGAGGTGGTCGTTACCCGTCGGTGACAGCAAACCGCTGCCGGCGCAGCCCCGAAGACCATGAGTCACAGCAAATCGTCTTGTTGCCGTATCAATCCCGCGCCAATCTGGCGCGGGATTATTCATAGGAGGTTCTCATGTCCGATCTCATCGTTGTGGCTTTCGATGACGAAAAAACCGGCTTCGATCTGCGCGATGCGCTGGTCAAACTGCAGAAGGAATACCTGCTCGAGATGGAAGACGTGGTCGTCGTGACCAAGGGGTCCGATGGCAAGGTTGTCCTTCACCAGGCGGTGAACCTGACCGCGACCGGCGCTGCGGGTGGGGCGCTGTGGGGGACGCTGATCGGTCTTCTGTTCCTCAATCCGCTGCTGGGCGCCGCGGCCGGGGCGGGCGCCGGGGCGCTGTCGGGCTATCTGACCGATATCGGCATCAACGACAACTTCATGAAGGACATCGGCACTTCGCTGCCCAATGGCGGCTCGGCTGTCTGTGTGCTCGTGCGCAAGATGACGGGGGACAAGGTGCTGGCCGGTCTGGAAGCCTTCAAGCACAAGGGCCGTGTCCTGCAAACCTCGCTGTCGACCGAGCAGGAAGACAAGCTCAAGGCCTTTGTCGGCCCCGACGCGGCGACCCCCGGCGCCTGACACCTTCAGCGGGCTTGACCTTTCTGCGCGCGGCATGGTCATTCTGCCGCGATGGGAAGCGCACCCAAGAAATCGACTTCGTCCAAGGCCGGATCCGCGAAGGCGGGCCCGGCCAAATCCGTTGAGGCGGAGGCCGCTCCCCAGGGTCGGTGGCGCCGGATCTGGTTCTGGACGAAGCGCGCCCTTGCGGGATTTGCCGGCCTGATCCTGGCGCTGACGCTGATCTATGCCTTCGTCCCGGTGCCGACCACTCTATACATGATCGGCGAGCGCATCCGGCTGGGCGGGATCGAGCGCGACTGGGTTGGCGGCGACGATATCGCGCCGGTCATGTTCCGTTCCGTCGTGGCGGCCGAAGATGCGAATTTCTGCCTGCACTGGGGCTTCGACATGGCGGCGATCCGCGATGCCGTGGACCGGGGTGCGAACCGCGGCGCCTCGACGTTGAGCCAGCAGACAGTCAAGAACGTCTTTCTGTGGCAGGGGCGGTCGTGGGTCAGGAAGGCGCTGGAAGCCTCGATCACACCGGTTGTTGAGCTGATCTGGACCAAGCGCCGCATCCTTGTGGTCTATCTGAACATCGCCGAGTTCGGCGAAGGCATCTTCGGGGTCGAGGCGGCGGCACAGCATTACTTCGGCGTCAGCGCCGCCGACCTGTCGCCGGTGCAGGCCGCCCGCCTGGCCGCGGTCCTGCCCGACCCCAAGCGCTGGAACCCGGCCAAGCCGACCAGCTACCTGCGCCGCCGTGCCAATTCGATCGTGGACGGGGCGGCCACCATTCAGGTCGACGGGCGGGCAAGCTGTTTTGAGCCGAATGCCGCGTCGAAGGATTGAAATCCCCAGCCTGTCACGGCATGAACCGGCACGGTCAGAAAACGAGCATTACAATGAACCGACTGTTCCACTCTCCCCTCTCTCCCTTCTGCCGCAAGGTTCGCCTGACGCTGGCCGAGAAGAAGATCGAAGTGGAACTGATCGAGGAACGCTACTGGGAGCCGAGCCCCGATTTCCTTCGCCGCAACCCGGCCGGCAAGGTACCCGTGCTGCGGATCGAGGGTCGGGTCATGTCCGAAAGCCAGGCGATCTGTGAATACCTCGAAGAAACGGTGCCGAGCCCGGCGCTGATGCCCCGAGATCCGGAAGGCCGCTACGAGGTGCGCCGGCTTTGTGCCTGGTTCGACGACAAGTTCCACGACGAGGTGACGTCGAAGCTGCTTTACGAGCGGGTCAACAAGAAGATGATGGGCCTCGGCTATCCGGACTCGAAGAACGTCAAGATGGGCGCGGGCAAGATAAAGTATCACATCGACTATCTTGGCTGGCTTCTCGACCAGCGCAGATGGCTCGCAGGCGACCAGATGACGCTGGCGGACTTTACCGCCGCCGCGCATCTGAGCTGCCTCGACTATATCTCGGACGTGGACTGGAACCGTTCGGCGACGGTCAAGGACTGGTATGCGAAGATCAAGTCACGCCCGTCTTTCCGGCCGCTTCTTGCGGATCAGGTGCCGGGCTTTCCGCCGCCCGCGCATTATGCCGACCTGGACTTCTGATCCGGGTCGGGCAAGGGGGCCTTCTGCCCCCTCTTGGCCGTCGGCCAATTCACCCCCGAGGGTATTTTCGCCAAGAAGAAGCACGGGTCGGCGATGAGTGCGGACCTGAAGGCCAAGCTTGAGGTGCAGGCGCGGACCGCGGGATTCGTTGGCATGGGCGTCTGCCGGCCGGACGCGGCGCCCGAAACTGCGGGTCGGCTGAAGGCCTGGCTGGCGGAGGAACGGCACGGGCAGATGGGCTGGATGGCTGAGCGCGTCGAATGGCGCGGCAGCCCGACGACCCTTTGGCCCGAAGCGCGCTCGGTGGTGATGCTGGCGGAAAGTTATGCGCCCGAAGTCGACCCTCTCGCGGTTCTGGAATGCCGCGATCGCGGGGCGATCAGCGTCTATGCGCAGGGGAAGGATTACCACGACCTCGTCAAGCGGCGGCTGAAACGGGTCGGGCGCTGGCTGATCGAGGAGGCAGCGCGTGAGGGCACAACCTGTGAGATCAAGGTCTTTGTCGATACCGCCCCGGTGATGGAGAAACCGCTGGCCCAGGCGGCTGGCCTGGGCTGGCAGGGCAAGCATACTAACCTTCTTGGCCGCGAGATCGGTAACTGGGTGTTCCTTGGGGCAATCTTCACCACTCTCGATCTGCCGCCGGACGATCCAGAGACCAGCCATTGCGGCAGCTGCACGGCCTGTCTCGACATTTGTCCGACGCGCGCCTTTCCTGCGCCCTACCAGCTCGACGCGCGGCGCTGCATATCCTACCTGACAATTGAGCATCGCGGGCCGGTCGACCCGACGCTGCGGCCCTTGTTGGGAAACCGCATCTATGGCTGCGACGATTGCCTGGCGGTCTGTCCTTGGAACAAGTTCGCGGCTGCGGCGCGGGATGCCGGCTATTCGGCGCGCGTGGGCGCCCCTCCCTTGGCCGAGCTTGCGGGCTTGGACGATGCGGCGTTCCGCGATCGCTTCTCGGGCTCGCCGATCAAGCGCATCGGCCGCGACCGGTTTGTCCGCAACGTGCTTTATGCGATTGGAAACTCGGGCGATACCTCACTGCGGCCAGTGGCGGCGGCGCTGACTGGTGACCCGGACCCGGCCGTTGCGGACGCCGCCCGCTGGGCCGTCGGTCGCCTGGACGGCTGATTGCCGCAGCTCCGCCGGGGGTTGTCCCGATTTTCGCCGGGATTGCCACGCACATAAAGGCAAGACCAGATGCGAGCGGATGGAAGCGATGACCCCTGACACCCTGATCCAGACACCCTCACCCGAAGAGGCACATGTGTTGCTTCTGGGGCTGGTCGGCTGCCTCTTGCTGGCCAACATCCTGACCTGGGTGGTCTTTCGCCTGGATGCACGCCGCGCGGAGGAGGGGGTAGCCCGAGTTCCGGCGGCGACGCTGTTGCTTCTCGCGCTGCTCGGCGGCGCTTTCGCGGCATTGGGCGCCCAGCTGCTCTACGGGAGGGAGTCCGGCCGCGGCTTCGGCGTGGCGTTGAAGGCGATTGTCGTCGTGCAGGTCCTTGCGACGGCCGCGGCGCTTCTTCCCCTGGACCAGGTTTCCGAACGGATTTCGGCGTTCAAGGCTAGTGCGCTTGCGGCGACCGGCGCTGAGGCGAACACGGATGCCCCGGCAAAGGTTCTGCCCCGGCGCTTCGGGCCTGGCAGCGAACAACCCGCGAAGATCGGACTCGGCGGCTGAAGGATCAGCAGGCAGGAAACGGCCTGTCTTTTCGCCGTGGGCTTTTCAGACAAGGGTGAGTCGTGGCCTACTGTTGCTCCATCGAACGGAGGAATGGCCATGACCCGTCATCTCGCGGATCACGAGCGGACCAATGATGGTTCGCGGCTAAGTCGCTATGTCGCAATCGCGCGACAGGACAGCGACGAGGGATCGCATCCCGCCACAAAGGCGCTGCACGCGCGGCAGCAGACCCGCCTCGCCGGCCTGAAGACCCGGGAATTCGTCGAGATCGAGCGCGGCCGATCGGCCTGAGACCACCAATTCATTTGGGGCGTCGAAGACGGCTGGCACCCGGTTCCGCGGCTGATTAAGCTTGACGGCGAACTCAGCCGCGGGACGGACATGACCAATCCTCACTGGATCTACACGCAGACCATCAAGACCTTTGCTGCAGGCGCGACCCCTGCCTTCGAGGACGAGGGCGAGTTGATTTCGACCTGGGGCAAGGCTTGGGGCATCGACAACGATGTCGGCCGTATCCGCGATATCCTGATGCACCGTCCGGGGCCCGAAATGGCCGTCGTCGACCCGGCGAAACGCATTGCCGAGATCGGTTCCTATGGCGATCCGGCGGTTGGCTGGTATTTCCAGTCGGACACCCCGCCCGACATTCCGCTGATGCAGGCCCAGCATGACGGCTTCGTTGCCGCGCTGCAGGCCGAGGGCATCAATGTCCATTTCATGGAGGGCGAGGCGGGCAACCGCCTGAAGCAGGTCTATACCCGCGACCCGGTGATCATGGTCAAGGGCGGCGCCATCGTCTGCCGCATGGGTGCGCGCATCCGCCGGGGCGAGGAACTGGCGGTAACGCGCACGCTGGCGAAGCTCGGCATCCCGATTCTGCGCACTATCAATGGCGCGGGCATCATGGAAGGCGGCAGCTTCACCTGGCTGAACGAGAAGACCTGCGCGATCGGTGTCGGGGTGCGGGTGAACCGCGAGGGTGCGGCGCAGGTCGGCGAGGTGCTGGCGCGTCAGGGCGTCGAACTGCTGGTCGTCGACCTGGCGGGCTACGACATCCATATCGACGTCAGCTTCCTGATGGTGGACCGCGACCTGGCGCTGCTCAATCCTCAGGGCCTGCCCTATTCCTTCCTCGAGGCGCTGACCGAACGCGGCATCCGCTATATCGAGACCGATCCGGGCGACGATCCGTGGATCGTCAACTCGCTTGCCGTGGCGCCGGGCAAGGTGCTGATGCCGGAAGGGGCGACCAACCGCACGCTCGACCGTCTGGCTGCGGCGGGCTTGAGCTGGGTTACCGTGCCCTATGCAGCGGTCCACAAGAACGGTGGCGGGCTGCACTGTTCGACCACGCCGCTGAGAAGGGACAGCCTCTGACACGGCTCAGGCGCAGGAAACTCCCGCCCGCCCAGCCATCGGGCGGGAGTTTCTTTCCCTGCGGCGACGGATTTGTGGTTGGCTCACGTTCTACTTGGCAAGACAGTTATAGAGCCGGAAACCGTCATGCCTGCTATCGTCAACCGCTATGCCGCTCCGCTTATCACGGGGCTATTCCTGATCTCGCTGGGGACCGGGATCGCGCTTTTCTTCCATTTCGGGCCAGCCGGGTTTCGGCCGATGCACGAATGGCTGAGCCTCGTGGTCATCCTGCCCTTCGTCTTGCACATCTGGAAGAACTGGCGGGCCTTCATGACCTATTTTCGCCGCGCGCCGATGCTGGTTTCCTTGGCGGGTTCCGCTCTCGCTGGGGCGCTGTTTCTTCTGACGATCTCAGGTGAAGGTGCGGGCGGGCCGCCGCAATTTGTCTTGGCGCAAAAGATGCTGGGCGGCACGGTCGAGCAGGTGGCGCCGCTTCTTGGCCTGACGCCCGCCGATCTGACGGGCCGTCTGACAGCAGCGGGATTTTCTGTCGGCGACCCGGAGGTCAGCCTGCACCAGATCGCTGCATCCGCCGGAAAGAGTGATAGCGAACTGGCCAAAACCCTGGCTGAAGGCTGACACCCGCCGGCCAAGAGCAGATCGGCCCGGATCCTTCGATCCGGGCCGCATCGTTCTTGCTGTCGAGAGCCTCGGTCAGGCCCGGACGAGTTTTTCGTAGTCGGTGGCGACGCGCTTGGTCAGCTCGCCCACCTCGAACGTGTAATCGCCGATCTGGCCGACGGGCGTGACTTCGGCTGCGGTGCCGGTCAGCCAGCATTGCTCGAAACCTTCCAGCTCTTCCGGCAGGATGTGCCGTTCGTGAACCTTGATCTGCATCTCCTTGAGCATGCCGATCACCGTCTGGCGGGTCAGGCCGTTCAGGAAGCAGTCGGGAAGCGGCGTGTGTACTTCGCCATTCTTGACGAAGAAGATGTTGGCGCCGGTCGCTTCGGCCACATAGCCGCGATAGTCGAACATCATCGCGTCCGAGCAGCCCTTGGCCTCGGCCGCGTGCTTGGACATGGTGCAGATCATGTAGAGGCCGGCGGCCTTCGCGGCCGAAGGGATCGTCTCCGGTGAGGGGCGCTTCCATTTCGAGATGTCGAGCTTGGCGCCCTTCATCTTGGCATCGCCGTAATAGGCGCCCCATTCCCAGCCGGCGATGGCCAGCCGCACGGGGTTCTTCGCGGCGGAAACGCCCATGTCGGGACCTGCCCCGCGGAAGGCGAGGGCGCGGACATAGGCATCGGTCCAGCCGTTCGCCTTGAGCATGGCGTATTTCGCCTCTTCGATCTGCTCGACCGTGTAGGGGATCGGCATGTCGAGAAGCTCACCAGACTTCAACAGGCGCTTGGAATGCTCAACGCCCTTGAAGATCTTGCCGTTGTAGCAGCGCTCGCCTTCGAAGACCGACGAGGCGTAGTGCATTGCGTGGGTCAGGATATGCACCTTGGCATCGCGCCACGGCACCAGCGCGCCATCGAACCAGATCCAGCCGTCGCGATCGTCATATCCTGCCATTTCAAGCTCCTACCTCGGTAGCATTTGCAAATCTTGCGCCAACAGAGTCATTACCAGACATAAAGTTGCGCGAAATCATCGCCGAGCTATCAGTTGATTCCTGGAAAGTCAATAAAGCTGACGTAAATCCCGCGTTTCGCGATCCGGTCGACGGGAAAGCCCGTATTGCGCCATGCTCGACATACGGGCAGACCTGACGCGCGGCAGAGTCCGCGTCAAATGCCGGAACCGGAGCCGCAACATGTCGCTTTCACGTGCCTTTTCCCTTGCCGTCGTGCTGACGGTGGCAACTGGGCCCGCCCTGGCCGAGGGGGTAGCGGCCAGCCCGCAGGGGCTGGCTTTCTACGATGCGCCCACGCTCCCGGCCAATGGCAAGGCGGGCGATGTCCTGCAGGCCCGACCCCTTGATCCGACGATGACCATGGCCTTGCCGGATGCGGCGCGCACGAGCCTGGTGATGTATCAGTCGCAGGATCCGTTCGATGCGCCCGTGGCGGTCACGGGGACCGTTTCCGTTCCCAAGGGCGCTCCGCCCGAGGGCGGCTGGCCTGTCATTGTCTGGACCCACGGCACGACGGGTCTGGCCAATGTCTGTGGCCCCTCGCGGGACGATGCCAATGGGCCGGAGCACGGATACATCGAGGTGATCCGTGGGCTGCTCGACCAGTTTGTGGCCCAGGGATATGCCATCGTCGCGACCGACTATCAGGGTCTGGGAACCGGCGACTTCCATCCCTTCCTTCAGGGGGTGCCCAACGGAAAGAACGCCCTAGACATGCTTAGAGCGGCGCGGGTGCTGGAACCCGGCATCGGGACACGCTTTGCCGTCATGGGCCATTCGCAGGGGGGTCATGCCGACCTCTTCACCTCGGCCGAAGCGCGGGACTATCTCGGGTCGGGGTATGACCTCGTCGGCAACATCGCGATGGCGCCGGGATCGCAGATTGCCGACCGCATCGAGATGGTTCGCAAGTCGGGCAAAGTGGAACTCTCGCTGCCCTACACAATGTATGTGATGACGTCCTATGCGCGGACTTACCCCGAAATAGACCTGTCGCACATCCTGACGGAACAGGCGATCCAGGCGCTTCCACAGCTTCATGTCCAGTGCATGACCCATGCACTGACGGAGGGCTACTGGTCGACCGCCATCGCCAGCGAGCAGTTCCTGCCTGCCCCCGACTTCGACCCCCTCTACGAAGCGGCGGCCCTGAACGAACCCGGCGAGCAGACGATCCCGGTGCCGACGTTGATCCTTCAGGGCAACAAGGATGTCACCGTCTTTCCTCAGGCCACAGATATGCTTGCGCGTCAGTTGTGCAGCCGGGGCAACGACCTCGAGTTTCGGGTGGTCGACGGCGCGGACCATGACGGCGCCATGGTGCTTGGGGCACCGACAGCTCTGGCATGGATCGCCGAGCGCTTTGCCGGAAGGCCATCAACACCCAATTGCGATGCACTGCCGAGCGCCTATACCCCCTGACAGGTCGTCGCGGCCCGCCTTCGGGCTGGACCTTGAGGCTGAGCCGTCGGATACTTGAGGTTCAAGGGCCGGAACGGCCATGAGCAGACGCGGGGGCAGCATGGCGGACGGCAAGTCGGCGCAAGGCGGGGGCGAAAGCCTGCTTTTCCTTACGGACGAGCAGCTGCGCAAGGGCATCGAGGCGATGTTCTTTGCCTATCGCGGCTTTACGGCTGATCCGGACCGCATTCTCGAAGGCATGGACTATGGTCGGGCGCATCACCGGGCCATCCATTTCATCCATCGCAGCCCGGGGACGACGGTGAACAACCTCCTGTCGATCCTGGGCGTGACCAAGCAAAGCCTGAACCGAGTGCTGCGAACCCTGATCGAGGATGGTCTGGTGGACAGTCGCGTCGGTCGGCAGGACAAGCGCGAGCGGCATCTTTACCTCACCGACAAGGGTGCGGCGCTGGAGCGGGAGCTCTCGGATGCACAGCGCGCGCGCATGCGCGCCGCCTATCGCGCCGCTGGGCCCGAGGCGGTGAAAGGCTTCCGCACGGTACTTGAGGCGATGATGGATCCCGACCAGCGCCGGCAATATCAGGGCCTGAAGGAGAGTGGGCCATGACTGCCGACCCGCAGCCGCATCTTCTGATCGTCGACGACGATGAACGCATCCGGGGTCTTCTGCAGAAGTTCCTGATGCGCAGCGGCTTTCTTGTCAGCGGCGCACGGGATGCAGCGCATGCCCGGCGACTGCTGGCGGG
The DNA here is from genome assembly GCA_041905595.1 of Rhodobacter sp. Lineage (GTDB taxonomy): Bacteria > Pseudomonadota > Alphaproteobacteria > Rhodobacterales > Rhodobacteraceae > Aliitabrizicola. The sequence goes on from JAYRKT010000008.1 coordinate 99,121, forward strand.
GCTCGAGTTCGACCTCATCGTGCTGGATGTGATGATGCCGGGCGAGGATGGCATCAGCCTGACCCAGTCGTTGCGGCAACACCTGATGACTCCGATCCTGCTGCTGACCGCCAAGGGCGAAACGCAGAACCGCATTGAGGGACTGGAGGCCGGAGCCGACGACTACCTCGCCAAGCCGTTCGAGCCGAAGGAGCTTCTCCTGCGGATTAACGCCATCCTGCGAAGAGTGCCGCAGGTGCGCGCCGCCGAGACCGTTCCGAAGGTGCTTCATCTGGGGCAGGTGCGCTATGACGTGGATCGCGGCGAATTGTGGAATGGCACGGAACTGGTCCGGCTGACCGCGACCGAGGCGGCACTGATGCGCATCTTCGCCACCCAGCCCGGCGAGGCGGTGACGCGCGAGAAGCTGGTTGGCGATCTGGGTCGCGACGAAGGACAAGCGCAGGAGCGGGCGGTGGACGTGCAGATCACCCGGCTGCGACGCAAGATCGAGGCTGATCCGAAGCAGCCGCGTTATCTTCAGACGGTGCGCGGCGAAGGCTATATGCTGGCCCCGGACTGATACTTGCGGGCGTCGAAGCGGGAGTTTCACACCCCCGCACCCCCGTGAGATATTTGTGAACAGAAGAAAGATATGTGAGTCGGGGGCCGCGTTGACCACAGCCTGTTTCCATCATCCGAGCTTTGCCTCGCATCGCACGCCCGAGGATCATCCCGAACGCAGCGCGCGGATCGAGGCGGTCGAACGCGCCCTTGCGGACATGGACCTCGACCGGCGAGAAGCCCCCCCCGCCGCCGAGGCCGACATACTGCGCAGCCACCCGCAGCGCTACGTCGATCGCATCCGCGCCGCCGCGCCGCATGTCGGGCTGGTGCAACTTGACCCCGACACCTGGATGGGTCCCAAATCGCTTGAGGCGGCGCTCCACGCGGTTGGAGGGGTGACTGCCGCTGTCGACCTGGTGCTGGAGGGCGGGGCGGCCAATGCTTTCGTCGGTTGTCGCCCGCCGGGTCACCATGCCGAACGCGAAACGCCGATGGGCTTCTGTCTGTTTGGCAACGTCGCAATCGGCGCGAAACGGGCGCTTGACCATCACGGGTTGCTCCGGGTCGCCGTCGTCGATTTCGACGTGCATCACGGCAACGGCACGCAGGATCTGCTTTGGGACGAGGAGCGGGTGCTGTTCGTCTCGTCCCATCAGATGCCGCTTTGGCCCGGCACGGGCGCGGCCGGGGAACGCGGCGCACATGGCCAGATCCTGAATGTGCCGCTCAAGCCCGGCTCAGGCGGGGCCGAAATGCGGCGCGCCTACGAGACGATCGTCTTCCCCCGGCTGGCCGCTTTCGAGCCGGAATTGATCCTGGTCTCGGCCGGATTTGATGCCCATGCCGACGATCCGCTGGCGGAACTCGAATGGCGCGAACGGGACTTCGCCTGGCTGACCGGGCGGATCTGCGACCTGGCCGAAACCCATGCCGGGGGGCGGGTGGTCTCGGCGCTGGAGGGCGGCTATGATCTGGACGCGCTGGAGGCAAGTGTCGCCGCGCATGTGGGTGTCTTGAGGGAGCGGGGCGCATGACGGCCGATCTGAGTGCAATGAGTTTCGAAGAGGCGATGGCCGAGCTGGAAAAGGTCGTGACCCAGCTTGAAAAGGGGGATGTTGCCCTGGAGCAGTCGATTGCGCTTTACGAACGTGGCGCGGCACTCAAGGCGCATTGCGCCGAAAAGCTTCGCCAGGCCGAAGAGAAGGTCGAAATGATCCGTGCGCAGGAAGGCCGCGCAGTGGGCACCACCCCTGCGGAGGGGCTGTGAGCTTTCAGACCGCGCTGACTGCCGCGTCTGAAGCGGTGCAGAAGCGGCTGGGCACGGCGCTGAACGACCGGGCCGACCTGACCCTCGTTCACGCAATGCGCTACGCCCTGCAAGGCGGCAAAGGGATGCGGGGCTTTCTCGTTCTGGAAGGCGCCGCCTTGTTCGGCATTCGCTCCGAGGTGGCAATCAGTGCCGCCTCCGCCGTGGAGGCGTTACATGCCTATTCACTTGTCCATGATGATCTGCCCTGCATGGACGACGACGATCTGCGCCGTGGCCAGCCCACGGTTCATGTGAAATGGGACGAGGCGACCGCGATCCTTGCCGGTGACGCGCTCCAGACGCTGGCCTTCGAGCTTTTGACCGATTCAGCACTCGGCTCTGCCGAGCGGCGCATCGCGCTGGTCGCCGGTCTGGCCAAGGCGTCCGGCGCCGAGGGGATGGTTCTGGGCCAGGCGCTCGACATCGCCGCGGAGACGGCGGGCCGACCGCTGACCCTGGCCGAGATTACCGAACTTCAGGCAGGCAAGACCGGGGCGCTGATCCGCTGGTCGGCCGAGGCTGGCGCGGTGATTGCCGGTGCTGATCCCGCCCCTCTAAGTCGCTATGCCACGGCCCTGGGCCTTGCCTTTCAGATCGCGGACGACATCCTTGATGTAGAAGGCGATGCCGCGAAGACCGGCAAGCGCCTGCGCAAGGATGCCGAGGCGGGGAAGGCGACATTCGTCTCGCTCTTGGGCCTGGAAGGCGCCAAGGCGCGGGCCCGGTCGCTCGTGGAAGAGGCCGAGGCGGCGCTAATCCCCTATGGGGACAGGGCCGCGACCTTGATCGAAGCCGCGCGCTTCGTTATTGCGCGCGAGAACTGACGCGGCGCCGCTGGGGCGCGAGAAGGCAGGCATGACCGACCGACCGAAGACCCCGATGCTCGACCGTGTGACGGTGCCCGCCGACCTGAAGGCGCTGACCGACCGCGAGCTGCACCAGCTGGCCGACGAACTCCGCGCCGAGACGATCAGCGCGGTTTCGGTCACCGGAGGGCATCTGGGCGCGGGGCTGGGCGTGGTTGAACTGACGGTGGCGCTGCATGCCGTCTTCGACGCGCCGCGCGACAAGATCATCTGGGATGTCGGCCACCAGTGCTATCCGCACAAGATCCTGACCGGCCGCCGCGACCGTATCCGCACTCTGCGGCAGCAGGATGGTCTGAGCGGCTTCACCAAACGCTCCGAAAGCCCCTATGACCCGTTCGGCGCAGCGCACAGTTCGACCTCGATCAGCGCCGCGCTCGGTTTCGCCGTGGCGCGCGACCTTGGCGGCGACGGCGGCGATGCGATCGCCGTGATCGGCGACGGCTCGATGAGCGCGGGGATGGCCTTCGAGGCGCTGAACAATGCCGGCCACCTGAAGAAGCGGCTTATCGTCATCCTGAACGACAACGAGATGTCGATCGCTCCGCCGGTCGGTGCCTTCTCGTCCTACCTGACCCGCCTCTATTCGGAAGGGCCCTTCCAGGAACTGAAAGCCGCCGCCAAGGGCGCCGTCGGCCTGCTGCCCCCGCCCTTCCAGGAAGGCGCGCGCCGGGCCAAGGAGATGCTCAAGGGCATGGCCGTGGGCGGAACGCTCTTCGAGGAGTTGGGATTCAGCTACATCGGCCCGATCGACGGACATGACCTTGACCAGCTTCTGCCGGTGCTGCGCACGGTCAAGGCGCGGGCGCAGGGACCGGTCTTGATCCATGTCCTGACCAAGAAGGGCAAGGGCTATGCCCCGGCCGAACGTGCCGCCGACAAGGGCCATGCCACGAACAAGTTCGACGTGCTGACCGGTGCCCAGGCCAAGGCCACGCCGAATGCGCCAAGCTACACCAAGGTCTTTGCGCAAAGCCTGGTGCGCGAGGCGGAGGCGGACGAAAAGATCGTCGCGGTCACGGCGGCGATGCCCGACGGGACTGGCCTGAACCTGTTCGCCGAACGGTTCCCCCGCCGCTGCTTTGACGTCGGCATCGCCGAGCAGCACGCAGTCACCTTCAGTGCCGGGATGGCCGCGGCGGGTCTGAAACCCTTCTGCGCCATCTATTCGACCTTCCTGCAGCGCGGCTACGACCAGGTCGTGCATGATGTGGCGATCCAGCGCCTGCCTGTCCGCTTCGCCATCGACCGGGCGGGGCTTGTGGGGGCCGATGGCGCGACCCATGCCGGCGCCTTCGACGTGGCCTTCCTTGCCAACCTGCCGGGCATGGTGGTGATGGCCGCCGCCGACGAGGCAGAGCTCGTTCACATGGTCGCCACGGCCGCTGCCCACAATGACGGCCCGATCGCTTTCCGCTATCCCCGGGGCGAGGGCGTCGGTGTCGACATGCCCGCGCGGGGAACCCCGCTAGAGATCGGCAAGGGGCGCCTGATCCGCGAAGGGGCGCGCGTCGCGCTCCTGTCCTTCGGCACGCGGCTCCATGAAGTCCTTCTTGCCGCCGAGGCGCTGGCGGCGCGCGGCATCGGTCCCACGGTCGCGGACGCCCGTTTTGCCAAGCCGCTTGACCGCGACCTGATCCTGCGACTGGCGCGCGAACACGAGGCGCTCATCACCATCGAGGAAGGCGCGGTCGGCGGCTTTGGCAGCCATGTCGCGCAGCTTCTGGCCGAGGAGGGCGTGTTCGACCGCGGGTTCAAGTTCCGCTCGATGGTCCTGCCCGACAGTTTCATCGATCAGGCCAGCCCCGAGGCGATGTATGCCGTCGCCGGAATGAACGCCCCGCAGATCGAAGCGAAGGTGCTCGAGACACTCGGCGTCGCGGTGGTGGGCAAGAGGGCCTGAGCGCTATTTCAGCACATGCGGGCGCGGCGCCGTCGCGGCAAAGCTCGGCCTCTGCCCCAGCCGGTCAACCAGCGCCTCGATCCTGGGGCGGCCTCGCCAATGGATCGGCCCGCGCGACTCCGCCCAGAGGATCAGGCAGCCGAGTGCGATGTCCTGCACCGAGACATGCCCCGGCTGGAACCCCTCGGCGTCCAGCCGCGCCTCCAGCCAGTCGAGCGTCGTCAGGACGCGGACCATGGCCCGGTCCTTGACCTGAAAGCCCAGCCGGTCACGCCCCACCGGGCCGGCGCCGGACCATTCCAGATAGTGGTGCAGCGCAAGCGCATCCCCCATCGCGAGGATCACCGCAAGGATCTGGTCGTCGTCTGCGGCATGGGCGGGCCGGCAGACGGCCCGCGCCACCTCTGACGGGCCGGGCGGCACGGTTTCCAGCAGTCGGTCGAATACGATGCGCGTCGGGAACCAGTGCCGGTCGCCGATGGTCAGGACGGGCACCTGTCCCATCGGGTTGACGGCCAGCAGATCGTCGGATGGAGGGAATTCCACGATTTCCCGCATGTCGACTTGGAGGCGATGTTCCCGGATCAGCACCCGGACCATGCGGGCAAAGGGAGAGCCGTCGATATAGCGCAGTTCCATCGGAGCGACCCCCCGGCAGGAGACAGACGATTGGCGGCAGGAACGGCAGGTTGTCCAGAAACCACAGCACGCCGCGCCGAGTCGATCAAGCGCGGCCCGCGGCCGTCATGCGCCCAGCAAAGCCGCCAGCCCCTCGCGGTAGGTCGGATAGATCATCTTCACCCCAAGCTGATCCTTGATCCGCTCGTTCCTGACCCGCTTGCTTTCGGCGTAGAAGCTGCGGGCCATCGGCGTCATCTCGGCCACGTCATAGGGAATCGAGGGGGGCATTGGCAGACCGAGCAAGGCGGCAGCATGCGTCAGCACGTCTTCGGGCGGGGCGGGATCGTCGTCGCAGACATTGTAGATCGTGCCGGGGTCGGGCCGGCGGATCGACGCCTCCAGTACCTGCGCGATGTCTTCGACATGGACCCGGCTGAAGACCTGCCCCGGTTTGATGATAAGCCGCGCGGTGCCGTCGCGCACCTTTTCGAACGGCCCGCGTCCGGGGCCGTAGATGCCCGCCAGCCGGAAGATGTGCAGCGGCAGGTCCAGCGCCTGCCATTCGGCCTCTGCGGCGACGCGCTGGCGGCCACGCTCGGTGCCGGGCGTCAGCGGCGTGGTTTCGTCGACCCATCCGCCTTGGTGATCGCCGTAGACCCCTGTCGTGGACAGGTAGCCGACCCAGTCCCACCGATGCGCCGCAATCCGCGGGCCAAGCGCGCGCAGCGCCGGATCGCCGTTCGCGTCGGGCGCAATGGAGCTGAGCAGATGGGTTGCCGCAGCTATCGCCGGGCCGGCATCGGCCCCCCAGATCAACGGCTCTACCCCTTCGGCGGCGATCTCGGCGGCCTGTCCCGCATTGCGCGTCGTGCCGATGACCCGCCATCCTTTTGGGATCAGGCGACGCGCCAAGGCGCGGGCGGTGTAGCCGTGACCAAGCGAGAGGAGGACGGGTTGCATCGCCCGGTTATCGGCGGGGCGAAGCGGCTGTGCAAGCCTGTCATCTTCGCGACACGGGAATGCGTCAGGGAGGGGCACTTGCGCCAACGACCCGGTTTCGTGTTAGATGCCGGATCAAACTTCGGGGCTCCGAGATGAAAGACGACCTGACCCTGCCGATCCTGACCCCTCCCGCGCTGCCGCACGAGGCCTTCACCGATGCCGCGGCCGCGGTGGAACGGCTGGAGAAGATCTACAGCGAAGCGACGGGCTTTCTCATCGAGCAGTTCAGCCGCGCGGTCAGGGGCGGCCGGCCAAAGGCCCGGGTGCGTGCCTTCTACCCCGAGATCCGCCTGACCGTCGGCACTTATGTCAAGGTCGACAGCCGCCTGAGCTTTGGCCATGTTTCATCCCCCGGCACCTATGCCACGACCGTGACCCAGCCCGAGCTTTTCCGGAACTACCTGATCCAGCAACTCGGACTCCTCATCCACAATCATGCCGTTCCGGTCATCATCGGCCCGTCCGAAACGCCCATTCCCATCCATTTCGCCGTTTCCGGCGAAAAGGGCGTGACCGTGCCGCATGAGGGTGTGCTGGATTTCAGCCTGCGCGACGTCTTCGACGTGCCCGACCTCGCCACCACCAACGACGACATCGTCAACGGAAGGCAGCTGGTGAATGCCGATGGATCTTTCCCGCTTGCGCCCTTTACCGCGCAGAGGGTGGATTATTCGCTGGCGCGGCTGACGCACTACACTGCGACTGACCCGGTGCATTTTCAGAACCACGTCCTGTTCACCAACTACCAGTTCTATGTCGACGAGTTCGAGGCCTTTGCGCGCGCCGCACTTGGCGACCCCGCAACCGGATACACCGCCTTCGTTGCGCCGGGGAACCAGCAGATCGACACCCCCGATGGCGAGATCGCGCTGCTGACCAAGCTGCCCCAGATGCCGACATACCACCTCAAGCGCCCCGACGGTCAGGGGATCACGCTGGTCAACATTGGCGTCGGTCCCTCGAACGCCAAGACGGCGACCGACCACATCGCGGTGCTGCGCCCGCATGCCTGGCTGATGGTCGGCCACTGCGCGGGCCTCAGAAACAGCCAGAGCCTTGGCGACTTTGTGCTGGCGCACGCCTATGTCCGCGAGGATCATGTCCTGGACGACGACCTGCCGGTGTGGGTCCCGATCCCCGCGCTGGCCGAGATCCAGATCGCGCTCCAGCAGGCCGTGGCCGAGGTGACGCAGCTCGATGGCTACGAGCTCAAGCGCATCATGCGCACCGGCACCGTCGCCACCATCGACAATCGCAACTGGGAACTGCGCGACCAGTCCGGCCCGGTCGCCCGTCTCAGCCAGAGCCGCGCCATCGCGCTTGACATGGAAAGCGCGACCATCGCCGCCAACGGCTTCCGCTTTCGTGTGCCCTACGGCACGCTCCTTTGCGTCAGCGACAAGCCGCTGCATGGCGAACTGAAACTCCCGGGAATGGCCAGCGAATTCTACCGCACCCAGGTCGCCAGCCACCTGCAGATCGGCGTCAGGGCGATGGAACTCCTGCGCGCCACGCCGATTGAAAAGCTGCACAGCCGGAAACTGCGCAGTTTCGAAGAGACAGCCTTCCTTTAGGTTTGTTTGCGACTTTCCGCAGGGAAACCCGGCATTTCAGGCCGAAATCGCTTGATTTGCGCGTGAAAACCCTGTCGAACGGGCGGCATCGCCCCGACCGCGGGGCAGGGATGACCCCGCGCAAACGGGGCAAGAACAAGGAGACAGGAAATGTCGAAACCGATGACCAAGACGCAACTGGTCGCCGCCCTGGCAGAAGAAATGGGATCCGACAAGAAGACCGCCGGTGCGGCGCTTGACGGCATCGCCGCGCTGGTGGCCCGTGAAGTCGCCGCTGGCGGCACCGTGACCCTGCCGGGCCTCGGCAAGGTTGCCTGCAAGTCGCGCCCCGAACGTCAGGTCCGCAACCCCGCCACTGGCGAGACCATCACCAAGCCAGCCGACAAGCAGGTGAAGTTCTCGATCGCCAAGGCGCTCAAGGACAGCGTCAACGGCTGATCCAGCCGCCAGGCTTTTGAAGGACCGCTCCGCCGGGGGCGGTCCTTTCCTTTTTGCATATCCTTCGATGATGCGCGCCGGGTCAGGACACTGCCAGCAGTTCGGCATCCTGCGCCTTCGCCGCGGCGAGAGCGGGCCGCATGGCACAACGCTCGGCCCAGTCGCGGAGGGCCGCATCCTCGGGCAGGAACTGCGGAAGGAACGAATAAGCCGAACCGCAGATCAGGTCGGCGGCCGTGTAGTTGTCGCCGCACAGCCAAGGTCCCTTGGCCAAAGCGGCGCGGATGCGGGCATTGACCTCGTCGAGGCCGCGGAAGTTCCGGTAGAAACCCGGGTGGGAAATGCCCATGGCGGCAGCCATCATCACCGGCTCCATCACGCCTTGATACCAGAAGAGCCACGTCAGGTAGGTGCCGCGCTCGGCGCTGCCGGGTTTGGGAGCTAGGCCGCTGTCGGGGAACAACGCGGTGAGGTACAGCATGATTGCCCCGCTTTCGGTGATGAGCGTGTCATCGTGGATCAGGGCTGGCACTTTGCCTTCGGGATGGGGGTTGGCGGCGTCCGGCGTGCCGGAGCCGTCGCGATAAACGATTCCGACCGTCTTGATCTGGATGCGATTCTCGATCCCCATTTCCTTGATGAGGTGCAGGACTCGGGTCGAGCGCGAATTGGGGGCATGAATGAGGGTCAGCATTGGTGTCTCCTTGCTGGTGCGATGGCCCTTTCTCGCCTGCCTCTCCTGACATAAGCTGTCAGCATGTCGCGATCCGCCCGCCTGCTGCGCCTGCTCAGCGCTTTTCGCCGCCTGCCCCAGCCGGTGACGGCCGAGCGGCTGGCCGAAGAGATGGAGGTCTCGACCCGCACGCTGTACCGCGACATCGGCGAACTGCGCGCCGGCGGCGCTCTGATCGACGGCGAGGCGGGCCTTGGCTACACCCTGACCGAAGACCCGGCTTTGCCTCCACAGATGTTCGACCGGCTCGAGGTCGAGGCGCTGGTGCTTGGCCTTGCCGAAGTCCGCATGATGAGCGACCCGGACCTTGCCCGTGCTGCCGAAGGGGCGATGGCGAAGATCACGGCCACCCTCCCCGAACGGGTCCAACGCCAAGCGATCCATGCCGCGCTATCGGTTTATCGAAGCGAGCGCCGCCCGCCGCCCCCGCCACATATGGCTTTGATCCGTGAGGCCATCTGGGGAGAGCGCGCAGTGGATATCCGCTATTGCGACAAGGCGGGCGAGCGAACCGAACGGCGGGTCTGGCCGCTATCGATCGTCTTTCTAGACCGGGCCATGATGCTGCTGGCCTTCTGCACCATGCGACAGGATTTCCGGCGCTTTCACCTGTCCGGCATCGAATTCGCCGGCCTGTCTAAGGAAAGTTTCCGACCCCGACGTGTTCCATTGCTGCGTGCCTTCATCCGGCAGCTGAAAGGCGAACAGTCGCCATCTCGCACATAGGTTGTAACAATTCCTCACAGAAGCTTGGCGTGACAGGATGCTTCCGCTGCGTCAGTGTGGTGAAGGCATGGGGGCATGTTGCTTCCGCTGGAGCCCAAGGGGGGCGACCATGACCAGGACCGATTTCAAGCTTCTGACCCAGACGGTCAGCCTTTCGATGCCGAAGATCCGCACCGTTTCCAAGGCTGGCGCAAAGCCCGCCAGGCCTGTCGCCCGCAAACCACGCTGATATTCAGCCGATCCGACCGCGCCGGCCGCCCGTCTGCGCGCGGTCGAGAAGCAATTGGTCAAGCAGCACGCAAGCCATCATCGCCTCGCCCACCGGAACGGCACGGATTCCCACGCAGGGGTCGTGCCGGCCCTTGGTCACGAGATCGACCTCGGCACCGCCGGCGGTGATCGTCTGGCGCGGCGTCAGGATCGATGAAGTCGGCTTGACCGCGAAGCGCACGACGATCGGCTGGCCAGTGGAAATGCCGCCCAGGATACCGCCGGCATGGTTCGACTGATACTCGGGCCCGTCCTCGCCCATCCGGATCTGGTCGGCATTCTCGACCCCGGTCAGCGCCGCAGCTGCCATTCCTTCGCCGATCTCCACGCCCTTCACCGCGTTGATCGACATCATCGCACTGGCCAGTTCGCTGTCGAGCTTGGCGTAAAGCGGCGCGCCAAGCCCGGGCGGCACGCCGTTGGCTACGACCTCGATCACGGCGCCAATGGAGTTGTGGGCCAGCCGCAGTTCATCGAGATAGACCGCCCAGTCGGCCGCCGCCACCGGATCGGGGCACCAGAACGGATTCTGTTCGATCTGCGCGGCATCGAACCGACTGCGTTCGATGGCGCGCGGGCCCATCTGCACCATGTAGCCGGTGATGGTCAGGTCGGGCGCCAGCTGTGCCAGCACAGCCCGCGCCACACCGCCGGCTGCGACACGCGCCGCCGTTTCGCGCGCGCTCGATCGCCCGCCGCCGCGGTAGTCCCGCAGCCCGTACTTCTGGTGATAGGTGATGTCGGCATGGCCCGGGCGGAAGCTTTGCGCGATGTCGCCGTAATCCTTCGACCGCTGGTCGGTGTTCTCGATCATCAGCTGGATCGGCGTGCCGGTGGTGACCCCTTCAAAGGTGCCCGACAGGATGCGCACCGCATCTTCCTCGCGCCGCTGCGTGGTGAACTTCGACGTGCCGGGCTTGCGCTTGTCGAGCCAGGGCTGGATGTCGGCCTCGGTCAGGGGAACGCCGGGCGGGCAGCCATCCACCGTCGCGCCAAGCGCCGGCCCGTGGCTTTCACCCCAGGTGGTGACGCGGAAGACATGTCCGAAGGTGTTGAAGCTCATGTTCTGATCCCCGTGGTCCGGGCCGGAATAGGCGAAAGCGCGGCGGAACGGAACGATTTTTCTGCGAAAAATCCGAGTCCGACGCCGACCCTTGCGCCTGATGGATCGCGCGTTATGTTGACGCTTACCTCGGGGTGTCCCTCACAGGGCTGAGACGCGCAAGCGAACCCGTTGAACCTGAACCGGCTCATACCGGCGGAGGGAAGGTGCATGGAACTCCTCCTGCCCGACCTGTCCCGTCGCAACTGGAGGAAGATATGAAAGCTTCAATTCTGGCTGCGGGGATGCTGGCCATTGCCACGATGGCGATGGCGGAAACCCCTGTCCTGACTGTGCTGACCTATGACAGTTTCACTGCCGAATGGGGCCCCGGCCCTGCCATCGAGAAGGCCTTCGAAGCAGAATGTGGCTGTGACCTGAAATTCATCACCGCCGGCGATGGGGCCGCCGTTCTTGCACGGCTGAAACTTGAAGGCGCCCGCTCGGATGCGGATGTGGTCCTGGGCCTGGACACCAGCCTGACCGCCGATGCCGCCGCGACAGGACTTTTCGCGCCGCATGCGCAGACGATCAAGACGGATCTGCCGGTGGCCTATGAAGATCCGGTCTTCGTGCCCTTCGACTGGGGCTGGTTCGCCTTCGTCTACGATAGGGCCAAGGTGCCCAACCCTCCGAAATCCTTCGAGGAACTGGCGGCTTCAAACCTGAAGATCGTGATCGAGGATCCGCGTTCCTCCACCCCCGGACTTGGCCTGTTGATGTGGGTGAAGGCCGCCTATGGCGACCGCGCGCCCGAGATCTGGAAGGCGCTTGCCGACAACATCGTCACTGTCACGCCCGGTTGGTCCGAGGCCTATGGCCTGTTCCTGAACGGCGAGGCTGACATGGTGCTGAGCTATACCACTTCGCCCGCCTATCACCTGATTGCCGAGAACGATGACAGCAAGGCGGCGGCCGCCTTTGACGAGGGCAATTACCTGCAGATCGAAGTGGCCGGAAAGCTCGCCGCCAGCAAGCACCCGGAGTTGGCCGACAAGTTCCTCGACTTCATGCTGACTGACGGTTTCCAGGGCGCCATCCCCGAGACGAACTGGATGTATCCGGCCGTGACGCCGAGAGGCGGGCTTCCCAAGGGCTTTGAAACGTTGGTGATCCCGGAGAAATCGCTGCTTCTTCCCGCGGATAAGGCCGAGGCCTTGCGCGCGGCGAGTATCGAAGAATGGCGCGCCGCGCTGGCCCAGTGACACGCGCGGGCCGGGCTGTCGCGCTGGTTATCGCAGCGCTGACACTCGGCACGCTTCTGGCGGTCCTGCTGCGGGCAGAGACCGCCAGCTTCGGTCCAGCCGACTGGTCGGCGCTTCGGTTTACCGTTTTGGCGGCGCTGGCGGCGGCGGGGCTGTCAGTCGGGCTGGCGATTCCCTGTGCACGCGCATTGGCACGGCGGAGCTTCCCGGGGCGGGGGGCGATCGTTTCGTTGATGGGTGCGCCGTTTCTTCTGCCGGTCGTCGTGGCAGTTCTCGGAATACTGGCCGTGTTCGGTCGGTCCGGATTGGTCAATCGGATTCTTGATGCCGTGGGTCTGCCTGCGGTGTCGATCTATGGTCCTCACGGTGTGATCCTTGGCCTCGTCTTCTTCAATTTCCCGCTCGCGGTGCGCATGATCCTGTCCGGCTGGCAGGCAGTCCCCGCCGAGCGGCTGCGGCTGGCTGCGGCGCTCGGCTTTGGCCCCGGCGCCATCTTCCGTCACCTGGAACTGCCGATGCTGCGTCAGACCCTGCCTGGCGCCTTTGTCGCAATCTTCCTCGTCTGCCTGACCAGCTTTGCCATCCCGCTGACCCTCGGCGGTGGGCCGCGGGCCACGACGCTGGAGCTTGGCATCTATCAGGCGCTGCGCTTCGACTACGATCTGGGCCGTGCCGCGCTTCTGGCGGCCGTGCAATTCGCGGTCTGCGCGATCGCCGTGGGCCTTGCCGCGCGTCTGGCCGTGCCAGCGCGGTTTGGTGCTGGACTGGACCGCGCGGTCGAGCGTTGGGATGCCCGGGGGTGGGTCTTGCGCCTGCAGGATGGCGCCGTTCTCGTCTTTGGCTGCGGCTTCCTGATGCTGCCACTGGGGATGATATTGATCCGTGGACTCGACGGCCTGTCCGACATGCCTGCCATTGTCTGGCCGGCTGCGCTGCGGTCGGTTCTGGTTGCCCTGGTCTCGACGGCGCTCTGTATGGCGGCGACCCTTTGCCTGTGCACGGCCATCTCTGCTGGCCCGGCTGCGCGCTGGATCGAGACTGCCGGAATGCTGCCGCTCGCCGCCTCGTCGCTAGTGCTCGGGACGGGCCTTTTCATTCTGGTCCATCCCTTTGCCGCGCCCGAGCGACTGGCGCTGCCGGTCACGGCGCTGGTCAACGCCGCCATGGCCCTTCCCTACGCCCTGCGCTTGATCTTGCCCGCGCATCGCGAGGTCGAAGCGGCGTATGGTCAACTGGCCGATTCGCTCGGGCTGGCCGGCTTGTCACGACTGCGGTGGCTGATTCTGCCGCGGCTGCGTCCTGTGATCGGATTTGCATCCGGGGTTGCGGCCGCGCTTTCCATGGGCGACCTGGGCGTGATCGCGCTGTTCGCCAACGAAGGGCAGGCGACCTTGCCTCTTGTCGTCCAACAGTTGATGGGGGCCTACCGGATGCAGGCGGCGGCCGGCGCCTCGCTGATGCTGGTTGGACTGAGTTTCGCGTTGTTCTGGATCTGCGATCAGGGAGGGCGGCGCCATGCTGCGGCTTGACGGGCTGGAGATCCGGCAGGGCGACTTCCGCCTGAGCGCCGATTGGCAGGTTGCGGCGGGCGAACGTGTCGCGGTGATCGGGCCGTCGGGTGCCGGGAAATCGACCCTGCTGATGGCGATCGCTGGCTTCATTGCCCCTGACCGGGGCGACATTCTGTGGCAGGGTCGAAGCCTGCGGCAGGTGGCGCCGGGAGACCGCCCGGTCAGCATGCTGTTCCAGGATCAGAACCTTTTTCCGCATCTGACCATTGCGCAGAACCTTGGCCTTGGCCTCTCGCCCGCCTTGCGGCTTGTCCCAGCCGACCGGGCGAGGATCGAGGAGCGTTGGACCGAGTCGGACTGGGCGGCCTTGGCGGGCGGCCTCCAGCAGAGCTTTCGGGTGGGCAGCAGGGGCGGGCCGCCCTGGCACGGGCGCTGCTGCGAGCGCGTCCGATCCTGCTTCTGGACGAGCCCTTCGCGGCGCTAGGGCCCGCGCTGAAGGCTGATATGCTGGGGCTCGTCTCCGAACTCGCCGACGAGACGGGCGCACTGGTGCTGATGGTTACGCACGATCCGGCCGATGCGATCGCCTTTGCTCCGCACACGGTCGTCGTTTCCGACGGCGTCGCCTTTCCTCCGGTCGACACGGGTGAGCTGATGCGCAACCCACCGCCGGCGCTGGCCGAATACCTCGGTCGCTCCTGAGCCTGAAAATGGAAAGGCCCCGCCAGGGCGGGGCCGATCTCTGTCTCGATGCGCCAGGCTCAGGCGTGCTTCTTCTTGCCCTTGATGCCCGCCCACAGGCGCTTGTTGGTGAGGTAGAGCAGAACCGACAGCACGCCCAAGAAGATCACGGCGACGAAGCCCGCTTGCTTGCGCGCCATCATGTGCGGTTCGGCGGCCCACATCAGGAACGCGGAGACGTCCTCCGCCATGTGCTTGACGTCGTTCGGGCTGCCATCGGCGAACTCGACCTGACCGTCAGACAGGGGCGGGGGCATGGCGATCCAACCGGTCGAGAAGGCATGGTTCTCGTAGAAGGTATTGCCAGCTTCCTCTTTCGTCTCGCCGGTAAAGCCGGTGAGGATCGAATAGATATGCTCCGGCCCGCCGATTCCGTTGAACAGCTGGCTCAGGCCAAGTCCGTAAGGTCCGTGGAAACCGGCCCTGGCCTTTGCCATCAGGCTGAGGTCAGGGGCGTTCGGCATCGACGAGCTTGGGAACGTGTCGTTCGGGGTCCGGGCCCGCGTGTCGTCGAGCGCCGGATCGAAGATGTCGAACTGCCCGGCATAAGCGCGCACCTGATCCATCGGCAGCTGGGGGCCACCTTCGTCGGCCAGGCTGCGGATCGGCACAAACTTCATGCCGTGGCAGGCCGAGCAGACCTCGGTATAGACCTGAAGCCCACGCTGGAGCTGGTGGCGGTCGAAGGTCCCGAAGGGGCCTTCGAAGCTGAACGAAACGTCGGTGGTCGTCGGCTCGAAGCCTTCGTTGGCGAGGGCAGCCGTACCCGTAAGGGCCAAAGCCGCCACCGCGCCGAGTGTGATTTTCCTGAGCATCTTGGTCAGTTCCTTTCTCACTCGGCCGGCGTGCCGTAGTGGGCTTTGAAGTCGTCTTCGATGGTCGCGGGCAGCGGCGCCGGCTTTTCGATCACGCCGAGCAGCGGCAGGAGGACCAGGAAGTAGGCGAACCAGTAGGTTGCGGCGATCAGCGACACCCAGGAGGTGAAGTTCGTCGGAACCTGACCGCCGACCCACATCAGGACGACGAAGTCGATGGCCAGCAGCCAGAACCACCATTTGAACATCGGACGGAACTTGCCCGAGCGGATCGAAGAAGTGTCGAGCCACGGGGCCAGCGCCATTACCGCAATCGCGCCGAACATCGCCAGCACGCCGAAGAACTTGGCGTCGACGATGCCGAAGGTCACCCAGTTGACCAGCATCACCACCCAGACGTCGTTGGTGAAGGCCCGCAGGATCGCGTAGAACGGCAGGAAGTACCATTCGGGCACGATATGCGCAGGCGTCGCGAGCGGGTTCGCCTCGATGTAGTTGTCGGGGTGACCCAGGTAATTCGGCATGAAGCCGACGATCGCGAAGAAAATCGCCAGGATCACGGCCAGCGCGAACAGGTCCTTGATGACGTAGTAGGGCCAGAAAGGAACCGTGTCCTTCTCGGCTTCCTGTTTCGAGGTGCGGCGGACTTCCACGCCGGTCGGGTTGTTGTTCCCGGTCGTGTGGAAGGCCCAGATATGCACCGCAACCAGCGCGGCAATCACGAAGGGCAGCAGGTAGTGGAGCGAGAAGAAGCGGTTCAGCGTGGCGTTGTCGACCGCCGGGCCGCCCAGCAGCCAGGTCTGGATCGGCTCGCCGATGCCGGGGATCGCGCCGAAGAGCCCGGTGATAACCGTGGCGCCCCAGAACGACATCTGACCCCAGGGAAGGACGTAGCCCATGAATGCGGTGCCCATCATCGCCAGGTAGATCAGCATGCCGATGATCCAGGTGATCTCGCGTGGGGCCTTGTAGCTGCCGTAGTAGAGACCACGGAAGATGTGCAGGTAGACCGCGAAGAAGAACAGCGAGGCGCCGTTCGCGTGAACGTAGCGGATCATATGGCCGCCGTTCACGTCACGCATGATGTGCTCCACCGAGGCGAAGGCCAGCGTGACATGCGGCGTATAGTGCATGGCAAGGACGATGCCGGTGACGATCTGGATAACAAGGCAGAAGGTCAGGACGATGCCCCAGATCCACATCCAGTTGAGGTTCTTCGGCGTCGGGATCATCAGCGTGTCATAGAGGAGACCGATGATCGGAAGACGACGGTTCAGCCACTTCTCGGGGCCTGTCTTGGGTTCGTAATGGTCGTGCGGAATTCCGGCCATGATGCGGTCCTTACCCGAGCTTGATCGTGGTGGCGTCAGTGAAGGCGGCGACCGGCACAGGCAGGTTGCGCGGCGCCGGGCCTTTGCGGATGCGGCCGGCCATGTCGTAGTGCGAACCATGGCAGGGGCAGAACCAGCCGCCGAAATCGCCGGCATTGCCAAGCGGCACGCAGCCGAGGTGGGTGCAGACGCCCATCATCACCAGCCATTCGCCGGCTTCGTCCAGCGTGCGGTTCTGGTCGGTCGCTTCGGAAGTCGGTGGAAGGTTCGCGTTCTCGGCATTGGTGTCGACAAGGTCGGCCAGGGGCACGGCGCGGCCCGCAGTGATCTCGTCAGGGCCACGGCGACGGATGAAAACCGGCTTGCCGCGCCATTTCACGGTCAGCTGGGTGCCGACCTCGACCGCGCTCACGTCGACGAAGATCGACGACAGGCCGCGCACATCGGCCGACGGGTTCATCTGGTTGATCAGGGGCCAGACAGCTGCGCCGGTTGCCACAGCCCCGGCCCCGGCCGTGGCATAATACAGGAAATCCCTGCGGGTGCCTGCGTTGTCTTCTGCGTGGGACACGAGAACATCTCCAATTCCGGGCCGAAGGATTGGCCCATGCGCCGTTTGGGCGGCGGTTTCCCGCTGCCTTGTGGCGGATTTTCTAGAAGGTCGAGACGCGATCGTCCAGCGCACATTGCTGCGCAGATCGCCGCATGTCCGTGATTTTCGACGCTGTTCGGGGTTCATGGCCGGATTGCCACAGATCGCACCGGCTCCCCGCCCGGTTCAGGCCGAAGGCAGCGCGGGGCCGGCTTCGAGGCAGGTCAGGCAGCCGGGGGGCGCGTCGCCTGCATTGATGGCCGGGTCGAGAATCCCGCCTCCCAGGTGGCAAGCGCGGGCCGCCCCGCGCGCCAGTTCCGGTCGCCATGACGGAAGTCGAGATAGCCAAGCGCGCAACCCACCGCGATCTGCCCGATGTCGAGCGGCCCGTTCAGATGGGCGATCCACCGCGTTTCAAGTGCGTCCAGCGCCCGGGCGATCTTGGACCATTGCCCCTCCACCCAAGCGGGAAAGCGAATGTCCTCAGGGCGCACCCGGATCTCGTAGACCATGAGCACAGCGGCATCGAGAATGCCGTCCGCCGTCGCCTCGACCGTCAGCGTATCCCACAGGGCCGGTGCGGCGGGGTAGAGCCGCCCGCCGGATTGGGCATCCAGATAGCGACAGATCACCCGGCTGTCGTAAAGCGATGGGCCGTCGTCGCGTTCGAGGGCCGGGATCTTTCCCAGGGGATTGCGGTCGATCGGCATGGTCCCCGAATCGACGGGCGTGCCGGCAGCGGGAACAAGTTCGACGTTGCCGCGCTGGCCGGTTTCATGCAGCACGACCATGACCTTGCGGACATAGGGCGAGGTGGGGGAATGAAAAAGCCGCATCGCCTACACCCGCCTAATCCGCAGGCGGGCGAGGGCCGCTGCATCGATCTCAAATCCATTCTCGCCCCAACGCACCGTGCGGCGGAAACGGGCCGCCGCATTGGTCTGGTCGCGGCCCGACGCCTGATGGATGGCAAGCCCCTCGTCGGTTTCGTCCAGGGCATCTTCGGCGCGCTGGTCGACGCGGCCGGGCCGGATCGCGCGACGGGCAGTCCACAGCGCTGCAGTGGCAAGGCCCGCGCCAATTGCAAGGCGGGCGATGGGGGCAAGTGGCATGTCTGTCCCTCCGGATGGATTGGAGGGGATGCTAGGTTGCGCCTTGTGCGCTGTCCATGCCTCAACCCGCGTCGGGCGGCAGAGCGCGCATCAGGGCGGCTAGTTCTTCGCCGGGCGACGGACCTGCAACAGAGGCGATCCCCGCCGCAGCACCCTGCCGGGCCGAGTCGGGTTTGTTCTGGTTGAGTTTCCAGGTCCCATCGATGCTTTCGATGGTCAGGCGGAACGGCAGGATCATCCGCATCATCCGCTCCATTGAGCCTTCGGACATCTTTGCGCTGGTCCAGGGCGTCTTGGGCAGAAGCTCGTCTTCGAACCGCGTCGAAAGCGCATCGACATGCGAACGCAGGGCCTCGGGCGGAAGGGGCTCGAGCCGGCCGCGGAGATGCACCGCAACATAGTTCCAGGTCGGCACCTGATCCTCGAGCTCATACCAGTCGGGAGAGATATAGGAATCGGGTCCCGACACGGCCAGCAGCGCCGCGGCGGGCAGATCCGCCCGGGCGATCGGGTTCGATCGGGCCAGATGCAGTCCAAGCGACCCGCCATCCTCGGCCAGAAGAAACGGCACATGCGCGGCAATCGGGCCGGCGGCGCCGTTGATGCTGAGGATCCCGAATCCCCGGCGCCGGGCGAATTCAAGATTGTCTTCGGGGCGGGTCTTGCGGAAGGCTGGATTGGGATGCATCGGAACCCCCTATGCCGAAAAGAGAAAGGGCCGCCGCGGGGATTCCGCAACGGCCCTTTGGATCCAGTTCGCCGGAAGCGATCAGCCCTGACGGGCCTTGTAGCGCTTCTGCGTCTTGTTGATCACATAGACCCGGCCTTTACGGCGCACGATCTGGCAATCGCGGTGACGCGTCTTCAGCGAGCGGAGCGAGTTCGCAACCTTCATCGCACTTCTCCTTCTTCGCGGCGCGTCCGCGCCTTGAAAACAACGTGCCGCCCGAAGGCGGCGGTGAATGGTGGGCGGTACTGGGATCGAACCAGTGGCCACTACGATGTCAACGTAGTGCTCTACCGCTGAGCTAACCGCCCACTCCGATCGTCCCACTGCCCTGTCCTTGGCATCCTGGACTTTCGCAAGGCCCCGGAATGAAAAGGACGCGGGCGGGTCCGCGTCGGTCGCTGGGTCTATAAAAGGAGTCGTCGGGGTGTTCAAGAGGTTTTGGCAAAGCGCGGAATGACGTTATAACTGCCACGAACATCATGATTGCGCAGCCCGTCTTCGACCTTTACCTGCCTGACCGCCGCGAGACGCCGGTCGTCTTTTCCTCGCCGCATAGTGGCAAGGACTATCCGCAGTCGTTCTTGTCGTGCAGTGCGCTGGACGAACGCAGCATCCGTTCGTCGGAGGATGCCTTTGTCGACGTGCTGTTCTCGCAAGCGCCGCAACTGGGGGCGCCGCTGCTGGCTTCACGGGTGCCACGGGCGTTCATCGACCTCAACCGATCGGCTGACGAGCTGGATCCCGCGCTGATCGAGGGGATCATGCGCGCGCCGCACAATCCGAGGGTCAGTTCCGGTCTCGGCGTCATTCCGCGCGTCGTCGCGAATGGCCGGCCGATCTATCGCGGCAAGCTGCCCCTGCGTGAGGCACATGACCGGCTGGAACAGGTCTGGCATCCCTATCATGACGCGCTGCGGCACCTGCTGGACGAAAGCCGGGCGCTGTTCGGCGAGGCGATCCTGCTCGACTGCCATTCCATGCCGCATGAAGCGATCGAAACCCATGCCCGATCCAATCAGCCCCGGCCGGACGTCGTGCTGGGCGACCGATTCGGTGCCGCCGCCTCGCGGATCGTCGTGGAAGAGATCGAGGCGGCCTTCGTGGAGGCCGGGCTGCGGGTGGCTCGCAACGCACCCTTTGCCGGAGCCTACATCGCCCAGGCCTACGGTCGCCCGTCACGCAACCAGCACGTCGTGCAGATCGAGATCGACCGTGCACTGTACATGGACGAGGCGACGATCCAGCCGCGCGCGGATTTCGCGGTCTTCCACCAGCTGATTACCGACGTGATCTCCAGAATCGCGTCCGGGCGGGCGCGCAACCAGCCTCTCGCTGCCGAGTAGTTCAGTCAGCGCAGCGCCCGGCCCTTCATGATCGCGTCCCGGCCGAAGCGGGCGCGGATCGCATCCGTCGCTGCTTCGGCTTTCTGCCGTTTGGCAGCCCCAGGGTCGAGCAGGTCCGTCATCCGGTCCGCCTCGTCCGCCGGACAGAGGTCAGACAGCCCGACCCCGATCAGCCGGAACGGCCCCGGTTCCCGTGCGGCGTCGAACAGAGCCCGCGCCTCGTGATACAGCCGGTCGGCCGATTGTGTCGGTTGGCCAAGGCTGTGGCGGCGCGTGACAAGGGTGAAGTTCGCACGCTTGAGCTTGAGCGTGACGGTGCGGCCAGCCAGGTCCTTGGCCTTCGCGCGATCCGAAACCTTTTCGGACAGGCGCCACAGATGCCCGTCAAGGATATCGGCGTCGCCGGTATCCTCGTCGAAGGTCGTCTCGGACGAGATCGACTTCATCTTTTCATCGCGGTTGACGGGCCGATTGTCCTCGCCCCGCGCAAGGCTCCACAGCCGATCGCCAAGACTGCCGAAACGGGCCTGCAGATCGCGCCGGTCCCACCGCAACAGGTCCGCGATGGTGCGGATGCCCGCCTGCGAAAGCGCCGTCTGGCCGGCCTCGCCCACGCCCCAGATGATGCGGACGGGCTTGTCGCGCAGGAAGGCGGCCGTCTCTCCCCGGCCGATCACCGAAAATCCGCGCGGTTTGTCCAGGTCAGAGGCGATCTTCGCCAGGAACTTGTTGTGCGACAGGCCGACCGAACCGGTGATGCCAAGTTCCTCTTCCATCCGCTTCAGCAGCCGGGCCAGCATCACTGCGGGCGGCGCACCGTGAAGCCGGGTCGTGCCCGACAGGTCGAGGAAGGCCTCGTCCAGCGAAAGTGGCTGGATGGCAGGGGTCAGCACCTCCATCATCGCGCGGACTTGGCGCGAGACCTCGACATAGACCTGCATTCGCGGCTTCACCACGACCGCCTCGGGGCAGAGCTTCAGCGCCTGGAACATCGGCATGGCCGACCGCACGCCCGAGATACGGGCGATGTAGCAGCAGGTCGAGACGACGCCGCGCGTGCCGCCGCCGACGATCACCGGCTTGTCGCGCAGCTCGGGATTGTCGCGCTTTTCGACGCTGGCATAGAAGGCGTCGCAATCCATATGCGCGATCGACAGGCTACCCAGCTCTGGATGGGAGACGACACGCGGCGACCTGCAGGCCGGACAGCGCGATCCGGCATCGAACGGGGTTAGGCAATCGCGGCAAAGGCTCGGCATGGTGCGACAGTAGCATCGCTTAGTCGGGGATGCAGCCGGCAGCAAACAGTGCAGAACTTGCTGTCTACAAAGCGATGCGAGTTGACGCGGGGCCGGCCGACGATCACCGTCATCCGCGGAAGAGGGTGTAACGGTGCGAGGGAGAGGCGCCGATGGACGGCCTGGGTCTGCGGAACTGGTTTGAAACCGCGACCATGCTTGATCTTCTGGGTGTGGCGGGGGTGCTGATCTATGTCGGCGCCTATCTCTGCCTGCAACTCGGACTACTGAAGGGCGATGGCTTCACCTATCCGGCGTTGAACCTTTCCGCCTCGCTATCGGTGCTGGCGAGCCTGACGGCCAATTTCAATCCCTACTCGGTGGCGATCGAGACATCCTGGTCGCTCATCAGCATTGTCGGACTGACGCGGCTTTACTTTGTTCACCATCACGTCCGCCTCACACCGGACGAAAGCGCGGTGGCAGGCAGGCTCTTGCCCGGGATCAAGAAAGACCGTGCAAGGCAACTGATCCGCCTGGGACGTTTCGTGGACGCCTTGCCTGGCGAAGTGGTCGCAACCCAGGGGCATCCGGTCAGGGATCTTGCGATGGTGCTGGCCGGGTCCTGCGGCGTGGATCGGGAAGGGGTGCCGGTTGCACGCCTTGGGCCGGGGGCGCTGGTCGGGGAAATGACGTTCGCCACGGGCGCGCCGGCGACAGCGAATGTCGTGGTGTCGGAACCATCGCGGCTTTTCCTTGTGGAACGCGGGGCGTTGTCCGCGCATCTGACGCGCAATCCGGATCTTGGCGCGACGATCGAGCAAAGCATCGCCGGAGATCTGCGGGTGAAGCTGGCCGAGACCACCGCACGCCTGTCGCACGCCATTGCGGAAAGGAAGGCGTGACAGGGCGGTGTCGTGGGACAGTTGCGTCGGGATGAAGCAGAAGCCATGCTGACGCAAAGTCATTTCAGGGGAGCAATTCCGTGCAGCAGACCGACTTCGTAGGGGGCAACGCCGTCCTTCTGGCCATCGCGGCCTTCCTGATCCTGTCGATGTGGCTGGGCGTGAAGATCGTGCCGCAAAGCCAGAAATTCGTCGTCGAGCGGTTTGGCAGGCTGAACAAGGTCCTCGGGCCTGGCATCAACTTCGTGGTGCCCTTCCTCGACAGGGTGGCGCATCGCGTTTCGATCCTGGAACGTCAGCTGCCGACCGCGCATCAAGACGCGATCACCGCCGACAACGTACTGGTCAAGGTCGAGACGAGCGTGTTCTACCGCATCACCGAACCAGAGAAGACCGTCTATCGCATCCGTGACGTCGACGCCGCGATTGCCACCACGGTCGCCGGTATCGTCCGCAGCGAGATCGGCAAGATGGAGCTGGACCAGGTCCAGTCGAACCGCAGCGAGTTGACCGGCCACATCCGCGAACATGTGCGCGCCATGGTCGATGACTGGGGGATCGAGGTGACCCGGGCCGAAATCCTGGATGTCAACCTCGACGATGCAACCCGCGCGGCAATGCTGCAGCAGTTGAACGCCGAGCGCGCCCGGCGGGCGCAGGTCACAGAAGCCGAAGGAAAGAAGCGCGCCGTCGAGTTGAATGCGGATGCCGAGCTTTATGCCGCCGAGCAGGGCGCCAAGGCGCGCAGGGTGCTGGCCGATGCCGAAGCCTATGCGACGGGCGTGATCGCCGCGGCAATCAAGGACAATGGCATCGAGGCGGCGCAATACCAGGTCGCGCTGAAGCAGGTCGAGGCGCTGACCACGGTTGGCAAGGGTGAGGGCAAGCAGACGATCATCGTGCCTGCGCAGGCTCTGGATGCGTTTGGCGATGCCTTCAAGATGCTGAAAGGGCGGTCGTGATGTGGACCGAATGGTGGGTCTGGGTGGTTGCCGGTCTGGTGCTTGCGATCCTGGAGGTGGTCCTGCCCGGCTATGTGTTCGCGGGATTTGCCGTTGGCGCAGTGCTGACGGGGGGTCTCACCTGGCTGGGATTTCTGGGAGGCAGCCTGCCGGCGGCGCTTGTCGTCTTCGCAGTCTTCTCGCTTGCAGGCTGGGCGATCATGCGGGCCCTCTTCGGCAAGAACCTTGGCGAGGTCAAGCGGTGGGACAAGGACATCAACGAATGAGCCGGCAACTGCGCCGTGCCGCTCTTGCGGGTGCCGTGTTGCTGGCTTTGGCCGCCTGCGAAAAGCCTCTTGGCCCGGATGCCACACCCGAACAACTGGCGATCGCATGTGACAACGGCGATCTGGATGCCTGCTCGCGTGCTGCACATCTTCGCAGCAGCGCTTACGAGGCTTCGGTCACGCAGTGATCAGCGCCGGGCGGGAAGCTCGGCGATGACCGCGCGGGCCGCTGCTTGCGGATCTGCGGCCTGCCAGATCGGTCGGCCGACGACGATGTGATCCGCGCCATCGGCAATGGCGCTGGCCGGGGTGGCAATGCGCTTCTGGTCGCCCTTCTCTGCCCCCGCGGGACGGATGCCCGGCGTGACGATCAGCTTGCCTGCGGATTCGGGAAGGGCGCGGATCGCGGCGGCCTCGCGCGGACTTGTGATGACGCCATCTGCCCCTGCGGCAAAGGCCCGGGCCGCGCGTTCGACAGTGATCTGCGCCAGATCGCCGGGCCGGATCAGGTTTGCATCAAGGTCGGCCCGGTCAAGCGAGGTCAGGACCGTCACCGCGAGGATCTTCGTCGCGCTGCCTTTCCGGCCCTCGGCTGCGGCGCTGACGACCTGCGGATCGCCGTGGACGGTCAGGAAGTCGAGATCATAGCGCGCGATGCCGCGTACTGCAGCCTCGACGGTCGCGCCGATGTCAAAGAACTTCATGTCAAGGAAGACCCGCAGCCCGCGTTCCTGCTTCAGTTCGTTGGCCAGCGCGAGGCCGCCTCCGGTCAGCATCCCAAGGCCGATCTTGTAGAAGCTGGCGGCATCGCCGATCCGGTCGACCAGAGCCAGCGCCTGAACCACATTCGGAACATCAAGGGCGACGATCAGGCGGTCATCTGCAGGCATGGCTTCCTCCGGCGTCTGGGCGGGGGCGTCATGCGGTCCAAGCGCGGGGCTGTCAAGGGTCGGGCGGGGTGTTAAGGCTGTCGGCAACGGAGGATCGGGCGTGCTTGTCTGTTTCGACATTGGCGGATCGCGGATCAAGGCGGCGAGGTCGCCTGCCCCGGGGGTCGTGGTGCCCTTGGGCGAGGTACCGACGCCCCGTGACGATGCCAGGGCTTTTGCAGAAGCGTTGCGGCCTTTCCTCGGCAGCACCCCCGCCATCGCCCTGTCGATCACCGGCGTTGTCGCGCCCGAGACAGGACGCATCCGGGTCGCGAACATCCCCGGCTTGAACGGACGCTGCGTGGCGGATGATCTGCGCGCGGCCTTCGACCGGCCGGTCTGGATCGGCAACGATGCCGATTGCTTCACTCTGGCCGAGGCGATGTGCGGTGCGGGGCGCGGTCATCGCAACGTCTTCGGGATCATCCTGGGGACCGGCGTTGGCGGCGGCCTTGTTATCGACGGGCGGCTGATCTCCGGGGCGGGCGGTTACGTCGGCGAATGGGGCCACGGTCCGGCGGCGGGCACGACTGCGGCGGGCTGGACGGTGCCACGGTTTGCCTGCGGTTGCGGCCTGACCGGGTGTATCGACACGGTGGGCGGGGCGCGGGGCATCGAAAGGCTGCACCGGCATTTGAACGCAGTGGAGGCCGGGTCACGAGAAATCGTCGAAAACTGGCGATCGGGCGATGCGGCTGCGGCCCGCACGATCGCGGTCTGGTCAGAGCTGGTTTCCGGGCCGCTTGCCATGGTGCTGAACACCGTCGGATCGACCGTCGCACCGGTCGGCGGCGGGCTATCCTCGGCGCCGGACCTGATCGCGGCGCTCGATTTGGCCGTCCGGGAAAGGGTGCTGCGTCCGGACACAGGACCGATCCTGACGGTGGCGGAAGCGGCGGAGGAGCCGGGCCTGATCGGCGCTTCGCTGGCCGGACATGCGGAGTTGAGCCTTGGCTGACATCCTCCTCGAAGTTTGCGTCGATTCCGCCGAAAGCCTGCGTGCCGCGATTGCCGGCGGCGCAGACCGGATCGAACTGTGCTCGGCGCTGGAAATCGGTGGCCTGACGCCTTCGCTCGGCTTCCTGCGGCTGGCGGGGGACATGCCCGTGCCGGTTCACGCGCTGATCCGGCCGAGGGCGGGCGGCTTCGACTACGACGCCGACGAGGTGGACCAGATGGTCGAGGACATTCGCGCCGCGCGTGACACCGGACTCGCGGGTGTGGTGATCGGCGCGCTGCGGGGCGATGTTCTGGATCTTGAATCGCTGATGCGGCTGAAGGCAGCCGCCGGACCAATGTCTTGCACGCTGCACAGGGCCTTCGATCTTTGCGCCGATCCCTTCGCCGCGCTCGACCAATCGGTGTCCATAGGGCTCGACCGGATCCTGACTTCGGGGCAAGCGGTGACGGCGATGGAGGGGTCAGCGCTGCTCGCCCGACTATTTGGCCATGCGGACGGACGGATCGGCATTCTGCCCGCCGCAGGCATAACCGACTGGTCCGTGGGTGCTCTGTCCATTCTGCCGCTGACCGAGGTTCATGCCTCCTGTTCCGTTCCCGGGCCGAAGGCTCCTCTGGGCTTCGGTGCTGCGCGGGTCACGACGGTTGCGGGGGTGCGGGCGCTGAAAGCGGCGCTGGTTGACTTGGGCAAGGGATCAGGGTGACCTGAGTCCGGTAGAACGGAGGGCCTCATGCAGATCACCATCACGCTTGACCGTCCGGACGAGGGGCCGCGTTCCGGCCCTGTGACGGTCGGCTGGTTCCTGACCGAGGACAAGGGCGCGGTGCTGTTCGATGCGCCGGAGCGGCTGGTGTCGCGCGGGGTGCAGAGAAACCACGCCAAGTCGGCCTCTCGTTGCCCGGCGGTGATCCAGATGGAAAGCCGCTATTTCGTGGTGAACTGCCCCTACGACCTGCATCTGGGGTTTCAGCGGGACGACAAAGGCAAGCCGCAATTGGTGAACCGGGCCGGTGCCGCTGGCGCGGTGCGGGCGTCGAAGCTTGGGCCGCTGCTGACCCTCGTGCCCGAGGTTGAATGGCGGTACGCGGATCGCCCGACAATCCAGCTGGCACTGCCCTACTGCTTCATTGCGGACGAACCCCTGTGGATCACGCAGATCGGCTGCTTCGCCCATTATCGTCCCGATCCGCTGCCGGGTACGATCTTTGGCGGGCGTTTCCCGATCAATGTCTGGCCCCGGCCCCTTATGTGGGCGTTCGAATGGCATGACACGACGAAGGACATCGTGCTGCGGCGGGGCGAGCCCCTGTTCTATGTCCAGTTCGAAGCGGAGGGTCCGGATCGCGCCATCCAGCTGGTCGAGGCCGAGCGGACGGCTGAGCTGAAGGAGTACATGGACAAGATCGGCGGCGTGGTGAACTACGTGAACCAGACCTTCAGCCTGTTCAAGGCCGCCGAGGCGATCCGGCCGCCGAAGCTTCTGAAACGCAGGGAGCGGGAGTGAGGAGCTTCCTTGAGATATACGAGATTGCGACCGGACTAACCCGCCTTGTCCTGGCGACCGAGCGGCTGGTCGAGGCGCCGAACTGGCATCCGGACGGGTGGTTTCTGGTCAATAGCGATCGCCGGCTGTTCCGTGTGCCGACGGAGAAGCCCGAACTGATCCCGCTCGACAGCGGTGACGCCATCCGCTGCAACAACGACCACGGGTTTTCGCCGGACGGGCGGCAGATCTGGTTCTCGTCCCACACGGAGCGTGGCGCGGAGATATACCGGATGCCAGTGGGCGGCGGAAACCCCCGGCCTGTCACGGACAAGGCGCCGTCCTGGTGGCATGGCATATCTCGCGATGGACGGTGGATCACCTATGCGGCGGCGCGCGAGAACCGGATCGTCGATATCTGCCTGTGCCCCGCCGAAGGCGGCGAGGAGCGGCGCCTGACCTTCGGCGAGGGGCACAGCGACGGGCCGGACTTCAGCGCGGACGGCGAGTGGATCTGGTACAATTGCGACCGTACGGGGCATGCGCAAATCTGGCGGGTCCGGCCGGATGGCACCGGCCATGAACAGGTCTTTGCCGACGAGTTCGTGAACTGGTTTCCGCATCCCTCGCCGGATGGCCGCCACGTGCTCTACCTCGCCTATCCGCCCGGCACCGAGGGTCATCCCCGCGACCTGCCGGTGGCGTTGATGCTGATGCAACCGGACGGAACAGATCGCAGGATCGTGGCGCGGTTCAACGGAGGGCAGGGCACGATCAACACACCCTGCTGGGCCCCGGACGGCTCGGCCTTCGCCTATATGCGTTACGCTCCGGTCCAGTCCGCTGGCTGACGATCACATGGAAGACCGCCTCTACACCGACGCGACGCTTGTCCAATTCTACGATCTGGAGAATGGCTGGGCCCCGGACACGACCTTCTGCGCTGGTCTGGCTCGCACTGCGCGGTCCGTCCTTGATCTTGGCTGCGGGACCGGACTTCTGGCCGCCGGGATCGCGGAGGAAGGTGAGCGCCGGGTGGTCGGTGTCGACCCGGCCCATGCGATGCTGAAAGTTGCCCGATCCCGTCCGGGCGGAGACCGGGTGCGTTGGGTCGAAGCCCCGGCGCAGACCGTGCGCCTTGGGGAGAGGTTCGATCTGGTCGTGCTGACGGGTCATGCCTTTCAAGTCTTTCTGACCGAAGCAGACCGTCGCGCCGTCCTGCAAACGATCCGGGAACACCTTGCGCCGGGAGGACGGTTCATCTTCGACACCCGCAATCCTTTGGTCGAGGAGTGGCGGGAATGGACACCAGAGCAATCACAGCGGGTGGTCGATCATCCGACGCTTGGGCCGGTCCGGGCCTGGAATGATGTCGAAAAGGACGAAGCGACAGGCATCGTAACCTACGGCACCTTTTATGCTCCTGCCTCGGGCGACGCCGTGCTGACCGCACGATCACAGATCGCCTTTCCCTCCCGAGAGGAATTGGAGCGGCTGCTGGCAGAGGCGGGACTGGTCGTGGCGGACTGGTTCGGCGACTGGCAGGGTGGCCCAATTGGTGCGGACCAACCGGAGATCATTGTCTTCGGTACCCTTGCAGGGCCGGTCGGGCCGGGCGACTGATGAATCAGAAATGCAAAGGGGGAAGGGCCTAAGCCCTTCCCCCCCAACAAGGATCAGTCCGCGATCAGTGAACGACTGCGTCCATCGGCCGTTCCCGGCGCGAGGACGACACGCGGTCGCCAATGATAAGGCCGTCGGCCCCGGCGCTGACATGGACGGTCGAGCCATCCATGACGTCACCGGCAAGGATCATCTCGGCCAGCGGATCCTGCAGGTGGCGCTGGATCACCCGTTTCAGTGGACGGGCGCCGAACACCGGATCGTAGCCTTCCTCGGCCAGCCAGTGCTTGGCCGGTTCGTCGAACTCCAGCGTGACCTTGCGGTTCGCCAAGCGTTTCTCCAGCCGCTTGAGCTGGATATCGACGATCCCGTCCATGTCCCCCCGCGTCAGGCGGTGGAAGATGATCTGGTCGTCCAGCCGGTTCAGGAATTCGGGCCGGAAATGCGCCCGGACCGCCTCCATCACCTGCCGCCGCGCCGACGAACTGTCCGTCCCCTCCGGCAGCTGGCTGAGCGCCTGACTCCCGAGGTTCGAGGTCAGGATGATCAGCGTCTGCTTGAAGTCGACCGTCCGGCCCTGGCCATCGGTCAGAACCCCGTCATCCAGCACCTGCAGCAGAACGTTGAACACGTCCGGATGCGCCTTCTCGACCTCGTCGAACAGGACGACCTGATAGGGCCGACGCCGCACGGCCTCGGTCAGGACGCCACCCTCGTCATAGCCGACATAGCCCGGAGGCGCGCCGATCAGGCGAGCGACGGAGTGCTTCTCCATGAACTCGGACATGTCGATGCGGACCATCGCGTGTTCATCGTCGAAGAGGTACTCGGCAAGGGCCTTCGTCAGCTCGGTCTTGCCGACGCCGGTCGGACCAAGGAACAGGAACGAACCAAGCGGCCGGTTCTCGTCATTCAGGCCGGCACGGGCGCGCCGCACGGCATTCGACACGGCAACCACAGCCTCATGCTGACCGATGACGCGACGCCCAAGCTCCTCTTCCATCTTGAGGAGTTTCTCGCGCTCACCTTCCAGCATTTTTGAGGTCGGAATGCCGGTCCACCGTTCGACTACCTCGGCGATCTGTTCGGGGCGAACTGCCTCTTCAACCAGCATGTCGCCTTCGCGGGCTTCCGCTTCGGCCAGCTTCTTTTCCAAACCCGGAATGATGCCATAGGACAGCTCTCCCGCCTTGGCGAGGTTGCCTTCCCGTTTGGCCTGTTCCAGTTCGGCGCGGGCCCGGTCGAGCTGTTCTTTCAGCTCGCGGCTCGCTTCCAGCTGGTCACGCTCTGCCTGCCACTTGGCCGTCATCTCGGCCGAGCGCTCCATCAGGTCGGACAGTTCCTTCTCGAGTTTCTCGAGACGGTCCTTGGACGCGGCGTCGTCTTCCTTCTTCAGCGCCTCGGATTCGATCTGAAGCTGCAGGATCTGGCGATCCAGCGCGTCGAGTTCCTCGGGCTTGCTGTCGACTTCCATCCGCAGACGGCTCGCGGCCTCGTCGACAAGGTCGATCGCCTTGTCGGGCAGGAAGCGGTCGGTGATGTAGCGGTGCGACAGGGTAGCCGCGGCGACAAGAGCGGAGTCCGAGATCCGCACGCCGTGGTGCAGCTCGTACTTCTCCTTGATGCCGCGCAGGATGCTGATCGTGTCCTCGACCGTCGGTTCCTCGACCATGACCGGCTGGAACCGGCGGGCCAGAGCCGCGTCCTTTTCGACATACTTGCGGTATTCGTCGAGCGTGGTCGCGCCGATGCAGTGCAGCTCACCCCGGGCCAGGGCCGGCTTAATGAGGTTGGCCGCATCCATCGCGCCATCCGATTTCCCGGCACCGACAAGCGTGTGCATCTCGTCGATGAACAGGATGACTTCGCCCGCAGCCGCCTCGATTTCCTTGAGGATGGCCTTCAGACGCTCTTCGAATTCGCCGCGATACTTCGCACCGGCGATCAGCGCGCCCATATCGAGCGCCATCAGCCGCTTGTTCTTGAGGCTTTCCGGCACGTCGCCATCGACGATCCGCAGGGCAAGGCCCTCGGCGATCGCGGTCTTGCCCACGCCCGGTTCCCCGATCAGCACGGGGTTGTTCTTGGTCCGGCGCGACAGGACCTGCATCGCGCGACGGATTTCCTCGTCGCGGCCGATGATCGGGTCGATCTTGCCCTGTTCCGCAGCCTCGGTCAGGTCGCGGGCATATTTCTTCAGCGCGTCATAACCTTCCTCGGCCGACGCGGTATCGGCGGTCCGGCCCTTGCGGATCTCGTTGATCGCGGTGTTCAGCTTCTGGGCCGACACGGCACCCGCATCGAGGGCGTCCTTCGCCTTCGACGGGACCATGCACAGCGCCATGAGGATGCGCTCGACCGGCACGAAACTGTCGCCTGCCTTGGTCGCGACCTTTTCGGCCTCGTCCAGAACCCGCGCCAAAGCGGGGTCCATGAAGGGCTGGGCATCGCCCGACACCTTCGGCAGTTTCGACAGCGCCAGATTGACCGCTTCCGCAACGCGCAGCGGCTCGCCGCCCGCACGTTTGATCAGGTTCGACGCAAGTCCCTGATCGTCATCCATCAATGCCTTCAGCAGATGCTCGGGCGAAAGCCGCTGGTGGCTCTCCCGCATCGCAATCGTCTGCGCGGCCTGAAGGAACCCGCGCGACCGTTCCGTGAACTTTTCGAGGTTCATCGGCAAGTCTCCCTTTCTCAGCGCCAGATCGCGGTCCGCCCTTCATAGGCACGGCCCGCCTGGCCTCGGTTCCGATGTGGGAGGCCGCCTGCATCCCCGCAAGGCCCGTATAACGCTGCATTGCCGAAAAATTGCGGGACTTCCGGTCGACACGGATGCAACCCGGCTGGACAGGCATTCGGGCCCGTGCCAGCCTCTGCCGCCTTTCATCAGGATCCCCGGATGCGCCGTCTTTTCTCCGTCTTCATGTTTCTTTTCGCCATGGCGGGGATCGTTGTGCTCGGGCTGGGGACGGCGTTTCTTCAGAAAGAGCCTCTAATTCCCGCGATGGCCGCGCCAAGTCCCGCCGACGTGACGGCGGCGCGCAAGGTTGTCCATCGGATCCGGGCAGCGACCGAGGAGGAAGATCCAGCGCACAAGCCGGTGGCGATTTCGGTTGCAGAGCTGGAATCCGTGATGCGGCTTGGCGCCCGGGTCACGCCCGGTCTGAGATCAAATGCGCAGGTCGAGGGCGATGAGGTCGTTGCCACGGTGTCGATCCCCTTGCCGTGGATCAGCGGCCAGCGCTGGCTGAACCTGCGCGCAGTGATCCCTCCGTTCGACGGCGCCTTTGCCGTGTCATCGGTTACCGTTGGCGGACGAAGCCTGCCTCCGGACACGGCGCTGTCCCTTGGGCGGCTGGCCGCGAACCTGATCCTTGGCGGCAAGGCAGGAGGCCAGATCCTGGACAGCGCCCAGTCTATGCAGATCAAGGGGGACAAGATGGTTTTTGCCCTGAGGCTTGATCGCGAAGGGCGGGGAGAGGTGATCGGTGGCCTCTTTGGCGCGCTTCGCCAAGGGGAAATGCCGCCTGCCGAACGGATCGACGCCTATTACCGCATGATCCGGCAGGCGATGGACGAGGGCACCCTGCCGATCTCGGGCAGCTTCCTGCCACACTTGCGCTTCACGCTTGAGGCGGCGCTCGCAAACGCGACAGACAAGACCGCCGCTGACGAATTCACCGCCGCAATCTTCGGCCTGACCAAGGCCTGCGGCGCGCGGGATTTCGCCGTGATCGTCGGCCGGCTTGCCGATGGCAGCCTCGACGATTTCGGAACGTGGAAGCAAACCTGCAATCGGGTCACTCTGGCGGGCCGGGTCGACTCTCGCCTCCATTTCGTCACGGCAGCTGCGATCAAGGCGGCAGGCAACCGGGGTCTTGCGGTCTCGATGGGCGAATTCAAGGAGTTGTTCGACCAGCGCAAGGGCGGCAGCAACTTCGATTTCACCGACATTGCGGCCGACAATTCAGGCATTCGCCTTTCGGACATGTTCATGTCGGCGCCGCTGGCGGCCTGGCCGGCTTTGATCGGGCGCATGGGCTCCGAGGAGGACTTCCTGGCATCATATGAGGGGCTGCCGTCGCCCATCCCCGACAAGGAATTCCGCGCGATCTATGGCGACATCAATTCACCCGCCTATACGGCGATGATCGCCGACATCGAAAGCCGCATCAGCCGCACGCGACTGCACGCGACGCCCCCCGGCTGACCGGCCTTTGCGGCGAGCAAGGGCCACTGCTCCACTTTCCGTGAACGGACTTTACCAATCGTGACGGAAGAAACTGTGCATCCGCGTAAACTCAATCCCGCTTGGTGCGTATTGGATATGGACAGAAGCCGGTTGTCGGCAGGCAGGAGAGCGAGATGCGTCATCGGGGCGGGAATGATCTGAGATGGTCCGATGTGACCGACAGGGCGGTTTGGCTGAACCGTCGTCAGCTGATCGCAGGTGCGGCAGCGGTCGGTCTTTCCGGGCCGGCGGCGGCAGGCCTCACCGCCGCGCCAAGCCCCCTGTCGACCCAGGAAAAGCCGAACACGCTCGAGGAGATAACCAGCTACAACAATTTCTACGAATTCGGCACGGGTAAGGAGGACCCTGCCGAATATGCGAGCGCGCTGACCGTCGATCCCTGGTCGGTCCAGATCGATGGGTTGGTCGACAGGCCCGGAACCTATCCGCTCGACGACATTCTCAAGGGCGTCTCGCTGGAAGAGCGGATCTACCGTTTCCGCTGCGTCGAGGCCTGGGCGATGGTCATCCCCTGGATTGGTTTCCCGCTGTCATCCCTCCTCGATCGGGTCGGCGTCCAGTCCGGGGCGAAATACGTGGCATTCGAGACTCTCCTGCGTCCTGACGAAATGCGGGGGCAGCGCAGCGCGATTCTCGACTGGCCCTACCGCGAGGGACTGCGGCTGGACGAAGCGATGCATCCCCTGACGATTCTCGCCACCGGTCTTTATGGCGAAGAGATGCCGAAGCAGAACGGCGCCCCGATCCGGCTGGTCGTTCCCTGGAAGTATGGCTTCAAGTCGATCAAGAGCATCGTGAAGATCAGCCTTGTCGCCCGCCAGCCCGAGACGACCTGGAACGCCATGGGTCCGGACGAATATGGTTTCTACGCCAATGTGAATCCAGACGTTGACCATCCCCGCTGGAGCCAGGCGTCCGAGCGTCGGATCGGTGCGGGCCTGTTCTCCAGCCGTCAGCAGACCGTGATCTTCAACGGCTACGGCGACCAGGTTGCAGATCTGTACAAGGGCATGAACCTGGCGAAGTTCTACTGATGTCGCCCGTCGACACGGTCAATCGCCACCTAAGGCAGGTCCCCCCGGCAGCTGCCTATGCCTTGGGCCTTCTTCCGCTTGGCTGGCTGGTCTGGCGCACCGTTGCTGGGGATCTCGGGGTCGACCCGGTCAGGACGCTGGAACACCGTCTGGGGTTGCTGGCGCTGCAATTCCTGATCGCAGGACTCTGCGTCACACCCCTGCGCAGATGGTTCGGCCTGAACCTGATCCGCTACCGGCGGGCGCTCGGCCTGATCGCCTTTCTCTATGCCGTGCTTCACCTTTTGGTCTGGCTTGCACTCGACCTGCAGTTCCGATGGGCCGAAATCGGCACAGATCTTACCCGCCGACCCTACATCATCGTCGGGATGCTGGCATTCGTTCTCATGGTGCCGCTGGCCGTGACGTCGAACGATGTATCGTTGCGGCGGATGGGGGCGGCCGGATGGCGACGGCTACATCAACTCGTCTATGTGCTGGTGCCGCTGGCGGCGCTGCATTTCCTGATGGTGGTGAAAGCCTGGCCATGGGAGCCGATCCTGTATCTGGCCGCCGCGGTCGGATTGGTGGCGGTGCGGGCGCTCTGGATTCGCCGCTTTGCAGCAAGCAGCTTCGTCCGCTGGCGCCACGGGCACGAATGATGCGAAATGTCGTCCCGCATTGTGTCGGAAACTGCGCGAACCCCTAGATTTTGAGCAATCAATGTGCCGCCGGAAAAAAATGTCATCTTTCTGTTTTTTTCCTCTTGCGGCCCGCAGCGTGCCTCCGTAAATAGCCCCTCACCGAAGCGGCAGACGCTGCAACGGTGGCCGAGACGAAGCGTGCAAGCGCAGAAATCGGCGGGAAATTCTGGAGCGAAGTTGGTCGGGTGCACCAAGTAAGATTGGTGGGTCCGGTTGATTTTTGTCTCTGTGCTCTTTGACATTGCGATTTATGAAGGGATATGCGGGCGGTTTGGTCGTTTCGGCGACGATCGTTTGCATATCGGTCCACTAGGCGTAAGCCGATGATGTGGATGTCAGCTTCACTGTCTTGTGGGTCACGTTTCCTGTAAGGGAACTTGGCACATGGACAGAGACTGGACCTATCCGTGACGGATGGGTCAGATGTGCGAAGGTTCGACGTCAAGGATAGCACTTCGGTGCTTTCAACTTGAGAGTTTGATCCTGGCTCAGAACGAACGCTGGCGGCAGGCCTAACACATGCAAGTCGAGCGAGGACTTCGGTCCTAGCGGCGGACGGGTGAGTAACGCGTGGGAACGTGCCCTTTGCTACGGAATAGCCCCGGGAAACTGGGAGTAATACCGTATGTGCCCGAGAGGGGAAAGATTTATCGGCAAAGGATCGGCCCGCGTTGGATTAGGTAGTTGGTGGGGTAATGGCCTACCAAGCCGACGATCCATAGCTGGTTTGAGAGGATGATCAGCCACACTGGGACTGAGACACGGCCCAGACTCCTA
This sequence comes from Rhodobacter sp., assembly GCA_041905595.1. GTDB lineage: Bacteria > Pseudomonadota > Alphaproteobacteria > Rhodobacterales > Rhodobacteraceae > Aliitabrizicola. The sequence goes on from JAYRKT010000008.1 coordinate 134,704, forward strand.
CGGGAG
>JAYRKT010000067.1:0-14125 GCA_041905595.1 Rhodobacter sp.
GAGACCGGCTCGATCACCGGTCTGATCGGCCCAAACGGCGCAGGGAAGACCACGCTCTTCAACGTCATCGCCGGACGCCTCAAGCCCACCTCCGGCCGCGTTGTCATGGATGGCGAGGATATCACCGGCCTTTCGCCGCACGAGCTGTTCCACAAGGGCCTTTTGCGCACCTTCCAGATCGCCCATGAATTCGGATCCATGACCGTGCGCGAGAACCTGATGATGGTTCCCGCGTCCCAGCATGGCGAGACGATCTGGAACGCGGTCTTCTCGCGTGGCCGCATCGCCGCGGAGGAGAAGCGCCTGCGCGACAAGGCCGACGAGGTGCTCGACTTCCTGACGATCAGCCATCTGGCCGACCAGAAGGCCTCCAACATCTCGGGTGGACAGAAGAAACTCCTGGAACTTGGCCGCACCATGATGGTCGATGCCAAGATCGTCTTTCTCGACGAGGTCGGCGCCGGCGTGAACCGGACGCTCCTGAACACGATCGGCGATGCCATCATGCGGCTGAACAAGGAGCGCGGCTATACTTTCTGCGTCATCGAACATGACATGGATTTCATCGCCCGCCTCTGCGATCCGGTGATCGTGATGGCCGAGGGCAAGGTGCTGGCCCAGGGCCCGGTCGATGTCGTCAAGAGTGACGAGCGGGTGATCGAAGCCTATCTCGGCCGCGGCCTGAAGAACAAGGTCAAGGAGGAAGCCGCGCATGCGTGAGCGCGAGCTGCACGAATTTTCTCGCGAAAATTCAGGAAACTGCGGATCCGGCGGAGAATTTTCGCCAGAAAATTCGGGAGCCGCCCATGGCTGAACCCTTCCTCATCGGCGATGCGATGACCGGCGGCTATGGCGCGGTCAACATCCTCAACGATTGCACGATCTCGGTCGACAAGGGCCAGATCGCGGTGATCGTCGGCCCGAACGGCGCCGGCAAGTCGACCGCGATGAAGGCTGTTTTCGGGATGCTGAACCTTCGCGGCGGAAAGGTGCGGCTGAATGGCGAGGACATCACCGCGCTTTCTCCGCAGGCCCGCGTCGCCAAGGGCATGGCCTTTGTCCCGCAGACTCACAACATTTTCACCTCGATGACGGTCGAGGAAAACCTCGAGATGGGCGCCTTCCTGCGCCGCGACGACATCCGCCAGACGATGGAACAGGTCTATCACCTCTTTCCGATCCTGCGTGACAAGCGCCGGCAGGCCGCAGGCGAGCTGTCCGGCGGCCAGCGCCAGCAGGTTGCCGTGGGCCGGGCGCTGATGACCCAGCCGCAGGTGCTGATGCTGGACGAACCGACGGCTGGAGTCAGTCCCATCGTCATGGACGAGTTGTTCGACCGGATCATCGAGGTCGCCCGCACCGGTATCTCGATCCTGATGGTCGAACAGAACGCCCGCCAGGCGCTGGAGATCGCCGATCGCGGCTATGTCCTGGTCCAGGGCGCCAACCGTTACACCGACACGGGCAAGGCGCTTCTCGCCGATCCCGATGTCCGCCGCACGTTCCTGGGGGGCTGAGACCATGGATTTCCTCAACGCCCTCATCACTTTCCTGAACTTCGTCGCGGTCCCGGCGTTGGCTTATGGCTCGCAACTGGCGCTCGGGGCGCTTGGCGTGACGCTGATCTACGGGATCCTGCGCTTCTCGAACTTCGCCCATGGCGACACGATGGCCTTCGGCACGGCGATCACCATCCTGCTGACCTGGTGGCTGCAGTCGCATGGCATCAGCTTCGGCGTGATGCCGACCGCGCTTTTGGCGCTGCCCGTCGCCATCGCCGCGACCGCCGCCGTTGTTCTGCTGACCGACCGCGTGGTCTACCGCTTCTACCGCCGGCAGAAGGCTGCGCCGTCGATCCTCGTCATCGTCTCGCTCGGGGTGATGTTCGTGATGAACGGCGTCGTCCGCCTGCTGATCGGGGTCGAGGAACAGAATTTCGCCGATGGTGGGCGCTTCCTGATCTCGGCCGGGGATTTCAAGGCGGCGACGGGGCTGGCCGAGGGTCTGGCGATCAAGTCCACGCAGGCGATCACCGTGGTCACGGCCGTGGTCGTGGTGGCGCTGCTGTTCTGGTTCCTGCAGAAGACCCGCACCGGCAAATCGATGCGCGCCTTTTCCGACAACGAGGACCTCGCGCTCCTCTCCGGCATCAACCCGGACCGGGTGGTGCAGGTGACCTGGATCATCGCAGCGGCGCTGGCCACCATTGCCGGCGTGCTCTATGGCCTCGACAAGAGCTTCCGCCCCTTCACCTACTACCAGCTACTGCTGCCGATCTTCGCGGCGGCCATCGTCGGCGGCCTCGGCAACCCGATTGGCGCCATCGCGGGCGGCTTCGTCATCGCCTTTTCCGAGGTCATGGTCACCTATGCCTGGAAAAAGGTCGCGACCTACGTCCTGCCTGAAAACCTGGCGCCTGACAGCCTGCTGCAGCTTCTGTCGACCGACTACAAGCTGGCCGTCAGTTTCGCGATCCTGATCATCGTGCTCCTGTTCGCGCCGACCGGCATCTTCAAGGGGAAATCGATATGATCACCCGCAATCTCTACCTCTTTGCCGGGATGGCGGCACTCTATGCGCTGACGGGGTTCCTTCTGAGTTGGAACCTTTCTCTGTCGATCCTGAACACGGCGCTTCTGGCGACGATCATGGCGCTCGGCGTCAATATGCAATGGGGCTATGCTGGGCTGTTCAACACCGGTGTCATGGGCTTTGTCGCGCTTGGCGGTCTGGCCGTGGTGCTGACCTCGGCCCAGCCGACGCCGGACGCCTGGGCGGCAGGCGGCACCGGGATCGTCCTTGGGCTGCTCCTTGGCGCCGCGACCATCGCCGCAGCGATCTTTTCGTGGAAGCGGATGGCGCCCGGTCGCCTGCGCACACTCGTTCTGCTTGTCATCCTCATCGGCGGCTTCTTCCTGTTCCGGGCGGTCTTCGATCCCGCCGTCGGCGCGGTCGAGGCGAACAACCCCGCGACCTATGGCAACCTTGGCGGTTTCGGCCTGCCCTCGCTTTTCGCCTGGCCGGTCGGCGGCCTCTTTGCCGCCGCGGCCGCATGGGCGATCGGCAAGACCGCGCTCGGCCTGCGCTCTGACTATCTCGCCATCGCCACCCTCGGCATCGCCGAGATCATCACCGCGGTGATGAAGAACGAGGACTGGCTCGACCGTGGGGTAAAGAACGTTCTGAAGCTGCCGCGGCCCTGGCCGGTGCCCTACGAGGTGAACCTGCAACAGAATCCGGCTTTCCTTGAATTCACGGCAAACTGGGGCTTCGACCCGGTCTCGACCTCGACCATCTTCGTCAAGCTTTGCTACACCGCGCTGTTCGCCGGCGTGCTGCTGATCGCAATCTGGCTGACCGAGCGGGCGCTGAAATCGCCCTGGGGCCGGATGATGCGCGCCATCCGCGACAACGAGGTTGCGGCCGAGGCGATGGGCAAGGACGTGACCCGCCGCCACCTGCAGGTCTTCATCCTTGGCTCGGCGCTGATCGGAATCGCGGGCGCCATGATGACCTCGATGGACGGGCAGCTGACCCCGGGCACCTACAACCCGCTGCGCTATACCTTCCTGATCTGGGTGATGGTCATCGTCGGCGGGTCGGGCAACAACTGGGGTACCGTGCTGGGCGGCCTCCTGATCGGCTGGCTGTGGCTTATCGTGGAAAGCATCGGCCCGGCCATCATGGGCGGTGTTACGGCGGCGATGGCGGACGGTCCGCTGAAGCAGCACCTCGTCGACTCTGCGCCGCATATGCGGCTTCTGTCGATGGGAGTGATCCTGCTTCTGGTCCTGCGCTTCAGCCCACGCGGCCTGATCCCCGAGAAGTGAGTTACTGGGCGAGCCTTTTCGCCCAATCCTCGACCCGCGCCCGGTTCACGCCCATGTCACCCTTGCCGAAGCGCGACCGGGCAAGGATGGCCACCTCCGACCCGCCGTCGACAGGAAGGATCCGGACGCTGGTGTAGTCGGGAAAACCCCAGAGCTTCGACCGGGTGACATAAGTCACCCAGTCGCCCTGCCCGGCCAGCACCTGCGTCCTTGGCGTGGCCAGAGCCACCGCCTGCACTCGTGCCGCGGCCTGATCGGGCGGCAGCGGCAGGAAGAGGGGCGGAGCATCGCCATCGCCCACGCGGAGCAGATAGAAGTTCGGCGTCGCGGGTCTTGCCTCGGTCAGTGGATCGACATGCCAGACCGCCGGATCGGACGGTGCCAGGCGCACATAGGCATCGGCCGCGACCAGCGCCGCCACGAGAACCAGCGCGGCGGCGCCCAGCCGGGTCACGTCCGCTTCGCCTTGTTCCAGGCATAAAGCGCGATGATCTCGTAGGCGACATGCGCCCCCGCGATCGCTGTCGCGCCCGTCGTGTCATAGGGCGGCGAGACCTCGACCACATCGCCGCCGACGATGTTGATTCCGGCGAGGTCGCGCAGCATCGCCGCCGCCTGCCAGGACGCGAGCCCGCCCCACACCGGCGTGCCGGTGCCGGGCGCGAAGGCCGGGTCGAGCGCATCGATGTCGAAGGTCAGGTAGACCGGCCGGTCGCCGACGATGGCCTTGACCCGCTCCACCACGCTCGCCACGCCTTCCTCATGTACCGTCCGCGCGTCGATGACGTTGACGCCCAGATAGTCCTCGGTGGTGGTGCGGATGCCGATCTGCACGGAATGCGCGGGATCGACCAGCCCGGTCCGAACCGCCTTGTACATCATCGTGCCGTGGTCGATCCGGGTCATGTCGTCATCCGGCCAAAGGTCGGAATGGGCGTCGAAATGGATCACCGCGACGGGGCCGAACTTCTCGGTATAGGCCCTGAGGATCGGGAAGGTGATGAAATGGTCACCGCCAAGCGTCACCGATCCAGCCCCGGCCGCCAGGATCGTGCGGATGTGGTTCGTCAGCGTCGCCGGGAACTCCGAGGTCTTGGCATAGTCGAAGGCCACATCGCCGTAATCGACGATGTTCAGCTCTTCCAGCGGGTTGGTTGGCCACCCAAACGGCGGATCATAAGGCTGCAGCGACGACGCCTCGCGGATCGCGCGCGGCCCGAAACGGGTGCCGGTCCGGTGCGTCACCGCCTGATCGAAGGGAACGCCGGTCACGGCCAGATCGACCCCGGTCAGGTCCTTGGTGTAGGTGCGGCGCAGGAAACTCGTGGCGCCGCCGAAGGCATTCTCGAAGGCATAGCCCCGCAGGCCCTTGCGGGTGAAGGCGGTGTCGACCTCGTTCTTGGCATCTTCCAGTGCCATGACGATCCTCTCTGGTGAGATAGGCGGAATCGTTCGGGGCCGGAGACACCGCAGATCCGGTCGCCGCGCAGGAAGCCCCGCCGGGGGCTTCCTGTCAAGATCAGTATTTGATCAAATCAGCCGAGCTTCACGCCTTCGCGCACCAGCTGGTCGGTGACCTTGCCGATCGCCTTGTCGAGCGTCCGGGTGATGAAGCCCACATCTTCCTCGGTCAGCACCAAAGGGGGCGACATGACGTTCAGGTGGCCGATCGGGCGCACCATCAGGCCCATCCCCTCGCAGATATCCGAGATGCGCTTGCCGATGTTCAACTCATCCGGCAGCAGCGCCTTCGTCTCCTTGTCGGCGACGTTCTCGACACACATCATCAGCTTCTTGCCGCGCACCTGCCCGACGATGGCATGATGTTCCAGCGCCTTGAGTTCGCGCTCGAACACCGCGCCGACCCGCGCCGCATTGCCCAGCAGGTCCTCGCGTTCGAGGATCTCGATGTTCTTCAGGCTGGCCGCACAGGCCACCGGATGCCCGGAATAGGTGAAGCCCGAGGTGAACCAGCGTTCGCCTTGCGCCGCCATCGCAGTCCAGACCCGGTCCGAGAAGATGACCGCACCGATCGGGATATAGCCCGAGGACAGACCCTTGGCGGTGCAAATGATGTCGGGCTGAACGCTGAACTCATCCCACGAGGCGAACCAGTGGCCAAGCCGGCCAAAGGCGGTCACAACCTCGTCGGCGACGAACAGGATGTCATGCTTGCGGCAGACCTCCCACATCCGCTTCAGGTAGCCTTCCGGCGGCACGATCACCCCGCCCGAAGCCTGGATGGGTTCGGCGAAGAAGCCGCCGATCCGGTCGGCGCCGACCCGATCAATCAGGTCCTCGAACTCGCTCACCAGCGCATCGCAGAACTCAGCCTCTGTCATTCCCTTGGGGCGGCGATAAGGGTTCGGCACCGACAAATGGTGGATACCGTCGGTCTTGTAGCGGAACTCGTCCACCCGGTCGCCGGGGCGCTTGCCAATCGACTGCGAAAGGTAGGTCGAACCATGATAGCTGTAGTCGCGGGCGACGATGTCCATCTTCTGCGGGCGGCCCATACAGCTTTGATAATACTGGACCATCCGCGCGGCGGTATCGACTGCGGTCGAGCCGCCGGTGGTGAAATGCACCCGGTTCAGGTCGCCCGGCGCCAGCTCGGCAAGTTTCGCCGCCAGCCGCGCCGAGGGATCGTTGGTCATGTCGACGAAGGTGTTGGAAAAGGCCAACCGTTCGGCCTGGTCGGCGATTGCCCGCGCCATCTCACGCCGGCCAAGGCCGATATTTGTGCACCACAACCCGCCCACCGCGTCGAAAAACTTCTGTCCGTTGGCATCCCACAGCCAACAGCCCTCGCCTCGGCTGATGACGAGCGCCCCCTGGTCCTCGAACGGGCCGAAATTGGTCCAGGGATGCAGGGCATGCGCGCGGTCCATCTCCCAAAGGGACTGGGCAGCGAAGTTCTGGGCTGTCAAGGATCACTCCATCGGTTGCGCGAGTCGTATTGACTGCGCAGTCAGAATACAGATTTGATCAAAAAACACCAGCCCTCTCGGAGATCGCATGCACCTCCTTCGCCCTGCTCTTGCCTATACCGCCGTGTCCTTCGCGATGGGTTTCCTGCTTGGCACCGGTCGCGTGCTCTTCATTGCTCCGGCCATCGGACCGTTTGCCGCCGTCGCGCTGGAACTGCCCCTGATGCTGGCCGTCAGCTGGTTGGCGGCGGGAAAGGTGCTGCAACGCTGGCCCCTGCCTGACCGCGCCAGCCGGCTGGGCATGGGGATTGTCGCCTTTCTGCTGCTGATGGGGGCAGAACTGGCCCTGGGCCGATGGGGCTTCGGCCAATCCTGGGTGCAGTTGGCATACGGGTTGATGAAACCTGCCGGACTGCTCGGCCTTGCCGGGCAGATCGGCTTCGGCCTGATCCCGCTGATCCGCCGCTGATTTCTTCTGTTCCCAAATATCCTCGGGGGGTGAGGCCGAAGGCCGAGGGGGGCAGACAGCCCCCCTTCCCGGCCGTCTTACGCGACCGGCTGGGCCCGCTCGACCAGCTTCACGAAGAAACTCGCCCCGACCGGCGCCGCCTCGTCGTTGAAGTCGAAGCCGGGATGGTGCAGCCCCGCCCCGCCATTCGCGCCCGGCCCGGTCCCGAGGAACAGGTAGGCCCCCGGACGCGCCTCGAGCATGTAGGCGAAATCCTCGGACCCCATCTCGCGCGGGGAATTGGCATCGACCAGATCCTCGCCCGAGATCTCCGCGGCGACCTTGGCCGCGAACTCGGTCTCGGCCGGATGGTTGATCGTGGGCGGATAGCCAAGCTCGTACTTGATCTCGACACTGACATTGTAGGCCGCGGCATGACCCTGCACGATTTCGTGGAACCGCTTCTCGACCATCGCCCGCACTTCCGGCGTGAAGGTGCGGATCGTGGCGCAGAACCAGCCATCCTCTGGGATGATGTTCGAGGCAGAGCCGGTATGGATCTGCGTCACCGACAGCACCAGATCGTCCAGCGTGTAGAGATTGCGGCTGATGATCGTCTGCAGCGCCGAAACCATGCCGACGATCGCCACCACCGGGTCCACCGTCTCGTGCGGGGTCGCGCCATGGCCGCCCCGCCCGATCACACGCACCGTCGCCGTATCCACGGCCGCCATCAAAGGCCCCGGCGTCGTCAGGAACTTGCCGAAGGGCAGGTTCGGTGCGTTGTGGATGCCGAAGACCTGACCGATGCCGAAGCGGTCCATCACGCCTTCCTTCACCATCACCTCGCCGCCGCCGCCATCCTCTTCCGCCGGCTGGAACAAGAGCGCCACGCGGCCCGAGAAATTCCGCGTCTCGCACAGGTATTTCGCCGCGCCGAGGAGCATGGTCACATGCCCGTCATGGCCGCAGGCATGCATCTTGCCTTTGACGGTCGAGGCATAGTCGGCCCCGGTCAGTTCCTCGATCGGCAGCGCATCCATGTCGGCCCTGAGGCCGATGGTCGGCCCATTGCCCTGCCCGTTGATGATCCCCACTACACCCGAAACGGCGATGCCCTCGTGAATCTCGTCCACGCCGAAGTCTTTCAGCCGTTCGACAATCCAGGCGGCGGTCTTCTGGCACTGAAATTCGAGTTCCGGATGCTGATGCAGGTAACGGCGCCAGCCTTTCATCTCTTCGGCATAATCGGCGATACGGTTCACGACAGGCATTGATGGACTCCCAGGGGGCGCGGCGCTAAGTGGCTCGCATCGCCCCGCAGAGAACCCGAAAAGAACGAGCGCCGCAATGCCCCGACCGATCCCTGACCCTACGGCAAGCGACGCGCTGGTGCGCGACCGGGATGCCGGGATCGAGCGGCTTCTCGAAATCATGCGCCGCCTGCGCGATCCGGCAGGAGGTTGCCCCTGGGACATCGAGCAGGATTTCGCCAGCATCGCGCCCTATACGGTCGAGGAGGCGCACGAGGTCGCCGACGCGATCGAACGGCGGGCCTGGGACGAATTGCCAGGCGAGTTGGGGGATCTGCTGCTCCAGGTGGTGTTCCACTCGCAAATGGCCGCAGAAACAGGACTTTTCACCTTCGACGATGTCGCCCGCGCCATCTCGGACAAGATGCTCGCCCGCCATCCGCATGTCTTCGGCGAGGAGAGTCGCGAGAAGTCGGCCGAGCAGCAGACGGCCGACTGGGAACGGATCAAGGCTGCCGAACGCGCGGGAAAGGATGAGGGCCGCGTCCTCGACGGGATCGCCATGGGCCTGCCGGCTCTGACCCGGGCGGTGAAGTTGCAAAAACGTGCCGCAAGGGTCGGCTTCGACTGGCCCTCGACCGACGAGGTCGTGGCCAAGATCGTCGAAGAGGCGCAGGAACTGGTCGAGGCTCGGGCCACCCTGACCGAGGCCGAGATCACCGAGGAATTCGGCGACCTCCTTTTCGTCATGGCGAACCTTGCGCGCCACTTGAAGGTCGACCCCGAGGCCGCGCTCCGCGCCGCCAACGCCAAGTTCACCCGCCGCTTCCGCCGGATCGAGGACTGGCTGGCCGAAACCGGCCGCCGCCCCGAACAGTCGGACCTCGCCGAGATGGACGCGCTCTGGAACCGCGCCAAGGCCGAGGAAAAGGCGCCCCGCTGAGGCTGGACAACCCCTGCGCCTTCGGCTTTCCTCGGCCAACATCGCAGGAGAGCCGACATGACCACCCCCCGCAAGATCATCATCGACACCGATCCCGGGCAGGACGATGCCGTGGCCATCCTGCTGGCGCTGGCCAGCCCCGAGGACATGGAGGTGCTGGGCATCACGGCAGTCGCGGGCAACGTTCCCCTGCCGCTGACCCAGAAGAACGCCCGGATCGTCTGTGAACTGGCGGGCAAACCCGACACCAAGGTCTTCGCCGGATGTGATGCACCACTGAAGCGCAAGCTTGTCACAGCCGAGCATGTCCACGGCAAGACCGGCCTCGACGGTCCGCCCATGGCCGACCCGGTGATGCCGCTGCAAACCCAGCATGCCGTCGATTTCATCATCCACACGCTGCGGCGCGAACCGGCAAAGACCGTCACCCTCTGCCCGCTCGGCCCGCTGACGAACATCGCCACCGCCTTTCAGCGCGCCCCCGACATCGTCGAGCGCGTGCAGGAGATCGTCCTGATGGGCGGCGCCTATTTCGAGGTCGGCAACATCACTCCGGCGGCGGAGTTCAACATTTACGTCGACCCGGAAGCCGCTGAAATCGTTTTCAGATCCGGCGCACCGATCATCGTCATGCCGCTCGACATGACCCATCAGGCCCTGACCACCAAACCGCGGATCGAGGCGTTCCGCGCCATGGGCACCGAGGCCGGCCGCATGGTCGCCGCATGGACCGACTTCTTCGAACGCTTCGACGTGGCGAAATACGGCAGCCAGGGCGCGCCCCTGCACGACCCGACGGTGATCGCCTACCTGATCCGGCCTGAGCTGTTTTCCGGCCGCTTCATCAATGTCGAGATCGAAACCAAAGGCGAGTTCACATTGGGCATGACCGTCGCCGACTGGTGGGGCGTAACCGACCGCGCGCCGAACGCGCTGTTCATCCGCAATGTCGACGCCGACGGCTTCTTCGACCTGCTGGCCGAGCGGATCGCCCGGCTTTGAGCCTCAGGCGGGCAGGATGACGGTAAAGGTGCTGCCCTTGCCCAATTCGCTTTCCACGCGGAACCGACCGCGATGGCGGTTTACGATGTGCTTGACGATGGCCAGGCCCAGCCCCGTGCCGCCCTTTTCGCGCGAACGGTGGCTGTCGACGCGGTAGAAGCGTTCGGTCAGGCGCGGCAGGTGGATCGGGTCGATTCCCTCGCCCCGGTCGATCACCTCGATCCGCACCGCCGGCCCCCGCAGGGACACGTCGCGCTCTTCCCGGGTGACGCGGATCGTGACGGTCTTGTCGGGCCCGCCATATTTCACCGCGTTCTCGATCAGGTTGTGGAAGACCTGCGTCATCTGGTCGGAATCGGCGGGCACGATCACCGGTCCCGGCTCGCCGGTGATCTCGACCGACACCCGCGACTCGTCGGTCATGCGCCGCAGCGCCATCACCGCAAGTCCGAGCAAGCCGACAATGTCGATCCGTTCGGTCGGACGGACCCGTTCCATCGCTTCGACCTTCGACAGGGACAGAAGGTCTTGCACCAGCCGGTTCATCCGCTCGGCCTCGCGCGACATGATGGTCAGGAAGCGGTCGCGGGCGGCGGCATCCTCACGTGCGGCGCCCTTCAGCGTCTCGATGAAGCCCAGCAGCGCGGTCAGCGGCGTGCGCAGCTCGTGGCTGACATTGGCGACGAAATCCCGGCGGATCTGCCCCGCTTGTTCCAGCTCGGTCGTGTCCTCGAAGGCCGCGACGACCCCTTCCTCGCCGGCGCCCCCGACCGGGCTGACCGTCACGCGGAAGCTCTGCTCGCGCATCGGCCCGGTCAGCACGAGCCGCGCCAACCCCGGCTGACGGTGGCGCAAGGTGCCCTCGATCGCGTCGAGAAGCGGCGGTTGGCGCATGGCAATGATGTAGTGCCGCCCGGTGATCCCTTCGCCGAACAACGCCGTCGCCGCCGCATTCACCCCGGCAATGCGTTCGTCCTTGCCGATCAGCACCATCGGAATCGGCACCGCCTGCAGCAGCGAGAGGGTCAAGGCCGAATCCAGATCTGCCATCGTTCAGGTATCCCGGGGGTCAGGCCGCCTCAGGTGCGACCGAGAGAACACAATGTAAACGGTGACGGTGTAACGGATTTTTGACGGTCTTGCCATTGCCCTGCCCGACCACTTAATCAAGAGGCGAGTCGTGCGCCCGAATTCGCGCAAGGCGCGAACACCTTCCAAGGACTGCCAACAAGAAATGTGCGAAGAGAGCTGCGCTGCCCGGTTTTTCACCGCCCCCGCGCCGGTGATCCCGCCAGGGGCCGTGGTTCTGTCGCTTGGCGGAAAGGCGCCCGCCGGGGTTGACCACGCGGTCTTTACCGCCTTTGCTCGGCTCGATGCGCGTCTGCTGGCGACGTTGCGCCCCGCCGTCGTGACGTTTCCCCTGATCGGCACCGATTGCGACGCAGTGCAGGTGGTCGAACGCCTTGCGACACTCGGCTATACCGGCGTGGCGCTCGCCCTCGCCGCCGATCTTCCCGATCCCGCGATGGTCCAGCGCGAGCTGCAAGCGCTGGCCCCGGATCTGACGCTGTGCCTCGTGCTCGGGTCGCCCTGATATCCATTGTCAGTCGCTGATCCCGAGTGTCGCGGCGACGCCTTGCGAGAAGTCGCGCTTCAGCAGGTCAATCTCCTCGACCCCGACCGAAATGCGGAAAAAGCCCTCGGAGATGCCGTTCGCCGCACGCTGTTCCGGTGTCATGCCACGATGCGAAGTCGAGGCCGGGTGCGAAAGAGTCGTCCCGATATCTCCGAGCGTCGGCGCAAAGGCGATTCCCGGCATCGCCCGCACCAGCGCATTGGCTGCGTTGCGCCCGCCTTCCAGCTCGAACGAGACCATGTTGCCGCCGCGCTCGCCAAGGATGGCCACGGCGCGGTTATGGTCAGGATGGTCCGGCCGCAGCGGATAGACCGTGCGCCGGATGCCGGGCAGACCCGCCAGATGATCCGCCAGCGCCTTGGCATTCGCCTCGGCCCGGTCATAGCGCAGGTGGAAGGTCATCAGCCCGCGCTCGGCCAGCCAGCAGTCGAAGGGGCTGGGCGTCAGGCCGGTGGTTACGGCGAAATCGTAGATCGCCTTGCGGTGCCGGGCATCGCGCGCCGCAACGTAGCCGAGCGTCACGTCGGAATGGCCGGCGAGCAGCTTGGTCACCGAATGGATGACGATGTCCGCGCCATGGGCGAAGGGATGGAAGGCGCGTGGGGTCGAAAAGGTCGCATCCACCGCCAGCAGGATGCCCCGCTCGCGCGCCAGCGCGGCAATCCCGTCGATATCCGCAACCCGCAGGATCGGGTTCGAGACAAGCTCCACCAGGATCAGCTTCGTCTCGGGGCGCAGCGCCTTGGCGAAGGTTGCCGCATCGGTCGGGTCCGCAAGGCTTGCCGCCACCCCGAAGCGTGGCAGATCCTCCCGCATCAGTCGCAGCGAGCGGCCATAAAGCTGTGATCCGCCAATGACATGGTCGCCGGCCTTGAGAAGCCCCAGCAGCACTGCCGACACCGCCGCCATGCCCGACCCGACGATCAGCCCACCACCGCCGGCCTCCGGCGCGCCTTCCAGCGCGTCGATCTTCCGCGCCAGCACATCGGCGTTCGGATGGCCCTCGCGCGAATAGGTATAACCGTCCACCGCGCCGCCATACTGGTCATCCAGCTGGTCCGGGCTTTCTGACACGAAGACCACTGAGGGCTGGATCGGCGAGCCTAAAGGGCGGCTTACGCCCTCGGGCCACGGCGTGCGGCGGACAAGGTTTGCGGGTATCGCGCTGTCGGTCATGGAACGGGACTCCTTTGCGCCAGTCGTCGCATGGACGTCCCGCTTGGGCAAGCCGGGCTCAGGCCGAAGGGTTGTCGCGCCGGAAGATCCAGTCATGGTCAGGATCGTTCTTGAACCGCCACTTGCGGATCGGGCCGGCCATCACGTTCAGGTAATACATCTCATAGCCATAGGGCGCGCCGCAGGGATGATGCCCCTTGGGCACCAGCACCACGTCATGGTTCTTCACAGCGAGCGTCTCGTCGAGGCTGCCGTCCTCGGTATAGACCCGCTGCAGCCCATAGCCCTGGGCCGGGTTCAGACGGTGATAGTAGGTCTCCTCGAGATAGGTCATCCGCGGAAAGTCGTCCTCGTCATGCCGGTGCGGCGGGTAGGACGACCAGTTGCCCTGCGGAGTGAAGACCTCGGTCACCAGCAGGCTGTCGCACCAGTCCTGAGCTTCCATGGCGACGTTATTGATATAACGCGTGTTTGCGCCCTGCCCCCGAGGTGTCAGCGCGATACCGTCCGGCCCGATCTTGCGCAGCGGATGCCCCCCTTTGCCGGGGGCCGCACAAACCGCCAGCGTGCAAGGCGTCGTCGCGACCGCCTCCCAGTCGCTGCCATTCGGCAGATAGAGGCAATGCGGCGGGGTCTTCTCGAAGACATCCATCCGTTCGCCCATCTCGCCCTGGTCGACACCGTTGGCCGTGATCCGCGCCTTGCCCTCGACCAGAACAAGGATCACCTCGCGATCGCCGGTCGCCTCCGCGGCGCGTTCGCCCGTTTGCAGCCTGTAAAGACCAAAGCCCACATAACCCCAGCCGGCGCTGGCAGGCGTGATGTCATGGATCTTGCCGGTTGCGCCCTTCGGCTTTCTCAGAAGTTCCACCGCCAAGCTCCTTCTTTCGTTCACAAATATCCTCGG
>JAYRKT010000068.1:0-14119 GCA_041905595.1 Rhodobacter sp.
ATCGCTTCACACTCGAATTCCATGATCCGCTCGGCCGCAAAGGCCAGCATCTCGCGCACGAGATCGCCATCAGCCTGCTTCTCAACCAGCTCGATAAGCGCCATTCTGTCATTGGTCATCGTCGTCTTAAGGCTACGGCTGATAATCCGGGTCGTACGACGCGGAACAGGACTGCAGCCGTGCCGTTAACCGGCGCCAAATGCGCGACCGACGTGCGATGACCAGCAGGAGCTGCCTCATGCAACCACTCCGCCCGACATCACCAGGTGAGCGCATTGGCGTCATTTCCGACACACATAGTCTGCTGCGGCCCGAGGCGCTGGAGGCTGTCGACGGCGTTTGCCACATCCTGCACGCGGGCGATGTGGGCGATCCGGGCCATCTTGACGTGCTGGCATCCATCGCGCCCGTGACGGCAATCCGCGGCAATATCGACCGCGGCCCCTGGGCACAGGCTCTGCCGGAAACGGTAAGCCTCATCATCGCGGGCCTGCGGATCCACATGATCCACGACCGCAAGGACTTGCAGACCGATCCGGCAGCCGAGGGATGGAACGTCGTGATCTCGGGCCATTCCCACAAGCCCGGAATAAAGGAAACCGGCAACACCCTCTGGCTGAACCCCGGCGCCGCCGGCCCCCGCCGCTTCCGCCTGCCGATCACCCTGGCTTTCCTCTGGAACGAATCCGGCCGTCCCCGCGCCATGATCCACCCCCTGCCGGTCTGATCTGCGTCCGCCTGGACATGGCCATGCAGGTCTTCACCCCGCGTGCCCTCCCAACGCGGGCGATCTGCAGCTGGGCATCGGACGAACCGCTGCGCCACGGCACCAAGCTGCCAGCGTGGCAATTCGTGGTCGCGGCGTGCATATGGTGGCAAGGCAGGGCACTCAGGGCTGCATCGAAGACAAAGCCTGGATGGCTGGAGCGGTGCATCGACGGCCTGCCTTGACCTCCCAACCCACTTCGGCATATCCATCAACATCTGTTGAGGAGTTGATTCGATGCACGAACCTCAAGCTCTGGCCGCCTTTGCGGCGCTCTCGCAAGAAACGCGCCTGCGCGTGGTGCAGCTGCTGGTACAGGCGGGCCCTCGCGGCATGGCCGCAGGGGCCATCGGCGAAGCCCTTGGCGGCGCGACGACCTCGCGCCTGTCCTTTCACCTGACCCATCTGGAACATGCCGGGCTGATCCAGTCCCGGCGCGAGGGACGCTTCATCATCTACAGCGCTGTCTATTCCGCCTTGGCGCAGCTTGTCGGCTTCCTGATGAAGGATTGCTGCCAGGGCCATCCCGAAATCTGCGCCCCGGCCGTCGCCGCGCTGGCGTGCGCCTGCGAACCCGACCTGACCGAAAGGGCCTGACCGATGGATGTCGTCATCTACCACAACCCGGACTGCGGCACCTCGCGCAACACGCTGGCGATGATCCGCAATGCCGGCATCGAGCCGCATGTCATCGAGTATCTGAAGTGCCCGCCCTCGCGCGCCATGCTCGAAGGCCTGATCGCGCGCATGGGGATCACGCCGCGCGCGCTGCTGCGCGAGAAGGGCACGCCTTACGGCGAACTTGGCCTGGGCGATCCGTCCCAGTCCGATGCCGCGCTGCTCGATGCGATGATGGCGCATCCGATCCTGATCAACCGCCCGGTTGTGGTCAGCCCGAACGGGGTGCGGCTCTGCCGCCCGTCAGAGCAGGTGCTCGATCTGCTGCCGCCGCAACAGGCTGCCTTCAGCAAGGAAGACGGCGAAGAGGTCGTGGACGCCCAAGGCAACCGCACCCGTTCCGCCTGACCAAAGGACATTGACATGACCGCCACCCGCCCGGCCAGCCGGCTTTCCTTTCTCGACCGCTACCTGACGCTGTGGCTCTTCGCGGCCATGGCCCTGGGCATCGCGCTCGGCACGGTCTTCACCGGGCTGCCGGGTGCCTTGAACGCGATGTCGGTCGGATCGACCAACATCCCGATTGCCATCGGCCTGATCCTGATGATGTATCCGCCGCTGGCCAAGGTGCGCTACGAGGAGCTGCACCAGGTCTTTGCCGACAAGCGCGTGCTGGTGCTGTCGCTGGTGCAGAACTGGATCATCGGGCCGGTGCTGATGTTCGCGCTTGCGGTCATCTTCCTGCGGGACCAGCCGGAATACATGACCGGCCTGATCCTGATCGGCCTGGCGCGCTGCATTGCCATGGTGCTGGTCTGGAACCAGCTGGCGCGAGGCGACAACCAGTATGTCGCGGGGCTTGTAGCCTTCAACTCGATCTTCCAGATCCTGTTCTTCTCCACCTATGCCTGGCTGTTCCTCACGGTCCTGCCGCCGCTGTTCAGGCTGGAAGGCAACGTCATCGACGTGAGCTTCTGGACCGTCACCGAGGCCGTGCTGATCTATCTGGGCCTGCCATTCCTGGCCGGCTTCCTGACCCGACGCATCCTGATCGCCCGGAAAGGGGCGGATTGGTACGGGAATGTATTCCTGCCGAAGATCAGCCCGATCACGCTGATGGCGCTGCTTTTCACCATCGTCGCGATGTTCAGCCTCAAGGGCGGGGATCTGGTGCGGCTGCCGCTTGACGCCGTGCGGATCGCCATTCCGCTGGTGCTCTATTTCGCCATCCAGTTCCTGGTCAGCTTTGCCATGGGACGGCTGATCGCCAAGGACTACCCGCGCACCACGGCCATCGCCTTCACCGCCGCCGGCAACAACTTCGAGCTGGCGATTGCCGTTGCCATTGCGGCCTATGGCCTGGCCTCGCCGGTCGCCTTTGCCGCGGTGATCGGCCCGCTGGTCGAGGTGCCGGTGCTGATCCTACTGGTGAATGTCGCCCTGCGGCTTGGAAGCCGCTGGTTTTCCGATGCCGCCCTGCCCCATGAGGCCCGTGCATGATCCCCGACCTGCCGAACCTGTCGCCCGACGCCATCCGCCAGCCAAGCCTGCCGCTGGTGTCGCGCGCCACCCACCCGCCGCGCATCCTGCTGCTCTATGGCTCGCTGCGCGAACGCTCCTACAGCCGCTTCGCCACGCTGGAAGCCGAACGTCTGCTGCGTCACTTCGGCTGCGAGACGCGTGTCTTCCATGCCAACGGCCTGCCCCTGCCCGACGATGCCGAAGCGTCGCACCCCAAGGTGCAGGAGATGCGCGATCTGTGCCTGTGGTCTGAAGGCCAGGTCTGGACCAGCCCCGAGCGGCACGGTGCCATGACGGGCGTGATGAAGTCCCAGATCGACTGGATCCCGCTCTCGATGGGGGCGATCCGGCCGACCCA
This sequence comes from Rhodobacter sp., assembly GCA_041905595.1. Classification (GTDB taxonomy): domain Bacteria; phylum Pseudomonadota; class Alphaproteobacteria; order Rhodobacterales; family Rhodobacteraceae; genus Aliitabrizicola. Next base: position 3,264 of record JAYRKT010000068.1, read on the forward strand.
GGGCCGCACCTTGGCGCTGATGCAGGTCTCCGGCGGCTCGCAGTCTTTCAACGCCCTGAACCAGATGCGCATTCTCGGCCGCTGGATGCGGATGGTCACGATCCCGAACCAGTCCTCGGTCGCCAAGGCCTATGACGAGTTCGATGAGGCTGGCCGGATGCGCCCGTCGAGCTACTACGACCGCATTGTCGATGTGATGGAAGAGCTGGTGAAGTTCACGCTGCTGATCCGCGACCTGTCGGGCTTCCTCACTGACCGCTACAGCGAGCGGAAGGAAACGGCGGCAAAACTGGAAGCACGGGTGAGCCTGAAAGCCGCCACCTGATGTGCGCGTCTCTGCCGCGACGTCGAAGTGAGACCGACGCTGCCGAATGGATGAATGCCCGCAAAGGGGGGCCAAACCCGCCATCGGATGTGACATGATGTGCGGGCCTGGACGGGCCTACGGACCGAGATGTCGGCCGCGCCAGCGCTCCTCGCGGGCATATGGAAACCCCCGGGGTCGGCAAGGCTTTTCGCCCCGCCAATTCCGGGTGCTGCAGGCCCAACCGACGTGGAATCCAGCGACCGGCCGCAAAGCGCCGGTTTGAAGCCTGCGGCACGGGCTTGATCTCCAGCCCGGCTCCGGCTTTCTTGCCCCAGGTATGCACAGACTGCCCAGGAGGACAGTGCCGTGGCGATCATGGACGATTTCCGCTCGGACACCGTGACGCGGCCGGATGCCGCGATGCGGGCCGCGATGGCCTCTGCCGAGGTCGGCGATGCGGTCTACGAGGATTGTCCGACCACCCACAGGCTGGAAGCGATGGCGGCTGAGCGCCTTGGCAAGGAGGCCGCGCTGTTCTTTCCGACAGGCACGCAGTCGAACCTCGCGGCACTCATGGCGCATTGCGCGCGCGGCGACGAATACCTGGTCGGGCAGAAGGCCCATACCTTCCTCTATGAAGGAGGCGGCGCGGCCGTGCTGGGCTCGATCCAGCCCCAGCCGCTGCCGAATGAGCCGGACGGCACCATTGCCCTGGCCGCGATCGCGGCGGCGATCAAGCCTGACGATTTCCACCACGCCCGCACCCGGCTTCTGACATTGGAAAACACGTTCAGCGGGCTGGTGCTTGATCCCGCCTATCTTGAGGCCGCGACGGGCCTGGCGCGCAGGCATGGCCTGGGCACCCATCTGGACGGCGCGCGGCTGATGAATGCCTCTGTCGCGACCGGACGCGCGGCTGACGTGCTTGCCCGGGGCTTCGATACGGTCTCGCTGTGCCTGTCGAAGGGGCTGGGCGCGCCTGTGGGGTCGGTCCTGGCCGGGCCGAGGGATCTGATCGGGGCCGCGCGCAGGCTGCGCAAGATGCTGGGCGGCGGGATGCGGCAGACGGGCATCCTGGCGGCGGCGGGCATCCATGCCCTTGAACGCAACGTCGAGCGCCTGGCCGAGGATCATGCCCGCGCGGCGCGCCTGGCCGATGTCCTTGCAGCCTATCCCGAACTGGGATCGGGACCCGCGCCGACCAACATGGTGTTCATGACGCCAGTTGCCACCGACGTGGAGGCCTTCCGCAGCTTCCTGGCCGAACGCGGCATCGCCGTCGGCGGCCGCTATGGCAGCCTGCGGTGGGTCACGCATCTGGATGTCGACGATGCATCCGTCGATCGGGTCCGGGATGCGTGCGAGGATTACTTTTCCGGAGGTGGGACCTCCTTTGCGGGTGGAACATAGGGGCGGGGGTCTTGGTCATCCGCCTGTTGGTATGAGCGGCCTTGCGCGGACGGTAGAGCGCCGCAAATACTGCGACGGAGCTTTGCCCAACCTGAACGCTCATGTTTGCTGCAGGATGGTTCCTATACAGGCCACTAAAGACCAACCCCCGTCACCTGGCCGGTGCGACAGTGGCGAGGCGGTACGACGCGAACTGGTCCAGCGTGGCAATCCTCCAAGGCTGGACCATTCCGTTCTTCAGCTGGGCCCTGAACCGGGGAACACGGCGCAGGATGACCGTGTTGAGGTCCAACATGAAAGGCATCTGACATGAACAGGCTTCTGATCGGCAGCGCCATGGCGCTCGCGCTGGCATCGACCCATCTGGCCGCCGGCCCGATCCATGCCCGGGCTGATATCGCACCCGCCGGAGCCACGTCGGTGGGGCAGCTTTGGCTGGCCAAGGACGACAAGGGCAAAGGGCAGGGTAACGGCAAGGCGATGGGTCAGGGCAATGCCGGCAACCGCGGGCACGACAAGGCGCAGGGTAGCCGTAATCCCGCCAAGGCAGGGAGGGGGAGCGATCGCCCCGTCAGTCGCGTCGGAAAGCCGGAGCACGCCGGTGGGCCGAAGCTTGAGGCGAACGACAAGGCCGAGCGCCCGTCACGGGGAAACGGCCGCCGAGGTTTTACGACGGCAGAGCGTGAAGAGGTCCTCACCCGCATCATCTCGACTCAAGCCCCCGCAGGTCGTGACATGAGGCGGCTGCTGGCTGCGACGGCTCTTGCAGTGGTCACGCCTCAGTTGCTGGTCGCGGATATCCCGGAGGATGAGCTGATCAGCTATCGCAATTGTCCGCCGGGTCTGGCCAAGAAGGACCCGCCCTGCGTTCCACCCGGCCTGGCCAAGAAAGGCGTGACCTACGACGACTGGGCGTCCTATGATGAGGATCGATATGACGCAATCTGGATCGAGCGCCGCGACGAATGGCTCCGGTCAGAGGCCGATGTCGATCCCGACCCTGAGCTTATGCTTTTGCAATCGGACCAGATTGCGACGCTCTTCGACCTTGATCCTGCACCCGAGGGCCATCGGTATGCTCTGATAGACGGAATGCCCGTTTTGCTCGACCGGACCGATTACGACGCGCTGCTTCTGGTGAACCAGATGGCACAGGTGCCTGACCTTCCGGTCGGAACGCCGATTGCCCCGACCGCGGCCCTGACACAGGATGAATTGATTGACCTGTACCGTCTGCCGCGGCCAAGAGGCGATGAAAACTATGCCGTCGTGAACGGGCAGGTCGTGCGGGTGAACGATACGAACTATGAGCTGCTTCAGATGATCCGCGTGGCGCGGGCCATTCTGTGAACAAGAAAGGCCCGCCTGGCAGGCGGGTCCTTCGGCTCTTGCCAGGGTCGACTCAAACGCCGTGCATCCTGGGATGAAACAACCTTCCATCTGCAACCGGCGGCAGTCCACGGCCGTAAAGCTTGGAGGGGAGGTCTTCCTCCTGCAAAGGGCGAGCAAGTCATCCACTTCCCTGGGAGCACGCACTGGCGGCAGGCTCCCGGAAAACAGCTTTGCAATTCAAATGTAGCAAGCGACCGACTGTCCAGCCCTCTAAGCCAGGCGAACAGAACTGGCCGCCGTCACCTTCCAATACTTGACAGATTAACTAGGACTCTCTAGCCGGGACCGCAGCCTGGCATGATGCGCATCCCGTCATGTTCAGGCGTGTCAGTTAGGCCCGTGTTTCAAACACGGGCTCGTCGCCGGCGCTCTTGCCCAAGGAACCATGATGACCAGACCGTTGATTGCCTGCCTGCTTGCCGGGGTTGCAGCACTTCCTGCTGTGGCTCAAGACGCCCCCTATGTGTTGTCCGAGATCACGCTGGAGGCGGAAAGCGACACCACGCTGGTGCAGGATGGTTATGTCCCTGGCATCAGCCGGACAGCCACCAAGCTGGACACGCCGGTCGGCCGGATCCCCCAGGCTGTCACGATCATCACGCAGGACCAGATCGAGGATCAGGCGCCGCGCACACTGAACGAAGCCTTGGGCTATACCGCGGCGGCGAACCCGAACAACTACGGCTTTGACACCCGGTTCGACGCCTTCTTCCTCCGGGGCCTTCCGGCTTACTACAACGGCTATTTCCGCGACGGGCTGCGCCAATACAATGCGCCGACCGCCTGGTTCAAATCCGAGCCTTATGGACTGGAAGGGGTCGCCGTGCTGAAGGGGCCGAACTCGTCCCTTTATGGCGTCAGCGGACCGGGCGGCATCGTCAACCTGATCACGAAGCGACCAAAGAACGAGCGCTATCGCGAGATCGAACTGACCACCGGCGCCAACGACCGTGCCCAGATTGCCGGCGATATCTCAGGTCCGCTCGCCGAAGGCAGCGAGTTCAGCTATCGCCTGACGGGTCTGGCGCGCAAAGCCAACAGCGATCTTCCGGGCTATGCAGATGACAAGACCTATTTCGCTCCGGCCCTGTCTTGGGACAATGGGGTGACGCGCGCGACGCTGCTGGCCGAGGTGTCCAGTTCGGTGACTGGCGGAACGGCCGCCTTCTACAACCCATCCTATGGCGAGGTGTCGGATCTTTACGAGGGCGATCCCGACTACAACGACTTCGAGCAGGACCAGTGGCGTCTTGGCTATGAGGTCGAGCATGACCTGAATGACAGCGTCACGCTGCGCCAGAGCTTGCGGGCGGCAAGCGTTGACATCGACCTCGAATACAGCGGGCATCATCCCCTGGGTGCCGACCTGGCCCGCTATTGGGGTCACTACAGGGAAAACATCGACACGCTGGTCCTGGACAACGGGCTGCGCTGGAGCGTTGATACCGGTGCGGTATCTCACGACATCCTGGCCGGCATCGACATGACCCGCGCCGACTATGAGACCTACAGCGTGCTGGGCTATGCCTCGGCGGCCGATACGGCCGCGGCACTCGTGCCCTTCACCGGCGCGCAGGAGCAGCGCCAGATGGGCATTTACCTGCATGACCAGATGACGTGGGGAAACTGGCAAGCCTTTGCCAGCGCTCGTTGGGACAGTGTCGAGACAACGACAACCGCTGCCGACCGCACGACCAGCACGCAGGACGACACTGGCCGTTCCGGGCGCCTGGCGCTGAGCTATGACTGGAGCAACGGCGTGATGGTCTATGGCAGCGTCTCGACCTCGTTCGCGCCCAATATCGGCTTCGTTTATGACGATCCGGCCGACGAGGACACGCAACGCGCGGCCCGGCCGACGCAATCCACGCAGCGCGAGATCGGCCTCAAATACGCGCCCGAAGGCACTAATCTTCTGTTGTCCGCTGCCATGTTCAACATCGATCAGCGCGATGGCACGGTGCTGGATGTCTCGACTGGCGAGAACCGCCAGCGGCAACTGGATCTGAACAGCCGCGGCTTCGAGCTGGAGGCGCAGGCCAACTGGGACAACGGCTGGGGGGTGGTCGCCAGTTATTCGCATCAGCGCGTCAAGATCGAGAGAGGCGCGGCGGGGACCGTGGGCAACGAGCTCTCGGGCGTACCGAACGATACGCTGTCCTTGTGGGGCAGGTATGACATCCAGACCGGCCCGGCGGCGGGTCTCGGGCTGGCGGCAGGGCTGCGCTATGTCGGGGACAGCTATGGCGATGATGCCAACGCCATCACCAACGACGATCGCGTCTTCTTGGATCTTGGCGTCAGCTATCAGCCCGCGCAACTGCCGGGGGTCGAGATGCAGCTGAACATCAAGAACCTCTTCGACCAGCAGAAGCAGACTTGTACGGCCGGATACTGCTATCGCGACGAAGGCCGCACCTGGACGGCGAGCCTGAGCCGCCGCTTCTGATGGCGCGGCGTGCGGGGCAGCCTGGACAGGCTGCGATCCTGTCCGGCTTGTGGGCCGCCTACGTTGCGCAGAGTGTGATCGGCGGTCTGACCTGGGCCGGGCTGCCCGCCGTGCTGCGCGACCAGGGCCTGCCCCTGGACCGGATCGGCCTTCTGTCGCTGCTGATCGCGCCCTGGGCGCTCAAGGTGCTGTGGTCGCCGACGATCGAACGGTGGCGGTTGCCCCGGGGGCGACCACCTCGCAGCGCCATGCTGGTGCTGCTGTTCGGCCTGGTCGCTGTTCTGGGTCTGCTGGCCACCGGGGCCGTCGGTCTGGTGCCGCTGCTGCCGGCGCTGACCTGCCTGATGGTGGTCGCTTTCGCCACGGCAACTGCGGACATCGTCGTGGACGGCCATGCGGTTGGCGCTTTGGCGCGCGGCGAGCATGGCTGGGGCAATGCGGCGCAGGTTGGCGGCGCCTATGTCGGATCGGCAATCGGCGCGGGGCTACTGCTGGTCATGGTCGCGCGCCTCGGCTGGACCGGAGCGGTCTGGTTCATGGCCGGGCTGGTAACTGTCCTGCTCATCTGGTTCGCCGTGACGGCACGGGGGCCCGCTTCCTCGCCGGCCGCAGGCCCGCGCCCCAGTCTGCGCCGGTCGCTGTCCCGCCGGGATATCCGGCAGGGATTGATGCTGACGGCGATCTTTGTCGTCGCCCAGAAGCTTTCCCTGGGGATGCTGGGGCCGTTCCTGATCGACAGGGGCATTTCCCTTGAGATGGTAGGCCTGCTCAATGGCGTTGGCAGCCTAGTTCTCGGGCTGCTGGGGGCGTTGCTGGGCGGGGCAGCCGTCCAGCGGTGGGGGGTGCGCACAACCATGATTGGTGCCCTGATGTCTCAGGCTATCCTGATGCTGTGCCTGGCGCTGAGCGGGGCCGGGGTCGTCCTGCCACCGGCCTTGCCGGTCGCGGCGGCGCTCATGTCCGGGTCGATGCTGTCGGCGATCGGGTTCACAGCGCTTTACGCGCAGTTCATGCGATGGTCGGACCCGGGGCAGGGTGGTGTCGACTTCACCCTGTTCCAATGCCTCGATGGTGCGCTCAGCATGGCGTTGGGCCTTGTCGCAGGCGTCGTGGCCCAGCGGGCAGGCTATGGCGTTTTCTTCGGCCTCAGTGCCATCCTGCCCGTTCTGGCAGTCCTGATGCTGCACCGGCTGGCGAAGACGCATGCCCAGGCAGCGGCGGTGTAAGACAGGCCCGGCTGTCCGGGCTCAGGCGGCCGAACTGTGGTGCGGCTCTTCCGCCATCTCACCGGCCTCGCCGCGCCGCCAGTAGGCTGCCACCATATGCCGGTCGCGCGGCATCTTCCAGACCGACCGGACCTGGCGGCGGATGTCGCGAAAGGCTTCGAACTCGCACCCGGCCCAGACATAGAGGTCTTCTGAAGGCTGCCGTCGCGCAAGCGCCTCCACCAGCAATTGTGTGGTGCCAGGCGCGGCACCCCGCCGATGCAGCCACTCCACCGGACCGGCGAGAACCTGTTCATCCTCCGGGCCGTCCACCTCGATGATCGCCTCGCAGCGGCTTTCCGGCGGTGCAGCCTCCAGCATGCGGGCGATGGCGGGCAGCGCGGTCTCGTCGCCGAGCAAAAGCACCCGCGGCGCTTGAGGGATCGCCCCACCGCCAGGCCCGAGAAGTCCCACAACATCTCCCGGACGGCATGTCGCAGCCCAACCCCCGGCCGATCTCGCTGCAACCGGATGAAGCACGAAGTCGATGTCCACCTCGCCCCGCGCCAGATCGACATGGCGGACGGTGTAGACGCGCACCAGCAAGGTATCGGCCCCCGTGGGGAAGCTGAGCGCACCACTTGCCGTCAGCATCGGCCAGACAGGCGGCAGGTTTTGCACGCGTTCCTGCGGGGGCAGCAGCAGGCGGACGTGGAGCTCATCAAGCGGCAGGTCTTCCAGGTCCGGAACCGCGAAGGTCACCCGCTGCATCGCGGGGCTTACACGGCGTGAGGCCGTGACGCGTGCCTCCCGGAAGAACGGCGGAACGCCGTGGGACTGTCCGTCACCCTCCCACTCCAGGTCTATTTCTTCTGCCAGATACTCGCGGATATGATCCACGAAGATCAGCTTCATATAGCTGAGGCCGATGGGGTTGACCCCTGTCGCCTCAACGAGAAGCGCCTCACCGTCCCGCCGCGCATCAAAGCGGCCCAGCGGGATCTGCATCCGCCATGGACCCGCCTCCGTTCCCGTGATGTATTCCGGATGATCCGCCGCGAAGCGGAACATGGCCGCGGCGCCGTGAGGATGGGTAAGCCGGGTAGTTGCGTGCAGCATAGGGCCCTCAAATTCAGGAGGTTCTTGGCTGCGGCAAAGCGTGGCTAATACCCCTGTAGCCCGATACATGCCCAGCGGCCAGATCTTCCATCACGACTCAACAGGATTTCATCCTTGCTGCGCTCAGCTGTCAGTCCAGCGATAAAGAGCGGGAATGCTGATCCTTGCCGGCGGGATCATGGATGGGCGGGACATCTGCCGCCTACTGGAGCGGGGCGCTGCGGCCGCGCAGCTGGGCACGGCCTTCATCGGCTGCCCCGAGAGTGCGGCGGATGCCGGCTATCGCGACCGCCTTGCCTTGGGCGGCGACACGGTGATGACGCAGGCCATCTCCGGTCGGCAGGCACGCTGCCTCAGCAACGCGCTGACCGAGTGGACCGAGAACATCGATCCGGCCGATATAACACCCTATCCCTGCGCCTACGATCTGACCAAGGCCCTCACCGTTGCCGCCAAGACCAAGGGCGCCACGGCTTACGGGGCCCAGTGGGCCGGTACGCAGGCGGGCCGGGCGCGCGCGCTTCCAGCACGAGAGCTGATAGAGGTTCTGGCCGCAGAGATGAAGGCTTGTGCGAACGCCTGATCGGTAGGCGGTCATGCACGACATATAGGGCGATCAGAGGAGGGCAGTCCAATTACGACTGGAGGACATCAGCCTGTCACGGCGGGTCGAGGCGCGACGTGACTCAGCTTGCTCGTCTTTGCGCACCGGCCAAGGCCATTCGCATCATGGCTGCCCCGAAGATCAGGGGTGTCATGACCCCGGCCGCCCGGGGCACCGCGAGTTCGCACGTTTCGGGCCGGGATATCTGCTGACTGCTTTCCGAGAACTGCGGCGCCTCGATCTGGTCCTGGTCAAGCACGACGAACTCCGATTCAGGTGGGTCAATGAAGAAGCGCCTGCGGCGCGAGGACGAAACAGTTCTTCGCCAAAGCCGGTTCCATCACGAAACCCTGGGATCAGAAAAAGAGGGCAGACCCAGATCACTCGCCGCTGTTGCGGCGCGGCGAACCATTCCCTGCAGGGCCTCGTTCGATCCTGGGTAGCCGTTGCCACGTTGACCGGATAGACGGCGTGCCATAACCCTGCAGCATGACCGATAGGATCTCTGCCCTGATCGCCGCCATCGCTGATGCCTCTGACGACGGGGAGCGCACATCCCTGTTGCGGCAAGCGGCACGATTTTTGCTCGCCAAGCCTGCAGCCATGGCGGAGGTTGCGAAGGCCGCACTGGAGCCCGAAGACAGCGCCTCAACGCAGGCTGCGGTAACCCTCTTGTCCTGCACGCTCGACGATGCCCGCATGGCGATAGAGAACGGCATGCCGGAGGGCGACGCGCTGATCGCGGCTGTCGCGACCGCGCTGACCGCGCAGGACGCTGCCCGTCCTATCGCGCCTGTGGTGCGTCTGCGCCTGGCGCAAGCCTATGCCCGCGCAGGTCTCCCGCCGCCGCCCTTCACCATTCTGACGCCTGACGTGATGGCGGGAGCGGTGCCTCCCGGAGAAAAGCTCCCTGATCTCGGTGAGCTACTTTACCCTCTCCTGAGGGACCTCGGCGACACGCCTGCGCAGCTCCATGCCGCCCTTTCCGAACTCCTGGCCGGCCTTCCCGCCGAGCCTGCGGCAATGATTGTTTCGATGACGATTGCGCGCCCCGGCGTGGTGGAGGCCCGCCTTGGGCTCTACTGGCTGCTCGACCAAAGGGCCGAGATCCGCCTGGCTGCGGCGACGGCCCTTCTGGCCCGGGCGGAGACGGGAACGCTGGCTCCGGAGCTTGCTGCCCTGTTGCCGGCAATCCGCAAATGGCTTCCCCATGATCCGGCGCGTGCCCCCCTCGATGCGGTAATCCGGCGGCAGATGCGCCATGGCGGTCTGCAGAGCCAAGTCTCCGCGGCGACCATTCACCGGGCAGCCGCGAGTTTGCCGGACGGGGCAGGGGCTCAAAGCCTGATCGCCGCCTTCCAGCAAGGCAGCCGCCGCGGCATTGCCATGGCGATGCTGAAACAGGGCCATGGGGTCAAGGACGCCTTTGTCATCCCCTGCGCCAATGCACGCGAGCAGAAGCGGATGCTGGCCGGCATCCTGGACGAAATCGAGGCCTTCGATATTCCGCCCGGCGCCCTGGCTGACAGGCTGGCGCGTGGCCTGGGCGAGGGCTTGGCTCTGGACCTCCTTCCCGCCCCGGGTCTGGTGGAATGGGCAGATCTTCTGGGATCGGACGCCCTCACCCCGGCTGCGGGTGACGCCAAGTCCCTTCTCGCGGTCCTGGGCGACCCGGATGCCCTGTCGCCAGCCCGCCATGCCGCGCTCGTCAAGGCCAGTGCAGACTGGATGGATCGCTTCGAACAGAGCGACGCCTGGTTTGAGGACACGGCCGATCTGCGCGCCGCCATGTCCCGCGCCCGGACCGAGAAAGGGCAGGAGGCAGCGGTCTGGAAACATCTCGAGACCCGCCGGGAATGGTGGGCGCGGCTCTTCGCGGTTTCGGCGGCCACCCTGAAGGCCGCGGGCGAGAGGGAGTTCAGCGCGTCCTTCGCGGCCGTAGCGCAGGCGCTGCTCGAAGGCTCCTCCCTGAAACGGATCCCGGTCATGTCGGACATCGTGGATATGACGCTGGAGGCGTTTGACGCACGCGAAGGGAAAGCCCCCTCCTCGCCGGCACATGGCGCGATCGGCGCGCTGCTCGCCCAAGCGGGAATGACCGAAGCCTATCTTCAGGGATATCTCGTCGCCCTTGCGGTCGCGCCCCGCGAGCCCTCTCCTGAGGCTTGGCTCGGCTCGCTCCTGGGCGGGATCGCGTTTCCGGGGGAGGGAGCGATCAACCAGCTGCTTGGCTTTGTGACGGTCCAAGCCGACTTTGCCAATTGTTAATTTCCACCCAGAAGTGACCCAGGCAGGCCCATAATTTCCATTGAGATTTGACCCATGTGACCCTTCCCCGACGCGGAGAGCGGAGGGGGTTTACGGAGTGAT
>JAYRKT010000100.1:0-2460 GCA_041905595.1 Rhodobacter sp.
TCGATCTCGGGGCTCATCATCGACATCTTCCGCGCCCGCCGCGCGGAAGCCCGGAAAGGCGAGCACGATGCGCAGCCCTGACCTCCCCGCCCGCCTCCGCCGCGAGGCCCGGGTCTGGCTCGTCGCCCTCGCCTGCGGCGTCGTGCTGTTCCTGATCTTCTGAGCCGCATCAGGCTTTCGTTCTGCAACCCGCCCGCCCTTTGGCGGGCCTTTTGCCATGGAGACCACCCATGACCGCACCCCCGATGATCCTCCAGGGCGCCGCCCACCACCCCGTGCGCGAGATCATCGTGCATTGCAGCGCCACCCGGCCGGAGTGGCTGGGCAACGCGCCCTTCACCGCCAAGATCGCGGAAATCCGGCGCTGGCACATGCGGGACCGGGGCTGGCGCGACATCGGCTATCACTGGATCATCGACCGTGACGGCCAGCGCGCGGCTGGTCGGCGCGAGACCGAGATCGGCGCGCATGTCGTGGGCCACAACGCGGGCACGATCGGCATCTGCCTGATCGGTGGGTTCGGGGCCGACGCCGACGACCAGTTCGCCGACCACTTCACCCCGGCGCAGGAGCGAACGCTGCGAGCGCTGATCGCGGACATCCGCAGCCGCACACAGATCGTGAAGATCACCGGCCATAACGCCTATGCCGCGAAGGCCTGCCCCGGCTTCCGGGTCGCGGGCTGGCTCTAGCAGGCTGCTGATTTAGTCAGGACTGGCGGAACGTTTTCCTCGTTGTCTGGCTTGGATGCCGACTGGGTAGTCGTCGATTTCCTCCACGCCTGGTCCCTTAGGCATTCTTCTTCCTCTATGCCCCCAGAAGCCGTGGCAACCGGGCCAGGTTGTTGGCGGCCATTGTCAGGATGAAGCGCGACCTTACCCGTTCAACGCCACGATAGACGGTCTGGGCCATGCCGCCGACGGTCTTGGCCCAGCCGAAGGGCTCCTCGATCCGCTTGCGATGCTTGATGGACAAGGCATAGCCCTTGTGTCGAGTGGTTCGTCCGTCGATTGCGGAATGCCGGGCTTTCTGGGCGACATGCGGAGTGACGCAGGCCCCGCGCAGATCGGCCACGAAGCCGGCGGCATCATAGGCCTTGTCAGCGCCCACCGTCAGTTTCCGGGTTGAGCCTGGGGAATGACGATGCAGCATATCGAGCGCGGCCTTCCGTTCGGCATGACCATCGGCCTGTGTCAGGTCGCCCTGAACGATCAGCCCGTTTCGGTTTTCCATCAGAGCATGCCCCATGAAGCAGAGCACGGCACTCGCGCCGGGGGCTTTCTTGTAAAGCCGCGCCTCCGGGTCGGTCGTAGAGGCATGGGTCGCGTTGGAGCGCTTCTCGCCTTTGAAGTCGACCTCGGCATTTCGGCTGCGATGGGTGGTGCGGGGCATCGGGGCAATCTCGGAGTTGGTCTCGGCAGTCTGATCGTCGGGGGTGTCACCATGGGCGGGCGGACCGCCAGGGCCCTCGTCGACGGGCGGCACGTCCTCGGCCTTTGGCTTGAAGCTTTTCATTGATGCCCAGGCCTTGATGAGGGTGCCATCGACCGAGAAGTGATCATCCGACAGGAGTGGCGCCACTTCGCGATGGGCCAGGATCGCCGTCATGACCTTGCGCGACATCTCGGTCGTCAGCAGCCGGTCGCGGTTCTTCGAGAACACCGTTGGCACCCAGACCGCATCATCGATGCCCAGACCCACGAACCAGCGGAACAAGAGGTTATACTGCATCTGCTCTATCAACTGCCGCTCGGAGCGGATCGAGAACAGGATCTGGATCAGGCTGGCCCGGATCAGCCGCTCCGGTGGGATCGAGGGGCGGCCGAAATCAACATAAAGACGGTCGAATTCATCATCGAGGCTGGCGAGCGCGTCATTCACGACCTGTCGGATCTTGCGCAAAGGGTGCCGCGCAGGGATGCGGTCCTCAAGATCAACATAGCTGAACAGCGACCCGCTCGTCTCGTCCGCTCCGCGCATGATCACTCCCACTGTCTTCCTGCCAGCGATGAATCATGTTCTGCAAACTACGTCGAGAGCCGACTATTTCAGCGGCCTGTTAGGGCCATCGCGATCAACCCGGTCTCGTCCAGCCCGAAGGCGATGGCGCGCTACCGCGATCTCTGCATCACCGCGCTGGAAGCACGGAAGGGGATCGCATCGTGAAGATCACTCGTGAGTTCGCACCCGGCGATCGTTACCGCTACGACTTCGGCCTCTGCTCCTATGCCAACGGCTGGGCCCAGATCGACACCGCACAGGACGCTTCGTACTTCGGCACCTGGGCCAACCCGACGAAGCTGATGATCTTCAGCTATTGCGAGGGCGACACCACGTTGCAAGAGGCCGAGACCTCCGAGGAATTCGCCGAGGCCCTCCGCGCCATCGACGCCTGGAACATCAAGGCCGGCTACGGCCCCGCCCGGATCGACCCGGGCTTTGATCCGGCGATGAAGGCAG
>JAYRKT010000009.1:0-126899 GCA_041905595.1 Rhodobacter sp.
TGTACAGTTTCGACCACACCCCCGGGGGGCCCCCCCCCGCGGGGGCGCGGGGGCCCGGCCCCCCCCGTCCCCGGCCCCCAAAATCCCGACGGTTTCCGCAAACCCACGGAAACCATACCGAATCCAGACGCTTTCCAGACGGGCCGGAATGGCCAGGGAGACCCAAATGGCAGAGTTTGACGTCATCATCATCGGGGCCGGCCCCGGCGGCTATGTCAGCGCGATCCGCTGCGCCCAGCTTGGCCTGAAGACGGCCGTGGTCGAGGCCCGCGACACGCTTGGCGGAACCTGCCTCAACGTCGGGTGCATTCCCTCGAAGGCGCTGCTCCACGCCAGCCACCTCCTGCACGAAACCCATGAAAACTTTGAGAAAATGGGCCTGATGGGCGCAAAGCCAAAGGTCGATTGGACCAAGATGCTGGGCTACAAATCCGACGTGGTGGGCCAGAACACCAAGGGCATCGAATTCCTGTTCAAGAAGAACAAGATCACCTGGCTGAAAGGCTGGGGCTCGATCCCCGCCCCCGGCCAGGTCAAGGTCGGCGACGAAGTTCACAGCGCGAAAAACATCGTGATCGCAACGGGGTCCGAGCCGTCTTCGCTTCCCGGCGTCACGGTGGACGAACAGACGGTCGTCACCTCGACCGGCGCGCTTGCCCTGCCGAAGATCCCCAAATCCATGGTCGTGATCGGCGCCGGCGTCATCGGCCTCGAACTTGGCTCCGTCTATGCCCGCCTCGGCACCGAGGTGACGGTTGTCGAATACCTCGACGCGATCACCCCCGGCATGGATGGCGAGATCGCCAAGGCTTTCCAGCGGATCCTGGCGAAGCAGGGCCTCAAGTTCATCCTCGGCGCCGCCGTGCAAGGCGTCGACACAGACAAATCCGGTGCGACCGTCCGCTACAAGCTGCGCAAGGACGACAGCGATGCGAGTCTCAAGGCGGACGTCGTGCTGGTCGCTACCGGCCGCCGCCCCTACACGGCGGGCCTGGGGCTCGAGGCGCTCGGGGTCGAGATGGAACCGCGCGGCCAGATCAGGACGGACGGCCATTTCGCCACCAACATCAAGGGACTCTACGCCATCGGCGACGCGATCACCGGCCCGATGCTCGCCCACAAGGCCGAGGACGAGGGCATGGCGGTGGCCGAAATCCTCGCCGGCAAGGCGGGGCACGTGAACTACGCGGTCATTCCCGGCGTGATCTACACCACACCTGAAGTGTCTTCTGTCGGCCAGACCGAGGAACAGCTCAAGGCCGAGGGACGCGCCTACAAGGTCGGCAAGTTCCCCTTCATGGGCAATGCCCGCGCCAAGGCGGTGTTCCAGGGAGAAGGCTTCGTGAAGATGCTCGCCGATGCCGCGACCGACCGGGTGCTTGGTTGCCACATCATTGGTCCGGGGGCTGGCGACCTGATCCACGAGGTCTGCGTGGCGATGGAATTCGGCGCCTCGGCCCAGGACATCGCCCTGACCTGCCACGCCCACCCAACCTATTCGGAAGCGGTGCGCGAGGCCGCGCTGGCCTGCGGCGACGGCGCGATCCACGTCTGATCAACCCGATTTTTCTACGAAGAATCTATGGCCTGCGGGAAACGCTCCCGCAGGCCATTCTTGTATTCATCGTTGGCCATGACTGATTTTTCGTAGAAAAATCGCCCCTTAACTCGCGAGGTGCCTCAGCCCTTGGGTCACATCAGTGCGGATCGCCAACCGCAGCCCCGGCTCGTCCCCAGCCTTCAGTGCAGCGATGATCGTACGATGGTGCTGGGGGGGGTCGTTCCGCCGCAAACGGGCGTAGAGCGCTCGCATCGTCGGACCCAGTTGCAGCCAGACCGTCTCGGTCAAAGCCAGCATCGCTGGTGCTTGCGCCCGGAGATAGATCGTGCGGTGGAACTCGAGGTTGGTCCGCACATAGGCCACGGCATCCTGCTTCGCCACCGCCTCTGCGTTTGCCGCGTTGATGGTCTTCAACCGCTCGATCAGCGCCAGATGGATACGCGGCAGGGCCCGCGAGGCGAGTTCCGGCTCAAGCAGTGCCCGGATCGAAGCCAGTTCCTCGATCCGCTCCGGAGTCAGTTCCGGCGTCGAGATCCGGCCGGACAGCGACAAGGTGAGCGCGCCCTCTGCCGCCAGCCGCTGGACCGCCTCGCGGGCCGGGGTCATCGACACGCCGAAGGTGCGAGCAAGGCCGCGCAGGGTCAGCGGCTGCCCGGGGGCAAGTTCGCCATGCATCACCTGTGTGCGCAGCGACCTGTACAGCCGGTCATGCGCGGCGATCGTCGGATCGGAGGGGCGGGTCTGGGTCAACATGCGCCGAAGCGAAACACTGCCCCGCCGTCGGGTCAATCCCCGCCAGCGCTGAAACGGTAGGCATGGAGCGCCTGTCCCTGCCGCTTGAGCCAGGCCCGCTGCTGCGCATAGCCGGGCATGAGCCGTCCCATTACTGCCCAGAAGGCATCGGAATGGTTCATCTCGGCCAGATGCGCCACCTCATGGGCCGCGACATAGTCGAGCACCTCGGGCGGCGCCATGATCAGCCGCCACGAATACATCAGAGAACCGTCCACCGTGCAGGATCCCCACCGCGAACGCGTGTCGCGCAGGGTGATGCGTCGGAACGGGCGCCCGAGAGCCGCCGCGTGGCGATCGCTTGCCTCGGTCAGTCGGTCGCGGGCGAGGGTGCGCAAGAAGGCGGCCGTGCGTGACCCCGCCTGTGCCGGATCACCCGGCACCAAAAGCGATTCGCCCTCAACCCGGATCAGGCGCCCGCCGGCGGGCTCGATCCGCAGCATTCGCCCTTCGACCGGGATCATGCTGCCGTGACCCACAAGGGCAAGCTTGGGTATCCGCGCCAGCGCAGAGCGAATCCAGCCTTCCTGCGCACGTGCAAAGGCCAAGGCCTCGGCCTCGCGCGCACGGGTTGGCAGACTGAGGGTCACGGTGCCGTCAAGCCGCGAGACGCGCAGCGAAAACCGGCGCGCCCGGGCCGAACGGCGCAACGTGATCTCGATTGGCGGATGTCCGGGCAGATGCGGCATGATCGTCCTGTTTGGCCAATGAAGAATAGCCTTGCGGTGGCCGGGCGAAACCCCCATATGCCGGCCATCCGCCCAAGGAGGAAAGGCTTTGACAGCCGCCCGACCTTGTGGCAAGCGACTGCGACTCTGGACCTGCCAGCATTTCAAGGGGACGACCATGCCCAAGGAAGAATGGGGCACGAAGCGTGTTTGCCCGACCACCGGCAAACGCTTCTACGACCTGAACCGGACGCCGATCATCAGCCCCTACACGGGCGAGGTCGTCGATATCGAAAGCGCGCGCCGCAAGGCCGCCTCGGCCGTGATCTCGCGCGCCGTGCCCGAGAAGGATGACGATCTGCTCGTCGAAGATCTGGAAGCCGATGACGACCTGATCGAAGGCGGTGGCGCGGCCGATGATGACCTCGATGACGAACTGCTCGAAGACGATGCGGATGATACCGTTTCGCTCGACGATCTGACCGACGTCGCGGGTGACGAAGAAGAAGTCTGATTTCCGGGAAGGGCGCAAATTGGGGCTTGCACGCCTCTGCGCCCTTCCGTAAAGAACCGCAGCGGTCCGCAAGGGCCGCTTCCCAAGGATCGGGGTCGTAGCTCAGTTGGGAGAGCGCTTGAATGGCATTCAAGAGGTCAGGGGTTCGATTCCCCTCGGCTCCACCAGATCCTGGACCTAGATGAAAGGCCGCCTTTGGGCGGCCATTTTCATTTTCGGGGCCGAGATCACAAAGCCCTCTAAATGCGAAACGCGCCCCGAAGGACGCGTTCCACCGATTAAAAGGTTTGATCGCTCAACGAGCGCTGATTGCCAGAAGAACCATTCCAAGAAGGACGACCATCTCGGACATGGGCAGGGCCTGCGGACACGTGAGCAGGCGATCAATGATCGATGCATTTGCCACCATGTCCCTGTGCCAGGGCGAAGGCGGCGGATCGAGTTGAAAATCAACAGACGAAAAACGCCTGTTGCGGCGGAAAAATTGCATGAAACCCTCGCGAACTAACGAACTGACGATCGCACCGAACTGGCGCACCGGCAGCCCGCAACTTGCGGCCAGCGATTAGCTCAGCTGCCCCTGCACCATAGCCTTTCAGCGAATATGGCACAACTTTGGCGCGTCGACGCGGGCTTGCCACTTCTTGCCATGATTGCGCCTCCGAGCGTTCATGGAACGAGAACAGAGACGGTTTCCTGCACAGCTGAACCTGTCCAAAGAGACAGGGTACAGCGACCGAAGTGACAATCCGTAGGACAATCCGTTAACTTCTGCGGGCGCAAAACCCTCTTGGAGGACTGTTTCCATACCTCGGAATATTCGTTGCCTAATTGGAAATTGGCGGTTTTCCGTTGTTTCCGCTGCCAAAGCCGCTTCGCGCGGGAGCGCTTCCCCTGCTTCGCTGTGTAAGTAAAGGAGACTGCAATCCGCACCGGCGTGCCCGGATAATTCGCGCGCGTCAATCTTGTGCGGCGGTGGCCGCAAGGCGTATCAAGACGTCGATGAAGCGGGAGGAGAGTGCCATGCAGGACCACGACGACTGGCAGGCCGCAACCAAACCAGACCTCCTTTCGCGCCCTGTCCACAGGCAGTGGCTTTTGGATCAGGCCAGGTCTCTTTTCGCCTTCTTTCATCCGGCGGCACTGAATGCCCAAGGCGGCTTCCATCCGCTTGATGATGCCGGGCGCCCACTGCCCGCGCCCGGCCCCGGTGGCGCCGTGCGCCACCTGCACGAGGCGACCCGCATGGTTCATTGCTACGCGATGGCGCATCAGCTCGGATTGCCCGGCGCGGACCGGATGGTCGATCACGGAATGGAGTTCATCTGGACCCGGCACCGTGACCGCGACAATGGTGGATATTTCTGGGGCGTCGACGACACGGGGGCAGTGAACTCGACGAAGCAGGCCTACGGCCATGCCTTCGTGCTGCTTGCCGGGTCGTCGGCAAAGGTTGTCGGCCATCCCGATGCCGACCGGTTGATCGCCGACGGGACCGAGGTGCTGCTCCGCCACTTCTGGGACGATGCTGCTGGCGCCACGACCGAGGAATACAGCGCCGACTGGCAGCCGCTTGGCGCCTATCGCGGTCAGAACTCGAACATGCACCTGACCGAAGCCCTGATGGCGGCTTTCGAGGCAACGGGGGACCGCAGCTATCTGGTGATGGCCGAACGCATCGCCAGCCTCATCATCGACCGCCACGCCCGCGCCGAAGGATGGCGGGTGGCCGAGCATTTCCGCGCCGACTGGTCGGTCGACCGCGACTATGCCGGCGATCCGATGTTCCGCCCGGCGGGAACCACGCCCGGCCATGCGCTGGAATGGTCCCGGCTCCTTGTCCAGCTGTGGGAACTGGGCGGGCGTCGAAATGACTGGATGCATGAGGCCGCGCAGGCCCTGTTCCGCAAGACCTGCGCCATTGGCTGGGACCGCGAAAAAGGCGGCTTCTACTATACGCTCGACTGGCAGGACCGTCCCGACCGGTCGGATCGCTATTGGTGGCCCTGCGCCGAGGGCATCGCGGCCGCGTCGGTCCTGCGGCAGGTCAGCGACGATCCGACCTTCGAACTCTGGTATCGCCGGATCTGGAGCTTTGTCGCCACCCATGTCATCGACCATCGGGGCGGCAGCTGGTGGCCAGAACTCGATGACGACCTGAAACCGGTCTCGCGCGTGTTCGTCGGCAAACCCGACCTGTATCACGCCGTGCAGGCCTGCCTGATCCCCCTTCTGCCGTCTTCCGGCAGCGCGACGCGCGGACTGGCGGGCGAATCCGGGTTGCGGATCGTCACTGGCTGATCAGAGGAACTGTTCGCGCAGAAGGCGTTCGTCCAGGCCGTGGCCGGGATCGAACAGGATGCGATGGCGTATGCTCGGCTCGGACCGGATCTCGACCGAGATGACATCACGGACCGAGCGACTGTCTGCATCGGCCATGACCGGCCGTTTGTCGGGTTCCATCACGTCAAAGCGCACGACCGCGGATTTGGGCAGCAAGGCGCCCCGCCACCGCCTGGGCCGGAAGGGGGCGATTGCTGTCAGGGCCAGCACGTCGGATCCGACAGGAAGGATCGGCCCATAGGCAGAGTAGTTGTAGGCGGTCGATCCTGCCGGGGTGCAGACCAGCGCCCCGTCGCAGACCAGTTCCTCAAGCCGGGTCCGTCCGTCGATGGTGACCTTCAGCTTCGCCGCCTGGGGACCGGCGCGCAGCAACGAAACCTCGTTGATCGCCAGGCCTTCCTCGACCGAGCCCCCCCGGGTCGTTGCCCGCATGGCCAGGGGGTTTATGACCTCTTCCTCTGCCTCGTCCAGGCGCAGAAGCAGGTCCTCGCTGTCATAGGCATTCATCAGAAAGCCGATGGTGCCGCAGTTCATTCCGTAGACGGGTAGGTCCAGACGCTCGATTTCATGCAGGGTCTGCAACATGAAGCCATCACCGCCCAACGCCACGACAACGTCCGCAGCGCCCAGGTCATGCTGGCCATATTGCGCAGTCAGCACGCTCAGCGCCTTTTGCGCTTCCGGGGCCGCACTTGCCCTGAAGGTGATCTGCCGCAAGGACTGTCCGTTCACTTTGAGGTCCGCCCGATCCCGCCTTTTGTCCTGCAGTCTTGTCGCCCCGGGTCGGCAAACTCAACCCTCGCCGCGAAGGGCGCGACGATTTCGCTTCCGCGCCAAGGTTTCCGATCTGCGACGCCGATTTCGCCCGCGACACGGTTCAGGTCGTTTTCCTGCCTTTCCCGTCCCCCGCGCATGCACTAAATGGACCCCGATTTCAGCCCCCCGAGAGGAGCCGCCCATGAACGCCCCGCACCGCGACGCCGGTTTCTTCACCGAAAGCCTGTCAAGCCGCGACCCAGAGATCTTTGGCGCCGTGACCAATGAGCTTGGCCGCCAACGCGAAGAGATTGAGCTGATCGCGTCCGAGAACATCGTCTCGCTGGCCGTCCTGCAGGCGCAGGGCTCGGTCCTGACCAACAAGTACGCCGAGGGCTATCCGGGCAAGCGGTATTACGGTGGCTGCCAGTTCGTCGACGTCGCCGAGACGCTGGCGATCGAGCGGGCGAAACAGCTGTTCGGCTGCAACTTCGCCAATGTGCAGCCGAACTCCGGCAGCCAGATGAACCAGGCGGTGTTCCTTGCCCTGCTCAAGCCGGGCGACACCTTCATGGGGCTCGACCTGAACTCGGGCGGTCACCTGACCCACGGTTCGCCGGTCAACATGTCGGGCAAGTGGTTCAATGTCGTCTCCTACGGCGTGCGCCAGCAGGACCAGCGGCTGGACATGGACGACGTGCGCGCCAAGGCGCTGGAGCATCGGCCGAAGCTGATCCTGGCCGGTGGCACCGCCTATAGCCGCGAATGGGACTGGGCCGCTTTCCGCGCCATCGCCGACGAGATCGGCGCCTACCTGCATGTCGACATGGCCCATATCGCGGGCCTCGTTGCGGGTGGCGTCCATGCCTCGCCGATCCCGCACGCCCATGTCGTGACCTCGACCACGCACAAGTCGCTCCGCGGCCCGCGCGGCGGCCTGATCCTGTGCAACGACGAAGAGATCGCCAAGAAGATCAACTCGGCAGTGTTCCCCGGCCTTCAGGGTGGCCCGCTGATGCATGTGATTGCCGCCAAGGCCGTCGCCTTTGGCGAGGCGCTGCGCCCCGAGTTCAAGGCCTATGCCGCGCAGGTGAAGAAGAACGCCGCCGCCATGGCCGACCAGCTGATGAAGGGCGGGATCGACATCGTCTCTGGCGGGACCGACAACCACCTGTGCCTGGCCGACCTGCGTCCGAAGAAGGTGACCGGCAAGGCCGCCGAGGCCGCGCTTGGCCGGGCGCATATCACCTGCAACAAGAACGGCGTGCCGTTTGACCCGGAGAAGCCCTTCGTCACCAGCGGGATCCGCCTTGGTGCGCCGGCTGGGACGACCCGCGGCTTCGGCGAGGCCGAGTTCCGCCAGATCGCCAACTGGATCGTCGAGGTGGTCGATGGTCTGGCTGCGAATGGCGAGGCCGGCAATGCGGCTGTCGAGGCCAAGGTGAAAGCGGAAGTCGAGGCGCTCTGCGCCCGGTTCCCGATCTACCCGTCGCTCTGATCCACCGCGTCTGGCGCGGCTTCAGAAATAGCCGCGCCAGTGCAGCACGCCGAGCGTCAGCACCAGCACCGCGAACAAGCTGATCGCGATCGAGTTCGCCACTCCGATCCAAGTGTTGCGCCTTCGCGCGGAGGCATCGATACGGCCCAGATGGCGGACGCTCAGGTCGTAGGCCCGGGCCACGCGGGCCTCGTCGACCCGCAACTTGAGCTTGGGATTCTGGGCATGGCGCGCCGCTTCCTCGATGACGCTGATCTCGGACCGGATAGCAGCGGGCAAGACGCGACCGGACCGGCGCAGCTTGTCGGCCAATGACCGCCCCCGAAGGCCAAGCCGCTCTTCCATCAGCGCCGCAACCCGGTCTGCCATCTGCTGGATCGATACTGCGCCCATTCCCCTCTCCTGCGTTGCCCGCCGAGACTAGGGCGGCATCGCCGCCGCATCAACATCTCTGGCAGGACAACAACTTGGCGGCTAAGAGATTGTCATGCTGACCCTCATCCGCCATCCCGCCCAGACCGCCACCGATGCCCCACCCCTGGTGATTGCCCACGGCCTGTTTGGGACGGGCAGGAACTGGGGCGTCATCGCCCGTCGCCTGTCAGACCGACGCGAAGTCATCGCGGTAGACATGCGCAATCACGGCGAAAGTCCCTGGACTGCGACACATTCCTATTTCGACCTGGCCGCTGACCTGGCCGAGGTCATCCGGTCTTTCGGCAGCCCGGTCGACCTCCTGGGGCATTCGATGGGGGGGAAGGCGGCGATGACCCTGGCCCTGACCCAAGGCGAATTGATCCGGCGGCTGGTCGTGGCGGACATCGCCCCGGTCGCCTATCAGCACGATCAGGCACGTCATATCGAGGCCATGCGGGCACTCGACCTGACTGGCCTCAAGGGTCGCGGAGACGCGGATCGCCGGTTCGCCGCACTGGTGCCGGACGATTCCTTGCGTGCCTTCTTCCTGCAATCGCTGGACCTGCGCAGCGATCCGCCGCGCTGGCGGCTGAACTTCGACACGCTTGAGGCGGAGATGCCGAAAATCGTCGGCTGGCCCGACCCGCCTGGCCAGTTCGGCGGCCCGACGCTGTTCCTGACAGGGGCGGACTCTCACTACGTCAAGCCCGAGGATAGGGCGCGGATCCTTTCGCTGTTTCCGCGTGCACGTTTTGCCAAGCTCCCCGGCGCAGGCCATTGGCTCCACGCCGAAAAGCCGCGTGAATTCGAGGAGACCGTCCGGGTCTTTCTGGAAGCCTGATCAGGCTTCGGGCTGCCGCATCCGGTTCAGGAGATTGTCCTTCAGCCCGAACTGGTGCCACAGAGCCGCCGCCACATGCAGGCCAATCAGCACGAGCAGCAGGTTCTGCAGGATCTCGTGCACCTCGCCCGCGGTCCCGATGGCACCGAACCACGCCATGATGCCGGTAACAGGCATGATGAGAAGCAGAGCGTAAAGCAGCCAATGAACCACGATGCCCGCCGTGCGCTGCAGGCTCGGCTCACCCGGGGCTTCAGGGGCTCCGCGCGTCAAACGCAAAGCCAGCCGCCAGAGCACAAGAATAAAGATCGCGACGCCGGGAACGATATGAACCAAGGCATCCGTCGTCGTGGTGGCGCTGCCTTCCTTCATCAGGGTCCGGAACGCCCCCGAGATTCCATCATCGAACAGGAACTGCGGCACGAGGAGGACGGCAATGGCCCAATGAAGCAGGATCTGGGTTCGCGAATATCCTTGTGGAGCAGGCATCTTGTATTCCTTCCTGGCTAGACCGTCATTTAACGGTCTAGCGCCAGCCTTCCGTCGCGCCAACTTGTATTCAGGCCAGACGCTTTGCGATCATCATGCTGACCGGAATTGCGACGACGGCACCCAGAACTGCCGATGCAATGATCGCCTTGGCCGTGAAGTATCCCATGGTCAGAACCGCGACGATTGCCATGCCGGCCAGACTTACGCTCGCCATCGAGTAAATCACCATCATCAGCCGTGTCATGGCCGGACTCCCTTCAAATCGCTTTCAACGAATGTGAAAATGGCCCCGCGAGCGGGGCCATTCCTTGATCCTTGTCAAAGGCGCAGCAATTTCAGGCAGCAACCGCCTCGCGCGGGGGTTCCTTCGCCCCGGTCATGAAGGCCACTGCATCCGACATCGTGTATTCCTTCGGATTGATGATGCAGAGCCGCTTGCCCAGACGGTGGACATGGATGCGGTCGGCCACCTCGAAGACGTGCGGCATGTTGTGGCTGATGAGGACGATCGGCAGGCCGCGCCGCTTGACGTCGAGGATCAGTTCCAGCACGCGCCGGCTTTCCTTGACCCCGAGTGCCGCCGTCGGTTCGTCCATGATGACCACTTTCGAGCCGAAGGCTGCCGCACGAGCCACGGCCACGCCCTGACGCTGACCGCCGGACAGCGTTTCCACGGCCTGCCCGATATTCTGGATCGTCATCAGGCCGAGCTCGGTCAGCTTCTCGCGCGCCCGCTTCTCCATCGCGGGACGGTCGAGCATCCGGAACCAGGACCCAAGCGGACCGGCTTTGCGGATCTCCCGGCCGAGGAACATGTTGTCCGAGATCGACAGGGCCGGCGACAAGGCAAGGTTCTGGTACACCGTCTCGATGCCGGCATTGCGCGCCTGCATCGGGTTGGTGAAGTTCATTACTTGCCCGTCGAGGCGGATTTCGCCTTCATCCGGTGTAACCGCACCGCAGAGCGCCTTAATGAGCGTCGACTTGCCCGCTCCGTTGTCGCCGATGACCGCCAGGATCTCGCCCGGCATCAGGTCGAAGTCGGCATTGTCGAGGGCGGTGACGCGGCCGTAGCGCTTGATCAGCCCTTTTGCCTGAAGAATGGGTTGAGCCATGTTGTATCCTCCCCTCAGCCCGAGACCTTGCGGATCCATTGGTCCACCGCGACAGCGGCGATGATCAGGACGCCCGTCAGCAGAACCTTGTACTGCGGATCGGCGCCCATCATGTTGAGCCCCATGCTCATCACGCCCACGATCAGCGCCCCGAACAGGGTGCCAAGGATCGAGCCGCGACCACCGAAGAGCGAGATGCCCCCGATCACCGCCGCGGTGATGGCCTGCAGGTTGAAGTCCGTCACCACCGTCGACGGCGAAATCGAGCCGTTCCGGCCGATCGAGACCCAGGCTGCAAGGCCGGCGATCAGACCTGCCAGAGTATAGGTGGCGATCAGAACCTTGCCGGTACGGATCCCGGACAGTTCGGCCGCGTCCGGATCATCCCCAACAGCATAGATGTGCCGGCCGAAGGCGGTGTAGTTCAGCATGTACCACAGGACGATGTAGAGGACGATCATCGCCACGACACCGAGCGTCACGACCGCGCTGCCGACCTTGAAGCTGATCCCGAAGATATGGAGCCAGGGCGTCAGCGCCGTCAGATCCGCCTCGCGCAGGGTCTCGTTCGCGGAATAGATCAGGCAAATCGCCATGATGATATTCCAGGTGCCGAGCGTCACGATGAAGGGCGGCAGCTTGAGCCGCGAGATCAGCACGCCGTTCACCAATCCCCAGAACCCCGCAATCAGGAAGCCCAGCAGGATCGCGAGGATGGCCGGCAGTTGATAGGCAATCACCGCATTCCCCATGATGACGAAGGAGAACACCATGATGACACCGATCGACAGGTCGATGCCGGCGGTCAGAACGACCAGCGTCTGCGCCGCGGCTAGGATGCCGACGACAGCGACTTGCTGCATGATCAGGGTCAGCGTGTAGGACGAGAAGAACTTCTCGCCCTTGGCAATTCCGAAGAAGATGATCAGCCCGATCAGGACGATCAGCGGCACCATCGCGGGGGCCGAGTGCAGGAAATGCTGGATGCGGTGCAGGAGCGACCGCTTTTCCTCGAAATGTGCGACCGTCGCCGCACTACCCGACAGAACCTTTTCGAATTCCTGTGGTTGGCTCATTCGCCCCTCCCTGTCCCCATGGCGCAATCGCGCGCACCTTGACAAAAGGCGGCCCGAAAGCCGCCTTGCCTTCTCCCCTAGGGGGATCATGCCGGGGCGGATGCCCCGGCACAACGCTTATGTAGATGGGCTCAGCCCCAGCAGAGCTCGGTGCCCTTGGCGGTGTCGATCGACGGGACGTCCTTGGCCGGCTTGTCGGTGACAAGGTTCACGCCGGTGTCGAAGAACGACTTGCCGGGGGTCGGCTGCGGCTTCTCGCCGGTGGTCGCCCATTTCACGATCGCGTCGATCCCGAGAGCAGCCATCTGCAGCGGGTACTGCTGCGAGGTGGCGCCGATGATGCCTTCCTTGACCGACTTCACGCCCGGGCAGCCACCGTCGACCGAAACGATCAGAACGTCGTTCTCCTTGCCGACGGCCTTCAGCGCCTGATAGGCGCCGACGGCGGCCGGCTCGTTGATCGTGTGGATCACGTTGATGTCCGGGTCTTTCTGCAGAAGGTTCTCCATCGCCTTGCGGCCGCCTTCTTCGTTGCCGTTGGTCACGTCGTGGCCGACGATCCGGGGATCATCCTCGTCGCCGATCTTGTTGGCGTCCTTCGGGTCGATCCCGAAGCCGATCATGAAGCCCTGGTCGCGCAGCACGTCCACGGTCGGCTGCGACGGGGTCAGGTCGAGGAAGCCGATCTTGGCGGTCTTTGCGCCTTCGCCCATGGTCGCGGCGGCCCAAGCGCCGATCAGCTTGCCGGCTTCAAGGTTGTCGGTCGCGAAGGTCGCGTCGGCGGCATCGGCCGGATCAAGCGGCGTGTCGAGCGCGATCACCACCATGCCAGCGGCCTGCGCCTTCTTCACCGAATCGACGATCGCCTTGGTGTCCGAGGCTGCGATCAGGATACCCTTAGCGCCGTCTGCGATACAGGCTTCGATCGCGGCGACCTGGCTGTCATGGTCTCCGTCAACCTTGCCGGCATAGGATTTCAGGGTCACACCCAGTTCTTTCGCCTTGGCTTCGGCGCCTTCCTTCATCTTCACGAAGAAGGGGTTGGTGTCGGTCTTGGTGATGAGGCAGGCGGTAATGTCGGCGGCCGAGGCCGAAGTGGCCGTCATCAATGCCGCAGTCGCGGCGCCCAGAATGAGTCCGCCAAGGGTGCTCTTGTGCATCACGGTATATCCTCCCGAATGATTGTCACGGCCACCCTTCCCGGCGGTCCGTCGCACGGCAGCTCCATCTCCCCTGCCGCGCGGCCCTACATGAACCCGATTCCATCCCCGCGTCAAGATAATTAAATCACTCTGAATTATTATTGACAGATTGCCTTCTACACCGCCAAATCCGGTCAGGGCCCGGCGCAAAACCGGGGCGAGGAGGAAGTCGTGACCACCATCGAGGACTTGACCGCGGATCGGGGTATTCCTGATCCGCCGCTCCTGCGGGGTTCGAACCAGAGCGGGATGCGCGCCTATAACGAGCGGCTCGTACTGTCTCTGGTGCGACGCGACGGTGCCCTTTCGAAATCCGACATCGCGCGGATGACCGGTCTGTCGGCGCAGACCGTTTCTGTCATCATGCGTGCGCTCGAGGCGGATGGCCTGCTTGCCCGGGGCGAGCCGGTTCGAGGCAAGATCGGACAACCCTCCGTGCCGATGTCGCTTGCCGCCGACGGCGCTTATTTCTTCGGGCTCAAGTTCGGACGCAGATCGGTCGATCTGGTGCTGATCGACCTTCTCGGGCAGCCGGTCGCCCTCCGCCGCCAGACCTATCGCTATCCGTCGCCGGAGGCGGTGGTCGAGTTCGTCTTGAAAAACCTGCCTGCCTTGTCCGAAACGCTGACCATCGAGCAACGGCAACGGATTGGCGGGATGGGTGTCGCGATGCCATTCCAGCTGTGGAGTTGGGCGCAGCATATCGATGCGCCTCCCGGCGCACTTGATGTCTGGCAGGACTTCGACATCGCAGCCGCGCTTTCCGCGCTGTGCGAGATGCCCGTCTATGTCCAGAACGATGCCACCGCCGCCTGCGGCGCCGAACTGGTTTTCGGCACAGGCGACCGGCCAAGAGACTTCCTCTATTTCTACATTGGCTTCTTCATCGGTGGCGGCCTTGTCCTGGACGGGCGGTTGTTTGCGGGGCGCACTGGCAATGCCGCAGCCGTCGGCCCCCTGCCGGTTCCCGGCCCGGATGGACGGATGCGCCGCCTGATGACCGTTGCTTCACTGTCGACGCTGGCCAGCAGCCTTCAGGACAGCGGGCAGGATCCGGACCAGTTGTGGGAGCAGCCGGGTCCATGGACGGTTCCCTCCGAGGTGTTGGACCGCTGGATCACCGGCGCGGCGGATGGATTGGCAAGTGCCACGCTCAGCGCCGCGACCCTGATCGAGATTGATACGGTGATGATCGACGGCTGGCTTCCCACCGAAATCCGCGACCGCCTCGTGGAGGCGACAAGGACGGCCTTCTATCGCCTCGACCTGGCAGGGGTGACCCAGCCTGTGATCCGGGCCGGCACAGTTGGTCCTCGGGCGCGCGAACTGGGCGCCGCCGCGATTCCGCTGTCGCAACGCTTCCTTGTCGATCAGAGCGCCATGCTGAAAAGCTGATCCCGTTCAGACCGACACTGCGGCGCGAAGGTCCTCCTCGGAGAGATCGGTCTTCGTCCCTTGCATCGAGACCGCACCACGCTTGAGGACGTAGAACCGGTCGGCCAGCCCATAGGCGAAGTCGAAATACTGCTCGACCAGGATGATCGCCATGTCCCCCTTTGAGCGTAGGTAGTCGATCACCCGGCCGATCTGCTGGATGATGTTGGGCTGGATGCCCTCGGTCGGCTCGTCGAGCAGCAATAGCTTCGGCCGCATGATCATGGCCCGCCCGATGGCAAGCTGCTGCTGCTGGCCGCCCGACAGGTCACCGCCGCGGCGGTTGGTCATGTCCTTCAAGACGGGAAAGAGTTCGTAGATCTCGTCCGGGATGCGATGCTCGGATTTCGGCAGGACCGCAAAGCCGGTCTCGAGATTCTCCTTCACCGTCAGCAGCGGAAAGATCATCCGGCCCTGCGGGACGTAGCCCACGCCCCGCCGCGCCATGGCCTGCGGCGGCACCCGACCGACCTCTTCGCCATCCAGTTCCAGCGTTCCGCCCGACCGCGGATGCGTGCCCGAGATCGCCTTGAGAAGACTAGTCTTGCCGACTCCGTTGGTGCCGACAAGGCAGGTGACCTGCCCCTGCAAGGCCTCCATGCTGATCCCGTTGAGGATCTGCGAGCCGCCGTAGTGGAGGGTGAGGTTCTCGACCTTCAGCATCGTTCAGCGCCCCAGATACACTTCGATCACTTGCGGGTTCTGCGTGACGAAATCGAGCGAGCCTTCGGCAAGGACCGACCCCTCATGCAGCACCGTCACCCGGCAGTCGAGGCGGCGGACGAATTCCATGTCATGCTCGACCACCACCACTGCCCGGGTCTTCGCCGCCTCGCGCAGCAGCGTCGTCGTGTGCTCGCGCTCGGCCAGCGTCATGCCCGCCGCAGGTTCGTCCACCAGCAGCAGCTTCGGCTCCTGCGCCAGCAGCATACCGATCTCCAGCCACTGCTTCTGGCCGTGGCTCAGTTCGCCGGACTTGCGGTCCAGATGGTCGGCGAGGCCGATTTCGCCCGCCAGCTCCTCGACCCTCGCATGGTCGGCCTTGGTCGGGCGGAAGAACAGGACCGGCACCGGTCCGCGCGGGCGCTTGACCGCCATCATAAGGTTCTCGCTGACCAACTGGTCCTCGAACACCGTCGGGCGCTGGAACTTGCGACCGATCCCGACCTGCGCGATCCGGCTTTCGGACATCTTCAGCAGCGACTGCGAGCGATCGCCCCAGACAACGCGACCGGTGTCGGGCCGCGTCTTGCCGGTCACGATATCCATGAAGGTGGTCTTGCCGGCCCCGTTCGGCCCGATGATCGCCCGCATTTCCTGCGGGCCGATGCGAAAGGACAGGTTGTTGATGGCGCGGAAGCCATCGAAGGTGACCGAGACACCGGAGACCTCAAGAAGCGAGTTCATTCGACCGCCTCCTTCTCGCGGAGGGCTCCGTCATCGGGGCCGAGCGGTTCGCCCTTGCGGTCGGGGCTTTTCACCCCTTCGAACCAGTCGAAGATTCCGCCGATGCCCTTGGGCGACACGATGGTTACGATGACGAAGGCGATGCCCAGCATGACCTGCCACCAGTCGACCCACTGGATGTCGTAGAAGCCGAGGTTGACGTCCGGCACGCGGCCGCCGGTGAACAGGCTTGAGACAAGGCTGACGAAGGCCGCGCCGATCACCGCGCCATAGAGCCGTCCCCTGCCCCCGATTGCAACCCAGACCGCCAGATAGACCGAGGCGATCGGCGCCATCTCGGCCGGGTTGATGATCCCGGCCTGCGGGTAGTAGAGCGCCCCCGCCAGACCGGCGAGTACCGCCGTCAGGGTGAAGACGAACAGCTTGAAGCCCTCGACCGGGTAACCCAGGAACCGCACCCGCGCCTCGTCATCGCGGATGCCGCGCAGGACCGAGCCGAATTTGCCCGAGACGATCCAGAAGCACAGCAGGTAAGCGAGGCCAAGCGCGGCGGCCGAGGCCCAGAAGAACCAGATCGAGATGTAGCTTTGCGGAATCGCGTCTGCACCCGGCAGGTTCTGCAAGCCCGACAGGCCGTTGTTGCCGCGCAGGCCGCTGTCGTTCTGGAAGAGCCACAGCGCCAAGGCGAGCGTCATCGCCTGCGTCAGGATCGAGAGGTACACGCCAGTCACCCGGCTGCGGAAGGCGAGCCAGCCGAAAACCAGCGCCAGCACGCCGGGAACGATCACGACAAGCGCCAGTTGCGCCCAGAAGCTCGAGGCGAAGTACCAGATTGTCGGGAAAGTGTTGCCGCCGACCACGCCGAAGATCTGGACCGCGATCGCGTCGCGGATCTCTTCTGGCGTGGGCGGCAGGGCGGCATTGGCGAGCGAGGCCACCACGATGTCGCGGGTCCGCGCGTACATCAGCCACATGCCGATCATGTAGCCGCCCAGCCCGAAAAAGGCGAAATGCCCAAGGCTCAGGATGCCGGTGTAGCCCCAGACCAGATCCATCGCGAGCGCGATCAGGCACAGGCACAGCGTTTTGCCGAGGGTCTTGACGAAGGAGGCCGAGATCAGGCCCGGCCCGTAGGCTTCCGACATCAGCGTGACAGCCAAGGTGAACAGCGCCAGCACCCCGAGGAAGATCAGGACCGATGGGTGCTGGCGAAGGAAGGACGTGCGGGTGCTGGTCATGTCAGTCTCCCGCCGCACGGCCCTTCAGGGCGATGATTCCCCGTGGCCGGAACTGAATGAAGATGATGATGAAGATGATCATGTAGGTCTGTGCTGCGAGGGTATTCGACGGGTTGAACCACTCGATCCCCTTCTGCAGGAAGCCGATCAGCGTCGCCCCAAGCAGCGTGCCCCAGATGTTGCCCACCCCTCCGACGACGACTGTCATGAAGCTTTGCACGATGTAGTCCTGCCCAAGTTCGGACGTGACCTTGGCAAAAAGGCCGATCGCAACTCCTGCGATCCCGGCAATGCCGGAGCCGAGCGCGAAGGTCATCATGTTGATCCGCTCGGGGTTGATGCCCATCGAGGCGGCCATCTTGGGGTTCTGGGTCACCGCCCGCACCTCAAGCCCCAGCCGTGTGCGCTTCATGATGAACAGGAAGACGCCCAGGAAGATCAGCGCGAGCACGAAGATCGCGATACGGATGTAGCTGATCGAGACGATGTCGTTGAAGGTCAGCGCGCCGCCCAGCCAATCGGGCGAGGTCAGCGGCCGCGCCTGCGTGCCGAAGATGTTCTTGGCGAGTTGCTGCAGCGCGATCGAGACGCCGAAGGTGGCCAGCAGAGTCTCTAGTGGGCGATGGTAGAGGCGGCGGATCACCAGCCGCTCCATAGCGATGCCGGCCAATGCGCCGACGATGAAGGCCGCCGGAAGCGCCACGAGGATCGAGAGCGTGTAGTCCGCAATGTATTGCTGGACAACGTAGCCGGTGTAGGCGCCCATCATGATGAACTCGCCATGCGCCATGTTGATGACGCGCATCACTCCGAAGGTGATGGCCAGTCCGATCGCGGCGAGGAAATAGATCGAGGCGAGCGAGATCGCATCCAGCGCGAGGTCCGCGAACTGGTTCAGCGCCAGCCGGATCTCGACCGACCGGAGAGTGGCAAGGGCAGCATCCGTTACCGCCTTCGAGGGCTCGGCGTAGGTTTCGTAGAAGACGGCAGAGGACAGGGCCGCCTCGACATCGGCATCCGACGCGGCGGGCGGGACGGCACCCGAGGTTTCGAGCGCCTCGTAGGCCGCGCTGCGATTGGCTTCCGTGCCCAGATCGGCCACGGCAAAGCCACCGACCTTGCCATCGGCGATGTTGGCGACCAGGGCCTTGGCACGCTCTGCAGGCGTGATGACGGGTTGCAGGATGCCGGCCGAAACCAGAAGCGCCTTGGCTTCGTCTTCCGGCAATGCGGAAGAGCCGGGCGTCAATATCCGCGCGACATTCGCCCCCTCCGGCGCAGCTGGTCCGGCTGCGCGGGTGGTGGCGACGATCGGGTTCAGCGCGGCTCGTAGGTCGACGCCGATATCGCCGGAGAAGCTTTCGATGGCTGCGACCCGCGCGGCCTCGTCAGGATCGAAGCGCAGGGTCAGAAGACGTTCCAGCCGTTCCTTTTGAGCCTTCAACGCGGGGTCCGGTTCATCCGCGATCGAGGCGCGCAACGGCGCGAGTTGGTCGGCAGAGGGGTCGCGCGCGATCGAGGCAAGCGCCTTTTCCCGCGTCGCCTGGTCGGGCGAACTCAGCTGGAACTGAACCATCGCCGAGGCGATGACGGACTTGATCCCGGAATTGGGGCGAAGCTGTTCGAAATCGGCTTTCGGTGCCGTCCCGATGCGCTGGCCGCTGTCCACGTCAGTCAGCGCCAGCTCGTTGCCGGATGTCTCGGCAATAGCGAAGAAGCCGTCGCTCTTGCGGACCCAGAGGAAGCGGTCAGACCAGGCCTGCAGGACGGTCTCCGCCCGCGGCAGGCCGCTTCCGGCAAGCGCGGCGATGGCCGGGCCGACGGTCGTGCGCGAGCTTTTCTGGATAGGCTCGCGATAGGTCTGGAGAATTGTCTGCAGGGGGCCGGGACCGTCCTGCGCCAGGGCCACGGAGGCCAGCGCCAGAACGGCCGCGAGCGCCGCAAGGAGGGAGCGCATCATGTCCGCCTTGGATGGGGAATGCGGGCGGGGGGTGGGCCCCCGCCCCGTCTGCGATCAGTAGTTCGACTTGAGCTGCACACAGGTCTTGGTCTGCGTGTTGTACATGCCGCACTTGAGCGAGGCCCAGTCGGACTCGAGCACCGCCGATTCCGGCAGGAAGTCAGTCCAGGCGTCGCCGGGCACCGGCTCGGTCTGGCTGATGATGTCGAACTGGCCGTCTTCCTTGATTTCGCCGATCAGGACCGGCTTGGTCAGGTGGTGGTTCGGCAGCATCTTGGCCGTGGTGCCGGTCAGGTTCGGGAATTCCTCGCCGATCATCGCTTCCGAGACCTTGTCGACATCAGTAGTGCCAGCCTTCTCAACCGCATTCACCCACATGTTGAAGCCGATATAGGTGGCTTCCATCGGGTCGTTGGTGGTGCGCTTCGGATTGCCGGTAAAGGCGTGCCACTGGTCGATGAAGGCCTTGTTTTCCGGGGTGTCGGCACTTTCGAAGTAGTTCCAGGCGGCCAGCTGACCCACGAGGTTCTTCAGGTCGCCTGCGCCAAGGCCCGAGAGTTCCTCTTCACCCACCGAGAAGGCCACGACCGGGATCTGCTCGGCCGTGATACCCGAGGCGGCGAGTTCCTTGTAGAAGCCGATGTTGGCGTCGCCGTTGATGGTCGAGATGACGCCGACCTTCTTGCCGTCGGCGCCAAGCGCCTTCACGTCCGAAACGATCTTCGCCCAGTCAGACTGGCCGAAGGGGGTGTAGTTCACGAAGATGTCGCTCTCCGGGATACCCTTCGATTTCAGATAGGCCGTGAGGATGTTGTTCGTCGTGCGCGGGTAGACGTAGTCGGTGCCAAGCAGCGCGAACTTCTGCACGCCGAGTTCGTTCAGGAAGTAGTCGACCGCCGGGATCGCCTGCTGGTTCGGCGCGGCGCCGGTGTAGAAGACGTTCTTAGACGATTCCTCGCCTTCGTATTGAACCGGATAGAAAAGCAGGCCGTTCAGTTCTTCCAGCACCGGCAGAACCGATTTCCGTGACACTGAAGTCCAGCAGCCGAAGATCACGTCAACTTTGTCGACGGTCAGCAGTTCGCGCGCCTTTTCAGCAAAGAGCGGCCAGTCCGAGGCCGGGTCGACCACGACGGCTTCAAGCTTCTTGCCCAGAAGTCCGCCCTTCTTGTTCTGTTCGTCGATCAGCATCAGGACGGTGTCCTTCAGCGTGGTCTCGGAAATTGCCATCGTGCCAGAGAGGGAGTGCAGGACGCCGATCTTGATCGTATCCTCCTCTGCCATCGCGACGCCGGACATCAGCGATGCCGCCACCGTCACTCCGGTGATCAGTCTCGTCATGTAGCTCATCGTCAGGGAAACCCTTTTTGGGCTGCGGCATGGCGCGCATTGGCGTCACGACGACTGGATAACCTGTCGCCGAATGCCTATCTTGGCCCCGCAGCATATTGTTGCACCCCGTGCGGCGGTGACGGACCGCCAAGTACGATCGCCGCCGCACACCCTTGTCACGATCCGGTGATCCCGGACCGCTCGGTCAATTGAGCGAATTCCGCGCAAAGGGGGGAGTAATTCTGCATTTGCGGCATAGACTGCCGCGTTGGCGCCGGGTCACTGCACAAAATGCAGGCCCTGAAGGGAATTTCGCCTAATCCGTAACCGTCATCGGTCTGTGACTGTCGGTTTCTGATTCCCATGGGCCGTTTTTCGGCTCACATGGCGATGCTTGTCCCGGGCCCAGGCCAGCACAAGCTGGACCAGCAATCCGGCAAGGATGATCGCCGAATCCAGTACGAAGCCGCCGTTGACCACCTCTTTCACCGCCTGACCTGCGAGCGCCAGCAGACTGCCGCAGGCAAAGACTGGAAGCGAATGGCGCCCGAGAAGCGCCAGCGGCGCGGCAAAGCGGGAGGCCGACGCCGTTCGAACCCAGGCGAGCGTCGAAAGAAGATACCCCAAGGCCAGGATATGCAGCAGCCGCGGCCAAGTTTCGTGCATTTTGTCTATGGTTGTGATGAACCGGGGCCAGCCATCCTGAAACGCCTGCCACAGTGCCGTGTTGAAGGCGTCTCCAAGGGCCTGGTTTTGCGCCAGGATCGCACTGACCAGCAGGAATATCGCCGAAATCCATTGCAGGTCGCGCCGGATCGGGACAAGGCGCCGGCCCTGCTTGAGTTCGACGCCCGTCAGAAGGCCGCAAACAAAGATGATCTGCCAGGTCAGGGGATTGAAGAACCAGCCGCCAGGCTTGGGGAAAGAGGGAAAGTTCCAGCCACTGAAACCGGCGACGAGCCACAGCAGGACCGAACAGGCCAGAAGCACCCAGGGCGTTCGCAGAGCCACCCAGAGCAACAGCGGGGTGACGAACATCAGGACCGCATAGAGCGGCAGAATGTTGATGTATCCCAACTGCAGGGTCATGAGCGGCAGGCCGATAAGGAAGGCCAGCGGCGACTCAAAGAGAAAGTTGACCTCGTTGATGAACAGCCGATTTACTGCACCGAATTTCAAGGCTGCAGTCGCTGCGATGGCGAGCGCCCAGACCGAGATCATCAGATGGACCAGATAGAGGGTCCAGACGCGGGCCCAGACACGCGAGATTGCGGGCCAATAGGGCGGCGCGCGAAACGACAATCCATAGGCCAGACCGGCCGACACGCCGGACATCAGCACAAAGCCCTCGGCCGCATCGGAAAACCCGAAGTTCCGGCTGGTGAAGTTCTCGTAAACCGTTCCCGGCACATGGTTGATGAAGATCATCACCAGCGCGAGGCCCCGAAAGACGTCAAGGCGCGGATCGCGCCCGATCCGCGCGGCCCGATTCAGCGGCAGGTCAGGCATGAACGGAAGGCACGGCTCCGTTCGCGTTGGCTGCAGTCTCGATCATCGTCTCATCCTCCCCGAGCCAGGCCCGCACGCAAGTGTCGTGCAGTCCGATGACTGGCGAAGGCGCAATCTCAGAAGGCACAGTCATCAGTCCGGACCCGCTGTCCTGCGACGACCAGGAGATCACGAAGGTCGCCAGGATCATCGGCAGGGCTACAGGCGACAGCCATAGGACAAGACCGGGCGCAAGGAAATAGACAACGGAAAGCCCGGCCAGACCGTTGAGGGATATCCAGCGGGACGCGGCCCAAGCCTCGGCCACCGTCAGCCGACCATCGCCGCGGTTATTGGCGGGCCAGCCGCCATCGCGTCCGAAGACAACCTGAAAGACCGACCGGGTTTGATACATCAGCAGAATTGGCGCGATGATCGACGACAGCAGCAACTCCACAACGGTCGAGACAAAGGCCCGAAGGCCACCGCCGAAGCTGCGTGCGCGCCCCGTTGCCATGGCGTCGAGCGCGATCAGGAGCTTTGGCAGAAGCAGAAGGCCGAAGATCCCGACGGCCAGACCGATGGCTTTCGCGGATTCCGAGACGGGAAAGACCGGGAAGGGCCAGCCAGCCTCGGGGAAGTAGTTCGGCGCCGGAGCGAACTCCTGCGCCATGACACTCGCGAGGATGAAGGCCAGCCAGAACAGCGGTGCAATGTAGGCCAGCACACCCTGAACGAAGACCCAACGGCTCCAGAACTTCAGACCGGGCGCGGCGATCAGGCGGGTATGCTGCAGGTTGCCCTGACACCAGCGGCGGTCCCGCTTGGCGTGATCAACGATGTTTTCCGGCCCTTCCTCGAACGATCCCTCAAGATCGTCGTCCAGTCGCACAGTCCAGCCCGCCCGGGCCAGCAGCGCCGCCTCGACATAATCGTGGCTCAGGATGTGTCCGCCGAAGGGGGGTTTCCCCTTCAGTTCGGGCAAACCGCAGCTCGCCGCAAAGGCGCGGACACGGACGATGGCATTGTGACCCCAGAAGGGGCCCGTCCGCCCCTGCATCATCGCCAGGCCTCGGGCAAAGATCGGGGAGAAGAAACTGGCCGAGAACTGCATCGCCCGGCCGAAGCGCGACCGGGCGCGGATCACCCGCGGCAGGGTTTGCAGCAGCCCGAGATCGGGTGCAGCTTCCATCCTGCGGATCATCTCGAGGATGGTCTCGCCTTCCATCAAGCTGTCGGCGTCAAGGATCACCGCATAGTCATAGGCGCCACCCGACCGGGTGAAAAAATCCTCGATGTTGCCGGCCTTGCGTCCGGTGTTCTTTTCACGCCGCCGGTAGAAGATGCGCCCCTCGGCATCGCGATCGCGCAGCAGGCGCAGGAACCACAGCGCCTCGCGCGCGGCGATTTCTTCGTTGCGGGTGTCCGAGAGGATGGCGAAGTGAATGGTCGCATCGGTGCCCGTGGCGGCGATCGACTGGTCCATCGCCGCCACGCGGGCAAAAGTGATGACCGGATCCTCGTTGTATACAGGCACAAGGATCGCCGTCCGGCCACTGATTGGCGCCGGAGGGATCTCCGGCGCAACCGGGCGGGTCGTCAGGCCGAGTAGACCCTGCGCCGCGCCCCAGGCCAGCCAGAAGGTGGAAAGTCCGATCAGGACCGAGCGGACGATATCCCAGCCATCAAGACCGTCTGCCTGACCAAACTGCAGAAACAGCATGAAGCCCGTCGCTGCGGCGGCAATGCTGAGGGCAAAGACCGAAAGGCGCGCAGTGAGAACGGCGGCCCCGTTCTGGGCACCGTCACTTCGCCCGTCCGGTTGCATTTATCAGCGCTCACCCCGTTGTGCGCCGCTGGTCGTTTCGGCACGACCCGATCCTAGCACAAGTCGCGCCATCACAAGACCCTGCTTGCGAGAGGGGGCCTCCAGCATCTGTTTGGGCATTGCCAGAGGGGCCTCGGGCAAGGCGCCGATGCGACCTGCCAGTTCCACGAATTCACGATCCATCATGCCCTCGGACGATTGCATCACGCCACCACCCATTGATAAAGCCAGAGTTCAGTCAGTTTCCGCCCAAAACCCGCGACATGCGCCGAGAGTTCAACCGTTGCTCCGGGCTGGGCCGAAACGTCGACCACGAGCCTCCAGATATCTTCGCGCTCCGAGATATGCTGCAAAGTCTGCTGCACAATCTCGCCTCCCGTGATCGTGACCACGGCTTTTACAGCAGCGTCACCCGGCAGGTTGCCAAGCAGGCCGCCCTTGAAATCGACGACGAACTTCCTCGTCCCGTCGCTGGCATCGCTGCCCGCGACCCCGCCCTTCCCGGCCCGAGTTTCGTATACATAGGCCAAGGTTTCGTTGCTATCATGCGGCAGATCGCCCCACCGCAGCCGGTAGGAGAATTCCCGCGAATCCCCGGCCTTGATATGGCCATCTGGCACCCAAAACGCAACGATGTTGTCGTTCGCCTCGGATTCCGTCGGAATCTCGAACAATCGCACGAAACCCGACCCCCAATCGCCCACCGGCTCGACATTCAGTGACGGGCGACGGTCATATGCCGTTCCAGGGTCCTGGTAGTTCTCAAAGTTGCGGTCGCGCTGGAACAGTCCAAAAGCACGTGGATTGGTTTCCTGGAAATACGACCCGGACAGGCGCGGCGGATTGTTGAGCGGCCGCCAGATCGTCTCGCCATCCGCCCCCACGATCCGCAACCCGTCGCTGTCGTGGACATTGGGGCGGAAGTCGTCGAACTGATGGCGGTTCTTTTCCGAAAACAGGAACATCGACGTCAGCGGCGCGACGCCAAGTTGCTGCACATCCTGCCGGAAGAACAGCCGGGCCGTCACGTCCATCACCGTCTCGGCGCCGGGCGCAATGACAAAGCGATACGCGCCGGTCACGCTCGGGCTTTCAAGCGTGGCGTAGATCGTGATCGTCTGCCGCGAGTCGCCAGGCTTTTCGATGTAGAAGCGCGCGAACCGCGGGAATTCCTCGGCGGTGTCGAGACCGGAATTGATCGCCAGGCCACGCGCCGAAATGCCATAGGCATTGCCCCGGCCAAGGGCGCGGAAATAGCTGGCGCCAAGAAAGGCCACGACCTCGTCCCATACATCGGGGCGGTTCAGCGGGGTGTGCAGGCGGAACCCGGCAATCCCCGGCATTTGCGGGTTCGGAGGCAGACGTGTGGCCAGATCGTTCAGAAATTGGAAATCATCGGTGGTAACGACGATCGGTGCTGCCTGATCGCCGGTCACTTCGAAAAGCTGGATCGAATCCTTGAACAGCCAGCCCATCGGCAGTGCATGAAGCCGGAAGAAGCTGCCGTCTTCCTGCCAGCGTGCTTTCTCCGGTCGGAAGCTGATCAGGCGGTAATCGTCGTAGCTCAGATCGTCGAACGCCGAATCCTTGTGCTCGGGCGCGGCATAGGGCTGGGCAGCAAGGGCTCGCATCTCGTCCGACAGCTGATCGAAGGAGAATTTCTGCAACGCAGCATTCGCTGCCGCTTCCTGTGCAGCGCCGCGGAAAGGCCAAGCCGTGCCGGCCAGCGCTACTGCCGTCACGGGAACGGCAGCCAGAACGTCACGACGACGGACGCGCGGCGCGAATTGGATTGGAGCGGGCATGGCCTTGGTTGTTTTCAGCAGGTTCGGGCGGGTAAATGACATTTCCGGGTCAAGCGATCCAGCAAAAGACCCTTGCATTGAGCGCATTGCTGCCATGCGTCTACCGCAAACCCCCTGCAAATGCGAGCTACGGTACTCGCCTCATCACAATTGCATCGCGGGACAGCAATATTCTGCAAGTGCAGCGTGCCGGAGCAGTAACATTCTGCTCAGGTCCCGAAAAGGCAGCACGGAGCGCTGCCCGAAAATTGGGCAAGTTCCCGCGCAGACTCCGGACAAAACCTGCCAACAGACGCGAAAACGGGCAGAAGAACGAATCAGAGTCACCGAATTATGCGCTCGCCCAATAGCCGGCAATCACCCGCGCAAGTAATCCTCCAGGACGGCCCGGGTTCCATTTGCCCAAAGGGCGGACAGCCATCTGGCAAAGCTGGCCCGCACCCGCGCATCGCGTCCGATCTCGCCATAGATGTCGTCCATGGCCAGCCAGCGCGTCGGATCATTTTTTGCCGACTGGGCAACAATCGTCAGCCGGTCCCAGTTGGGATCGTTCGGCGCCGTGACCGCGCCGCTGTCGGTCGTGCCGGCGCAGTAGCGGCACCAGAGCGCGCACTCGAGGATCAGGCCCTCGGGCACCCGGCCCGCCGCAAGATTGTCCCGCAAGGACGGGAGGATGAATTTCGGCTGGCGGTTCGATCCATCCAGGCAAAGGCGACGGATCGTGTCGGCGATTTCGGGATTGGCGAAGCGGCCTTCGATCAGCCGGAAGTAGTCGCCGAGATTGGTATTCGGCACAGGCGGAACCAGCGGAACGATGTCCTCGCCTTCGACCTTGGCGAGGAAGGCCGCGATCTGCGGATCGGCCATCGCCTCGTGCACCAACTCGATATCCAGAAGACCGCCCGGATAGGCGATGATCGCGTGGCCGCCGTTGAGTATGCGGATCTTCATCGCCTCATAGGCATGGACGTGGTCGGTAAAGGTCACGCCTACCTCTTCCAGCGCAGGGCGACCCGCGGTGAAATGATCCTCGAGCACCCATTGGCGGAACGGCTCGCAAGTGACCGGAACCGGGTCGTCGAGCCCGAACTCTGTGGCAAGGGCGCGCTCGCGCGGTCCGGTCGCCGGGGTGATGCGGTCGACCATACCATTTGGGAAAGCGACATTGCCCCGCACCCAGTCGGCAAAGGCCGGATCCGAAAGATCGGCAAGTCCGGTGACCGCGTCACGCGTGACATGGCCGTTGCCGGGGAGGTTGTCGCAGGACATGACGGTGAAGGGCTGAACGCCAGCCGCGCGCCGCGCCTTCAGCGCAGCCAGGATCGCGCCGAATGCCGTGACAGGTTTGCCGGGCTGGCGGGCGTCTGCCGCGATGTCGGCTGCGGCGGGGTCGAAGCGTCCGGTTGCCGGGTCGACGAAGTATCCCCCCTCGGTCACGGTCAGGGAGACGATACGGATCGCGGGATCGGCCATCGCGGCGATCAGCGGGGCATTGTCGGGCGCCACTTCAGCGAAGTCGATCATGGCGCCGATGCGCCGCGCCTTGTGGCCGGCAGGATCAAGCTCGATGACGGTCGAAAGGTAGTCCTGCGCGCGCAACTGGTCGCGCATCCGAGCGTCGCCTTCCCGAACACCCGCACCCACGATGGCCCAGTCCTGATCGCGTCCCTTGGCGAACAAGTCATCCAGATAGACGGCCTGGTGCGCGCGGTGGAAGTTGCCGAGGCCGATATGGACGATACCCCGTCCCAGGCGGCTGCGGTCATAGGCGGGAAGGGAGACGATACGCGGCATGGCTTGGCCTCGGAATTGGGCGGTCTTGAAAGCGAAGAAGGCGTCTCTGCCGTCAACTCATCCAGTTCCCGCCATCGACGTTATAGGTCTGCGAAACGACGTAGTCGGACTCGGCAGAGGCAAGGAAGATCGCCATGCCGGTAAGGTCCTGCGCGGTGCCCATGCGGCCGAACGGCACCTCAAGCCCGACGCGGCGCTTCTTTTCGCCTTTCGGCAGGCCTTCGTATTTGGCGAACAACGCATCGACCCCGTCCCAATGGTCGCCATCGACAACACCGGGCGCAATCGCATTGACGTTGATGCCGTGCTTGATGAGGTCCAGGCCCGCGCTCTGGGTCAGGCTGATGACAGCCGCCTTGGTCGCGCAGTAGACTGCGACCAGAGCCTCGCCCCGGCGTCCGGCCTGACTGGCCATGTTGATGATCTTGCCGCCGCCGCCACGCGCGATCATGTGCCGGGCGACCGCCTGCATCGTGAAAAGCGTGCCTGCGACGTTGATCGAGAACAGGCGGTCGTAGCTTGCGCGCGTTATCTCGACGATGGGCGCCAAGTCGAACAGGGCGGCGTTGTTCACGAGTATGTCGATCCGCCCCATGCGCTCGACCGCCTCTGCCATCGCTGCCTCGATGCTCGCCTGCTCGCTCACGTCCAGGCGGACCGCGATTGCGCCCTTGCCCAGTTCGGTCGCGGCGAGATCCGCGGCTGCAAAATTGATGTCAGCGATTGCGACCTTTGCCCCCTCACGCAGATAGGCCCGCGCGAATTCAAGGCCGATGCCCCGCGCGGCGCCGGTGATCAGGGCGCATTTTCCTTCCAGTCTCATGCCAGCGACTTTCCATTCGCGTCGAAGCGGTGAAGCTTGCCTGCCTGCGGCGTAAGCCAGACCGTGTCCCCCTGCTGCACCCCAACCTCGCCGCTGGCACGGACGGTCAGCGTACCGACTCCGTCGCCCGCGACGCGCATGAAGGTGTCAGAGCCGAGATGCTCCGACATCCCCACGACGCCTTTCCACTGGCCGGAGGTCGTGGACAGGTCGATGTGCTCGGGCCGGATGCCAATGGTGGCCGCGTCGTGTTTCTGCGCCTCGGCACCCTCGATGAAGTTCATCTTCGGGCTGCCGATGAAGCCCGCGACGAACAGGTTGGCGGGGCGACGGTACAGTTCCAGCGGGCTGCCGACCTGCTCGATCCGGCCCGCGTTCAGAACCACGATCTTGTCGGCCATGGTCATGGCCTCGACCTGATCATGCGTCACATAGATCATCGTGGTCTTAAGCGACTGGAGTAGTTCGCTGATCTCGATGCGCATGTTGACACGCAGAGCGGCATCGAGGTTTGACAACGGTTCGTCGAACAGGAACGCCTTCGGTTCCCGCACGATCGCCCGACCGATGGCCACGCGCTGCCTCTGGCCGCCCGAGAGCTGGCCCGGACGCCGTTCAAGGTAGTTTGAAAGGTTCAGCACCTTCGCCGCACCTTCGACCTTGCGTTCGATCTCGGCCTGATCCATCCCGGCCATCTTCAGCGGAAAGGCGATGTTCTTGCGCACGGTCATGTGCGGGTAGAGCGCATAGCTCTGGAACACCATCGCCAAACCGCGCTTGGCCGGAGGCAGGTCGGTGGCGTTCACGCCGTCGATCTGGATCGTGCCGTCCGACACGTCCTCGAGCCCCGCGATCAGACGCAGCAGCGTGGATTTCCCGCAGCCCGACGGGCCGACGAAGACCACGAACTCGCCATCCTCGATGTCGAGGTTGATGTCGGGAATGACCGCGACTTCACCGAAGCGCTTGGCGACATTCCTCAGGGTGATCTTGCCCATGTCTTTCCCCTTACTTCACGGCGCCGAAGGTCAGGCCGCGGACGAGTTGCTTCTGGCTGAACCAGCCGAGGATGAGGATCGGAGCGATGGCCATGGTCGAGGCCGCGCTGAGTTTCGCGTAGAACAGGCCCTGCGGCGCCGAGAAGCTGGCGATGAAGGCCGAAAGCGGCGCTGCCTTGGTTGTCGTCAGCGTGATGGTCCAGAACGCCTCATTCCAGGCGAGGATCACGTTGAGAAGCAGCGTCGAGGCGATGCCGGGAACGGCCATCGGCGTCAGCACATAGACGATCTCGTTCCAGAGGCTCGCCCCGTCCATCCGCGCGGCTTCCAGGATTTCGCCCGGGATCTCGCGGAAATAGGTGTAGAGCATCCAGACGATGATCGGCAGGTTCATCAGCATCAGCGCCAGGACAAGGCCGGTCTTGGTGTCGAATAGTCCGATCCGCTGGAAGACGAGGTAGAGCGGGATCATGACCGCGACCGCGGGCATCATCTTGGTGGACAGCATCCACATCAGCAGGTCTTTGGTCCGCTTTGTCGGCACGAAAGCCATCGACCAGGCCGCCGGGATCGCGACTGCCAGCCCGAGCAGGGTCGAGCCGATCGAGATCACGACCGAGTTCCAGAAGAAGCGCGGATAGTCGGACCGCGCCCAGACTTCGGCATAGTTCTCTAGCGTCCAACTGGCGGAGAAAAGCTCCGGCGGCGATGCGACGGCCGATGCCTCGGTCTTGAAGCTGGTGATCAGCATCCACAGGACAGGGAAGAAGATCAGCAGCGCAACGGACCAGGCGGCAACGGTGGTCAGAAGGCGGCGTCGGGGCGAAAGCGTGCGGGCCATGTGTTCTCCTCCGCTCAGGCGTCGAGGTTCTTGCCAAGGCCGCGCATCAGGAAGACCGCGACGATGTTTGCGAGGATGACGGCAATGATCCCGCCCGCAGCCGCGCGGCCGATATCCTTGGCCACGATTGCCTGCTTGAAGATCATGTAGGGCAGCGTGGTCGAAGCCGATCCGGGTCCGCCTTGGGTCGTTGTGTAGATTTCGCCGAAGATCCCGAGCAGGAAGATCGTCTGGATCAGGATGACGGCGGTAATTGCCCGGGTCAGATGCGGCAGGATGATGTAGCGGAACCGGCTGAATGCGCTGGCGCCATCCATTTCGGCCGCTTCCAACTGTTCTGAGGACAGAGATTGCAGCGCCGTAAGGAGGATCAGAGTCGCGAAGGGTAACCATTCCCAGGCGACGATGCCGATGACCGACGGCATCGGATATTGCTCGAGGAACAGGATCGGTTGCGCCCCGAGCCCACGCGCAAGGGCCGCGAACAGACCATTCTGGGGATGCATGAACAGATTTTCCCAGATTGACGCGGCGACCGGCGGCATGACGAAGAAGGGCGCGATCACAAGGATGCGGAGGACGCCCTGCCCCTTCACCGGCTGGTCTATCAGAAGCGCGACCAGCGTGCCGAGGACGACGGTGATGATGAGCACCCCACCCACGAGGGCCAGCGTATTCCAGATCGCAAGCCAGAAATCGGGCGATTTCAGGAACCAGATATAGTTGTTGAAGCCGACCCACCCGGTCCGGTCAGGCGACAGAAGACGATACAGTCGGAACGAGAAGTACAGCGTCATCGCCAGCGGCACGATCATCCAGATGAACAGCAGGATGACCGAGGGCGCCACCATCAGGCGCGCGGCAAGACGGGTGGATTGCGTCGACATGGCAGTCTCCGGAGGATGGGGCCGGGAAGTGGCGCGCCTGCAGCCCGCTAAGCCGGACCAAACGCGCCGGTTTTGTCGGACCGTGGCCGCACGCAGCGGCTGGAGGCGAAGGGCGGAACTGGAGAAGCGTTCCGCCCTTCGCGGGAGGCGGGGCCAGACCGAAGCCTGGCCCCAAACGCATCACTTGATGTAGCCGGCCGAGGTCATCTCGTCCGTCACGGCCGCCTGGGCTTCGGCCAGAGCGTCGTCAGCCGATTTCTGCCCGGCAAGTGCTGCCGAGAACAGTTCGCCCACGGTGGTGCCAAGGCCCTGGAACTCGGGGATCGCCACGAACTGGACCCCGACATAGGGAACCGGTTTGACCGTCGGATGGGTCGGGTCGGCCGCGTTGATCGAGTCCAGTGTCATCTTGGCGAACGGAACCTTGGCGTATTCCGGGTTCTCATACAGCGAGGTGCGGGTGCCCGGAGGCACGTTTGGCCAGCCTTCCTTCGAGGCAACAAGGGCGAGGTAGTCCTTGTTGGTCGCCCAGTCGATGAAGGTCTTGGCCGCTTCCTGGTG
The DNA here is from genome assembly GCA_041905595.1 of Rhodobacter sp. Taxonomy (GTDB): domain Bacteria; phylum Pseudomonadota; class Alphaproteobacteria; order Rhodobacterales; family Rhodobacteraceae; genus Aliitabrizicola. The sequence goes on from JAYRKT010000009.1 coordinate 31,672, forward strand.
CTTGCTCGAAGTCGGGATCGCCAGCGACCATGCCCAGAGCCAGTTGCCGCGCTTGCCCAGGCCGTTGTCGGGCGCGAGGGCGAAGCCCACCTTGTCGGCCACCGTCGAATCCTTGCCGGTCACGAAGGACGCGGCGACCGTGGCGTCGATCCACATGCCGCACTTGCCCTGTTGGAACAGCGTCAGGTTTTCGTTGAAGCCGTTGTTTGACGCGCCGGGCGGGCCGTAGTTGTTCATCAGGTTCAGGTAGGCGTCCAGCGTCGCCTTCCATTCCGGCTGATCGAACTGCGGCTTCCAGTTCTCGTCGAACCAGCGCGCGCCGTAGGAATTGGACATGGCGGTCAGGAAGGCCATGTTCTCGCCCCAGCCGGCCTTGCCGCGCAGGCAGATGCCATACTGCTCCTTGGACTTGTCGGTCATGGCGGCGGCCGCCTTCTCGATATCCGCCCAGGTCGGCGCGTCGGGCATGGTCAGGCCCGCGGCTTCCATCAGGTCCTTGCGATACATCACCATCGAGCTTTCGCCGTAGAACGGCGCGGCATAAAGGTTGCCATCGACGGTCAGGCCGCCGCGGATCGCAGGCAGCAGGTCGTTGACGTCATAGGATTCGGGAAGGTCGTTCAACGAAACGAGCCAGCCCTGTTTGCCCCAGATCGGAACCTCGTAGGTGCCGATGGTCAACACGTCATACTGTCCGCCACCGGTGGCGATATCGGTCGTCACGTTCTGGCGCAGGACGTTCTCTTCCAGTGTCACCCACTGCACATCAATGTCGGGGTGCTTGGCCTTGAAGTCGTCCATCAGGCCCTGCATGCGCACCATGTCGCCGTTGTTCACAGTGGCAACGGTGATCGTATCAGCCATTGCCCAGGACGACAGGCAAACCGCAGCCGTCGCGCCCAGAAGGGCACGGGTTGTCAAAGTCATCGGATTCTCCTCCCTCATCGGCGACTGAGCAAATCATCGCCTTGCGGGCAATTACTCACACGTTAGCGCAATCTGTCAACGTCGATCTTTCGACGGCATTCAAATTTCGCTCAGATTTTGGTCAGTCTCGGTCCAGAATCGCCCGAGCGGTCGCCTCGTCCGTAATGAGGCCATTGAGGATTCGAGACCGAAGGGCTGCTGTGATGGCGGCCACTTTTGCGAGGCCGGCGGCAACGCCAAAGACCGGATTGGTTCGCTCTGCCGGAACTCGAACCCCTCCAACACGCTCGTTGGTGCCGACATCAAGGTAGTGGCCATCCGAATCGAAGATCCATCCGGCGATCTCGCCCACTGCCCCTCGTGCCTCCATCTCGGCCATTTCGGCCAAGGTGACGAACCCGTCCGCGACCAGCGGGGCCGTCGGTCCCATCTGCCCGACCCCGACGAAGATCACATCGGCGGCACGCGCAAGGTCCACGACCCGGCGCACCGGGGCAAGAGCGTGGAAGGCGGCGCGTTCTTCCGCCGTCTCGGATACGACGGGGACAGGCATCGGGTAGTGGGGCGCCCTTACCTTGTCGGCGATGCGCATGATGACATCGAAGAAAGACGCGGACCCATCGGGTGCGATGTTCCCGATCATCGAGACCAGCCGGTGCTGTTCCGCCTCGAGCCCCTCCATCGCATCGACCATGCCGCGCAGCGCCCGCCCCGTGCCAAGCGCGATCACCAGCGGCTCGGGCATGCGCAGGAACCGCTCCAGCTCTGCGGCCGCCGTCGGCGCGATCGAGGCGATCGGATCGCCGCCTTGCCCCGGCGAGGGCGCCACCCGGCAGCGGGTCAGCCCGAAGCGACGTGTCAGACGCGACTCGAGGTCAAGGCAGGCGGCGATCCGATGTTCGAGCCGCACATGGATCAGGCCCTCGGCCATGGCGCGCGATACCAGACGCTGCGCCCTCTGCCGAGACACGCCGAGTTCTCTCGCGATCTGGTCCTGCGTAAGGCCGCCAACGTAGTAAAGCCAGCCCGCACGGGCGGCATCGTCGCTCGGAGAAGTTTCGGTCTCGCCAATCTGGGCCATCACGCCACTCCTGCCGTTGCCAGACTGGGGCGCCTCAGCTCCGGACGCAGATCATACATCTGCGAAAATCTCTGAAATACGACATGGGCCGTCGCGTCCTCGGGCATGGTCAGATCCATCCCGGCCAGATGCGTCCCGCCGCTGAACCGCCATACTTCCATCCCGGCCGCCAGTCCGGCTCTCACCCCGTTCAGGCTGTCCTCGATCACAAGACAGGACGCGGGTTCCGTCCCCATGCGTGCGGCCGCGTACAGGAAGAGGTCCGGTGCCGGCTTGCCGCGCGACACCTCGCTGGCGGTGAAGCAGCGGTCCCCGAACAGAGCGGACAGACCAGTCATTTCAAGGGACCGGCGCATCCGCTCAGGACTGGACGAGGTGGCGAGGCAATAGGGTCGGTCGAGTTCGAGGATCGCTTCGATCGCGCCCGGCATGACCCGCAGGTCGCGCTCGAACGCGGCCAGCAAGCGGGCGCGGTAATCGGCCTCGAACTGGTCGGGCAACGCCACGCCCCAACGTTCCCGCACCTCCTTCAGCACGACAGGATAGGAGCGGCCAAGGAAGTGCTGGGTGACGAATTTCATGTCCATCTCGACGCCGTAGTGCTTAAGCGCCTCAATGAGCATCCGCGCGCTGATGACTTCGCTGTCGATCAGCACTCCGTCGCAATCGAAGATGACAAGCTTGGTGCGGTCCATGGCGCGACCATACCGGCGTGCCGGCCACAGGTCCATCATCGCCTGTGTCAGTCCAAAATCGAAGCCGCCACCACCGGAGATACCTCGTGCCAGCCCCGCCAGATCATGTCGAGTGCAACGTAGAGGATGATCAGAAGACCGACATAGGCGATCCAGCGGAACCGGCCGAGCAGCCGCGCGATGAAGGACGCCGCAAGACCCATCAGCGCGATCGACAGGACTAGCCCGATCACCAGGACGCCCGGATGCTCGCGGGCGGCGCCCGCCACGGCCAGCACGTTATCAAGCGACATGGAGACATCGGCCACGACGATCTGCAGGGCCGCCTGCGCAAGTGTCTTGCGCGGCGCCCCGCCCGCGACAGTTCCATCCGCGTTCAGGTCCGAGTCGCTCAGCGCCTCTTCCGCGCGCATTTCGTCTGCCGCATGGTCTGCGCGCAACTCGCGCCACATCTTCCAGCAGACCCACAGAAGCAGGATGCCCCCGGCAAGAAGCAGCCCCGTGATCGCAAGCAACTCGACCGTTACCACGGCGAAACAGATGCGCAGCGCCGTCGCGGCCAGGATACCGATCAGGATCGCCTTGTTCCGCTGCTCCTTGGGAAGGCCAGCGGCTGCCAGGCCGATCACGATGGCATTGTCCCCCGCCAAAACGAGGTCGATCGCAATCACTTGGAACAGGGCCGACAGCCCCGCGACCGTGAAGAGTTCCATGCCTGCCGATCCTTGCGCGAAGTCACCGCTTCCTATTGGGCCAGACCTAGGAATTCAACCGGCCGATGGAAGGTTCCCTCAATTCAGCGGAGCGCCGCCTTCTGCCTTGCGGCGATCGACGAAAGCGCAAAGGGACTCGCGGATCGCCGGGTCCAGCGGCGGTTGCTCGTAGTCGCCAAGCATCTGTTTCCACACACGGTTCGCCCGCTCGCGCGCCTGCACGCCGCCCTTTTCCAGCCATTGCGGGTGATTGTCCCAGTTCGACAGGATCGGAGCGTAGAAGGCGGTTTCGTAGCGCTCCATCGTATGGGGTGTGCCGAAGAAATGTCCTCCGGGGCCCACCTCCGCGATGGTTTCGATGGCAAGTGTATCGGGCGTTACGACGATGGGCTGAAAATAGGCCTCCATCATCTGCAGCATCTCTGCATCGAGGATCAGCTTCTCAAAGCTCGCGGTCAGCCCGCCATGCAGCCATCCCGCGGCGTGTTCTACAAGATGCGCGCCGGCCATCAGTGCGCCCCATAGGGCCATCTGCGACTCATAGGCCGCCTGGGCATCGACCTCGTTCGCGGCGCAGACGTTCGATGACCGGAACGGAACCCCGATCCGCCGCGCGAGCTGGCCCGAAGCCTGTGCCGCTTTCGTGTATTCGGGCGTCCCGAAAGCAGGCGCGCCCGAGCGCATGTCGACGTTCGAGGTGAAACCGCCATACATCACCGGCACGCCGGGCCGGACGATCTGGGTCAGCACGATCCCGGCCATCGCCTCGGCATGCTGCTGGACCAGCGCGCCGGCCAGCGTCACCGGGCTCATCGCCCCGGCCAGGGTGAAGGGCGTGATGACGTTCACCTGCCCATGCTCGGCCAAGGTCATGAGTCCCTCGGCCATAGGCACATCGAGCTGAAGGGGCGAGTTGGTGTTGATGATCCCCAGAAGCGCAGGGGTGGCGGCGAGATCATCAACCGTAAGGCCCAGCGCCATGGCTCCCATCTCGATCCCGTCCATCGTCCGCAAGCGGCCAAGCGTCTGGGTCTGCCAGTTCTTGTCGAGCAGAGTAATCTGGGCGAGGTAGATATCGAGATGGCGCGTATGCGCCGGCAGGTCCAAGGGTTCGAACGGCCCGCCGCCTTCCTGATGGATGACGTTGATCTGCTGGATCAGCTTCAGGAAATCACACATCTCGGCAAATGTGCCGTCGCGGCGTCCGCGGTCGTTGTCCATCACATAGGCTGGCCCGCCGACCGAGGCGAATACGTGCTCCGCTCCGCCCAGCCGCAGCGACCGCGCGGGGTTGCGGGCGGCCAGCGTGAATTCGGCCGGGACCGTTGCCAGCCGCTCCATCACCATCGCCGGATCAAAGCGCACGTTCTCGCCGTGCACCTCTGCGCCGGCGGCGCGGTAGCGGTCGCGGGCCGTCAGTTCGAGCACCCGCATCCCGACGGTCGAAAGAACCTTCAGTGCCGACAGGTGGATGGCCTCCAGGTGATCGGCGGACAGGACCTCGATCGGCGAATAGGCCCGTGGGACCTGCCCGAACGGAGCCTGATGCAGCGCGCCCGACTGGCGGGCGGCCCTCGGGCGGCGGCGGGTTTCGCCGGTCATTGCGCGGCCCTCAGATCGCTTCCCAGCCAGGGGGTGTCGCGCCCGACCTGAACCTTCGCCGCCGGAACACCCAGTTCCCGTGCCGTGCGGTGGCCCTGATAGACGGCATGGGCGATGGCCCCCGGCGCATTTGCGTCGCCGGTCAGGTGCAGCGAAGAGATCCCAGCAGCACCGAGGTCCGACGACTGTAGCGTCGCATGCAGTTCGGATCCGCCGAGCCGCTGTCCAACGATCATGAGCGACCGAGCCGCGATCTGGCGCGCGTCGCCGGTGAAGATCTGGGCCAATGCCAGCGTCTCGCCATCAAAGGCAGTGACGCGCTCCAGCGTCCGATAAGCGATGCCTCGCCTCTGGAACGAGGCATGCACCAGCGATTGCTCGTTCGTCATGATGCCCCAGGCGGCTGCAGCGCCAGCCGGGGTGATGTAGGTCACCGCATGCCCCTTTGCCGCCATCGCTTCGGCCACGGCAGACCCCATGTAGTAATTGTCATAGTCGAACACCGCGACCGGCCCCTCGACCTCGGCGCCGCGGGCGAGGTCGGTCGGAGTATAGACGCGCGGAGCCACCAGAAGGTCACCGGGCAATTCGCTGTCCCGGTAAAGGGCCGGGAGCCAACGTCCCCCGGTGGCGATCACCACATGGGCGGCGCCGAACTCCAGCACGTCACGGGCGGACAACAGGCTCTCCGGGTAAAGCGAGACATTGGCCATCTGTCGCAACTGTCCCAGCCGGTACTCTGCCACGCGGTTCCACGCCTTCAGCCCCGGCAAGGCGGATTCGAAGCGCAGCCGCCCGCCGAAGTCCCGCTCGGCTTCGGCCAGCGCCACGCTGTAGCCGCGGCGGCCGAGGGTCAGCGCGGCCTCCAGCCCCGCTGGCCCTCCCCCGACGACCAGCACCTGTCCCTCGCTGTCGCGCCGCACGATCTCGGGGTGCCAGCCGCGTCGCCATTCCTCGCCGGCGGTCGGGTTCTGCGTGCAGCGGACCCAGACACCATCATGCCAACTCGAGATGCAGATGTTGCAGCCGATGCATTCGCGGATGTCGGCCTCGCGCCCCTCATCGATCTTGTTCGGCAGGAACGGATCGGCGATCGAGGGCCTCGCGCCACCGATGAAATCAAGCACTCCGCGCCGGATCATGGAGACCATGGTATCGGGAGACGTGAAGCGACCGACGCCGACCACCGGCTTGTCGGTGATCGTCTTGACGAAATCCACAACCGGCTCGTGGCTGCCCTCGGGCGAATAGCGCGAGACGGCGCAGTCGGTCGGCGAGTAGTCCATCTTCAGGTCGAACAAGTCAGGGGCGTCTTTCAGATAGCCAATGACCTCGTGCCCCTCGCTTTCCGCGACGTCTGACGGTCTGGCGCGCAGTTCCTGCATCGACATCCGCAGGGCAACCGCGCAGCGCCCGCCGGTCGCTTCGCGCACGGCGTCGATCAGTTCCTCGGTGAAGCGGACGCGGTTCCTGACCGAGCCGCCATAGGCATCTGTGCGGCGGTTGTAATCGGAAAGCAGGAACTGATAGGGCAGATAGCCCATTCCGGCATAGATGTAGAGAATGTCAAACCCAGCGCGCTCGGCCCGAACGGCGGCCTCGGCGTGCCAGCGGATGACGTTGCGGATATCCTCGGCATCCATGACTCGCGGCCGCGCCGAGGTCATGAAGCCGGTATGTGTCGCCATCCAGGGCACCCCGGACGGCGAAAGGGCCGGCCAGCGCGTGCTCCGGTTCGCTGTCGCTGCGCCGCCATGCCAAAGTTCGACCCCAGCCAGCGCGCCGTGGGCATGCACCGCCTCTGTCATCAGTTGATGGGCCGGAATGTCGCTGTCGTCCCAGAGCGTGGCATAGGGAAAGGGATTGTCGTCGGACGAGGGATGGACGGAGCAGATCCCGGTGCAGACCGCCGCCCACCCACCTTCGGCCTTCATTCCGCGGAAAGCGGCCCGGGCGCGCGGGGCCGCATTGGTCATACCGCTGGCATGGGGCACCTGAAAGAAGCGGTTCTTCGCCAGCTTGGGCCCGATCCGGACGGGTTCGAACAACGGATCATAGCGCGGATTCCGGGGCATTGCCCTCTCCTTGTTGAACGTCTGTACAGTAAGACCTTACGGCCCGTCCGGTCAAGCGGCGAGAATTCCTGTTGAAACGACACGAGCCGTTGTTGCATGTTTGTTCAACAAGAGGAGGCAGGCATGACGATACGAACCGAGTTTCCCCATCCCGTCACGGTGACCGAAAACCTGTTCCTGCCCCTGCCAGACGGCACGCGCCTGGCCGCGAAGCTGTGGCTTCCAGAGGGCGCGGGCAAGGTTCCGGCGATTCTTGAATACCTGCCCTACCGCAAGCATGACGGCACGCGGACCCGCGACAACGGGTTGCACGAATACCTCGCCGGCCATGGCTATGCCTGCATCCGCGTGGATATCCGCGGCACGGGTGAAAGCGAGGGGATCATCACCGACGAATATACGCCGCAAGAGCAGACCGACGGTTGCGACGTGATCGCCTGGATTGCCGCGCAGGATTGGTGCGATGGACAGGTCGCAATGATCGGCATCAGCTGGGGCGGGTTCAACGGGTTGCAGATCGCTGCCCTCCAGCCGTCCGCCCTGAAGACCATTATCACGGTCGGATCGACCGACGACCGCTATGCGACCGATATCCACTGGATCGGCGGTTGCCTGTCGAAGGACAATTTCGACTGGTCCTCGACCATGTTAGCCGGCAACGACCTGCCGCCCGACCCTGCCATCGTCGGCGAGCGCTGGCGCGAGATGTGGATGCAGCGCGCCGAGGCCAATACCCCATGGATCCTGACATGGCTCCAGCACCAGCGGCGCGACGACTACTGGAAGCAGGGGTCAGTCTGCGAAGATTTCTCGAAGATCTCCATTCCGGTCTATGCGGTGTCCGGTTGGGCCGACAACTATTCCGAAAGCGTTCCCCGCCTGCTTGCGGGCCTATCGGGGCCCCGGCTTGGCCTTGTAGGCCCCTGGGCGCATTCCTACCCGATGGACGTGACAGTCGGGCCCGCGATCGGCTGGCTGCAGGAGGTTGTCCGCTGGTGCGACCACTGGATGAAGGGGCGCGAAACCGGGATCATGCAGGAACCGATGTACCGGGTCTGGATGCAGGATGGGGTGGAACCACGCACCTGTTACACCGAGCGCAGCGGCCGGTGGGTGGGCGAGCCGTCATGGCCCTCTCCCAATATCGACATGCAGCGCCACCACCTGAATACGGGGGGCGTTCTGTCCCGCACCGTTGCGCCGGGCGCCGTGGCCAGCATCTGTTCGCCACTCTGGGTCGGGCAGGCTTCGGGCGAAATCGGACGCTACGGCGCGGATGCCGACTGGCCGACCGACCAGCGCGAGGATGACGGCGGCAGCCTGGTTTTCCTGTCGGAGCCGCTGACCGAACGGGTCGAAATCCTTGGCGCGCCGCTGGTCCATCTGCGATTCGCCAGCGACAAGCCGCAGGCACTGGTGGCCGCCCGGCTGAACGACGTGCATCCAGACGGACGGTCGACACGGGTCGGGCTTGGCCTTTTGAACCTGACCCACCGCAAGAGCCATGAATTCCCCGAGCCGCTGGTTCCCGGCGAATGGACCGAAGCGACTGTAGAGATGGACGATACCGCCTATATCTTCGAGGTCGGGCACCGGATCGCCGTCGCGCTGTCATCGACCTACTGGCCGGTCGCCTGGCCCTCGCCCGAACTCGCGACACTGAGCCTCCGCACCGGGGACAGCGCGCTGACCCTGCCCGTCCGTCCGCCCCGGTCAGAGGACGCAGCCCTGCGTCCCTTCGATCCACCGGAAGCTGCTCCGCAAACACCTCAAACTTATCATCCTGTCTCCGACGGACCGGCCCGGCGGATTGAACGCGACCTCCTGTCAGGCCGGATGACCGTGGACTTCCCTCGATGGGTGTCGAGCGTCGAGATGCCGGATATCGGCCATGTGCAGAACAGCTGCGGACTTGCTCGGTTTGAGATTACCGATGGCGATCCGCTTTCAGCCACCGCGATCACCCGCTACCGTGTCGAGATCCAGCGGCGGGATTGTACCGCCGTCCATGAAAGCGAGGGGCGGATGACCTGCGACGCGACGCATTTCCGGGTGGAGATGGACCTGACAATCCGCGAGAATGACACGGTCATCTTCACCCGCCACTGGGACGAGAAATTCGCGCGCGACCATGTCTGACCCGCTTTCTGCCCCCCGGCGCTTTCGTCGCTACCCAAGCGAGACGCGCGCCGCGATGCTGATCGAGGCCGGGCTGGCCTGTCTGGCAAAGGGGGGCATCACAGCCTTTACGGTGGACAATATCTGCCGCGAGGCCAAGGCATCACGCGGGCTTATAGCCCACCACTTCGGATCGAAGGACGCACTGCTCGCCGCCGTCTACGCGACGATGTACGACCGGCTTATGGCGGTCATGGCGCCGGTCGATGCCGAGGCGCCGGATGTCGTCGCTTTGGTCGAGGCCAACCTTGCGCCTGAAATCTTCAACCCCGACAGCCTGAAGATCTGGCTCGCGCTCTGGGGCGAGATCGCAAACAACGCCGAACTGCGGGCGGTCCACCGCCAGCGCTATGTCGAGTTTCGCAATACGGTCGCCAAGGTCATTGCGGCGGAGGCCAATGCGAGGGGCCGGCAGGTGGATGCCGAAACCATCGCGGTTGCCTTTATCGCCTTGTCCGATGGTCTCTGGCTGGAGCAGGGAATTGACGCAACCATGCTGTCGCGCGAGGCCGCACGCGCCAGTTGCTACGCCATGCTCGAGGCCCATCTCGGCCCGATTGCCCGGCGCTAGACAACGCGCGTCGCCCGTTCCTGCGAAAGAGCTGCATCGACCGAGGCGGCATAGATCACATGCGGCGGCCTCAACCCGTGCGCGACCAGCGCATGGCGGTTGGCGCGCGAGGCGCCTGCCATGTAGAGGCGAACCCCGCGTTTGCCGGCCTTGCGGGCCAGCCCCTCGATCACGTTCGCCCCAGTCGAGTCGAGGAAGGGGACGGCGCTGAAATCGACGATCATCGCCTTGTAGCTGTCGGCAATGTTGTCGAGGACCGACCCGATCGAGGCTGCCGCACCGAAGAAGAATGCGCCCGAGATGCGGTAGACGACAATGCCCGGGTCCGAGGTCTGGCCGGGATCGAAGCTGCGGATCTGGTCTGCCTCGTCTTCGGCCACGAAGGGCGTGTGCTGTTCGACCGCCGTCGCCAGCGACATGCGGTGGATGAACAGGACCGAGCCGAGTGCGAAACCGACGACGATCGCCTCGGTCAGGTCGCGGAAGATCGTCAGCAGGAAGGTGGCAAGGAACACCGCCGCATCGCCCCTGCCAGACCGGAATAGCGTTGCGATGGCCGGTTTCTCGATCATGTTCCAGCTGACCACCGCCAGCACTCCGGCCAGCGCGGCCAGCGGGATGTAGGCGGCCAGCGGGGCCGCAACGAGCATGAACAGCAGCAGGAAGACCGCGTGCAGCATCCCCGCCACCGGGCCCACGGCCCCCGCGCGTACGTTGGTGGCGGTGCGGGCGATGGTGCCGGTGACGCAAAAGCCGGTGAACAGGGCCGAGCCCATGTTGGCAAAGCCCTGCGCCACGAGTTCCGCGTTGGAGCGGTGGCGGCGACCTGTCATCCCATCGGCGACGACCGCCGAAAGCAGCGACTCGATCGCGCCGAGCAGGGTGAAGGACAGGGCGGCGGGCAGGACTTCGATGATCTTGGCCAGAGTGAAATCGGGCAGCGACGGCACCGGCAGACTGGACGGGATACCGCCGAATTTGGTTCCGATGGTCGAGACGGGAAGTTGCAGCAGCGCCGTCGCTGCCGCACCAAGCGCCACGGCGATCAGCATTCCCGGCCAGTGTGGACGCCAGCGCTTCAGCCCGACGATCACCGCCACCGTGCCAAGTGACAGCAGAACGGCGGCCGGAGTAACCGTGCCGCCGGCGGCCCAGAGGACCGGGATCTTCTGCATCAGGGGGCCCGGCTCGCCGCCCGGCAGGGTCAGGCCGAACAGTTCCTTGATCTGGCTTGCAAAGATGATGACCGCGATGCCGGCGGTGAATCCCACCGTCACCGGGAAGGGGATGAACTTCACGAAGGTTCCAAGCCGCAGCCAACCGACCAGTGCCAGCAGGATGCCGGACAGGAAGGTTGCAAGGATCAGCCCGTCCATCCCATGCTGCGCCACCGTCGCCGCGACCAGAACGATGAAGGCCCCCGCCGGCCCGCCGATCTGGAACCGCGATCCGCCAAGCGCCGAGACGAGGAAGCCGCCGATGATCGAGGTGAAGAGTCCCTGCGCCGGGCTGGCGCCCGAGGCGATGGCGATGGCCATCGACAAAGGCAGGGCCACGATGGCGACTGTCAGGCCCGCCACGGCATCGGATTTCAGCTCGCGCAGCCCGTAGCCCTCGCGCAGGACGGTGACGAGCTTGGGGGTGTAGAGTTGAAGGAAACTCGGTCTTTGCAGGCTGGGTGTCGCAGAATGGGTCATCGCGGGCTCCGGAATGGAAAGGGACGGACGGGGCTTAGCCCGGCGGCGGTCCCTCGCCCGTTCGCAGCCTGACGCCCCGCCCGCCCGAGGCACTGGCGGCGCCTTCGCCGATCAGGTCGATCCCGGCTGCTTCGAGCGCGGTGACGACCTTGACAAGGCTGTCGACCACGCCGCGCACCTGCCCCTTGCTCGCCTCCATCCGCTGGATGGTCGGCAGGGAAAGGCCGGATAGCCGCGCCAGTTCCTTCTGGTCGATTCCCAGAAGTGCCCGTGCCGCCCTGATCTGCCCCGATGAGATCACCGGATCGTTCCTTCGATGAATGCACGCGGCAAGCCTATGGACGAATGTATCAGAATGCAACTTCTGTGTATGCATAGTGATGCTTAAAGCATCACTATGCATGTGAAATCGTGGAGAAGTGATCCGATCCCGGTCAGCGCTGCTCTGCCTCTTCTGACCCCGCTTCTTGTTCCTCAAGGCGTCTCGCGGTATGAATAGAACAAAAGTAGAACATCCGAGTCGGGCCTTCTGTGCTGCATGTCACGCCGATCCGCCTTCCTTCAGACCGACCGCCGCGCCGAACCTGCCGGAACGGCGGGCAAGGCCGTCTGCACCCTGTCGGAGGTCTTTGCCGGAACGGTGGGGGATGCCGGGGCGGTGGGTTTCGTGCTGTCGCAACTGCCGGGCGGGACGGCGCCCGTGCTCTGGATCCAGGACAGGCTGTCGCGCCGGGAAACTGGGCGGCCCTATCTGCCCGGCCTAGGGATATCGCGGCCGCTTCTGCTGATGGAAATCTCCCGCCCCGCGGATGTGCTGGCCGCGGCCGAGGAAGGCCTGCGCTGCAAGGCGCTCTCGGCGGTGGTGGCCGAGATCGTGGGCGATCCGCCCGCGCTCGACTTCACCGCGACCAAGCGCCTGGCCTTCCGGGCCGAGGCGGCGGGCCTGCCCTGCTGGCTGATCCGGCATGGCGGCACGGCCGATCTCAGCGCCGCGCGCGACCGCTGGCGCGTCGCCTCGCTGCCCTCGCTGCCCTTGGCGGACGATCCCGGCGCGCCCGGCGACCCGCGCTGGCGGGTGGAGCTGTTCCGCTCGCGCAGCAGGCAACCCGGCCTGTGGGTGGCCCATCATGACCGGGCGGCGCATCGTCTCGATCTGGTTCCCGCAGTTCCCGATGGAGCGGAAGCAGCGGCAGGACGACCGGCTGGGCAATTCGCTGCCGGATGACCTGCCGCAGGCCCTGATGGTCGAAGGAACGCATGGGCCGACCGTCCATGCGACGAACCGCGCCGCCCGGCAGGCCGGCGTTACAGTCGGCGCGCGGGTGACGGACATGCGCGCGCTCTGCCCGTCGCTGCATACCGATTACGCTGACCCGACCGGCGATCAGGCGGCGACGGACCGGCTGGCCCTCTGGGCGCAGCGCTGGTGCCCTTGGACCGTGGCCGACCGCACGGCGGAGGGGCATGGGTTGATCCTCGACACGACCGGGGCCGATCACCTCTGGGGCGGCGAGGCGGCGATGCTGGCGGAGATCGAGGGCAGCCTGTCGACCTTGGGCTTTTCCGCGCGGCTGGCACTGGCCCCGACCTGGGGCGCGGCCTGGGCGCTGGCGCGGTTCGGGCCGGTCCGCGCGATCTGGCGCGACGAGCGCGACCTTGCCGGGCTGCCGGTCGCGGCGCTTAGGCTCGGGGCCGACACGGTGCTGCTGCTCAACCGTCTGGGGCTGAAAACGATCGGCGCGCTTTCCGCCGTGCCGCGCCTGTCGCTGGCGCGGCGGTTCCTGCGCGCCGAGCTTGCCGACAACCCGCTTCTGCGGCTGGATCAGGTGACGGGGCATCTGCCCGAACCCGTCTCGCCCGCCTTTCCGCCGCCGGCCTTCCGCGCCGATGCGCGCCTGGCCGAGCCGATCTTCGATCCCACCCATCACCTGCCGGGCCTGTGCGAAGACCTTTCCACCCAACTGGCCGCGCAGGACCAGGGCGCGCGGCGGGTACGGCTGACCGTCTACCGCACCGATGGCGAGGTCAGCCGGATCGAGGTCGCGACCGCCGCGCCCAGCCGCGACGCCGGGCATCTGGCCTTCCTCTTCCGCGACCGGCTGGAGCGGATCGATCCCGGCTTCGGCTTCGACCTGATATCGCTCGAGGCCACGACGACTGAACGGCTGGGCAAGGCCCAGACCACGCTCGCGGGCGAGCGGGACGAGGCGCTGGACCTGTCGCGGCTGGTCGACCGGCTGACCGTCCGCTTCGGGGCCCCGGCGATCGCCCGGCCCCTGCCCCGCGCCAGCCATATCCCGGAACGGGCAGAACGCCGGGTCGCGCCCCTCGCCTCCCCGCCCGAACAACCCGCCCCGCAGACCGATCGGCCCCTGCGCCTGCTCGACCCGGCCGAGGAGATCCGCGTGCTCTACGCCGTGCCGGAAGGCCCGCCGGCGCAGTTCCTCTGGCGGCGGCGGACCCATCGCGTCGCCCGCTACCAAGGCCCCGAGCGCATCGCGCCGGAATGGTGGCGCGACATGCCCGGCACGCGGCTGCGCGACTACTTCCGCATCGAGGATGAAACCGGCCGCCGCTTCTGGCTTTACCGCGAGGGGCTGCATGACGACGGGCGCGGCGGCGCCCCGCGCTGGTTCCTGCACGGGATGTTCGCCTGATGCCCGAGAATGACAATCGCCATCCCCGCAAGACCCTGCTGGGAGAGTTCCCGCCCAATCCCCGCGCGGCCTTCGTCGAGCTTGGGGTGACGACGCCGTTTTCCTTCCTGCGCGGCGCGTCGGACGCAACCGATCTGGTGCTGGCGGCCCATGCGCTTGGGTATGACGCGCTCGGGGTGGCCGACCTCAACACCATGGCAGGCGTCGTCCGCCTGCACAGCGCGGCAAGGAAGGCGGGCCTGCGCCCGGTCATCGGTTGCCGCCTGCAACTGACCACGGGCGAGACTTTCCTTGCCTATCCGCGCGACCGGGCCGCCTACAGCCGTCTCTGCCGGCTCTTGTCCAAGGGCAAGATGAACGACACGCAGGGCAACTGGCAGGCCAAGGGGCTGTGCGACATCAGCCTTGCCGATCTGGCCGAACATGCCGAAGGGGTGCAGCTGATCGTCCTGCCCGACGAGGGCCTCCACCGCCGCCTGCCCGGGCTGGTCCGCAGGCTGCCGACGCTGCGCCATATCGCGGTGAGCTACCTCTACCGCGGCGACGACCGCGCCCGGATCAACCGGCTCGACCGGCTGGCGCGCGCGCATGGGCTGGGTATCCTTGCCACCAACGACGTGCATTACCATGCCCCCGACCGCCGCCCGCTGCAGGACGTGATGACCTGCATCCGCGAGAAGACGACGATCGACAGGGCGGGCTTCCTGCTGGCCGCCAATGCCGAGCGCCACCTGAAATCGCCCGAAGAGATGCAGCGCCTCTTTGCCCCCTGGCCCCATGCCATCCGTGCCACGCGCGAGGTAGCCGATGCCTGCCGCTTCGACCTCGAGGAGCTGGGCTATGAATACCCGCACGAGACGGTTCCCGAAGGACGGACAGCGCAGGACCATCTGGAGGAACTGACCTGGGAAAGTGCCGCCAAGCGCTATCCGGCAGGCATCCCCGACAAGGTGCGCATCGCGATCGAGAAAGAACTGGCGATGATCGCGCTGAAGAAGATCCCGCAATACTTCCTGACCATCCACGAGATCGTCGTCTTCGCCCGCAGCCGAGGCATCCTGTGCCAGGGGCGCGGATCGGCGGCCAACTCGGCCGTCTGCTATGTGCTGGGCATAACCTCGGTCGATCCGGCCGTGCATGAGCTGCTGTTCGAGCGCTTCATCAGCATGGACCGCGACGAGCCGCCCGACATCGACGTGGATTTCGAGCATGAGCGGCGGGAAGAGGTGATCCAGCACATCTACGAGAAATACGGTCGCCATCGCGCCGGCCTTTGCGCCACGGTGATCCATTACCGCCCGCGCTCGGCCATACGCGAGGTCGGCAAGGCGATGGGCCTGTCCGAGGATGTGACCGCCGCGCTGGCCAAGACCGTCTGGGGCAGTTGGGGCACCAGCATGGGCGAGGCGAATTCGACCGAGGCGGGGGTGGACCTGTCCGACCCGCGCATGCTGCGCACGATCCGGCTGGCCGAACAGATGATCGGGATGCCACGCCACCTGTCGCAGCATGTCGGCGGCTTCATCCTGACCGAGGGGCCGCTGACCGAAACCGTGCCGATCGGCAACGCCGCCATGCCCGAGCGCAGCTTCATCGAATGGGACAAGGACGACATCGACGAGCTGAAGATCCTCAAGGTCGACGTTCTGGCGCTTGGCATGCTGACCTGCATCCGCAAGTGCTTTGCCCTGCTGCGCGACCATTACGGGGTGGACCATGACCTTGCCTCGGTCCCGCAGGGCGACGAGGCGGTCTATGACATGCTCTGCCGGGGCGACAGCGTCGGGGTCTTCCAGGTCGAAAGCCGGGCGCAAATGAACATGCTGCCGCGGCTGAAACCGCGGGTGTTCTACGATCTGGTAATCGAGGTCGCCATCGTACGCCCCGGCCCGATCCAGGGGGACATGGTGCACCCCTATCTGCGCCGGCGGAACAGGCAGGAGCCCGAGGTCTACCCCTCGCCCGCGCCGCCGCATGACCCGAACGAGCTGAAATCGATCCTGAAGCGCACCCTCGGCGTGCCGATCTTTCAGGAACAGGCGATGAAGATCGCGATGGAGGCGGCGCGCTTCACCTCGGCCGAGGCGAACGAGTTGCGCAAGGCGATGGCGACCTTCCGGTCGCGCGGCACGATCCATCTGCTCGAGGAAAAGATGGTCGGGCGCATGATCGGGCGCGGCTATGACCCGGACTTTGCCCGGCGCTGCTTCGACCAGATCAAGGGCTTTGGCGAATACGGCTTTCCCGAAAGCCATGCGGCGAGCTTTGCCCTGCTGGTCTATGTCTCAAGCTGGCTGAAGCACCACTACCCCGCCGCCTTCGCCTGCGCGCTGCTCAATTCGCAGCCGATGGGGTTCTACGCGCCAGCCCAGATCGTCCGCGACGCGCGCGAGCACGGGGTCGAGGTGCGCGCACCGGACGTGAATTTCAGCGCCTGGGACAGCACGCTCGAGGTCGGCGAAAGCGGCTGGGCCCTGCGGCTGGGGCTGCGCCAGGTCGACGGGATGGCGGTGGCGGCTGCCGAACGGCTGACCAAAGCGCGAAACGCGCCCTTCACCGACCCCGAGGATCTGCGCCGCCGCGCCCGGCTGAACATCGCCACGATCCGCAAACTGGCCGAGGCGGATGCCTTCCGCTCCCTGGGCCTCGACCGCCGCGCCGCGCTTTGGGAGGTAAAGGCCGCCCGCGACGCGCCGGACCTGCCGCTGTTCCAGGCCGAACGCGACGAGGGACCGGAGGCGCGGGTCGCCCTGCCCGCGATGCCCGCCAGCGAGCATGTCGTGTCGGACTACCAGACGCTGCGGCTGTCCTTGAAGGCGCATCCGATGGCCTTCCTGCGCGCCAGCATGGCCCGGCAGGGCTATGCCCGGGCGGCTGATCTGGCGACGATGCGCAATGGCAAGCGCCTGCGGCTGGCGGGTCTGGTGCTGATCCGCCAGCGACCGGGCAGCGCCAAGGGGGTCTGCTTCATCACGCTCGAGGATGAGACCGGTGTGGCCAACCTTGTCGTCTGGCCCAAGGTGATGGCGGCCTTCCGCAAGACGATCATGACGGCACGGCTGATGGATGTAACGGGGCGCATCCAGCGCGATCCGGTATCAAGCGTGGTGCATGTGGTGGTCGAGGCGCTGGAGGATCGCAGCGATGCCCTTCTGCGGCTGGCGGATCGGGAAATGACCGTGCCGCTATCGCGCGCCGACGAGGTGACCCGTCCGATCCCCGCGCCGCGCCATCACCACCCGCGCAATGCTCGGATCATTCCACGTTCGCGCGATTTCCACTGACGGCGTTCAGTGCGGGCAGAAGGCGTTGCGCAGCGCCGTCACCACCTCTTTGATCTCGGCGCGGTCGAGGCGGTACATCACATGCCGCCCGTCGCGCCGCGCCCGGACAAGTCCCTCGGCACGCAGCCGCCGCAGGTGCTGCGACACCTGCGCCTGAGGCAAGCCGAGCAGTTCTTCCAGTTCGCCGACGCTTTGCTCGCGGTCGATCAGCGAACAGAGGATTTCCAGCCGCGCCTCATGGGACAGTGCCTTCATCAGGCGCGTCGCATCCTGTGCCGCCCCCGATCTGGCCGAACCCGGCCCAAAGGCGCTGTCAGACGACGCCCCCATCATGCTGCCTTCCGTTTCCCGCTGCGCAGCAAGACATAGATCGCCGGGATGACCAGCACCGTCAGCAGCGTGGACGAGGCCAGCCCGAACAAAAGAGAAATCGCCAGCCCCTGGAAGATCGGGTCGGTCAGGATCGTCACCGCCCCGATCATCGCAGCCAGCGCCGTCAGCAGGATCGGCTTGAAGCGGATCGACCCAGCTTCCAGCAGGATGTCCCTCAACTCGCGACCCTCTTTCGGCGCGTGGCGGATGAAGTCCACGAGCAGGATCGAGTTCCGCACGATGATCCCCGCCAGCGCGATGAAGCCGATCATCGAGGTGGCAGAAAACGGCGCCTTGAACAGCCAATGCCCGATCAGGATGCCGATCAGCGTCAGCGGCACCGGCGTCAGGATCACCAGCGGCAGCTTGAAC
Organism: Rhodobacter sp.; assembly: GCA_041905595.1. Taxonomy (GTDB): domain Bacteria; phylum Pseudomonadota; class Alphaproteobacteria; order Rhodobacterales; family Rhodobacteraceae; genus Aliitabrizicola. Next base: position 49,896 of record JAYRKT010000009.1, read on the forward strand.
GAGCCGAACTGCATGACGACGAGGATGTAGATGCCGACAAGCGCCACGCCGAAGGCTGCACCCATGTCGCGGAAGGTGACCCAGGTCACGTCCCACTCGCCGTCCCACAAAAGGACCGGCTGGCCGGTATCCTGCGGCTGGCCGTGCTGGCGGATCACCGGCTTCGGCACATCGCCCCAGTCGGCTTCGGCGATCGCGGCGGCGACGGCCATCTGGCCGTAAAGCGGCGCCTCGAAGGCTCCGGCAAGCTCTGCCGTCACCATCTCGGCCGGGGTGCCGTTGTGGCGGAAGATCGGGAACGAGGCCCGCTCGCGCGTCACATCAACCACGTCGCCCAACTCGACGATGTTGCGGTCGCCGGGGATCAGGTTGGCCGGAACCGGCGTCGCCAGCATGCGCTCGTCGACCACCTGGTCGGCCTTCGCCGGAGCCAGCACGATCGGGATCGGCCGGCGACCCTCGGAGCGGTGCGAATAGCCCACCGTCTCGCCGCCGTAGAGCAGGCCGATCGTGTCGAAGACATCGCCCGGCTCGACCTTGAAGTTGTCGAGTTCCGCATCGTTCAGGGTAAGCCGCAGGCGATCCGCCGGGACACCATAGCTGTCGTCGATGTCGACGATGTAGGGCACGGTCTGGAAGGTCTCGCGCACCTTGGCGGCGACAGCGCGGCGGGTCTCGGGATCGGGGCCGTAGATCTCGGCCAGAAGCGTCGCCATCACCGGCGGACCGGGTGGGGGTTCAACTACCTTCACCGTCGTGCCAGCGGGCAGATCGAGTGCCTTGATCCGCTCGCGCAGGTCCAGCGCGATTTCGTGGCTTTCGCGGTCGCGGTCGCCCTTGGGCGATAGGTTGACCTGCAGGTCACCCATCTGTGGCTCGGCCCGCAGGTAGCTGTGACGCACGAGCCCGTTGAAGTTGAACGGCGCTGCGGTTCCGGCATGCGACTGGATCGAGATGATCTCGGACACCGGCGAAAGCGCGGCGGCGATCGTCTGCAGCATGCGGTCGGTCTCCTCGACAGAGCTGCCTTTCGGAAGGTCAAGCTGGACCGACAGCTCCGACTTGTTGTCGAACGGCAGGAGTTTGACCGTCACCGCCTTGGTGGTGAAGAACAGCATCGAGGCGCCGGTCGCGACGAGAACAAGAAGCAGGAACAACCCCGCCCGACCGCGCGACACCAGAATCGGCGCCGCGACCCGCCGGTAGATCCGGCCAAGTGTCCCACCATCGGATGCCTCGTGTGCCGCCCCATGGTCGCCATGCGGCTTGCCGAACTTCAGCATCAACCAGGGCGTGATGATGACCGCGACAAAGAACGAGAAGACCATCGCCGCAGAAGCATTGGCGGGGATCGGGCTCATGTAGGGGCCCATCATCCCCGAGACGAACAGCATGGGCAGAAGCGCGGCCACGACGGTCAGAGTAGCTACGATGGTCGGGTTTCCGACCTCGCCGACGGCATCGATCGCGGCTTCCCGGCGCGACCGCCCGTCCTTCATGCCCCAGTGGCGGGCGATGTTCTCGATCACCACGATGGCATCGTCGACGAGGATCCCGATCGAGAAGATCAGCGCGAACAGGCTGACGCGGTTCAGCGTGTAGCCCATGACCTTCGCCGCGAAGAGCGTGAGCAAGATCGTGACCGGGATCACGATCAGCACCACCGCCGCCTCGCGCCAGCCGATGGCGACCCAGACCAGCGCGACGATGGACAGCGTGGCGAGGCCGAGGTGGAACAGAAGCTCGTTGGCCTTCTCGTTCGCCGTCTCGCCATAGTCGCGAGTAATCGAGACGGTGATGTCCTCGGGGATGACGTTGCCTTCCAGCTTTTCGAAGGCGGCGCGGATTTCCTCGCCGATGACAACGGCGTTGGCGCCGGGGCGCTTGGCGATGGCAAGCGATACGGCCGGGACGCGCTCGAACCCGTCCCCGGCGCGGGTCAGGTTGAAGACACGGGCGTCGGTCGTGTCGGTTTCCAGCGTCACGTCGGCCACGTCGCGGACATAGACCGGGCGGCCGTCGCGGGTGGTGACCAGGAGGTTTCCGATCTCGCTCAGGTCCGCCAGCGTCTTTCCGGCGGACAGGCCGATCTGCTGTCCATCCTCGCGCACCATCCCCACCGAGAAGGCGCTGTTCGCCCCCTGCACCTTTCCGGCGAGCGACTGCAGTGTCAGACTTGCAGCGGCGAGCTTCTCCGGGTCGGGACGGATGCGGATTTCTTCGGGGGTCTCGCCAACGATATAGGTCAGGCCGATTTCGGGCAGGGCCGCGACGGTGACCTGCACCTCGCGGGCGACACGCGTGAGGTCAGCGGGTGTCCAGCGATCGGCCACCTCCGGCTTGGGCGCCAAGGTCGCCACCATGATCGCGACATCGTCAATTCCGCGCCCGACGATCAGCGGATCGGGGATCCCCTTGGGTATCCGGTCCATGTTGGCCCGGACCTTCTCGTGCACACGCAGGATCGCGGCGTCGGACGAGGTGCCGACCTCGAAGCGGGCTGTCACCATGACACCGTCATCGCGGGTCTGGGAATAGACATGCTCGACGCCCGGGATCGACTTGACGATCGTCTCAAGCGGCTCGGTGACGAGCTTGACCGCATCCTCGGCGCGCAAGCCATTGGCCTGAACGTGAATATCGACCATGGGCACCGAGATCTGCGGCTCTTCTTCGCGCGGGAGGGTGATGAGCGCCACGACACCCAGCACGATGGCCGCAAACAGCAGGAGCGGGGTGAGCGGCGAAGTGATGAAGGCGCGCGTCAGGGAACCGGCAATCCCTGCGCGGACCCTGTCGGGGGAATTCGCAGTCATGGCACGATCACCGTGTCGGCGGCGCGCAACCCGGACAGGATTTCGCGCATCGGCCCCTTCGGCGTGTCAACCATTGGACCGGGAACGACGGTGACCGACTGTTCGCCGTCCGCGACCTTGATCGTGACCAGGTCAAGGCCCGCCCTGCGGCGGATCGCCTCTTGCGGGACCACGATTGCCGGACGGGTGCCTATGGGGATGCGAACCAGCACCCGCTTGCCGATGAAGCTGTCGGACAGTCCCTCGACCGCCACATCGACGGTTACGCGACCGTTTTCGATCAACGGATAGATCTTTTCGATGTTGCCTTGCTCCGCGCCTTCACCCTCGACGATGGCGACATTTGCCCCCTCGACCAGACCAAGCGCGTGACGCTCCGGCACGTCGAGGCGCAGGAAGACGCTGCCGCCGGCAATGGTGGCGACAGGTTCACCGGGCATGACCACCTCGCCCAGACGGATCGGCACCGACAGGACGCGCCCGGTCGTCGGTGCGATCAACGCTCCTTCGTCCATCTGCTGCTGGATGACCTGTTGCGCCGATTGCAGCTCGCTGACCGCGTTCTGGGCCACGTCAACCGCCGTGCGGGCCTGATCGACGCGCTGCGTGGTCGTGGCCCCGCGCGCCAGGAGTTCCTCGTTGCGCGCCAGTTCGGTCTGGGCGTTGTTCAGTTGCGACTGCGCGGCGCGGATGCGCGCCTCGGCCGCCGCCAGCTGCAATTCCAGCTTCTGGTCGGTGATCTTGCCGATGACCTGGCCCTCGGTCACCGCACTGCCCTCGCTCACGTCAAGCTGGACCAGCGTGCCGCCGATGCGCGAACGCGACGGCACCACGAAGCGGCTTTCAATCTTGCCGAACAGCGCCTTGGTATCGACGACATCGACGGGCTTCAGCACAAGGTCGGCCGCAACCGAAGCTAGTGGGGTGATCATAAGGGCCACAAGCACAAGGGCTGCGGCGCGACGGCGGATCGGCATGGCGAGATGTTCCTTGCTTGCCGGCCCGCCGCTCGATCGCCGGGCCGGATTGTCATCTGCGGCTGTCAGAAGGTCGAGCCGCTCGGCAGGCCCATGCGGCGAAACACCGTTGCCGCCGGGCAGAAACCGGTGAAGGCAGACTGCAGAAGGTTCAGCCCGACAAAGGCCGTCAGCGCCAGGAACCACGGCGAGACCGCCCAGGCCAGGAACAGCGACAGCAGCACCATAAATCCGGCAAAGGCCTGGACCGCTTGCGAGACGTTCATTCTTCTTTCCTTTCGATCATTCGATATGGGTTTGTTTCAGCTTGTCGATGCCGAGCGCCTGCAGCGCGAGGCGTTCGTAGAAGGGTTCGGACTTGCCGATGCGGATCTTGCGCAGGAAGTACTTCTCGAAACCGATCTTGGCATAGTGGACCCACTTGCCCTCGGCCGACCAGTTGACGTTGCGCGGCGGAATTTGCGGCTGGGCCACAAAGGCTACGCCAGAGTCGCCGAAATCGGCAAGGCAGACGGCATTCCAGCTGCCGACTTCATTCGGCTCCTGCCCCTTCAGCAGCGAGGCAATGTTGTGGGCCGTGGCCGTCACCATGCTTTCGATCATGAAGCCGGTTTTCGGCACGCCCACCGGAACCGGGGTCGGTCCCATCGGCGGAATGGCGACACCCACGCCGATACCGAACACGTTCCTGAACGTCGGGTTGCGCTGGTACTTGTCGACAAGGATGAAGCCGCGCGGATTGGTCAGGCCCTCGATCCCGCGCACGGCGGCGACACCGCGGAAGGCGGGCAGCATCATCGAAAAGCCGAAGGGCAGGTCGTGCAGCTTCCTGGTGGTCCCGTCCTCATTCACCTCTTCCACATGCATCACCCCGGGTTCGACCGCCTTCACCTTGGCATTGGTGATCCATTTGATGTGGTGGGCGCGCATCTGGCTTTCGAGCAGGCCCTTGGTGTCGCCCACTCCATCAAGGCCGAGATGCCCGATATAGGGCTCCGACGTGACAAAGGTCATCGGCACCTGGTCGCGGATCTTGGCCCGCCGCAGCGCCGTCTCGAGGATAAACAGGAACTCGTAGGCAGGGCCGAAACAGCTTGCGCCCTGGACAGCGCCGATGATGACCGGGGCGGGCTTTTTCACCAGGGCTTTGAACGCCTCCTCGGCTTTCAGGGCGTGGTCGATGTGACAGACCGACTGGGTGTTGGCCTCGGGTCCGAAGCCTTCGATCTCGTCGAAGGCAAGGTCGGGTCCGGTCGCGATGATGAGGTAGTCGTAGCTCACAGACTGGCCGTCGGTCAGCTCGACGCGGTTCTCGGCCGGATGCACCCGGGCTGCGCCCTGCGACATCAGGGTGATGTCGCGGCGGACCATGACCTCGGTCAAGTCGACCTCGATCTCATCCCGCTTGCGCCAGCCGACGGCGACCCAAGGGTTGGACGGCACGAAGCTGTAAGTCGACCCCTTGCTGATGACCGTGAGCGTGTCGTCGCGACTCAGCTGATCCTTCATCTCGTAGGCCATGATGACCCCGCCCAGTCCCGCGCCCAGAACCACTACATGCGCCATATCCGTCTCCTCCCTCCAGAAGCCCCTCAGGCACCGCGTCTCCACCGCACCTGAATCATTCAAATGATAGAATGTATAATACATTCCAAAATTGCAATATTCAATTTGAAGAATGTTTATTTTGGTCAGACTTTGCTGCGGACACGGTCTGCCTATTTGACTGGCTTGGGCGGATCATCGGGCAGACGCGCGTGCTTACGTCACGACACCCTGTGACGAACGACTTGCGGGCTCCGTGCAAATGGCGCTTTCTCCGGTCATGGTATGATCTGGTCGCGGCAGGGCTGGCAGCGAGTGGATGCAAGGATCAAAGGCATGTCCGAATTCCATTTTTCGTATTTTACCCGAAGGGTCAGATACCTTCGCCTGAGCGTGATCTCCGTGGCGTTCGCCCTCGCCGCGGTCGCCGTCGTCATGCCAACCGGCGCCCCTGCGGAAACGGGACTTGGCGCGCTGCTTCAATCCCTGGGCGGCAAGAGCGACCCCAAGGGCATCGCCAGTTCAAACGGGCGGATCGAGGCGCAGACGATCGACGTCGCCGCAAAATACGCCGGCCGGCTGGACGAAGTACTGCCAAAGGAAGGCGAGGTGGTCGAGGCCGGAGCAGTCATTGCCCGACTTGATGACCGCGATACGCAGGCGCAGATTCTTGGCGCGAAGGCAGCCGTCCTGCGAGCAAAGGCGTCCAAGCAGATCGCAGAAGCAAGCGTCATGCAGGCGCAAAGCGCGCTGGAGGTGGCCCGGACCACGCACGACCGGGTGACCAAGCTGAATGCCGACGGCCACGCCGCCCAAAGCGTACTTGACGATGCGACCAACAGTCTGCACAGCGCCGAGGCGGCGGTCGCGATGGCGCAGGCCCAGGTCAGCGACAGCGATGCGCTGATCTCCCAGAGCGAGGCCGAGCTTGATCGCCTCAACGTCGCGCTCGACGATCTGGTGGTTCGTGCGCCGCTTCGGGCGCGTGTGCTCTACCGACTTCACGAACCAGGCGAGGTCGTGGCAGCGGGGACGCCCATCCTCACCCTGCTCGACCTGACCGATGTCTACATGAACCTCTATCTCTCTGCGCCGGTGGTGGGCGCGCTTGCGCTGAACGACGAGGCGCGCATCATCCTTGACCCGATCGCGGACTACGTGATTCCAGCGCGGATCACCTTCATCTCGCCCGAATCGCAATTCACGCCCAAGACGGTCGAAACACAGGAAGAGCGGGAGCAACTCGTCTTCCGGGTCAAGCTGTCGATCCCGCGCGACCTGCTGGAAAAGTTCGAATCCTACGTCAAGGTCGGCATCAGGGGCGTGGGCTATGTGCGGACGGAGCCCGGGATGGACTGGCCGCAGGACCTGCAGGTCAAGCTGCCGCAGTAGGGCGGATCAATGGCACTGGTCGCGCAACTTGACGGGGTCAGCCATCGCTACGGCGCGGTCACCGCGCTGGATGGTGTATCAGTGGGTATTCCAGCCGGATGCATGGCTGGGTTGATCGGCCCCGACGGCGTCGGCAAATCAACGCTTCTGGCCCTGATCTCGGGCGTTAGAAAGCTGCAGGCCGGGCGCATCACGGTTCTTGATCAGGACATCTCAACCGCTGTCGCACGCCGGATCAATGCGCCGCGCGTGGCCTACATGCCGCAGGGATTGGGACGGAACCTCTACCCCACCCTGTCGGTGCGGGAGAATCTCGAATTCTTCGGACGGCTTTTCGGCCAGCCCGCCGAAGAGCGGGCTGCACGGATCGAGATGCTTCTGGCCGCAACAGGCCTGTCGCCCTTCCCCGACCGGCCGGCGGGCAAGCTGTCGGGCGGGATGAAGCAGAAACTCAGCCTGTGCTCGGCTCTGATCCATGATCCGGACCTGCTGATCCTCGACGAGCCGACGACGGGCGTCGACCCGCTGTCGCGCCGCCAGTTCTGGGAGCTGATTGCCAGCATCCGCCAGCGGATGACCGGAATGAGCGTCCTGGTCGCCACCGCCTACATGGAAGAGGCGGAAAGCTTTGACTGGCTGGCGGCGATGGATGGCGGGCGCGTGCTGGCCCAGGGCAGCCCGGCCGATCTGCGAAGGCAGGCGGATGCAGAGACGCTGGAAGATGCCTTCATCCGGCTCTTGCCGGAAGAGGCCCGGGCTGGGCATCAACCGGTCGTGATGCGTCCGCGGCAAAACGTCGACGGGGCGGCTCCGGCAATCGAGGCGCGCAACCTGACCAAACGCTTCGACGAATTCACAGCGGTCGACAATGTGAGCTTCGAAATCCCGGAAGGCGAGATCTTCGGTTTCCTCGGCTCGAACGGCTGCGGCAAGACCACGACGATGAAGATGCTGACCGGCCTTCTGGTGCCCACCGAAGGCGAGACACGGCTGTTCGGCGAACCGCTCCTGAACAGCGACATGCAAAGCCGGATGCGCATCGGCTACATGTCGCAGGCCTTTTCGCTTTATTCCGAACTGACGGTGCGGCAGAACCTGCTGCTGCACGCCCAGCTTTACGCCGTGCCGAGCGAAAGACGTGCAGCGCGCGTTCAGACGATGCTGGACGACTTCGAGCTTGGCCCGGTGGCAGACGCCATGCCCGAAAGCCTGCCGCTTGGCATCCGGCAACGACTGCAACTGGCAGCGGCGACGATCCACGAACCGCGGATCCTGATCCTGGACGAGCCGACCTCAGGGGTGGACCCGGTCGCACGGGATGCTTTTTGGCGCAAGCTTGTCTCGCTGTCGCGCGATCAGGGCGTGACGATCTTCATTTCGACCCATTTCATGAACGAGGCCGCGCGATGCGACCGCATTTCGCTGATGCATGCGGGTAGGGTGCTGGCGGTGGGAACGCCAGCAGAACTGGCCGCCGCGCGCGGAAGCGGCAATCTGGAGCAGGCCTTTATCGCCTATCTTGAGGAGGTCGAAAAACCGCAGGAGGCGACGGAAACGGCGGCAACGAGTTTCGATGCCGCTGGAAGAAGCCCCTCCCGTCTGAACGCGGCCCTGTCGCGTCTCTGGGCCTATTCCTGGCGGGAGTCGCTGGAACTTGTCCGCGATCCCATCAGGCTGTTCTTCGCCTTTCTCGGGCCGGTCATCCTGCTGATCACTATCGGCTTTGGCATCTCCTTCGACGTCGACAAGCTGACTTTCGCGGTCCTCGATCAGGATCAGTCACCGGAAAGCCGGCGTCTGATCGAGCAATTCTCGTCGATCCGGCAATTCGAAACCGGCCCGGATCTGGCCGATATGGCGGATATGTCCAGGCGAATGGGCCAGGGCAAGCTGACCCTTGCGATGGAAATTCCTGACGGATTCGGCCGCAAGCTGCGCCAGGGCGATCAGCCCGAGGTAGGCCTTTGGATCGACGGCGCCATGCCGTTCCGCGCCGACACGGCGCGCGGATACGCTCTGGGGCTCCTGCAGAACTTCTCCACGACCTTCGCGGAAGAAGAGGGACAGCCCCTTCCCTCCGGCGTGGCGATCGAGACGCGCTTTCAGTTCAACCAGGCCTTCAAAAGCGCAAATGCAATGGTCCCGTCCGTCATAATGCTGATCCTCGCCCTCATTCCGGGTGTGATGTCGGCGGTCGGCGTCGTGCGCGAGAAGGAAACGGGGACCATCGCGAACTTTCGCTCCACCCCGGTCGGGCGGACCGAGTTCCTTCTGGGCAAGCAGCTTCCCTATATCGCGCTGGCCACGATCAACTTCTGGATGCTCTTCTTCATGGGCATCGGCCTGTTCGGCGTTCCCTTCACCGGCAGCCTTGCCGCTCTTGCGGCGATTTCGGTGCTCTACGTTACCGCGACGACAGGTTTCGGCCAGTTCATCTCGAGCTTTACGCGGACCCAGGTCGCCGCGGTGTTCAGCGTCGCGGTCATCACCATCATTCCGACGGTCAACTTCTCCGGCCTGATTGTCCCGGTCTCGTCAATGGGCAAGGGCGCACAGATCGTCGGGCTGGCCTTCCCGGGCGCCTGGTATCAGCCGGTTTCCGTGGGGACCTTCGCCAAGGGGCTTGGTTGGGCAGACCTGCGCCTGAATGCGGTCGTGCTTGCCATCTTCGGTCTGGTCTATCTGGTCGCATCGGTCGCGGCCTTGCGAAAACAGGAGGCCTGATTGCGCAGTCTGGCCAACACTCTTCGGCTGACGGGAAAGGAGCTTCGGGCGATCCGAGGGGATTTCGTGATGGTCGCCCTCATCATCTACGTCTTCACCGTCGCCACATACATCGTTGCGGACGCGGTCAGCACCGAAATCCGCAACCTCTCGGTCGCTGTCATCGACGAGGACCAGAGCATCCTGTCGCACCGCCTGACCGATGCGATCCGGCCACCCCTTTTCAATGCGCCGGTCCTGCTCAGCCCGGCCGAGGCGGAAAAATCGCTGATCAAGGGGAAATACGTCCTTGTCGTCGCAGTGCCGCCGAACCTCGAGCATGACCTGCGTGAGGGAAAGACACCGACGATCTCGATCCTCGTCGATGCAACGGCGGTCGCCCATGCCGGCAACGGCGCGACCTACATGCAACAGCTGATCACAACCGAAATCTCGCGCTTTGTCTCTCCCGGAGGGACGAGTGCAGCATTGGTGAATGTGGTCTTCCGCAACCTGTTCAACCCGAACCTGACCTCGAAATGGTTCAGCGCGGTGATGCAGCTGATGAATTCCATCACCATCATCACCCTGATCCTTTCAGGCGCTTCCCTCATCCGGGAAAGGGAACATGGCACGATCGAACACGTGCTGGTTATGCCTGTCAGACCGCACGAGATCGTCCTGTCCAAGATCCTGGCCAATGGCATCGTCATTCTCACCGCGGCGACGATCAGCCTTGAACTGGTGGTCCGCTGGCTGCTTGGGGTTCCGGTTGCGGGCTCGACCCTGCTCTTCGTCGCAGGCACGGCGATCTACATCGTGGCGGTGGCCAGCATGGGTCTGCTGCTGTCCACCTTCACACACAACATGGGCCAGTTCGGCCTGCTCATCATCCCGGTGATGATCGTGATGATCCTGCTGTCCGGCGGCATGACACCGCTTGAATCCATGCCGATGTGGCTTCAGGTGCTGATGAAGACCGTCAGCCCCTCTCCTCATTTCGTCAGCTTTTCCCAGTCGGTCCTGTATCGCGGCAGCGGCCTGCCGCTGGTGGCCGGGCAGCTGCTGGCGATGGCGGGCATGTCGGCCGTCGCGCTGGCAATCGCGCTTGGCCGGTTTCGCAAGGTTCTGTCAGCCTGACTCTCGGTGGTCTGGGCAAGTGCGGCGGTTGGTCCAGCGGGTCCAGGCGAGCGGTGGCCGGAGTCGCCAAAGCACGCCGCCAGCGTTGAGCCGCCGTGTCGTCGCGGGGCAGCACGGTGCCTTGCGTCAAACGATCAGGATCGCCCGGAAGTCGTTGACATTGGTTAGCGTCGGGCCAGTAACGACCTGATCGCCGATCGCGCCGAAAAACCGGTGCGCGTCATTCCGCGCCAGCGCCTCATGCGGATCGACGCCCGCCCGATTCGCCGCCGCCAGCGTGTCGGGATGGACAATCGCTCCTGCGACTTCCGCTGCACCATCGACGCCGTCCGTATCGCAGGAAAGCGCGTGAATCCCCGCCGCGCCGTTCAGGGCCAGCGCCTGAGCCAGACCGAACTCGGCATTGGGGCCACCGATCCCGTCGCCCCGGCGGGTAACGGTCAATTCACCACCTGACAGCAGCAGCAGAGGCGGCGCCCCTGCCTCGCGTTTCGCCTTCTCGGCAAGGGCGAGCGCGGCCTGGGCCGCGGCCACATCCCGCGCCTCCCCTTCGAGGTCATCCCCCAGTATCCGGACATCGCAGCCGTTGCTGCGCCCCAACTCCGCTGCCGCCTCAAGGGATTGGCGCGGCGCCGCGAAGATGCGGTTCTCGACCCGGGCCAAGCGCGGATCTCCCGGCGGAACCACCCCGGATGGCCGCTCCAACGCCGCGCGCACTGAAGCGGGAACGTCGATCCGCCACTCCGCCAGGATCGCGCGCGCGTCCTCAACCGTCGAGCAATCGCCAACCGTGGGGCCCGAGCCTATGAAGGCCATGTCATCGCCCGGGACATCCGAGATCATCAGCGACAGTATCCGGGCAGGCCAGGCCCGCGCGGCGAGTTGGCCGCCCTTCACGCGGCTCAGGTGCTTGCGAACGGTGTTCATCCGGTCGATCGGCGCCCCCGAGGCCAGAAGGGCGGCGTTAACCGCCTGCTTCTCGGCCAACGTGACACCATCTGCAGGCGCGCAGAGCAAGGCTGACGCCCCGCCCGAGATCAGCGCAAGGACGAAGTCGTCGGATTTGAGCCCGGTGAGAAGCGCCATCATCCGGGCGGTTGCGGCCAGCCCGGTGGCATCTGGCACAGGATGGGCGGCCTCGACGATCTCGATGCCCTTGCAGGGGCGACCGTAGCCATAGCGGGTGATGACCAGCCCTTCGCAGGGACCCCAGGCGGCCTCGACCGCCTCGGCCATCCTCGCGCTGGCCTTGCCGGCACCGACCACGATCACGCGCCCTTCGGGCCGTTCCGGCAGGAAGGGCCCGATCGAACGCATGGGGTCCGCCACCTCCACCGCCCTGTCGAACAGCGCGCGGAGAAACATCTTGGGATCCTGGATCATGCCGTCGCCTTCGAAAGGGTGGAAGCCCGGATAATCAGCTCGACGGGCGTTGTCGTTTCAGTGGGTGGTGCCTGCCCGGCTTCCACCCAGTCCAGCAGGATATCGGCCATCCGCTGTCCGAACCCGGCAATATCGCATCTAATCGAGGTCAGACTTGGCCAGACCTGCGCGCAATCCTCGATATCGTCAAAGCCCACTACCTTGAGTTCAGAGCCGAGCCGCCGCCCGATTTCGGCACAGCCGGACAGCATTCCGAGGGCGACAAGATCGTTGAAGCAGATGACTGCCCCGACCTGGGGATAGCCGCGCGCCAGGGTCCTGGCCACTTCCCGGCCAAAGGCCCGGGTTGGCCTGCCCGGCAGCACCAGCGGGGCAACGCCTGCCGCCTTCAGCGCCGAGAGATAGCCCTTCATCCGCTTCTGGGTGACATCCCGTCCTTCAAAGCCGCCGACAAACGCAATCTGCCGGGCGCCGAGCGTTAGCAGATGCTCGGCGGCAAGCAGGCCGCCCTTCTCGTAGTCCGGCGCGGCAAAAGGAAACTGCTGTCCATCGGCAACCACCTTGCGCAGCACTTGCAGGGTGGGAATCCCGGCCCGCCCAATTGCGCTGAATGTTGCTGCCTCGTTGCCATAGGTGGGCGAGATCATCAACGCCGTCACCCCGTGCTCGATCATGGCGGCGACCACCTGCGCCTGAAGGTCGGGATCCTCGTTGGTGTTCGCAAGCACCGTGGCATAGCCGCGCGCCGACAGCGTCATCTGCACCGATGTCGCGAATTCAGTGAAGAACGGGTTGCGAAGGTCGTTGATCACCAGACCAATCAGGCCGGCATTGGACGAACGCATGTTGGCCGCAACGCGGTTATAGACATAGCCGATCTCGACCATGACCTTGCGTACCTCGGCACGGGTTTCTTCCTTCACGAGCGGGCTGTTCTGCAGGACAAGACTGACGGTCGATTTCGAGACCCCCGCCCTGCGCGCGACATCGATGATTGTCGGTCTGCGAGCCATCCCTCACTCCACCTGCGACCGTGTCAGTCGATTCCGTGTAGTGCCAGAAGAAGTTTCATCCGGTCTACGGCCAAGTCGGGCTTGGACAGCAACCCGGCTTCGCCCGCAAGCCGGAAAACCTGCGCATAATGCGATATGTCGCGGCTCGACTGGAACCCGGCCGGCATGATGAAGTGCCGTTGCGAACCGTTGAGCCAGCTGAGAAAGGCGATGCCTGCCTTGTAGAACCGTGTCGGCGCCCGGAAAATCTCGCGCGACAGGGGAACTGTCGGGGCGAGCAGCTGGTGGTAGACGACGCGATCGCCGAGGGCGAGCGCCTCGAGCGCCTGCGAGGCCGCCGGGGCGATGGCTGCAAAGATGCCGAGCAGGGCGTGGGAAAAATGGGCGCCATCCCCTTCGATCAGCGGGGCATAGTTGAAGTCGTCGCCGGTATAGAGCCGCACCCCCTTGGGCAGGCGCGCCCGGAACGCGACCTCATGCGCCTCATCAAGAAGCGAGATCTTGATGCCATCGACCCTGGCCGGGTTCTCGGCAATCAGGTTCAGGACGAAGTCGCTGGCGGCGGAGACATCGGTCGTGCCCCAGTAGCCGGTCAGGGCGGGATCGAACATGTCGCCCAGCCAGTGCAGGATGACCGGCTCGCGCGCGCCGTCGATCAGGCGGCGATAGACGCGGTGGTAGGTGTCAGGCCCGGCACCGATGGCCGTAAAGGCGCGGCTCGCCATCAGGATCAGTTGCCCGCCCGCAGCCTCGATCGCGGCGGCCTGCGTCTCGTAGGCATCGGCGATGGCATCAGCGCTTGCCAGATCGGACAGCGCCACGTGGTCAGTCCCCGCCCCGCAGGCCACGCGTGGCTGCAGCGGATGCGCCTTGGCCGCGCGCATCGTCCGTTCGATCAGTTCCTTGGCAGTCAGCCAGTCCACCCCCATGCCGCGCTGCGCTGTATCCATTGCCTCGGCCAGACCCAGCCCCTGATCCCAGAGGCCCTGCCGGAAGGCCAGCGTCGCGTCCCAATCGACGGCGGGCCGCGTGTCCCACGGGTTCCGTTCGCGGATCGGGTCGCTGACGACATGGGCCGCCGCAAAGGCTGTCCGGGTCAGGGGCACGCGCGGCGCGCGTGGGGTCAGGGGCGTGCCGGTCAGCCGGTAGAGTTCCAGGCGGCCATCTTGTGTTGGAAGCGTGATCATGTCGGTCCCTCAGAACGGGAGGTCAAAGACGAGGATGCCATCGATCCCGCCCGCCGCATGGGCGACAAGCGATGCGCCGAAGGCCTTGTGGTCCGGATCCGCCTGGCAGGTGGAGAGTGCATCCCAATCGTCGAAGTCGATGGTGAATCCGTGCAGGTAGCCGCGCTCGATCTGCTCTGGGCTCTCGCTGCGCCCGGCGGCGAAGCCTTTCACCCCGGGCAGGCGGGCCGCCAATCCCGGCAACGCGGCAAAGATCTTCGCCACGGCGGCATCGGTCACGTCAGGGCGGAAGCGGATGAGGACGATATGGCGGATCATGGCGTCACATCCGGTAGGCTGCACGGACAAGATCAGCGCCCTTTTCGCCGATCATGATCGCGGTGGCATTGGTGTTCGAAGAAACGAGCGTCGGCATGATCGAGTTGTCGATCACCCGCAGCCGCTCGATCCCGTTGAAGCGCAGCTCCGGGTCCACGACCGCCCCTGCGTCGATTCCCATCCGGCAGGTGCCCGCAGGATGGTGGTCGGTCTTGGAATGGTGGCAGGCGTAGTTGAAATAGTCCTCGTCCGTCCGGACCTCGGGGCCAGGCAGGCGCTCGGCCTTGACATAGGGTTTCAGGGCATCCTGCCGCATGATCTCCTGCGCGAGCTTCAGGCCCCGGATCGACATTTCGCGGTCGTAGGGGTCGGCCCAATAGTTCGGGTCGATCAGGGGCGCGGCCATTGGGTCGGCCGAGGCAAGGCGCACCGTCCCTCGCGACCGCGGCCTCAGATAGGCCGAGTTGAGTGTGACGCCGCCTTGCGGCATGGCAGCCACTCCCGCCTCGATCCCCGATCCCAGGCCGAGATGGAACTGGATATCGGGGCTCCGCGCGTTCGGATCGGCATACCAGAAGCCCCCCGTTTCAAAGAGCGAAGAGGCGACCGGGCCGGTTTTCGTCAGCAGGTATTGCAGCCCCGCGACTGCCGACCAGTGCAGCTTGGCGTAGCGGTCATAGGTATGCGGTCCGGTGCATTCGGCAATCACGAACAGGTCGAGATGGTCCTGCAGGTCTGATCCCACTTCAGGGCGATCCAGCACTACCGGTAGCCCAAGAGCGCGCAATTCATCCGCTGGACCGATCCCGGAGAGTTGCAGCAGGCGCGGCGAGCCGATCGCGCCCGACGACAGGATCACCTCGGTCTCGGCTCGGACAACACCCTCGCCGGCCAGGTCCACTCCAACAGCGCGGCCCTTCTCGGTCACGATCCGCAGCACCTGCGCCCCGGTGCGAACGGTCAGGTTCGGCCGCTTGCCGCGGATCGGGTCCAGATAGGCGATCGAGGCCGAGGACCGCCGCACATGGCGCTGCGTCAGCTGGTAGTAGCCGACGCCTTCCTGCACTTCGCCGGTCATGTCCGGATTGAAGGGGATGCCAAGCTGCCCGGCCGCGGCAAAATAGGCCTCGCAGATCGGGAGGGGGGCGGCCGGTTTCGACACGCCAAGCGGACCGCCCTTGCCGTGGTAGCGGTTTTCGAATGTGTCGTTGTCTTCCGCTTTCCGGAAATAGGGCAGCACATCCTCATAGCCCCAGCCGGTGCAGCCCCTCTGCCGCCATTCATCGTAATCGAGCGCATTGCCGCGCGTGTAGATTTGCGCGTTGATCGAGGACCCGCCGCCAATCACCTTGGCCTGGGTATAACGGATCACCATGCCGTTCATGTGCTTCTGAGGAACCGTGTGCCAGCCCCAGGAGCCGATGCCCTTGGTCATCTTCGCGAAGCCTGCCGGCAGGTGGTAGAACGGATGCCGGTCCTGCCCGCCCGCCTCCAAGAGCAGCACGCGCGCCGCCGGGTTTTCCGACAGCCGCGCTGCCAGCACGCAGCCCGCCGAACCGCCGCCGATTATGATGAAGTCGTAGCCCTGTGCCATGTCCTTACGTTCCTTCAGAGCCGCGCGATCGACAGGCCACCGTCAACGGGGATCACTGCCCCGGTGGCAAAGGCCAGATCGCCTCGGGCGATGCTGGCCGCGACAGAGCCGATGTCAGCCGGCTGTCCCCACCGGGCCGCAGGCACCAGCCCGCCCTCGATCCGCACGGTGTATTTGTCGGCCACACCTGCCGTCATTTCGGTCGCGATGATGCCGGGCCGGAGTTCAAATACGCCGATCCCGTGCGGCGCCAGCCGCAGCGCGAACGCCTGCGCCGCCATCGAGGCGGCAGCTTTGGAGATGCAGTAGTCCGCACGCTCGACCGAAGCCATGCTGGCCGAAACCGAGGTCACGAAGGTGATCGACCGGTAGGAATCCGCGACCGTCTTCAGCATCCTCTTCGCCACGTCCTGCGCCAGAAAGAAGGTCCCGCGCAGGTTGACGTCCATGATGAAGTCGAAGTTCTCGGGCGCGATTTCCAGCATGTCGCCGCGGACCTTCGCCGGAACGCCAGCGTTCTGGACCAGCGCCGTGATCGGCCCCTGCTCTGCCCCGATCCGGTCCAGAAGCGCCGGGATGGCGCCGATCTCGGACAGGTCGTGGCGGTAGTAGCGCGCCTCGGGGCCAAGCTCCTCAAGCGCGGCCTGCACCGAGGGGTGCCCCGGTTCCGGCAGCGAGGCGATAGCAAGGTGGAAGCCCTCCGCCGCAAGCGCTCTCGCAATGCCCAGACCGATGCCCTGCTGGCCTCCTGTTATGAGGGCGAGCCCGCTCATGCTGCAAAGTCCGTCTTGAGGATATGGTCGCCGGCGCGCAATGCCAGAGCGGCCACAGTGAGCGAGGGATTGACCGCTGCCGAGGTCGGCAGGACCGAAGCGTCGGCGATGTAGAGGTTGTCGAGGTCATGCGCCCTGAGGTTCGCATCGACGACCGATGTCGCCGGATCGGCCCCCATCCGAGCCGTGCCGCACTGATGCGAGGGTTTCGATTTCGGGAAACCGCGCGACAGCACGATCGGCCAGCCGGCGCGGCGCATCGCCTGCGACAGGCGCTTCACCAGCAGGTCATGCGCCTTGGTGTTTGTGCGGCGCCAATCCAGCACGACCTCGCCATTCTTCCAGAACACACGGGAGTCCGGATCGGGCAGGTCCTCCGACATCGCCATGATATGGATCGAGCGGTCGGCGACATGGGTGGCGAGCCAAAGCGGCAGCCCGGCCTCGCCCGCCAGGATCGGACCGGTTATGCGTCCGAGCATCTGGATGTTGCCGAGGGGCTCGCCGTTGGGACCACCGGTCAGATACCAGTCATTGACCTGGATGGTCTTCTCGTAGACGGACCGGTTCCGGCGGAGGGGATTATAGGCCACCATCCCGGTCAGGTTGTGGTTCATGAAATTCCGGCCCAACTGATCAGACCGGTTGGCCAGACCGGTCGGATGGCTGTCATTGGCCGAAGCCAGCAGCAGGGCCGATGACAGGATCGCCCCGGCAGAGAGGCAGACAACGCGCGCCGTCAGCGTTTCCCGTTTGCCGTCACGCAGAGCCTCGACGCCGGTCGCGCGCCGCCCCTCGGACAGGATGCGGGTGACCCTTGCACCGGTCACCAGCGTGACATTGGGATGCTTCAACGCTTCGGCCAGGCCGCAGGATTCCGCGTCTGACTTCGCGCCGGTCGTATCCGGGAAGGCATCCCAGGTCGTGGGCGCGCGCGACAGCCACCGTTCAAGGTCGACACCAAGCGGCAAGGGCGCGGGATGCAGGCCCTGCGCGGCAAAGGCGGCGCGCAGGGAAGCTATGTCCGGCTCATCGGGAACCGGAGGGTAGGGATAGGCCGAGGAATGCGGCGGTTCGAACGGGTCAGCCTTGGCATCGCCCCTGACACGGTAAAGCGTCTCAGCGCGTCCATACCAGGGCTCGAGGTCGTCATAGGCAATCGGCCAGCCGGGGGTCGTCCCCTCCATGTGGCGCAGTGGCCGGAAATCTTCCGCACGATAGCGCAGCAGGACCGCACCGTAGAACTTGGTGTTGCCCCCCACAAACGCATAGTTGCCCGGGTTGAGCGCCGCGCCGGAAATGTCCCGCCATGTCTCCTTGGGCTTGAAATGCCCGCGGCCGAAAATCGCCTCCGGATCGCGTGCCTCGGGGCTGTCCTGCAGCCGCTCTCCCCGCTCCAGGATCAGGATGCGCCGACCCGAGGGCGCAAGCGCGGCAGCAAGCGACGCGCCCCCCATGCCCGAGCCGATGATCAGGACGTCGGCATCCATCAGGGGCGGATCCGCTCTTCTGTCTTGGGATCGAAGGCCACAGCCTTTTCCATGTTGACGGCAAAGTCGAAGACCTGCCCGGGCGCCACTGTCGCGTCTGCCCGCATGCGCGCGACGATGTCCTTGCCCGAAACGCCCATGGTCACGAAGGTGTCCGAACCCGCAGGCTCGGTCACGCCAACCCTGTTCGGAAAGCTCTGGATGTTGCCGGACTTCCGGTCGGCCCCTTCAGGATCGGTGATCGCCTCGGGCCGGATGCCGAGCAGGATTTCCTGACCGTCGTACCGGGCCAGGTTCGGCTGGCTGAAGGGGAGGAAGCGTTCGGCCCCGTCGGCATCGGTAATGCGGGCCTGCGGACGCCCGTCCCTGATCGCCACCCGGGCAGGCACGATGTTCATCGCCGGACTGCCCATGAAGGTCGCGACGAATATGTTGGCCGGCGTGTCGTAGATTTCCTTCGGAGTGCCAAGCTGCTGGACATGTCCCTTGTTCATCACCGCGATCCGGGTGGACAGCGTCATCGCTTCGATCTGGTCATGTGTGACATAGACGATCGTGGTCTTGAGCTTCTGATGCAGCTTCTTGATCTCGGTCCGCATGTCGACCCGAAGTTTCGCATCCAGGTTCGACAGCGGCTCGTCGAACAGGAAGACATCCGGGTTGCGCACCAGTGCCCGGCCCATCGCAACGCGTTGGCGCTGGCCGCCGGACAACTGCCCCGGCTTGCGGTCAAGCAGATGGTCGATCTGGAGGAGCTTTGCCACCTCGCCCAGAGCCTTGTCGCGCTCGGGTTTCGGAACGCCGTGCATTTCAAGCCCGAAGGTCATGTTCTGCCCGACGGTCATGTTGGGATAAAGCGCGTAGCTCTGGAACACCATGGCGATGTTGCGCTTCGACGGGTGCACGTTGTTGATGACGCGACCCTTGATGGCGATGTCGCCGCCGGTGATCCCCTCCAGCCCCGCGATCATGTTAAGAAGCGTGGACTTGCCGCAGCCCGAGGGGCCGACCAGCACGAGGAATTCGCCTTCTTCAACCGCGATGTCGACGCGGTGCAGGACCTCGACGGCGCCATAGGATTTGGTGACGTTGCGGATATCGAGAAAGCCCATGGGTCAGGCTCCTTGCTGGAAGTGACGATGCGCTCGGTTCGGGCAAATCCCTTCGAAGGATCTTGCCCGAACGCTTCGATGAGTTCTGGTTCGCTCCATCGGATCAACCCTTGACCGAGCCGGCCATCAGGCCGCGGACGAAGTAGCGGCCGGCGACGATGTAGACGATCAGCGTCGGCAGGGCAGCCAGGATCGCCCCGGCGAAGTGGACGTTGTACTCCTTCACCCCGGTCGAGGAGTTGACGAGGTTGTTCAGCGCGGCGGTCATCGGCTGTCTGGTGCCGCCGAACGACACCCCGAACAGGAAGTCGTTCCATATGTTGGTGAACTGCCAGATCACCGAGACCACGATGATCGGGCCCGAAACCGGCAGCATGATCCGCCAGAAAATCTGGAAGAAGCCGGCCCCGTCGATCATGGCGGCACGGACAAGCTCGGTCGGGAAGGCCGCGTAGTAGTTACGGAAGTAGAGCGTGGTGAAACCGATCCCGTAGACGACATGGACGAGGATCAGCCCCGGCACCGTTCCCGCAAGGCCCATCAGGCCCAGAAGCCGCGCCATCGGGATCAGGACGATCTGGAACGGAATGAAGCAGGAAAACAGCATCAGTCCGAAGAGGATCTTGTCGCCCCGGAAGCTCCACTTGGTGAGTACGTATCCGTTCAACGCCCCGACAACGGTCGAGATCGCGACGGCGGGCACAACCATCATCACCGAATTCAGGAAGTAGGGGCGAAGGCCCGTCGGTTCGACGCCAACCTGCGCGGTGGACCAGGCCTGCCGCCAGGGTTCCAGCGTCCAGACCTGCGGCAGCGCCATCATGTTGCCGCCGGTAATCTCGGACAGCGGTTTGACCGAGTTCACCACCATCACGAAGAACGGCAGCAGGTAGAAAAGCGCGAAGACAAGGAGCACCACATAGATGAAGGTGCGGGTGATGCGGCCGGTCCGGACGGCCGTGTCCTGGGTGACGGCCGACATCACTTCTTCTCCTTCAGTTCGGCATAGAGATAGGGGATCATGATCGCGGCGATGGTCATCAGCATGATGACCGCCGATGCCGCGCCGATGCCCATGCTCTTGCGCGTGAAAGTGTAGGAATACATGAAGGTCGCCGGTAGCTGGGTCGAAGTGCCGGGCCCGCCGCCGGTGAGCGCGATCACGAGGTCATAAGACTTGATCGCGAGGTGGCTGAGGATCACGAAGGCCGACAGGAAGGCGGGCCGCAAAAGCGGAATAACGATCCGCCGGTAAAGCTGCCAGTTCGACGCGCCGTCGATCTGTGCGGCCTTGAGGATCTCGTTGTCGATGCCACGCAGCCCAGCGAGGAACATCGCCATGACGAAGCCCGACGTCTGCCAGACCGCCGCGATGACGATCGTATAGATCGCCATGTCGTTGTCCTTGATCCAGTTGAACGAGAAGCTCTCCCAGCCCCAGAGGTGCATCGTTTTCTCGAGCCCGATGCCGGGATCCAGGAACCACTTCCACGCCGTGCCGGTGACGATGAAGCTCAGCGCCATCGGGTAGAGGTAGATCGGCCGCAGCACGCCTTCGCCGCGGATCTTCTGGTCGAGGAACACGGCCAGAAGCAAGCCGATGATCGTGCAGATGACGATGTAGAGCGAGGCGAAGATCGCCAGGTTCGCCAGGGCCGTGTACCAGACCGGAAGGTTCCAGAGCTTTACGTAGTTCTCGAGGCCCACCCAGTCGTAGCTGGGCAGCATCTTCGAGTTCGTGAAGCTCAGGTAAACGGTGTAGAGGATGAAGCCGTAGACAAAGATCATGACGGACGCCACCGATGGCGCGAGCACGATCTTCGGCAGCCAATCCTGAAGCTTCGTTCGGAAATCCGTTTCCGAATGGTCTACGACTGTGGTGGCCATGACCCCCTCCCCTTCGCGCCTTCTGGCGCGGCTGTTCCTGTTCGGAATTCATCCGCCGATCGGGCGGGGTGGACAGGGCGGCCGAGCCGCCCTGTCCTGCCTCCTGTCACTTGGCGGCGGCGACCGCTTCGGCCAGGGCCGCGGCGGCAGCAGCGCCGTCCGGGTAGGTGCCGTTGAACGCGCCGGTGACGACGTCATAGACCGCGTTCTTCACCGCAGCCGGGGCAGCATGGCCATGGGCCATCGAACCGAAGAGCGTACCGGCGGTGTTGGCCTCCGCCAGATCCGCCATGCCCTTCTTGCCGCAATCGTCGAAGGCATCGTTCGGAACGTCGGTCCGCGCCGGGACCGAACCCTTCACCACGTTGAACGCCGACTGGAAAGCCGGGTCCATGATGTCCTTGGCCATCGCGGCCTGCGCGGCCTGCTTGCCCTCACCCTGGACGTTGAACATCGCGAACTGGTCGGAGTTGAAGGTCACCGACCCCTGCGTGCCCGGGAAGCGGATGCAGACGAAGTCCACGCCGGGCACCTTGCCGGCCTTCAGGAATTCACCCTTGGCCCAGTCGCCCATCATCTGCATGCCGCCTTCGCCATTGATGACCATCGCCGAGGCGAGGTTCCAGTCGCGGCCCGAGAAGTTGTCGTCGACATAGGTGCGCAGCTTCATCAGCTTGTTGAAGGCATCGGCCATCTGCTCGCCGCCAAGCGCCGCCGGGTCGAGGTCGATGAAGGCGGCCTTGTAGAAGTCGTTGCCTTCCGACAGCACGACCGCATCGAAGATCGTCGCTTCCTGCCAGGGCTGACCGCCATGGGCGAGCGGCGTGATGCCGTTGGCCTTCATCTTGTCGAGCACCGCAACCAGCTCGTCCCAGTTCTCGGGAGCCTTGCCGCCGGCGGCGTCGAGCGCGGCCTTGTTGATCCAGACCCAGTTGGTGGAGTGAACGTTGACCGGGGCGGCGATCCAGTGGCCGTCATATTTCGAGAACTTCTGCAGCGCCGTCGGCACCACGGCATCCCAGCCACCTTCGGTCGCCACCGGGTCAAGGTTGCCGAGTGCACCCTGGCTCGCCCAGTCGGTGATGTCGAAGCCAAGCATCTGCACGGCCGTGGGCGGATCGCCCGCCGTGACGCGCGCCGCAAGCGCGGTCATCGCCGCCTCGCCGCCGCCGCCTGCCACCGGCATGTCCACCCAGCCGATGCCCTGAGACTTGAGGTTGTCCTTCAGCACGTTCAGCGCCGCAGCCTCACCGCCCGAAGTCCACCAGTGCAGAACTTCGACGTCCTCAGCCTGGGCCAGACCCGTCGTCGCCAAAAGCGCCGCGACGATCGTCAGTTTCCGTCCAACAAAACCACGCATCCTTGACCTCCCTGTCATGCGTTGTCGTCTTTCTCCCTTCCCCCGAGACCCTGAGGTCAAAGGGGCTTCACCCAAGGCGCGCGCGTGCGGCCAACCCGCATCACGACCGATTTCACCTCAAGGAATTCGTCAAACCCGTAGCGTCCGATCTCCCTTCCCTGTCCGGACTGCTTCATTCCGCCGAAAGCCAGTTCGGGGAATCCATCCATCCAGGTGTTTGTCCAGACTGTCCCGGCCTGCGCGCGACGCGCAAAGGTCAGGCAGGTATGGACGTTTTCGCTCCAGATTCCCGCCGAAAGGCCGTAGCTCGCATCATTGGTCAGCGCGATCGCTTCGTCCAGTGTCCGGAAGGTCAGTACAGACAGGACGGGGCCAAAGACCTCTTCCCGTGCGATGGCCATGTCCGGCGTCACGCCCTTCACGACGGTCGGCTGGTAGAACTGATGGCCGAGACCCGGCACCTCGAGGATGCCCCCGCCAAGGACGACTTCGGCCCCGGCGGCGACGGCGGCGCGGACGTATCCGTCGATCTTGGCGTTGTGCTCGGGCGTGACGATAGCGCCGACTTGCGTTGCGGGGTTCAGCGGGTCGCCGAAGGCCACCAGCCGCGACATCTCGACCACGCGGGCCACGAAAGCCTCCGCGATGTCCTCGTGCACGATGATGCGGCTGCCTGAATTGCAGCACTGGCCGACGTTGAAATAGATGCCGAACGTCACGGCATCCGCGGCATTCTCCAGATCCGCATCGGGGAAGATCACCTGCGGGTTCTTGCCGCCAAGCTCGAGCGCAACCTTCTTAAGCGTGTCAGATGCGGTACGCGAGATCAGCTTTCCGACCGCGGTTGAACCGGTGAAAGTGATCATGTCCACGTCGGGGTGGCTCGACATCAGCGATCCGACGGGGTTGCCGTAACCGAGCACGATGTTCACGACACCGTCCGGTAGTCCCGCCGCGATCAGCAACTCGCCCAGCATGGCGGTGGTCGAGGGCGTCATCTCGGACGGCTTGACGACGCAGGTGCATCCAGCGGCCAGCGCGAAGGGCAGTTTCTGGCTGAGGATCCAGAAGGGAAAGTTCCACGGCGTGATGATGGAGACCACGCCGATCGGTTCCTTTATCACGACGCCCAGTATGTCCTCGCCAAGCGTGTTGTGGCTGTCGCCATGGGTCGTGCGGGCCAACGCGGCCGCGTAGCGCCAAAGATCCGCCGCCCCGCCAACCTCGCCCCGCGCCTGCGAGATCGGCTTGCCGGATTCCAGCGTCTCGATCAGCGCGAAGCGTTCGATATTTGCCTCGATCAGATCCGCGAGCTTCATCAGCACCGCAGCACGCGCCTTGCCCGGAAGGCGGCTCCAGCGGCCGTCGTCGAAGGCGGCGCGGGCGGCAGCGATGGCGGCGGCGGTCTCGGCCTCGCTTCCTTTTGCCGAACGACTGACCACCACGCCATGCGAGGGCGAAATCCGTTCAAATGTCGCACCATCGCCACTGTCCTGCCAGCGGCCACCGATCAGGTGAAGGTTCTGCACCGGTTCGGGAAGGGTCGTTGCCGTGGCGGCGATGAGGGTCATCTGGGTCATGGTCACAATCCGGTAAAGCTGGGCTTGCGCTTGTCGCGGAAGGAGGCGACGCCCTCGGCGCGGTCTTCCGAGGCGGAAATTGCTGCGCTGCCAAGCGCCTCGATCATCGCGGCGCGGTCCTCATTGCAGGCGGCATGGATCATGGTCTTGTTGATCTCGACGGCGCGGGGCGACAGATCGCAGACCTTGGCGGCGATCGTTTCGGCGGCGGCCATTGGATCCTCGGCGATTTCGGCGGCGAAACCGAGGGCAAGCGCCCGGTCAGCCCCGATGCGCCGACCGAAAAGCGCCATCTCCTTCACCACCGGCTCTCCCAGCAAGCGGACGAGCCGCTGCGTCCCGGACCAGCCGGGCACGATACCGATCCCAGCTTCCGGCAGGGCCAGCGTCGCCTTCGGCGCCATCACCCGGATATCGCAGGCCGCGGCCAGCTCAAGACCGCCCCCGAACGCATGGGCATGCAGCACCGCGATCGTCGGCCGTGCCAGCCGCGCCAGCCGATCGAAGATGCGATGTCCGCCGCGCACCCAGTGCCGCGCAAACTCGGCGGGACCGAAATCGCCCCAGGAATTGATGTCGGCGCCCGAGCAGAAGGCGCGCGCGGGCGAGGAGGTGACCAAAAGGCAGGCGATGTCCGGGTTCCGCTCGACCGTTTCAAGGTGGCTCGCGAATTCGCCGAGCATCCCGATGGTGAAGGCGTTCAGCTTCGCCGGGTTGTCCAGCCGAAGCTCGGCCACCCGCCCCCGGAGTTCAAGGCGGACCCCGCTCATGGCTGCCACCCCATAGGCGCCTCGCCGACCAGCGACAGGGGCATCACTCGCGCATTTTCGGCGACACGGACCCGGCCGTGCGAGGCGGCGACGATATCGCGGGCGGGCTCAATCCCCGGCATGATCTCGGTCGCGACAAGGCCATCCTCCGCCAGCCGGATCACGCAGCGCTCGGTGACGTAGAGCACCTCCTGCCCCTGCTCCCTCGCGCGGCGGCCCGAGAAGGTCACGTGTTCGACCTTGTCGACCATCTTGGTGAACTTGCCCGGCTTTGCGACCGTTATGCCCTTGGGTGACAGGGAAATCTCTGCCCCCGCCTCGAACCAACCCGAAAAGACGATCTTCCTGGCATGGGCGGTGATGTCGACAAACCCGCCGCAGCCCGCCGTCAGGTAGGGCTTCTTGCCCAGCTTCGAGACATTGACGTTACCCTCGACATCCACCTCGAGGAAGGACAGGAAGCTCATGTCGAAACCGGCGCCCTGGAAGTAGATGAACTGTTGTGGCGAGGGCACGAAGGCGTCCGCATTCGAGGCGCAGCCGAAGGCAAAGCCGGTCAGGGGCATGCCGCCCACGGCACCCTGTTCGATGGCCCAGGTCACCGCCTCGGGGTGGCCTTCCTCCAGCAGGATGCGCGGCACCATGGCGCTGATCCCGAAGCCGAGGTTCGCAGTCATGCCACCCTTAAGCTCCATCGCCGCGCGCCGGGCGATGACCTTCTCGACCCCGTGCTCGGCCAGATGGAAACTCGACCATGGGCGCATGATCTCGCCCGAGATCGCGGGGTCGTAGGGGGTCTCGGTCGTCTGGCGCTGGTCGGGATCGATTACGATCAGGTCGACCAGATGTCCCGGCACCCGCACGTCATGCGGGCGCAGAGAGCCCGAGCCCGTGACCCGCTTCACCTGAGCGATGACCAGTCCGCCGTGGTTGCGTGTGCAGATCGCCTGTTCCAGGCCTCCGAGATAGGCGCCTTCGTGTTCGTAGGTCAGGTTTCCGTGCTCGTCGGCAGTCGTCGCCCGCAGAATGCAGACATCCGGCACGATGTTGGGAAAATGGAGCCATGTTTCGCCAGCGAACTCCACGCGCGACACGATAGGCGAGGCCGCCCCTTTGGCATTCATCGCGCAGCCTTCGCGGATCGGGTCGACGAAGGTGTCGAGCCCGACCTTGGTCAGCACCCCCGGCCGGCGGGCGGCGGTTTCGCGATGCATGTCGAACATGATCCCGGAGGGGACGTTGTACGCCTCGATCCGGTCCTCGACGATCATCTTCCAGATCTCGGGCATCGGCAGGTTCGACGATCCCGAAGGATAGGACCCCGCCAGGACGCGGGCGAGGAGACCGTCCTTGGCGATATGGTCGATGCCCTTGACCCCATACATGTCGCCCGCCGCGATCGGATGCAGCGTCGTAAGGTTTCGCGGGTGCCCGGTTTCGTCGAACCGCTGGCCAAGCGCCTTCAGCACGAGGTCCGGACAGCCGAGTGCCGAGGACGACGACACAGTGACCACCGCACCATCACGGATATGCAAGACGGCCTGCGACGGGCTGACGACCTTGGTCACGCGAGGTCTCCATAGGTTACGTGCAGGCGCGATCCCGTTCTGGCGGCGTCCCTGACTGCGAGAGCGACAGCAAGCGACTTGATGCCATCCCGGCCACTGGCGGCGACCTGACCCTTGCCGGCCGCAGCGTCGACAAATTGCCGGACGGCCTGCACGTAGAGGTTATGCGGCGAATAGGGCACAGCCTCGCGCCCCGCCCCGGTCACCAGTTCGATCTCGCCCACCGGCAACTGAGTCATGACGCCCCGCGCGAAGATGGATCCTTCGGTGCCATGCACCTCGAAGCCGGAGCCGGCGAAGGGATGGGTGAAGCTCTCATGCGAGAAGACCATCACGCCGGAAGGCATGGACCAAACCGACATCGCGGAATCCTCGACCCCCTCCCCCATCCCGGAGGACGACGACTGCGCGACAACCGCGATCGGGTCTTCGTCCAGCAGGAAGCGGACGACATCGGCGTCATGCACCGTGATGTCGGGGATGACACCGCCGCCCGCGCCGGAATCGTTGATCCGCCAGCCGCGCAGATTCTCAGGCAGATGCACGGCGTGGAACAGTCGCAGCGAAAGCACACGCCCCACTCGACCGCTGCTGATCAACTCACGCACGGCACGGTGGCTGCCCGAACAGCGCAGGTGGTGATTTGTCGCAAAGACAAGGCCTGCGGTCTCGGCCGCGCTGACCATCTCTGTCGCTTCCTCAAGCGTCATGCCGAGCGGCTTCTCGCACAGCACATGCTTTCCCGCCGCGATCGCCGCCATGGCCTGACCGAATTGCTTTTCGTTCGTCGACGAGATGTAGACCGCCTCGATCGCCGCATCGGCAAGCGCAGCATCGAGATCCGTGGTCGAAGCAGGTATCCCTTGGGCCGCGGCAAAATCACGTGCCCGGGCCGCCGAAGTGCTGACGACGATCGCCACTTCCTGACCGGCCGCCCGCAACGCGCCGATCATGTGCTGTTCGGCGATCGTGCTTGCCCCCACCAGCGCCCAACGCATTTCCGCACTCCGGATTTGGATCGTTCCAAATCTTCATATGGAACGATCCAAATCCTGTCAAGGGATTCGGTGCAGCAGGCTGCAACCTCTCAAGAGTCCGCCTGCAAGAGAAATCAAACCCGTGTCCCGGGAGCTCGTCAGCCGGTCGAATTGTCCAGACTGAGGACATCACCATCCGGCGTGACCGCGACGACCCGGATCAACCCTTCGGTTGCACCTACGAGATCGTGCAGGCCGTGCAATGGCATAAGGCAGCACGCTGTCGAAAGGCCATCCGCCAGCGCCGCGCTTTCCGCCTCGACCGAGATCGTAGACCACAGCGACGGCTCGCCATGCGGACCAAGAATGTGGTCCTGTCCGCCTACTCGCATCGCGCCTGGGCTTGAGGTGGCAACGGCGCTGCCGGTGATCCGCCGGGTCGCAATCATTCCCTGTGCCGGGTCTTCAATACCCAGCAGGAATGGGCCGCCAATCGCCGCATACTCCCCCATGTCGATCAGCGCTTGCCCATATCCGGCCTCGCGCAGAAGGTCACGCACACGGTCCGCCGCATAGCCCTGCGCCAGGCCATTCAGAGTCAGTGCCTGCCCTTGCCCGACCTCGACTCCTTCACCAAGGCGGATGCGATCCCATCCGATCAGGCCGCGGGCCTGCGCCTGGTCGCCACCTTCCGCCAGGGCCCGCCACAAGGGTTGAACAGTCGGGTCGAAAAGGCCCCGTGTCAGGTGGTGGAGATAGCCCGACAGCGCCAGCATGTCGCGAAGCGCCAAAGGAGGGTCCACGAGCGTGCCCCCGGCGTTCAACCGCGATAGCGCGGAGTCGGCGCGGAACAGGCTTGCCGCCGCCTCGACCTCTTCAATGACTGCGGCGATGCCCGCGGCGGTTTCCTGGGCGAGCTCGCGCGGCCCGTGCAGATCCACCCGGAGCGTGCCGCCAAGCGCGTCGGATTGCCAGGTCGCGACCTCGGCCCCGGCGCGGCTGGCAACAAGGCTCGCCGCCGAAATCGCCAGGAAGCGGCGCCGGTTCATGCGGCTTCCCTTTCAGTCAAGGCCCGGCCGCGTGCGGCCAGCACAAGCGGGACACATTGCCGGGCGTCGTCATGAATGGTCACGCAGTCAAGGCACTGGAAGCATTCGGAGTAGCCGACCTGCCCGGATTTCGCGATGGCGCCATAGCGGCAACGCACCTTGCACAGCTGGCAGGGCGCACCGCATTCCGGGCGGCGGTCGATCCAGTCGCGGCGCCGCAGCAGCCCTCCGATCGCCATAAGCGCACCGAGCGGGCAGACATAGCGGCAGAAGCCCTTGAAGGTGACCATCGACAAGACCAGCCAGAAGACGGCATAGGCGACGTAGTACCATTCGCGCTGGAAGGCCGTCGTCACGGCGGTCTTGAACGGTTCGATCTCTGCCGCCTTTTCCGCCTGATCGGGCAAAAGGAAAGCCACCGCAATCAGACCGGCGAGTGCTGCGTATTTCAGCCGCATCAGCCGGCGGTCCCAGACGCCTGAAGGCATCCATTCCGGCAGCCGCAGGACGCGGCCAAGGTGGTGAGCAAATTCCTGCATGGCGCCGAAGGGGCAGAGCCAGCCGCAGAACAGCCCGCGCCCCCACAGGACGAAGCCAAGGATCGCGACCGCCCAGATGGCGAGAGAGAAGGGATCATAGAGCAGGACCGACAGGCTTCCGCCGCCCGCAATCGCCCGCAGGGTGGCCATCGCGGTAACGATGGACAGTTGCCCCTGCCCCCAGAAGCCGACGAAGCCGATCATCACGGCCAGCACCGCAGGGCGCAGCCAGCGGATCGTCCGCCGTCGGGCCGTCCAGTGCATGGCCGGCCCGACAAGCAGCAGGATGCCGGCAAGAACGACCGCCAGCGCAATCATGTCCGCGCGACGATTGATCAGCGCCTCGCGCCAAGGAGGCAGCGGCTCGACCGACTTCTGTTGCAGGAAGAAGGCCGGATCGGTCCGCAGCGTCAGTGCGAAATGGGCTGATCCCACCTCGGGCTGCAGCATCCCATGCTTGCGCACCGCCTGCGCCTTCAGAGTCCAGTCACGGGTCGGATCGAAACCGAGCCGCCGGTCGATCCTGACGATCATCGAAGTGCCCTGCGGCACGCCAGGCTGGACCCTGAACAGAAGATCGGCATCCCGCAGGCTCAGCGGCAATCCGTCCTGCTCGCCCGACAACCGGTCGGGTGCGGTATTGCGGACAAAATCCTCGGACACAAGACCATGCCGCCCCTGGTCGACGACAAGGATCATCTCGTCATCAGGCGATATCGAGAGCAGGCGGTCGAGGTCCTTCAGGCTGTCGGCATCAAGAACCGCACGGGCAACCGACGGCGGGGTGATGTCGATGGCCCAGAGGTCAAGGTAGGGCGCCCCGGCTTCGGCAGTTTCCGGATCGTCATGGGCCCAGATCGTTCCGGCAAAGGCGGCATCAAGTTCGGCATTGGTCACGCGCAGGTTGCGGACCAGGCCACGCTCAATCAGGTCATTCCAGGTCAGGTCCAGCACAAGGTCTGGATCCGGCCGCAATGGCGGACCGGCTTCAACCCCCTGGAGCTTTTCGCGGGCGACCGCCTTTGTCGCGGCCAGGATCGACTCATGCGCGATCCGGACCGAGGCGGTCGCCTTGGTCACGCCGTCGAGATAGACCAGATCCGATCCCTGCCCGCCCTCGCCGTAGGGCGTGCCGACCACCAGAGGCTCGTGGATCGAATGGCCACGGTACTGCTCGAGGAAGGCCCGAAGCGGCGCCTCGCCCAGCCCCGAGACAAAGATCGGCTCATTATGGTGCAGAAGCCGAACGTCGAGGAACCGGCCTTCCAGGTCGATTGTCACCAACATGTCGATCGGTGCGCCCGAAAAGCCGGGGATCGGGGCCAGCGGGCCGGTTTCGAACACATAGCCGGCAAGGGCCCCGCCCGAATTCATCAGCGCCCATACGCCTTTGTCGTTCACGGCCTCGCCAAGCGCGTAGGGCGGCACGACGAGGGCCGCGATGGCCTCGCGCGACAGGGGGGCGGCGTGGGCTGGCCCGGGGCCGAAGCTCGCCGCGATGACCAGCAGGCAGGCAAGGCGCAGAATGGCGGCTAGCACGGGTCGTCTCCTCCGAAGACCACGCTAGGCGCGTGCAGGGCGGCCCGACATACGACCAAGGTCGGAGGGCCGGTGGCTTGCGCCGCTCGGCCCGTCCAAGGGACACTTGTCCTACCATGAGCCTGAATTCACCCCCCTCGCGCCCCGGCCGCCCGGCAGTCAGCCGGGCTGCAGGAACTCTTGCCCTGAGGCTGGGCTTTCTCCTCTTCGTTCTGCTGCTGTGGCAGATCGCTGCCCGACAGGCCCCGTCGGGTCTTTTCGCCGGTCCCGACGCAGTCGCACGGGCGGGCTGGCAGCTGGCAGTTGACGGCAAGCTGGGACCGGCGGTTCTGGCGAGTCTGCGGGTGTTCCTGACCGGCACGCTGTTGGCCGCGATCCTCGGCGCCACAATCGGCCTTGCCATGGGGATGTGGGGCTGGCTGGGCCGGATGCTAGACGTCTATATCTACGCGCTGGCTGCGACGCCGCGCATCGCCTTTATCCCGCTCATCATCGTGATGCTGGGCCTTGGACTGAAGGCAAAGGTCCTGATCGTCTTTCTCGGCGCAGTGATGCCGGTGATCCTGAACGCCTATGCCGGGGTGCGGGCCACGGACCCGGATCTGGTCGAGATGGCCCGTGCAACGGGGGCTGGACAGGGGCGCATCCTCGCCCATGTCGTGCTGCCGGGCGCCGTGCCCTACCTGATGACCGGCCTCCGCATCGGAGCGACGATCGGGCTTATCAATACCGTCGTGGCCGAGCTTTACACCGCCATCGGCGGGCTGGGCGGGCTGCTTGCCGTCTACGGCGGACGGTTCCGCATGGCCGAATACCTGGCTGTCGTCTGCGTTCTTGCACTGATCGGCGTGGTCGTGGCCGAAGGCCTGCGTCTTGCCGAACGGCGTCTGCTCCGCTGGCGCGACGGCTGACCCTATGACCAATCTGGGAGGAGAAGCATGAACAGGATTAGCCGTCTTTTTGCCCTTGCCGCCATTGCATCGGCCATAGCCTTGCCCGCCCTGGCCAAGCCGTTTCGCTTGATCGTCTCGGACGCAGAGACACCGCTTGTCCCCAACTCAGTCATGGAACTGGCCAAGCAGGAGGGGTATTTCGACCGCGCCGGGGTCGAGGTGGAGTTCGTGCGGGTCGAACAGTCGCCGATGGTGATGGCCGCCCTGCGGGCCGGTGAAGGCGAGATGGCCAATGTCTCGCTCGATGCGTTGCTGCAGGCGGTCGCGGGCGGAGCGACAGACCTGCGCGGCGTCATGTCGCCCAACAAGGCGCTGCCCTACCTGATCGCCGGGCGCGATGTGACGGCGCTTAAGGATCTTGAAGGAAAGCGCTTCGGCATCGGACGGGTCGGCAGCGTCGACCATCTTCTGTCGATGCGCGTGCTGGAGGCCGCCGGCGTCGACGTCTCCAGGCTTGAGCTGGTTGCCCTTGGCCAGCCGCAGGCCCGGGCGCAGGCGATGTTGGCCAGCCAGATCGACGCGACGACGATGGGCATCGGCAGCTTTACCGCCATCGACGACGCCCCCGGCATTTCGGTGCTGGTCGATGTCGACGCCTATTACAAGGCAGCGCCGATCCTGTCGAAGCTGAACGTGGTCACGACCGAAACGCTGCAAGCGCGCGGCCCCGAGGTTGCCGCGGTCATCGAGGCGCTGGTCCTTGCCGCGCGCGACTTCCAGGCGGATCCGTCGAAATGGGTCACGGCGATGCAGAAGGCCCGGCCCGATGTGCCGGTCGCAGATCTGGAGAGGCTTGCCGGTGCTTTTACCGGGGCCTGGACGGTGAACGGCGGGCTCAACCCCGCCACGCTGACCGAGGCGCAGGCCTGGCTGCACCAAGGCGAAGATTTCAAGGGGATCGCGCCGGCTCCACTTGACGCCTTCGCCGATCTGGCGCCCCTGAAAGCCGTCCTCGAAAAGCTGGGGACATCCAACGCGGGCGACGCCGGTTGGTGACGGAACCGCCCCTGTTGAAGCTCGAGGCTGCCTCGTTCAGCCATAGTGGCCAGCCGGTCCTCGACGGGATCGACCTGACACTCGACAGGGGCGAGGTTCTGGCGGTGCTCGGCCCGTCCGGTTGCGGAAAGACGACGCTGCTGCGTTTGATCGCGGGCCTCCTTGCGCCGGACGCCGGTACGGTCTGCCTGAACGGCACGGCGCCCCGGCCCGGACGGGGCAGTGCGCTGGTCTTTCAGTCCTACCGACTGCTGGCCTGGAAAAGCGTGGCAGCCAACGTCGCCTTCGCGCTGCCCGGCATATCCGCGATGGAGCGGGCCAGCCGGGTCGAGGACGTGCTGCGTCTTGTCGGCCTGACCCGCGTGGCCGGGGCCTGGCCCGCCGAGTTGAGCGGCGGGATGCGGCAGCGGGTTGCGCTTGCGCGAGCGCTGGTCTGCCGGCCGGACGTGCTGCTTCTGGACGAACCCTTCGCCGCACTCGACGCGCAGGCACGCGAGTTGATGCAGGACGAACTGCGGCGCCTTGTTGGGCAAGCGGGCGGCCCTGGGGTCGTGTTCGTCACCCATTCCGTGGACGAAGCGCTGGTTCTGGCGGACCGCGTTTTGGTCCTGTCACCGCGGCCGGGTCGCGTTATCGCCCGCATCGCCACCCCCTTCATTGGGAGCCACGACCAGGAAAGCCGGCGCGAACAT
The DNA here is from genome assembly GCA_041905595.1 of Rhodobacter sp. Lineage (GTDB taxonomy): Bacteria > Pseudomonadota > Alphaproteobacteria > Rhodobacterales > Rhodobacteraceae > Aliitabrizicola. The sequence goes on from JAYRKT010000009.1 coordinate 83,249, forward strand.
CCGGATTTTGCGCCGTTGCGCCGGCAACTCTGGACGTTCCTTAGGGATGTCGTGCTGAACGATCCAGCCTCGGATTTCTATCGACCGCCAGAGGACCAACCCTCCGTCCTGCGGCAGCCTTACCGCTAGCCTGCAAGCAGCGCGAAGGCTTCCAGAACCTCCGGGCCGATTGGCTTGTAGAGGATCTCGAGACCTGCATCCTCTGCAGCGCGGCGCACCTCGGGCGAGCGGTTGGCGGTGATGATCCGCACCGGTCGCTCGCCGAACCTGTCCTTCAGCATCTGCGCGGTCTCGACCCCCGTCATCCCGTCCCCGAGCTGCTGGTCGATCAGGTAAAGGTCCGGCACGATGCCGATCTCGTCCAGAAGCGCCAGCGCCGCTTCGCCGTTCTCGGCTTCGAGCACGCTCACGCCGCGCCGCTCAAGGAGCAGCGAGATGGCCCGGCGCAAGTCCTCGTCATTCTCGACCAGCAGCGCGATGCGGTCAGAGCCGTCCGTCGGCTCCTCCGTGACGCGGATCGGCTCACCCAGGCTCGGCCGACGCGCACTCATCGGCGCAAGTGGCAGTTCGACCCCGAAAACCGTACCCCGCCCCAGATCGGACCGCAAAGAGAGCCTGTGGTCGAGAAGCGCACAGGCGCGCTCGACGATCGCAAGGCCCAGGCCCATCCCCTCGGAGGCCGAGGCGCTGCCTTGTACGCGATGGAACTCGCGGAAGATCTTCTGCTGGTCGTCAGGGGCAATGCCCGGACCGGTGTCGTGCACTTCAACGCGCAAGCCACCAGGGATGCGGCGGGCACCAACCAGGACGCGGCCTTCGCTGGTATAGCGCAAGGCGTTGCTGATGAGGTTCTGCAGGATGCGGCGCAGGTAGGTCGCATCGCTTAGCACGGTTTCCCGGCAAGGCAGGATATCCAGACGCAACCCCTTGCCGACGGCCACCAGCGCGAATTCGTCGGTCAGCTGGGCCAGGAGCCGCGACAGCGAGACTGGCCCGATCTCGACCTCTGTGCCTCCGGATTCAAGGCGTGACAGGTCCAGGAGCGCCCCGAGGATCGCCTCGACGCTGGTCAACGCATTCTGGGCCTTTTCCAGCGTGCCCTGCGCAGCCCCGGCATCGTCGCGCGCCGCAGCAACGAAGAGTTTGGCTGCGGAAAGAGGCTGCAGCAGGTCATGGCTTGCGGCCGCGACGAAGCGGACGCGGGTGGCATTGGCCCGTTCGGCATCGCGCAAGGCTACGGACAGGTCCTTGGTGCGGGCGATCACCCGCTCTTCCAGCGTCGCATTGGCCCGCAGCATCGAATGGATGGCCATCCGTTCGCGCGTGACGTCGGTGAAAGACATCACGAATCCACGTTCGGGCATCTCTTGCGCGAAGGCGTCGAGGATGATGCCGGAATGCAGCTGCAGCTCGAAAGTCAGGGGCGGGCGCGGCGTTGCCTGTCGAACCCAGGCCCAGAGGCTGGCGCCCGAGGACCCCTCACCGAAGCGCAGCTGCCGCAACAGAAGCCAGGCAAGTTCGGCAAACGAAATGCCGGTCTGCAGCAGGTGCTTTGGCAGCCCGAACAGTTGCGCCAGGCGGCGGTTCGCCCCCACCAGGCGCCGGTCGGGACCGAAGATCGCGACGCCCTGGTTGATGTGGTCCAGCGTCGCCCGGATCATCCGTGCCTGCTGGTCGAGGAGCTTGCCGCGCTCTGACCGTTCCGCCTGGATGATCGCGGTCACGTCCGTCTGCAGGATCACAAGGCCACCAGGATCAATCGGCTGTTCGCTGACCTGCAGCCACTGCCCGCCGGTGAGTTCCACATAGAACGGCGCCCCGTCCTCGTGATGCCGCATCCGTTCGGCGACCCAGTCGTCCGGAGTCATGTCCGCGGGCAGGGCAAGATGCGCCGAGCGGCTTACATGCTGGACATAGTCGTTGAAGCTGATCCCCGGCACGAGGAATTCGCGCGCATCCGAGAGAAGCTGGCAGAAGCGTGAATTGCACAGGACGAGCCGGCCCGACTCGTCGAAAAGCGCAAAGCCTTCGGCGACGGCCTCGATCGCCTGCGCAAGGTCGCGGCGGGCCTTGCTGGCCGAGGCATTGGCCTCGTTCAACAGTTTCAAAGTCGCTTCGAGGTCGCGTGTCCGACTGCGGACCATCTCCTCCATCTCTGCAGCCTGCTGGAACAAGCTCCAGGCGCTGCGGGATTCGCCCTCCTGGTGTTCGGACCGCCGGATCAGCGCCTCGGTGATGTCGAGCAGCTTTTCGACTTTGACATCCGGGGGGGCCAGCGGGTCGACCAGGCTTTCCGAGATGCGGCTCGTCATCTGGCGCCCGCCCCGGCCGAAGTCGGCGGGAAGAAGGCGAAGCCGCTGAACGTCTGGTTCAGATGCAGTGGCCCCATTTGTTCGCCATAGGTGTTGAATCCGACCACGGAGTGCCGCCGCAAGAGCTGGGCGACGAGCCCTGCCTGCTGGCGGCTTTCCGCCTCGATCCGCCGCAGGATGCAGTCGAATGCCAGGATCGCAAGCGGGGTCGCATCGCGCCCAAGATCGGACAGTGCCGCATCCAGATGACCAACGAGATTGCGCGGCCGGGCAAGGGACAATACCACGCCCTCGTCGATGGCCGAAAAGAACACGATCCCCCCCTCGGGGGTGACGCGCTGGATCGCCCTCACATGGTGGCGATTGCCCATGCGCACCACCAGCGGATTGGCCGCGAAGAGACGAGTGTCCAGATCGCGTTCATTGCAGCCGACAAGTCGCGAATACTCCCGCGCGGCCGGTTCCGCGTTGATCTGGCGCACGGTCCGGGTGCCGGAATCGGCGCAGGTCACGACCATGCGAATATCGGTCGGCTCCAGATGATCGAAGCTGAACGACCTGAGCCCGCAATTGCCGCGAAGCATGCACAGGACAGCGGCATCATGGTGCAGACGGCCACCGCACAGCACGAAGGTCTTCTCGAAGCGGGTGCCGTCGCCCGCGGACCCGCCGACCAGCGGCATCGCGCCGGCCCCGGCGGAAAGGGCGGCCGCCAACTCGTCCTCGCGGATCGATAGTCCGTCGACCAGCAGGATGGCGAATTCGGTCGGCAAATGCCCATGATCGCGGGCCAGGCCCTGCCGTGCTGACAGCGTCGCCATGGCGATTTCGGCGGCGGATAGGCGCGACAGGCCCGACAGCATCACCGCCTCGCCAGCGAAGTGCTCGGCCGGGAAGCCCACAGCAACGATGCTGCCGCTTTGATAGCCTGCCGGCGTGACCTCGCCGGATGTCGTGCAGCCTGCGACCCGCGCGCCGGGAAAAGCCGACTGGCTGTCCCTGGCGAGGGCTACAAGATCAGCTTCCGGCGAGATGAAGAGCAGGACGAGAGAAAAGGGGTCTGGCCCCATTCGTTCCGCAAGCCGCGTCAGGGGTTGCGGTTCGTCGACGCCGATGACCGCCGTCGCGACATTGACCTGTCCCGCCGGCATCTCCCCTCCCCGCTGCGGGCGCGCGCCTTGGCCGACAAGGCTCCGAAGGTCATGTGTCGGATACAAGATGGGCGAAGCTCGCTTCCTGAGCGAACAAAACCGCTTGCATCCGGGTCTGTACCCCCAGCTTGCGCATGATTGCCGTAACATGCGCCTTGACCGTCGTCTCGGCAATCGAAAGCTCGTAGGCGATCTGCTTGTTCATCAGCCCCGTGCCGATCAACTCCAGAATCTTCGCCTGCTGGCGGGTCAGCAAGGCGAGCCGGCGCACCGCCTCATCAGATGCGGCTTGCGCGGCGGGGTCGAGCGCGTCGCCGCTGACATGCAGTTCGCCCGCGGCGATGGCCGCGAACGCCCGCGCAAATTCCTCCCGCTCCGCGTGTTTCGGAACGAATGCATTGACCCCGGCCTGAACCGCCGCGCGCACCACCCGCATCTCGTCCAGCGACGACACGATCACGATCGGGATGTCCGGCGCCGCCTGGCGGATCCGTACCACACCGTCGAGCCCGTTCACATCCGGCAGGTTCAGGTCAAGTACGATCACATCCGGCTTGCCGGGTTGGGCCAGCCGCTCGAGTGCAGCCTTCAGCGAGCCCACCGATTTCACCTCGGCAATCCCGACAGGACCGGTGAGCGTCATGGCAAGGGCGTCGCAGAACAGCGGATGGTCGTCCACGATCAGCGCCGAATGCAGCGGCCGGGCAGCAGCGACGGTCGGCTGGGTGGGGAGAGGTGCCATATGGGTTCCCCGGAATTGATGGCGATAGCTTATCATCTTGCGCCCCTGTGTTGACAGGATCCAAGAGAAAGAAGGATGGGCCGGGCGTTGCCGCCCGGCCCGCTACGACGTCAGATCAGTTCGAGGCGAGCTGCTTTGGCAACTTGAAGGTCCAAACCATCGCACCCTGGTTCAGGTAGTTGACCTTCTTGGCCACCTCGCCGCCCCAGAGCGGAACTGCGCCACCCCAGCCGGAGATGACCGAGACGTACTGCTCTCCATCCATTTCCCAGGTCACCGGCTGGCCGACGACGCCCGAACCCGTCTGGAAGCTCCAGAGCTTTTCCCCGGTTTCGTCATTCAGCGCGATGAAGTCGCCTTCTGGTGTGCCGAAGAACACAAGACCGCCGGCCGTCGTCATCACGCCACCCCAGAGCGGCGCCTCGTTGCGGTATTCCCACTTGATCTCGCCGGTATTGGGGTCGATCGCCTTCAGGCTACCGATATAGTCGTCGAACAGGGGCTTGATGGTGAAGCCGGCGCCGAGATAGGCCGCGCCCTTCTTGTAGCTGATAGGCTCGTTCCAGATGTCCATGCCCCATTCGTTGGACGGCACATAGAACATGCCGGTCTTCTGGCTGTAGGCCATCGGCATCCAGTTCTTGCCACCAAGGAAGGAGGGAACGGAGAAGACCTGCTTGCCCTTCTCGCCTTCGGTCGCGGCCGAGGGGTCGCCGGGGCGGTTGTCCTCGTTGTAGATCGGGCGACCGTTCTCATCGATGCCCTTGGCCCAGGTGATGTTCTTCACGAAGGGATAGGCCGCGATGAATTTGCCGTCGTCGCGGTTCAGGATGTAGAAGAAGCCGTTGCGGTCGGCAGTGGCGAAGCGCTTGTTGCCGTCCTTGTCGACAAAGCCCACGACCTCGTTCACGCCGTCGAAGTCCCAGCCCTCGCGAGGGGTGGACTGGAAGTGCCACTTGATCTCGCCCGTGGCCGGATCGATGCCCAGACGGCTGGCAGCATAGAGGTTGTCGCCCTTGTTGCCTTCCGTCGGGGTGCCGGCATTGCGCAGGTGGCTGTTCCAAGGCGCGGGGTTGCCAGCGCCAAAGACCAGCGTGTCGGTATCGGCGTCGTAGCTGCCGCCAAGCCAGGTCGCGCCGCCGCCGGTCTTCCACATGTCGCCCGGCCAGGTGGCGTTGAGCGTGCCGGTCATGGTGCTTTCCTTGCCGTGCAGGGTGCCCATGTGGCCTTCGATCACCGGGCGGGTCCAGACGGTCTCGCCGGTCTCGGCGTCAAATGCCGTCACCTGGCCGACGATACCGAACTCGCCGCCCGAGTTGCCGACGATGACCATGCCGTTCACGATCAGTGGCGCGGCGGTATAGGAATAGCCTTCCTTGTAGTCGGCGATCTTCTTGTTCCAGACGACATCGCCAGTCTTGCGGTTAAGCGCGACCAGACGCGCGTCGAGCGTTCCGAAATAGATGTTGTCGCCATAGATCGCCGCGCCCCGGTTGATCACGTCGCAGCAGGGCAGGATGCCTTCCGGCAGACGGGCGTCATACTGCCAGATTTCCTTGCCCGTCTTCAGGTCGATGGCAAAGAGGCGGCTGTAGCTGCCGGTGATATACATCACGCCGTCATAGATGATCGGCTGGCTTTCCTGGCCCCGCTGCTTTTCGCCGCCAAGGCTGAAGGCCCATGCCGGCATCAGGTTCTTCACGTTCGTGGCGTTCAGGGTGGTCAGGGGCGAGAAACGCTGCAATCCACGGCCCATGCCGTTGGTCAGCACGTCGCCCGTGCTTTCGGCATCCTTGGCCAGATCCGCTTCCGTCACCTGAGCCTGAACGCTGCCGGCGCAGGCAAGAACCGCCAACGCGGCGAATGCAAGCTTTCTCATCGCTGTCCTCCCTCGTATCCCGCCCTACGATCGGCGCGGATTTCCTGCGCCATACTCCGACAGGATGGGGCTCGACTGAATTCGACCTTGGTCTAACGGTCGGGACAGCGGCGAGATCAGTAAAGGGGCTGGTACTTGTGATTGTCGGCGTCGGGCGTGACCTCGTCGAGGTCATAGCCAGCCGCCTGCAGCCGGCGCGCCACCGGCAGGCCGTCCTCGGCTGCCTCGTCGACATAGCTGCGTCCGAGGGCCTCGTCCGCGACGACACCGCGCCCGCGCATCAGGTCGAGGCCATAGTTGAACTTGCCGACCGGATCGCCGGCATCGGCTGCCTTGCGGTCCCATTCTGCGGCCGCATCAGGGTCCTCTGGCGCGCCGAGGCCGTTGTCGTCCAGCTGCGACATCCAGGTCATGGCGCCGGTCCACCCATCCGCCGCGCAGGCCTCGAACAGCTGGCGCGCCATGACATGCCGTCCGGACTTGGTGATGAAATACCCTGTCGAACAGATCGCCAGATTGGTGTGACCTTCGGCCACCTCCTTCATCACCCGGTTGAGACTCAGTTCCTCGGGGTTGAGCGTGCCGTTTTCATCCTCCACCGAATCCGGCACGGTTTCAGCCACCGCCGAAAGGGGGGCCAGAGCAAGCACGAGGGCGGCGGCTACAAGGCGCATGGAACTCTCCTGTCACTGTTCGCTGCGACAAACGTAGCAGAATCGGACAGGGCGCGCTCCGGTCTCATGGTCGTAGATCGGATCGTCAGGCCTTGCGCGAGGCCAGCCCACGCGCCGGGTCATAGCCCCAGACCGCCAGCGCCCCGAACACAAGCATCGCCCCGGCGGTCACGGCGAGCGCGAGCAGATTGGCCTTCCCGTAAAGCGCGAAGCGGATCAGTTCGACGGCATGGGTGAAGGGATTCGCCTGGCAGAGGTCGCGCAGGCGCGGCGAGGCTTCGGCCATCTTCCACAGCGGATAGAGAGCCGAGGAGAGGAAGAACATCGGGAAGATCACGAAGTTCATCACTCCGGCAAAGTTCTCGAGCTGGCGGATCATCGACGAAAGAAACAGACCAAGCGCGGCCAGCATCATCGCCGCCAGAAGGATCGCCGGCAACGCCGCGACATAGCCCAAAGGCGAAAACCGGATGCCATAGAGCGCTGCGACGACAAGGAAGGCATAGGCCTGCAGCACCGAAATCAGGGCCGCCGCCACCAGCCGGCAGAAAAGCAGCCACCAGCGCGGCAGTGGCGCGGTCAGCAGGAGCCGCATCGACCCCATCTCGCGGTCATAAACGAGACTTAGCGAGGACTGCATCCCGTTAAACAGAAGGATCATGCCAACGAGTCCAGGCACGATGTAGATCTCGTAGGTGATGTAGGTCTGATAGGGGGGTGTGATCGACAGGCCAAGTGCAGCACGAAATCCGGCAGCAAAGACGAACAGCCAGACAAGCGGCCGGACCAGTGCCGACACGAGGCGCCCCTTCTGGCCGAGGAAGCGCAAGGCCTCGCGCATCAGGATCGCCTTCAGGGCATGGAGCCAGTTCATGCGGTTGCCCCGGTCATGCGCAGGAAGGCCGCCGTGAGGTCGCCGCCTCCGATCTCGCCCGCCACCCCATCGGCAAGCACCCTGCCCCGGTGCAGGACGACCAGCCGGTCCCCGGCGCGCACCTCATCCACCAGATGCGTGGCCCAGAGCACGGTCAGCCTCTGCCCCGCCAGATCATGGGCATGCGCGGTGATCGCCGCCCGCGAGGCGGCATCAAGCCCGACAGTCGGCTCATCGAGGAGCAAGACCGACGGGCGGTGGATCAGGGCGCGGGCGATCTCCATCCTGCGGCGGTGGCCGCCGTTCAGGGCGCCGGCCCTTTCGCCCGCCCGTTCGGCCATGCCAAGCCGATCCAGCGCCTCGGCCGTCCGGCGTTCTGCCTCGCGCCCCGAGATCCCGTGCAGCGCTGCGAAGTAAAGCAGGTTGCGGCGTACGGTCAGGTCAAGATCCAGCGTCGAGGACTGGAACACCACACCCAGCTGGGAAAGTGCCGCAAGGGGCTCGCGCGACAGATCGTGGCCTGCGATCTCTATGTGGCCGGCGCGGGCCACGAAAAGCCGCGTCAGCAGGCCGAAGAGCGTGGACTTGCCTGCGCCGTTCGGGCCGAGGAGCGCGCAGAAACGGCCGGGCTCGACCGTGAAGGTGACATCCTCCAGCGCCCGCTTGGTGCGGAAATCATAGGTGATGCCTTCTACGGTCAGCCCGGCCATGTCTGCCTCTTTCTGTCCTTTCCAGGTTCCTTTCCCGCCTCAGGGGCGCGTCGCTGCCCCCCATGGGAAGCGGCCGACCTTGATCGATTTCACAGGCTGGCGGGAGGCGACGTCGATCACCGTCACGTCGCCCGAAACGCCATTGGTGGTGAACAGCTGGCTGCCATCTGGCGAAAAGGTCATGTGCCAGACGCGGCGGCCAACGAGAATATAATCCTCGACCTCGTAGGTCTCGGCATTCACCACGGCAATGTGGTTTGCGGGACCGAGGGCGACAAACGCCGTCTTGCCGTCGGGCGAAAACTGGATGCCGACCGCCTGGATCAGGTCATTGCTTACCCCGGGGATGGCGAAGCGGATCTTGTGCGTCTCGACCTGCGAAGCGACATCGAAGACCGTCACCGTTCCGCCGATTTCCGAACTGACCCAAAGCTCGGCTCCGCCCTTGGTGAATTCCGCATGACGGGGGCGGGCATCGACAAGGGTATTGGCGAAGATCGTGTTGGTCGCCGTGTCAATCCAATGCGCCATATTGGTCGTCTCGGAGGTGGTAATGACGATCTTGCCATCGGGCGAGACTGCCATCCCCTCGGGTTCGATCCCGACATCGATCTGGCCGACGACCTTACGGCTTTCCACGTCGACCACGGTCGTCACCGCGTCATTCTCGTTGGCAATCCACAGATGACGGTCGTCTGGGGCAAGCACGAACTGCTCGGGATCCTCGCCGGACGGAAGATCATGCAAGATCTCGCCGGTCGCCGGGTCCATGACCTGAACCGTGTCGCTGTCAGAGGCGCAGATATAGGCGCGGCTGTGGTCCGAGTTGAAGGTTATCCCGCGCGGCCGCTCGCCGGTCGGGATCGTGCGGACGACCTCGAGCGTATCCACGTCGATGACCGAGATGTTGTCGTCCTTCTCGTTCGTGACCCAGATCTCGGCGGCACTACCGGGGAGCGGCAGCGCGATGAACAACAGAGTGGTCAGTATCCGGTTCACGTCATCCTCCAAAGGCGGTGCAGGCGCTTTCCGGCTGATCAAGGCCGAGGCTGTCGAGTTCGTTGACCTGATGCAGGAAGCCGTCGAGTGGGGCGAGTTCCACGAGCGCGCGCGCATTCACGACCGCGATCGGCTGCCGCAGCTGGCCGTTCCAGCCCCGATAGCTCAGGCTGCGCCCTTTGAATCCGTCCAGGGTGAAGGCATCCGACAGGATGTATCCGCGCAGCACCTGCGGGTCGGCGGAATTCGTGCGCGTCACCGCTTCGCCAACCGTGCGCAGCGCGGCCCAGGCCGCGTAGTCGCGCGATTGCATGTCACGTCCGGCCGCCTTCTCGAACCGGTTCTGCAACTGGACCGCGCCCCATTGCTCCAGCACGGGCGCCCAGCCTTCGGGCCGCAGCCCGTCCGATCCGGCGACTGGACGCGGAAGCCAGGTGTTGTCCTGGACATAGCGGGCGAAATCGTCGGTCGCGTCGGCGATCAGCAGGATGTCGTAGTCGGGGAAATCCTGGGTGAACAGGGGAATTTCCTGCCCCGTCGCGCGGCGCAGGTCAGTGTCAAAAGTCCAGTCCTTTTCCGCCAGGATCTCGACCCCGTATTTTGCGGCCGACGCCTTCAGTGTGTCCGCCAGCGCGCGGTCGGCCGGCCGCGGCCCGACGATCAGCACCGTGCGTGTCCAGCGCCTTTCCAGCAGGACCTGCATCAGCGCGTCGGTGCGCATCGCGTCCTCTGGAATGGAGTGGAGCAGGTTCGCCCGGCAGTCCGCATCGCGCAGGCGCCGATCGCCCGAAGAGACATTGAACAGAAGCGCGCTCTGTGCTTCCGGCAGGTCCGCGACCTTGAGGATGTCCTCAGTCGGGGCATCGACGAACAGGATCGACGACTCCGTCAGAGCGGCCTTGGCAGCCGCGACAAGGTCATCCCCGGGCGGGACCGATTTGATGTCGAGACTGTAGCTCTGCCCCATGAACCGGCCGGTGGTCATCGTGTCGGCAAGGGCCAGTTCGGCACCCGCAATGCCACGATCTTCGGGAATAGGGTCGAGGTTTGACAGCACTGGCGGCGCAGCGACCTCCTGCCGGAGATAGACCATCGGAATCGACAGTTCGGCCAGAGCGGGGCTGCCGCCAAACAGCGTCGCCGCAAGCGCCAGCGGTACCGCCGCCCGTGCAAAGCTGGTTTCCATGACGGTCTCCTCCCGCAGGAACCCTAGGTGCGCCGTCCTCGCCCACGAAATACGACCAAGGTCGAACGGGGGATTGCGACCTAGGTCGAATTCCGCGCTGCGGCACCGGGACCTATCTTCCGCCGAACACATGCAAGGGAGTTACCATGTCCAAGATCTTTCTGCGGGGCGCGCTTGCCGCCGTCGCCCTTCTGGGTGTGGCCCAAATGGCAGCCGGACACGGCGATGTCACCCCTCAGCCGGTCAATACCGATGCCTTGCCCGACGTGGGCGAGGAATGGCTGACCGAGAACCCCTACCGGGAAGAAAAGGCCGGCTACGAGACTTGGCTGACGGCCGTGCAGATCGGATCCTCCGGCTTCAACCAGAACTGCGCCCGCTGCCACGGCCTGGGGGCGGTTTCGGGCGGTCTTGCCCCCGACCTTCGCTTCCTCGAGGCGTCGGAATATGGTGACGAATGGTTCGTCGAGCGGTTCCAGCATGGCTATACCCAGGACGGCACGACGAAGATGCCCGCCTTTGGAGAGGTTCTGGGCCAGAAGGCCGGCTGGGCGATCCGAACCTATATCGAGACCCGCCCCGAGGATGGCGCGCTCGACGCGCATTCGGAGCGGCTGCACACGATCCGCGACGAGCTCGCTTCCGGCAACGTCCAGGACCCGGCGGCGCTGAAGTCCGAACTGGAAAGCATTTCGAAAGAGGTCAAGACGGCCTCGGGCGCGCCGGTCTCCGACAGCGTCGCTTTCGAGGCGTCACTGATCCTGACGGACAAGCCGGAAACCTGGAAAGAGGCCGCGGACATTCTGACAGTGGGCCTGTCGGCCTCGCATTGAGATGAACCGCCGCCTGCTTCTGGCAGTTCTTCTGGGCGCCACCTTGCCGGGTGGCGCCTTCGCGCGTTGCGAAGGCTACGTCCCGCAGGCCAAGCCCCAGAACACCTTCGCACAGGATGTCGGACGCGACTTCGACCGTATCGTCGACGAAGGCTGGATCGAATTCGCCGTCTATGAGGACTTCTTTCCCTGGTCCTACGAAGAAGCCGGCGAAGTCAGGGGCGTCGATGTGGACATCGGGCGCATCATCGCCGCCGATCTGGGCGTGACGCCGCGGTTTCGCATGGTACAGGCCGGCGAGAACCTTGAAGCCGACCTGATGAACTATGTCTGGAAAGGCGCCGTGGTGAACGGGCATGTCAGCGACGTCATGCTGCATGTGCCCTATGACAGCGAACTCGTCTGTCGCATCGAGCAGGTCACCTTCACAGGCCAGTACATGACCGAGACGGTCGCCATCGCCTACCGGCCCGCCGACTACCCCGAGAAGCCGCCGACCCCTCCGTATTTCCGCTATGACCCTGTCGCGGTCGAGAACGACTCGATTTCCGATTTCTTCCTGACCAACCTGCTTGGGGCTCAGGCCAAGATCAACCGCTTCCCCTCAGCCCAGGCGGCAGTCGATGCCCTGGCCTCGGGAGAGGCCATGGCCGCCATGGCGCCACGCGGAGAGTTGGAAGGCGGCCTGACCCGCCATGCGGGCACCGATTTCGCGGTGACCGAGCCGCCGCTCCTGGGCTTTGCTCGCGGGAAGTGGACGCTTGGCGTCGGCGTGGGCCTCCAACATAAGGATCTGGGCTACGCCGTTGATATGGCCATCGAAAAGGCCCTGGCCGACGGGCGCGTCGCCGCCGTGTTCAAGGAGCATGGCCTGACCTTCACGCCCCCTGCACGATAGCTTCCAAGTCCGGGACGGTCGCCGTCGGCGCGCTGTCCATCCTCCCAAGGTCGCATATGCCGGGATCGGGAATCGTGCCCTAATGACCGGACCTAGAGGAGGACAACCGATGCGCTGGAGCAAACCGAAGGCCGTGGAAGTGCGGTGCGGAATGGAAATCAACATGTACGGCCCCGCCGAGGACGATGACCGCACGGTGATCTGAGAAGGCCCATGCCATGATCCTGACGGTGCTTGGAGCCGCCGCGGGCGGCGGGGTGCCGCAATGGAACTGCGGGTGCCGGAACTGCGCCGATGCCCGCAGGGGCAAGCTGCCACGGATGACGCAATCATCCGTGGCCGTTTCTTTGGACAGACGGGACTGGGTGGTGCTGAACGCCTCGCCCGACATCCGAGCCCAGATCGAGGCCACGCCGGCGCTGGCGCCGTTAGGGCTGCGCGGCAGCCCGATCCGCGCGGTGGTCGTAACCAATGCGGATGTCGATCACATTGCCGGCCTTCTGTCCCTGCGCGAGGGGACCGCGTTCGATCTGTGGGCCAGCGCCGAGACCCATGGGGTGCTGGGCGGGAATGGCGTTTTCGGGGTCATGGCGGAGGGACTCGTGATGCGTCGCGAAATGACGTTGGACCGTGTCTTCAGCCCGCTGCCAGGCTTGGCAGTGACACCCTTTGCCGTCCCCGGCAAAGTCGCGCTGTTCCTCGAGCACGATCATGGCGAAGGGCACCGTCTGGGCGGACAGACGGTCGGGCTGGAAATTACCGCGGGCGAGAGACGCGTTTACTACATCCCTGGATGCGCCGAGGTGCCGGACTGGCTTCTTGCGCGGATCGAGGGGGCCGATCTGCTCCTGTTCGACGGGACGGTCTTTGCCGATGACGAACTGGCCGCGGCCGGGGTCGGCACCAAGACTGGCAGCCGGATGGGGCATATCGCGATCGGCGGCGCCAGCGGGTCGCTTGCCCGCTTCGCCAAGACCGGACTGGGACGCAAAATGCTGATCCACATCAACAATACCAACCCGGTCCTGCGGCCCGACAGCCCCGAGCGGGCGGAAGTCTCCGCGGCGGGATGGGAGGTCGCACAAGACGGAATGCAGGTGGTGCCATGACTGAAATGACAAAGCCCATGACTGATTTCGAAGCCCGGCTGCGCCGCATCGGCGACGAGCGGTATCACGACAAGCACCCGTTCCACCGGATGCTCCATGGCGGCGGGGCAACGCAGGACCAGGTGCGCGCCTGGGTGGTCAACCGCTGGTATTACCAAAGCCGCATCCCGATGAAGGACGCGGCCTTCATGAGCCGGGTCGAAGACCCTGATCTGCGCCGGGCCTGGCGCAGCCGGATCGAGGATCACGACGGGAGTTCGGAGGGCGGCGGCGGCATCCGCCGCTGGCTGAAGCTGGCCGAGGCTGTGGGACTTGACCCCGACTATGTCGCCTCCGGCGTCGGCGTGATGCCCGCCACGCGGTTCGCGGTCGATGCCTATGTCCATTACGTGCGCGAGCGTCCGCTCCTGCAGGCTGTCGCCTCGTCCCTGACCGAGCTTTTCGCGCCCAAGATCCATGCCGAGCGAATTGCTGGTCTGCTCGAGCACTACGACTTCGCCACGCCCGAAACGATGGCCTATTTCCGCCACCGCCTGACCGAGGCACCCAAGGACGTGGCCTTTGGCCTGCAATGGGTGATCGACCATGCCGTGACGCCGGCGGATCAGGATGCGGCGGCGGCGGCGCTGATCTTCAAGACCGATGTCCTCTGGGCGCAGCTTGACGCGCTGTGGAACGGCTATGTCGAGCCGGGTCGCATTCCGCCCGGCGCCTGGCGACCGGGCGAGGGACTGCTGTGATCCCGGTGCTGCCGCGCGGGGTGCGGCTGCACTGGGATGGCGTGCGCGCCGCCCACGTGCTGCTGGCCCCCGAGCGGACGCTGATGCTGGACGAGATCGGTCATGCGATCCTGTCGCGAGTGGACGGCGTCACCCCGCTTTCGGAGCTCGCCGCCGGGCTGGCTGCGGACTTCGATGCCCCGATCGCAGAGGTCGAGCCGGACGTCGCCGACTTCCTTCAGGGTCTGGCGAAGGAAAGGCTGGTGGACCTGAATGGCTGACGGTGCACGCCTGATCCCCCCGCCAATCGCGATGCTGGCCGAGCTGACGCATCGCTGTCCGCTGTCCTGCCCCTATTGCTCGAACCCGGTGGACCTTGCCCGGCGCGAGGCCGAGTTGTCGACGGAGGAGTGGGCAGACGCGTTCCGGCAGGCGGCCACGCTCGGGGTGCTTCAGGTGCATCTGTCGGGCGGCGAGCCAGCGTCGCGCCGTGACTTGGCGCAGATCGTCGCGGCGGCGCGGGAGGCGGGGCTTTACGTCAACCTCATCACCTCGGGCATCGGGTTGACCGAGGAGCGGCTGACCGAGATCGTGGCGGCGGGCGTGGACCATGTCCAGCTGTCGGTGCAGGGGACCCGGTCCGAGACGGCGGATCGCGTCGGTGGCTATCGAGGCGGCTTTGCGAAGAAGATGGAGATCGCCGAAGCCATCGCGCAGGCGGGCGTGGCGCTTACGCTGAATGCCGTCATGCACCGCCACAACCTTGGCGAACTTCCCGAGGTCTTCGACCTTGCCGAGCGGCTGGGTGCGCGCCGGGTCGAGATTGCCTGTGTGCAGTTCCAGGGCTGGGCGCTGGAGAACCGCGCCGTCCTGCAACCGACCCGCGCTCAGGTGGACGAGGCCAAGCGGCTGGTGGCCGAGGCGCGGGCGGCACGGGCGGGCAAGCTGGTGATCGACTTCGTGCCGCCCGACTATTACGCCGACCTGCCCAAGGCCTGCATGGGCGGCTGGGGGTCGACCGGGTTCAACATTGCACCCGACGGCGCAGTGCTGCCCTGCCACGCGGCGCAAACCATTCCCGGTATGCGCTTTGCCAATGTCCGCGACCTGACGCTGGAAGAGATCTGGTATTGCGGTCCTGCCTTTGCCGCCTTCCGCGGCACCGACTGGATGCCCGAGCCCTGCCGGTCCTGCGACCGACGCGAGATCGATTTTGGCGGCTGCCGCTGCCAGGCGCTCGCCGTGCTGGGCGATGCCTCCGCCCCCGACCCGGTCTGCCGCAAGACCGAAGGTCGCGCGCGGCTGGACGAGCTGCTTCGCGCCGAAGGAAATGCCCCGGATCTGGAGGCTGCACGCTGGCGGCGGATCGGCGGTTAGCAACGGCTATTCCGGCCCGAAATGGACGTCCGAAGCCAAAACTACGACCATAAAGTCCCCGAATCTACGACCATAAGCCCGGTTTTGGTTGACCTAGGTCAAACTCTGCTGCGCGCGCGAAGTGGAAAATTGTGGCACCTCAAATGCAAAGGACAGCAGCCATGAAATCCAGACCCGCCCTTGGCCCCCTCGCGCTTGGCGCGCTTCTGGCCCTCGCCCCGCTTTCGGCGCCCGTCCATGCGGAGGACCACTCGTTCGGCCAGATCAAGATCGACGCCGGCAAGGAACTGTTCGACGCCGATTGCCGCCGCTGCCATTCGACCGATGCCGACAAGTCGAGTTACGGTCCTCTGCTGGAAGGTGTGGTCGGCCGCAAGGCGGGCAGCTTCAAGGGCTATCCCTATTCCCCCGCACTGAAGAACGCCAACATCGTCTGGACGACGGGCGGGATCAAGGCATGGATGGAGGACAATGACGGCCTGGTCCCCGGCACCAAGATGCGCCATGTCGGCATCACCGATCCGACGGTTCAGGACTTCATCATCGCCTACCTGAAGTCGATTTCGGGCTGACAAGAGCCCCAGCCGCTCGGCGCAAAAGATCGTCCAGGCATCTCTTCCCGAGGATCAGGGAGAGATGCCGTAGTCCGGGCGAGCTTCCGGGGCGACAAATTCAAGCGAGTGGCCGCTGGCAAGCCGAAGGTCGACCAGCGACAGGCGGGGTCGCAGGACCGCGCGACGGCGCCGCGCCCGGCTGCTACCCACTTCGGGGTCACTCCCGCACGAGGCCCCTTACGTGAAGCTCAAGCACCCCGAAAACGCCCTCCCCAAGGATGGGGAGGCTCGTCGCACGATCGCCCCGGTCATCTGCTATCCGGTCGACACGCTTCCCCCGGCGCCGATGGAGATCTATGCCCGCGCGCGCGCTTCCCTGACCACCGTGTCCGAGGCGACAGCGGCCCCGCGCGAGGCCGCGCATTTCCGCGTTCCCGCCGGCCATTTCTTCCGCATCCATTCGGTCGAAGGGCCGCAGGTCGGCGACCTGAACCTGTGGAATGCGCATGACCTGACCGAGCGTTTCTACTCGGGCAAGACGCGGGCGCTGCATGGCACGCATCTGACCACCGGCGACCGAATGTGGTCCTGCTTGCCCTTCCTGCGGCCGATCGCGACGATCACGCATGACACGCTCGACTGGTATGGCTTCGATGCCTTCGGCGGTTCGGTCCATGACGTGATCGGCACGCGCTGCGATCCCTATACGCACAACCTGCTGAGCCATGGCGGCCAGTATCATCATTGCTGCCATTCGAACCTGACCCGCACCCTTTCCGATGCGACGGGGCTTTCGCTGCGCGAAGCCGAGCCGCATGTGCATGACGTGCTGAACGTCTTCATGTGCACCGGCTTCACCCGAGACACGGGGCAGTATTTCATGAAGGCAAGCCCCGTGCGGCCCGGCGACTATCTGGAGTTCTTCGCCGAGATCGACCTTCTGGGGGCGCTGTCTGCCTGTCCGGGTGGCGATTGCTCGTCCGAGCATTCCTCGGACAGCGCCGCCTGCCATCCCCTGCGGGTCGAGATTCTGAAGCCGGCCGACGGTGCGTTGGCGGGCTGGCATTCCCCCTCTGTCAGCGGCTACGACCGCAGTCACGGGCGCTGAGAAGCCTGCGCGCTGCGCTCTAGCAGAGTGCGGCGGGTTCAGGTGCGGATGCCGTTTGCCGATTTCATTTCGCGTCGCGGTAGAACCATGCCTTCGTCAATTCCGTTGCAGCGATGTAGCCCCCGACGATCAGCACCACGACAGTCAGGTCTGCCACCGATAGCGGGGCAAACCCGAACATGGCGCTGAGAGGGCCAAGATAGGGGATCGCGAAGGTTGCGGCCGAGACTGTCAGCGTCGCGAACAGCAGGAGCCGGCTGGGTCGGCTTCGGTAGAAGGGTTTGCGTGTGCGCAGGACCAGCACGACGGCCAACTCGGTCAGAAGCGAGATGATGAACCACGACGTCTGGAACTCAGCCTCGCCCGCATGCCGGACATAGAGCAGGATGGCGAACGTGATCAGGTCGAAGACCGAACTGGTCAGGCCGAAGACCACCATGAATCGCTGGATGTCCCGGATGTTCCAGCGCTGCGGGGCCGAGATGCGCTCTGCATCGACATTGTCGCTGGAGATGGCGATCGACGGCAGATCGGACAGGAAGTTGTTGAGCAGGATCTGCTTGGCCGCAAGCGGCAGGAACGGCAGCATAGGCGTAATCAGCGCCATGCTGACCATGTTGCCAAAGTTCGCGCTGGTGGTGATGGAGATGTACTTCAAGGTATTGGCGAAGGTGCGCCGGCCATCCTCGACTCCCCGGCGCAGCACGTCCAGATCGCGGCTCAGAAGAATGATGTCGGCGCTTTCCCGGGCGACATCGACAGCTTCCGCCACCGAGATGCCGACATCGGCGGCATGGAGCGCAGGCGCATCGTTGATCCCGTCGCCGAGATAACCGACCGAGTTTCCCGTGCGTTGCAGCGCCCGCACGATGCGTTCCTTCTGCTGCGGGTCGATTTCCACGAAAAGGTCGGTCCGGGGGGCAAGATGCCAGAGGGCCTCGTCCCGCATTGCGGCGATCTCTTCGCCGGTGAGGATCGAGGCTGCATCCAGACCCACCTGCTCGGCAAGATGTGCGGTCACATGCCGGTTGTCGCCGCTGATGACCTTGATCGCGATGCCCAGCTGCGAGAGATCGCGGATGGTCTGCCTCGCCTCGGGCTTGGGCGGATCCAGGAAGACGAGAAAGCCGCGGAACACCATCTCGCACTCGTCTGTTCGGTCGTAGTCAGCCTGAACGGGATGGCTGCGAGTGGCGAGGGCGAGGACGCGAAAGCCCTTCTCCCCCATTGCCGTGAACTCTGCCTCGAGTCCGGCTCTCGCCGCGGCGTCCAGCGGCACCTCGCTTCCGTCACTGATCAGTCCGGTGCAGATCGAGAGCACCTCTTCGAAAGCACCTTTCGAGATGATCAGGTGCCGATCCGTTACCCCCTGTTCAGAGACGACGATGGTCAGACGCCGCCGCTCGAAGTCATAGGGAATCTCGTCGATCTTGGTGACATCGTCGGCGTCGAGCCCGGCCCCCGCACCGGCGGCGACAATGGCCGCATCCAGCGGGTTCTCGATCCCGGTCTCGAGCGCGGCATTGAGGAAGGCCAGGCGACGCACCTCGGCCGACGGCTTGCCCCCGGCGTCCAGGACGTCCGTCAGGACAATCTGTCCTTCGGTCAGGGTCCCGGTCTTGTCGGTGCAAAGGACCGTCATGCTACCCAGGTTCTCGATGGCATCGAGACGCCTGACGATCACGCCGCGCCTGCTCATGGCTCGCGCGCCGGCCGACAGGGTGACGCTGATGATCGCGGGCAGAAGCTCCGGCGAAAGTCCGACCGCCAGCGCGACCGCAAAGAGCAGCGACTCCATTGGCGGTCGTTCCAGGCCAAGGTTCACGATCATGACGAAGAAGACGATCAGGACCATCACCCGGATCAGGAGATAGCCAAACTGCCGGATGCCGCGCCCGAAATCGGTCTCGGGCGCCCGCATGCGCAGCCGCGAGGCTATCGCCCCGAATTCCGTCTGCCGGCCCGTGCGCGCGACAAGCACCCGGGCGGTTCCGCTTCGCACGGAAGCACCCAGGAAGACGCAATTCGTCCGCTCTGCCAATGGCGCATCGGCGGCGACGACACCCGGACGCTTTTCAACCGGAAAGGATTCGCCCGTCATGCTGGCTTCGCTGACCAGGAAATCCTGGGCCTCGATGATCCGGCCGTCCGCGGGAACGAGATTCCCGGCCGACAGAAGCACGATGTCGCCGGGCACGATCTGCGTCACCGGCAAGACCACTGAATCTCCATCGCGCAGAACCCGGGCCGTCAGGGCCAGGCGCTTCTTCAGCTCTGCTACTGCGTTGGAGGCACGGTACTCTTGCAGAAAGCCCAAGAGCGAGCTGCCGATCACAATCGCAAGGATTATTCCGGCGTCGACCCATTGCTGAAGGGCAAGCGAGATGACGGCAGCGAAGACAAGGATCAGGACCAGCGGGCTTTCGAACTGCCCAAAGAGCAGAGAAAGGACCGTCAGGCCACGTTCATCGTCGACGCTGTTCGGCCCGCCCGCTTCCAACACCCGTTTCGCCGTCTTGGTGGCAAGGCCCTCGGGTCCGCTGCCCAACTTCGACGCCAGTTCTGTGGCCGGGTGGTCCCAGTAACTGGCCTCCTGCGCCGGTCTGGTCATCGGATTCCTCTGCATTCGACACGGTCCGGACTTAGGAATCCCCGATGTCCACACAGACCATCGTGCAGCTTCCTCGCGCCGAGACTACAGCGGATTTGCGGGATGTGGCTTGATCGGAGTCATGGCCCTGCTCGATCATCCCTGCGGTCAGGAACCGGAAGCAAGCGGGCGCGCCCGGGCAATCTGGAAGAAGGCGGCGACCAGTTTGGCCCCGCGCCGCTCGGCCAGCGCCACCAGCGCCTCGTCCATGCGCATCTCCTCGCCCCCTTCAAGCCGCAGGGGGACAAGGCGCGGATCCTCACCCATCTCCGCCGCCGAGACGAAACCCACGCCTGCGCCAGAAGCGACGATCTCCCGCACCGCCTCACGCCCTTCCGCCTCGACCGCCGGGCGGAGAAGGAATCCGGCCCGCAACGCCGCCTCTTCCAGCTTGAGCCGGGTCTTCGATCCGCGCTCGCGCAGGACCAGCGGCCAGTCGGCCAGTGCTGCAAGTGGCAAGGTGTCGCGCGCGGCGAGTGGATGGCTGCGCGCGACGAAGGCGACAATCGGAGAGGCCGAAAGGCGCATTACGTCGAATTCCGCCTGCTCAGGTACTTCACCAAGAATGCCAAGGTCGGCCTCGTAGCGGCGCAGACGCTCCAGCACCGTTTCAGAGTTGCCTGCCGTCACCGTGACCTGCACGCCGGGATAGAGTTCGCGGAAGGTGGCGAGCGTACCAAGAAGGTGGTGGGCGCTGTCGGCAACGATGCGCAGATGACCCGACCGCAGGGCGCGGTTCTCGGTCAGGAATTCCAGCGCCTGCGCCTCGCTGTCGAAAAGCCGGCGGGTGATGGCGAGAAGCCTTTCGCCAGCCTCGGTCAGCGTGACCTGCCGGTGATGGCGATTGAAGAGAAGGATGTCATATTCTTCTTCTAGCTTTCTCACCTGATCAGAGATCGCCGGCTGGGTCAGATGAAGGTCTTCGGCAGCCCGGGAAAACCCGCCGCAGACCGCGACGTGATGGAAGGCGCGCAACTGGACATGACGCATGACGACTGCCTGACATAAGCCTAGTTTATGATTTGATCTGAAATAACGATTTCACAGATGGAAGGAAACCTGAAATGGTGCCGCCAACCGAAACGGAGGTTCCGATGCCTGCCCCCTTCCCTCCGCCCGCCCTCGGCGAGCCCTGCCTTCTGACCCCCGGCCCCCTGACCACCGCGCTGTCCACCAAGGAGGCCATGCTGCGGGACTGGGGCAGCTGGGACAGCGACTTCCGCGCGATGACCAAGTCGATGTGCGACCAGCTGGTGGCAATGGCCGGCGACACGGACGGCACATTCGTCTGCGTGCCGCTGCAGGGCTCGGGCAGCTACTGCGTCGAGGCAATGCTCGGCACCTTCGTGGCCAAGACCGGCAAAGTGCTGGTGCTGGCCAACGGCGCCTACGGTCTGCGCGCGGCTGAGACGATGCGTTACCTGGGCCGCGCCTATACCCTGATCGACAAGGGCGATTACATGCCGCCGCGTGGCGACGAAGTTGGGCGCGCGCTCGACGCCGACCCGGCCATCACCCATGTCATCGCCATTCACTGCGAAACCTCCTCAGGTATCCTGAACCCGGTCGAAGAGATTTCCGAGGCCGTCTATGCCCGGGGTCGCAAGCTGCTGATCGACTCCATGTCGGCCTTCGGCGCCGCCGACCTGAATGTCCACCGCATCCGGTACGAGGCGCTGGTCTCTTCGGCCAACAAGTGCATCGAAGGGGTGCCGGGCTTTGGTTTCGTCATTGCCCGCAAGTCCGAACTCGAGGCCTCGCGCGGCAACAGCCATTCGCTGGCACTCGATGTGCATGCCCAGTGGACCTACATGCAAAAGACCGGCCAGTGGCGCTACACCCCGCCGACGCATACGGTCGCCGCGTTCCTCGAGGCGCTGCGACTGCACAAGGAGGAGGGGGGTTCGCCGGCCCGGCTCGCGCGCTATACCCGGAACAGAGACGTGATGGTCGAAGGCATGCGCGGCCTGGGGTTCGAGACCCTGCTGAAGGACCGCTGGCTGTCGCCCATCATCGTGACCTTCTTCTGCCCCGCCGATCCGGCTTTCGTGTTCCAGTCGTTCTACGAAAAGATGAAGGCCAAGGGCTTCATCATCTATCCGGGCAAGCTGACGGTGGTGGACAGCTTCCGCATCGGCTGCATCGGTCGGATGGACGAACACGTGATGCGCCGCGTGGTGCAGGCCGCCGGCGAGTGCCTGACCGAAATGGGCGTTACCAGCGCCGCACCGCCCGCCGCAGCGCTCGAAGAGCGGGCCAAGCTCGCGGCCTAGGATGATCCGAGCCCTGTCCCCGCGACGACCGGATTTCCGGCGAGGGGGGCAGGGTCAGCAACACGCCCTTCCCCAAGGACCTTTTCGACATGAACAAGCCTTCCCATCCCCCCGTCGTAGCGAACGACCGCGCCTATCCCTGGCCCAAGGTGCCTGCCGTGGCGATTTGCCTTGATGGCTGCGAGCCCGCTTATCTCGACGTGGCCATCGCCAAGGGGCTGATGCCGAACCTCAAGCGCATCCGCGCCGCCGGCACCGATCGCATGGCACATTCCGTCATTCCGTCGTTCACCAATCCCAACAACCTGTCCATCGCGACGGGCCGCCCGCCGATCGTCCACGGCATCTGCGGCAACTATCTCTACGAACCCGAGACCGGGCAGGAAGTGATGATGAACGACGTCCGCTTCCTGCGGGCGCCCACCGTGTTTGCCGCCTTCCACCAGGCCGGGGCGCGGGTCGCGGTAATCACCGCCAAGGACAAGCTGCGCGCCCTTCTCGGCGCGGGGCTGACTTTTGAGGACGGGAGGGCGATCTGCTTCTCGTCGGAAAAGGCCGACACCGCGACGATGGCCGCGAACGGCCTGGACAACGCCAGCAAATGGCTGGGCCGTCCGGTTCCAGAGGTCTATTCGGCGGACCTGTCGGAATTCGTCTTCGCTGCCGGGGTGAAGCTCCTGCAGGAGTGGAAGCCGGACGTGATGTACCTGTCGACGACCGACTACATCCAGCACAAGTTTGCCCCGGAAGATCAGGGAGCGCTGGATTTCTACGCCATGTTCGACGGGTATCTTGGACAGCTCGACGCGCTTGGCGCGGCCGTCGTCGTCACGGCCGACCACGGGATGAAGCCGAAGCACAAGGCCGATGGCAGCCCTGCGGTGGTCTATGTCCAGGACCTGCTCGACGACTGGCTCGGCAAGGCTGCGGCGCGAGTGATTCTGCCGATCACCGATCCCTATGTGGTCCATCACGGCGCCCTTGGCTCCTTCGCCACGGCCTACCTGCCTCCTGGCACCGATGTGGCCGCGATGGTTCAGCGACTCTCCGCCGTTCCCGGCATGATGCTGGTCGTCGACAAGGCCGAGGCCATCCGCCGTTTTGAATTGCCAGGGGACCGGATCGGGGATGTGGTGATGATCTCGACCGAGAACATGACGCTCGGCACCTCGGCGCATCGCCACGACCTCGCGGCGCTCAAGGAGCCGCTGCGCAGTCATGGTGGCCTGACCGAACAGGAGGTGCCCTTCATCATCAACCGCAAGGTCGACCTGCCGAATGCGCCCGTCCTGCGCAACTTCGACGCCTTCCTTTACGCCACCACAGCCGCCGCGATCTGAATCATGACGAAAGCTCCCATTGCCGTCCGCCACGAACAGATGCGCATTGCCGGCCGAAAGGTCGACACGCAGGACCGAGTTCCGGTCCACTACCCCTATACGGGCGAGCTGATCGGAACCGTTCCCGCCGGCAAGGCCGAGCATGCGCGCGAGGCCTTCGCCATTGCCGCGGCCTACCAGCCGACGCTGACCCGTTACGAGCGGCAGAAGATCCTGCTGAACGTCGCGCGGATCATCAACGACCGCAAAGCGGAACTGGCGCCCATCATCACTGCGGAACTGGGGATCTCGCTGGCGGACGCGCTTTATGAATGCGGCCGGGCCTACGACGTCTACACGCTCGCCGGCCAGATGTGCATCCATGACGATGGCGAGATCTTCTCGTGCGACCTGACGCCCCACGGGAAGGCGCGCAAGATCTTCACCACGCGGGAGCCGCTGCGCGCCATCTCGGCGATCACGCCGTTCAACCACCCGCTGAACATGGTCAGCCACAAGATCGCGCCGGCGATCGCGACCAACAACTGCATCGTGGTCAAGCCGACTGAGCTGACGCCGCTGACCGCGATCTGGCTGGCGGACGCGCTTTACGAGGCCGGGCTGCCGCCGCAGATGTTGTCGGTGGTCACCGGCTGGCCGGGCGACATCGGCGACGAGATGATCACCAACCCCGACTTCGACCTGATCACCTTCACTGGCGGTATTCCGGTCGGCAAGATGATCGCGGCCAAGGCGGTCTACAAGCGTCAGGTGCTGGAACTCGGCGGCAACGATCCCTTGATCATCTGCAACGACCTTTCCGATGCCGACCTGGCGAAGGCGGCAGACCTTGCGGTCGCAGGCGCGACCAAGAACTCGGGCCAGCGCTGCACGGCGGTCAAGCGCATTCTCGTGCAGGAAAGCGTGGCGGACCGCTTCGTTCCGCTGGTCCTGGAACGGGCGAAGAAGCTGCGCTTCGGCGACCCGATGGATCCGACGACCGAGCTTGGCTGCGTCGTTCACGCGCAGGCAGCGGAAACCTTCGAACGCCGTGTGTTCGACGCCGAGAAGAGCGGCGCGAAGATCCTCTACCATCCGGGCCGCAAGGGCGCGCTGTTGCCGCCGATCGTGGTCGACCACGTCCCGCACGAAAGCGAACTGGTGATGGAAGAGACCTTCGGTCCGGTCGTGCCGATCGTCCGCGTTCCGGATGACGATGCGGCGGTGATGAAGATCTCGAACTCGACCCCCTACGGCCTGTCGTCTGGCGTCTGCACAAATGACTGGGGCAGGATGCAGGCCTATATCCGTGGCCTCGTCGTCGGAACGGTGAACATCTGGGAGGTCCCTGGCTACCGGATCGAGATGTCGCCCTTCGGCGGCATCAAGGACAGCGGCAACGGCTACAAGGAGGGCGTGATCGAAGCGATGAAGAGCTTTACCAACGTCAAGACCTGGTCGCTGCCCTGGGGCTAGGCCCGGACGCAACAGCAGACGCTGTTCGATCGTCAGGAATGACTCTCGGCACGCCCTCCGGTCGGCCCGCTCCCTCTGGAGATCGGGTTTCGTCAGCCTGGTCCGAGGTTCTCGATCACGGCCTGCGCGGCTTCCGCAACCGGGCCGATCGTCTCGCGCAGGATGCGGATGCGGTCGAATTGCGCGGGATCCTTCACGAGGGTCTCGCGCAAGGCCTGCCCGAAGGCCATGCGCAATTCGGTCCCGATATTGACTTTGCAGACAGAGGTTTCGCGAACAACCCTGCGGCGCAGCTCATGCGACAGGCCGGAGCCGCCGTGCAGTACAAGCGGCATTACCGGCGCGGCAGACTGGATGTCCTTCAGCCGCAAGAAATCCACGTCGGCGTCAGGCGAGGTCATCAGATGGCTGTTGCCGACCGAGACGGCCAGTGCATCAACGCCGGTCTCGCGAACGAACCGGGCCACCTCGCCTGGGTCGGTGCCAAGTGACGCCACCCCGCCCGGATAACCGACATGGCCAAGCTCCGCCTCCACCGAAACGCCGCGGCTTCGGGCCAGCGCCGCGATCTCGGCCGTCCGCACGATGTTCTCGTCAAGCGGCAGCCGGGAGCCATCGAACATCACCGACGTAAAGCCGCAGTCGATGGCCTGCCGGCAGACGGCAAGATCTTCACCGTGGTCGAGATGGGCCACGACCGGAACCGTGGCGTGATCTGCCAGCACGCGGAACATCGCGCCGAACACCGGAAGCGGCATGTGCGCGCGCGCGCCCGGCCCAGCCTGCAGGATGACGGGACGCAATGCGGCCTCGGCCGCGCGCACATAGGCGACGGCGTCCTCCCACCCCAGAACGACAAGGCCGGCAACAGCGGTACCGTCGGCCAGGCAGGGATCCAGCACGTCCTTGAGCGTTGCGCGCGTCATTTGAACTTGGCGATCATGTCCTTGATCCCGGGGATGGTCTCGATCTGGTCGGCGTGGGTGGGCTGGAAATACTGGACCAGCGACAGCTGAGTCTCGCCGCCCAGAATGGTGAAGTAGTACATCTCGTAGCCCGGAAGCACACAGCAGGGATGATATCCCCTGTCGATGATGACCGTCGATCCGTCGACCACGTGGTAGGCGTCCCCCGGCAGGCCGTCCTCGCGCTGGAGCATCTGCAGGCCTGACCCGCGGGGCGGGTTGAAGCGGAAATTGTAGACCTCGTCGTGCCGCGTCTCGATCGGCAGGCGGGTCGTGTCGTGCTTGTGGCTGGGAAAGCCCGACCACCCCCCCGCGCCCACCGTGTAAAGCTCGGAGACGAGAAGGCGGCCGACGCGGTCATGATACTTCGTTCCAAGGATGTGCTTGATCTTTCGATGGGTCTTGGTGTCGTCCGATCCATACTGCACTGGGTCGATGTCGGCGGCACGAACCGCGAAGGGGGACAGGACCCCGTCGAAGCGGGCCCCGGCGACAAATACCTCGGCCTTTTCTGACAGGCAGGTGATCGCCGCCGTGCACCCGCTTGGGACATAGACACCCTCGGGCTCGCCGTCCCAGACGTTGCTGTTGCGCTGGCCTATCCCGGCAAAGCACTCGCCCATGGTCTCGACATCGACAGAGCCTGTCGCGGGAACGATGCAGGTCTCGTATCCCGGCACGGTCGAGGCGACCGTTTCGCCGCGGGCAAGATGGAGAATGTTGAACCAGACGAGCGGCACCAGCGGGTTGTTGGCGCCAATGATCGGCTGATTTCGGTTGTCGAAGGGTGGAATGTGCATCTGAATTGCTTCTCCCGCGCTCAGGTCCGGCCCATGAACTGTTCGAGTTCCGCCCAGTCGGGCGAGGCCGGGGCGCAGCCAATGCCAGCGACGATGATCGCCGCGGTCGCCGCACCGCGCCGGACCGCGGCCTCAAGCGAGCGTCCCTCGGCGAGGCCAGCAAGAAGCCCCCCCATGAAGCCGTCCCCCGCCCCCATGGGTTTTCGCGCCGCGACGGGGAATATGCCTGAGGCAAAGCTGTAATCGGCGGTGAAGGTGACGCTGCCCTCCGCGCCCCGCTTGAAGACGGTGAAGAAAGCTCCTTGTCGCGCGAGATCTCTGGCAAGGTCCCGCCCGCGATCGTGGCCGCCGGCAAGAAGCCCGAATTCGTCGTCGTTGCCGACCACGGCATCGGCAGCCCTCGCGGCCGCAAGGCAGACCTGGGCGGCCTCTTCGGGAGAGGCCCAGGAATAGGCGCGATAGTCGAGATCAAGCATGACGATCGCCCCGGCGGCACGGGCGCGCGACATCGCAACAAGGGCCGCGCCGCGAGAAGGCTCCCTGGCCAGCGAAGTTCCGGTCACGACAAGCGCCGCGACCGAGCCGAAATCCACCCGCTCGACGTCGTCCTTAGTCAGGGCAAAGTCAGCGGCGCCGTTGCGGTAAAGGACGGTTCTTGCATCGGTGGGACGCGTCTCCACCACCGCGAGCGAGGTGCGCGCCTCCCCCGTGACCGGCCGGACATGAGTGGCATCGACGCCGTAGCGGGCCAGTTCCGCAAGGCAATACCTCCCGACCGCGTCGTCCGAGACGCAGGACAGCAGTGCGACATCCTCCCCCTGCCGCGCCAGCGCGACGGCGATGTTCCCGGCAGAACCGCCGATGGCCGAGACGTAGCGCTGCGCCTCCTCGATCCGGGTGCCGGGCGGATCGGCGTAAAGATCCATGCCTACGCGCCCGAGTACCACGAAGCGGTTTAGCCGCAAGCGTTGCCAAAGCCGCTGCATCACGTCTCCCGCTCAGATCGGACTACGGCTTTCAACGCAGCAACAATGACGTCGCGAACCTGCACGGATGCACCTGCCCCGGAATGGATTCGAGTTGACGAGTCGAGGAACTCAGGATAGCAATTTTGCAACCGGTTGCAATTTCTTTCCCAGAGGGCTGAGCGATGCGGCAAGTCGGCATCGGAATCGTCGGCGGCGGCTATATGGGAAAGGCCCATTCCGTGGCGATGGCCGCGGTCGGCGCTGTCTTCGACACGCAATTGCGCCCGCGGCTCGAGATGATCTGCGCCACCAGTCCGGCCTCGGCCGAGCGCTATCGTGCGGCCTACGGATTCCAGAGGTCCACGGCCGACTGGCACGCCCTGGTGTCGGACCCGAAGGTCGAAGCGGTGGTGATCGCTTCGCCGCAGGAAACTCATCGGGGCATCGCCGAACTCGCCTTTTCCCTCAGCAAGCCGGTCTTCTGCGAGAAGCCGCTCGGCGCGAGCCTCGATGACAGCCGCGCCATGGTTGCTGTGGCCGAGGCGTCGGGGACGGTGAACATGGTCGGGTTCAACTACATCCGCACGCCAGCCTCGCAATTTGCCCGGGCTCTGGTCGCGGCAGGAAAGATCGGCGAGATCACCTGGTTTCGCGGCGAGCATACCGAGGATTTCGATGCCGATGGCACGCGCCCGGCAACCTGGCGAAACTTCGGCGCCGCGAACGGGACAATGGGCGATCTTGCGCCCCACATGATCAATGCGGCGCTGGCGCTGATCGGACCGATTGCCCGACTTAGCGCCGACATTGTGACGGTCCATCGAAATCGTCCCGGCCGCGAAGGCCGCGAGGTGAACGACGACATTGGCCAGTTCATGTGCAGGTTCGAAAACGGTGCGATGGGCCATCTTTCGTTCAGCCGGATCGCCCACGGCCGGAAGATGGGCTACGCCTACGAAGTCACTGGAACGAGGGGCGCGATCCGTTTCGATCAGGAAGACCAGAATGCCCTCTGGCTCTACCAGGCGGACGATCCGGCGCCGACCAGGGGGTTCCGCAAGATCCTGACCGGGCCGGAACATCCCGACTATCTGCCCTTCTGCCAGGGACCAGGCCACGGAACCGGCTACCAAGACCAGATCATCATCGAGGCGAAGGACTTCCTGACGGCCATTGCCGAGGGGAAGTCACGCTGGCCAACCTTCCGCGACGGCATGGAGGTGAACCGCGTCATCGCCGCGGCGCAGGCCTCGGCGGCGTCAGGGGCCTGGGTGGACTTGTGAGAGGGGTGAAATGATACAGATCGGCAACGCGCCCTGTTCCTGGGGTGTCGAATTCGCGGACGATCCGCGCAACCCGCCGTGGCGCAAGGTGTTGTCCGATTGCGCCGCCGCTGGCTATCGGGGAATGGAACTTGGCCCGATCGGCTACATGCCAGAAGATCCGACGATCCTGGCAGACGCGCTCGCCGAGAACGGGCTGACCCTGATCGGCGGGGTGGTGTTCCGTCCGTTTCACGATCCGTCGAAATGGGACGAGGTCTGGGATGCCAGCGAGCGCACCTGCAGGGCGTTGACCTCCCACGGTGCGCGGCATCTTGTGCTCATCGACTCGATTTCGCCGCGGCGGGCGCCGACCGCCGGCCGGGCCACCGAGGCCGAGCAGATGGAGGCCGCCGAATGGGCGGGCTTCGTCGATCGGATCCGCAAGGTCGCTCAGCTTGGCGTCGATCACGGGCTGACGGTCGGCATCCATGCCCATGCGGCGGGCTTCATCGACTTCGAGCCGGAACTCGAACGGCTTCTGGACGAGGTCGACGAGCGGCTCCTGAAGATCTGCTTCGACACGGGCCACCATTCCTATGCCGGCTTCGATCCGGTGGCGTTCATGCGCCGGCATATCGGGCGCATCTCCTACATGCATTTCAAGGACATCGACCCGCGGGTGAAGGCTCGCGCCGTGGCGAACCGGACCGGGTTCTATGATGCCTGCGCCCAGGGCATCTTCTGCAATCTCGGGCGCGGTGACGTGGATTTTCCCGCCGTCCGCCAGATCCTGCTCGATGCCGGGTTCGAGGGCTGGTGCACGGTGGAGCAGGACTGCGATCCGGCAGGCCCCACATCGCCCATCGACGATGCCCGCGCCAACCGGGCCTATCTTTCCTCGATCGGCTTCTAGGAGGCGACCATGAAACGGCTGAACTGGGGTCTGATCGGTGGTGGCAAAGGCAGCCAGATCGGACCGGCCCATCGCATCGCAGCTGGGCTCGACGGGTATTTCACCCTGGCCGCCGGGGCGCTCGACGTCGATCCCGAGGCGGGTCGCGCCTTCGCCAGCGATCTCGGAATCGCGCCCGACCGGGCCTATGGCGACTGGTGCGAGATGCTCGAAGGCGAAAGGAACCGGCCCGACCGGATCGATCTGGTGACGGTGGCTACGCCGAACGCAACCCACTACGCCATCGCCAAGGCCTTTCTGGAGGCAGGCATCAACGTGCTTTGCGAAAAGCCGATGACGGTGACCGAAGCCGAGGCCGAGGACCTCGTGTTGACCGCCCGAAGGATGGGCCGCATCTGCGCGGTGAACTATGGTTATACCGGCTATGCACTTGTGCGGCACATGCGGGCGATGGTGGCGCGCGGCGATCTTGGCCGGGTGCGGGTCGTCGTGGCCGAGTTCGCCCACGGCCATCACGCCAACGCCGCCGATGCCGACAACCCGCGCGTCCGCTGGCGCTACGATCCGGCGCAGGCCGGCGTTTCGGCCCAGTTCGCCGATTGCGGCATCCACGCGCTGCATATGGCAAGCTTCGTCACCGGCCAGGAGGTTGCGCGCCTGTCTTCGGATTTCGCCTCTTGCCTGCCCTCCCGGGTGCTGGAGGACGACGCGATGGTGAACTTCCGGATGGACGGCGGTGCAGTCGGGCGTCTCTGGACCTCGTCCGTTGCCATCGGGCGGCAGCACGGTCTGACGCTCCAAGTGTTCGGCGAGACAGGTGGCCTGCGATGGGCGCAGGAACAGCCCAACCAGCTTTACTACATGCCGCTCGGGGCGCGTTTGCAGGTCATCGAACGTGGCGAGGGCAATCTCTCGCCCGAGGCCGACCGGGCAAGCCGGGTGACGGTCGGCCATGCCGAGGGTATGCCGCTCGCCTTCGGCAACATCTATCGCGACCTGGCGGAAAGCCTTCTGGCAGCAGCCGAGGGGCGCAGCCCGGACCCGGCGGTGACGCTGTTCCCGACGGCAGAGGACGGGCTTCGATCGATCGCCGCGATCCATGCCGCGGTGGCGTCGGCCAAGTCCGACGGCGCCTGGGTTGATGCGCGGCCCCGGCTGTTTCGCTAGGGCAAGGAGCGCAGCGTTCGCCGCTCGACGATGTGGCAGGGAAAGATCCGCACCTCGGGCGCGCGCCCAGGATCATCGAAAGACGAGGCGATGAGTTCGATCGAGGCGTTCACGATCGCTTCGAAGGGCTGATGGATCGTCGTAAGGCCGATATTGGACCAGCCGGCAATCTCCATGTCGTTGAGGCCGATGATGCCAAGATCCTCGGGTACCCGCAACGCGGCCTCAGCGGCCGCTGACAATGCCCCGATCGACAGAACATCGTCGGCGCAGAACCAGGCGTCTGGCCGCACCGACATTTCCAGAAGGCGTCGCATCGCCTGATGGCCGGCCTCGAAACTGTAGGCCCCGGCGAAATCGACACTGACGGCAATGCCCTGCCCCGAAGCTACCTCCGAAAAGCCTGCCAACCGGTCCTGCGTGGTCGAGGCTTCCTCGGGCCCACCCAGAAACCCGAGCCGCCGGTATCCGCGAGCAAGCAGGGTCTGGGCCGCCATCCGCCCCGCTGCGATGTTGTCGATCGCGACGACGTTCACCTGCGGATCAGCAGAGGCACGGCCGAAGGCATGCACGACCGGCAGCCCCGCCTCGCGGAAAGCCCGCGCGAAGTCGGTCGGCAGATGCGACGAAGCGACGATGACACCATCGACGGAATACTGGCGCAGCAGTTGGACCGACCGGTCAGGATCGGCGTCATCCGTCAGGTTGAGCAGCAGCGGCCGCAGCCCCCGCTCCTGGATTGCCCGGGTGAAAAGGTCGAAGACCTGCAGGAAGACCGGGTTGCGGAAGTTGTTCGAAACCAGCCCGACAAGTTGGGTCCGGCGCGTCGTGAGGCTTCTGGCAAGCATGTTCGGACTGTAGCCGAGTTCGGCGGCGGCCTTTTCCACCTTGGCGCGGGTCTTGGCAGAGATGGACGCGCCCTCGGTGAAGGCGCGCGATACCGCCGCCCGCGAGACACCCGCCCGCTCCGCCACCTCTTTCAGCGTAATCGCCATCGGGCCCCGCAGTCGCCAGTTCCTGATCCCGCCACGCTAGGTCATGCAGTCGCTGCTGTCATCTCCGCTACCGTGGCAAAACGCTGCGCGCGGAACCGGCGGCAGCCAGGATTTAGGGCGCATCAGCGCCGCCGACTTTTTCCCGAACGCCTTGAGCCGTTCGCGCGCGGCAAACTGGGTGTTGACCACTCCGGCGACGCCGGCTTCTGCATAGGCGGCATCAAGTGCCGACATGTTCTGCATGTGGCTGATGGCTGAGCATCTCACAAACAACCCTTTCGACCGCAATGAGCGCATCCGGGTTATGGCAATCCCGTCGCAGGCCCATCGAAGCGAGCCGGGTGAACCCGCGAGCCCGTGGGGCCGTCCCACGCACCCACATGAACGGATCTTCGCCTTCAACGGGTATGGAAGTCAGCGCCAACACCCGACTTAACATCAGCGTAGACCGCTTGAATTTAATCAATTAGCGTTCATCGAAAACCCTGGGGAGGGAACGGTGACACGCAGTTGTATTTGCCGTTCGGGATCTGTCCCGCGAACGCAAATCGGCGCGATCCCTGACCTGTATCTTCTCGCGTCCCCGCCATCGGGAGTACCAGTGCAGAAATGACAAGTGGTGTTTTCGAGGTGTTGGGCCAGCTTGGGGTGACAGACCTCGCGCAGGCCTTTGTCGCAAGCGACGTACAAGCAGACCAGATTCCCCGTCTGACCGATCTCGATCTGGAAAGGATGGGGCTTTCGCCGGACCAGCGCGCGCGCTTTCTTGAGGCG
The DNA here is from genome assembly GCA_041905595.1 of Rhodobacter sp. Taxonomy (GTDB): domain Bacteria; phylum Pseudomonadota; class Alphaproteobacteria; order Rhodobacterales; family Rhodobacteraceae; genus Aliitabrizicola. Next base: position 115,939 of record JAYRKT010000009.1, read on the forward strand.
GTCCGTGCGTCCCCCCAATTACAGCCCCGGAGGTCTGCGGCACCCGCCGCTGAGCGTCGGCAGCTGACCACGCTGTTCTCGGATCTGGTCGGATCGACGCAACTCGCGAACTCGCTGGATCCCGAAGACCTGCGCGACGTGATCCGTGCCTATCAGCGCCTTTGTTCGAGGGTCATTACCGCGCATGGCGGGCACATCGCCTATGCGCAGGGCGACGGCATCATGGCCTATTTCGGCTTTCCGAACGCACGCGAGGACGATCCCGTCCGATCCGTGCGGGCGGGACTGGAGCTGGCTTATGAGGTTGCGGCCCTGAAGACGGTGCGCGATGTCCACCTGCGGGTGCGGATCGGCATTGCGACCGGAGTCGTGGTGGTCGGTGATGCTGAAGAAATCGCTTCGGCGGGCTCCATCGTCGTCGGGGAAACACCCAATCTTGCCGCCAGGCTGCAGCAACTCGCGGCGCCCGGCGAGGTGCTGGTCAGCGAGACGACAAAGTACCTTTGCGGCGCCACCTTCGAGAGCGAGAACCGCGGCACGGCTGAACTCAAGGGCTTCAGCGCGCCGGTGACCTATTATCGTGTGCTTGGCGAGAATTCCTCCGCCTCCCGGTTCGAGGCGCAGACCCGCGGCAATCTTCGGCCGATCGTCGGGCGCGACACGGAACTTGCCCGGCTCGCAGCGATGTGGGATGCGGTCCGGTCTGGAAAGGGGACGACCACCATCATTTGTGGTGAAGCTGGCATCGGCAAGTCCCGCCTGTCCCAGGCCGTCTTGCAGATGGCACGACAAAACGGCGACAGGGTGCTTCAATGGCAGTGCGCGGCCCATCTGGTCAACCGCCCCCTGCACCCCGTCGCACGCGAAATCGAAACAGCGATCGGCATCCAGAAAAGTCATTCCGCAGAGGGACGCCGGTCGGCCCTGCGCGCCTTTCTGCAGTCGACCTCGGGCTTTGACGAACAGGGTGAATCCGCGCTGGCCGATCTTCTGGGCCTTGGACGGAGCGATCAGCAGGCTGGCGATCCCCAGGCGCGCGCAAGGTTGCTGTTCGACACGCTGATCAAGCGCATCGGCCACATGGCAGCCGATCGCCCGTTGGTCGTCGTCCTTGAGGACGCCCACTGGGCCGACTCCGCAACGATCGACCTGATCGCGCAGCTGATCCCCCAAATCGAGGATCTCCCTGTCCTGCTGGTCGTCACCCACCGTCCGGAATTCGTACCGCCCTGGCCGGATGCGACCATCAACGGAATCGTGCTTGGCGCGATCGACAATGATGCGATCGCCACGCTTGTGCAGCAGGTGGCGCAGGATCGCGACCTGCCGCCCGGTGTCGCGCAGACGATCGTGTCCAAGGCCGGGGGCGTACCGCTGTTTGCAGAGGAACTGACCCGGAACCTGCTCGATTCCTTCCAGGACGGGGCTCTCGGATCTGCTGCAGCACGCGCAATCTCTATCCCGTCGACGCTGCAGGACTCGCTGATGGAGCGACTGGATCGCCTGAAGGACGCCAAGGAGCTGGCTCAGCTCGGCAGCGTGATCGGGCGGGAATTCAACGCCGAAATGCTGCGGATCATTGTTCCCAACCATCCCGACATCGAGGGTGGGCTGGACCTGCTTTGCCGATCGGGCCTTGCCTACGAACAGCCGGGCGCCGGGTCAAATGCGATCGTCTTCCACCACGCACTGGTGCAGGACGCCGCCTATGAGACACTGCTCAAGAAGCGCCGACGCGATATCCACCGATCCATCGCTGAAGCGATGCTTGCTGGAACCAGCGCATTCGCTGGCGCCGAACCTGAAACCGTGGCGCGCCACTGTTCGATTGGTGGGCTGGATGAACCTGCCGTGCGCCACTGGTTGCTTGCCGGGCTCAACGCCCTGGACAAGGCGGCCTACCAGCCGGCGCTTGCGCATCTGACCGGCGCGCTCAGGGACCTCGAGGGAGTACAGGACGGCAGGCTGAAGGACCGGTTGGAGCTTGAGGTCCAGATGGCTCTTGCCCCGGCGATCATGTCGTTGCGCGGGTGGGCCGACCCCGAGGTCGAGCGCGCCTGCAGCCGCGCGCTCGACCTTGCGGTTGCCGTGGGCGACCGGGCGGCAGAGATGGGGGCGGTCTGGGGACTCTGGACCAACAGCTATCTGCGCGGCGATCTGAATGCCGGTCTGACCGTGGCGCGAAAGGTGGCGAAGCTTGCTGCAGCGGATGGCGCGCGCTTGTCGGCGCTCGAGGCCGGGCATGCGATGTCCTATTCTCACTATTCGCGCGGCGAATTCCGCGAGACCCTGACCGAGGTCGAGGCCGGGCTGAGCCGCTATGCCCGCGAGGATGATGTCCTTGGCCTGCGTCTGTTCCAGCTTTCGCCGAGCGCGGCCATGCTGACGATCTCGTCCAACGCCCACTGGTTCCTTGGCAACGACACGGCCGCCGACAATGCACTGGCCGCCGCGCATTCCAGGGCGGAAGAACTCGATCATGTCGGCGCGCTTGTCCATACGCTGTGCGTATCCTCGTTCAATCTTCTGTTCCGCGAGGACTGGGACCGTCTCCAGCCGATCGCAGAACGGGCGCTGCGTATCTCCGAGGCGGAAGGCTTTGCCTTCTGGACACCGATGGCGCGCTCTTACCTCGTTCTGGCGGAGCAGCGCGACGTGGCGACCGTGGGCGCTGCTGTCGGCGGCTTCATCGATGTCTTCTCGGGGCTGGGATACAACCTGACGCTCAGCCAGTTCGAGCCAGCCTATGCGAAAGCGCTTCTGGAAAACGGCGATCCCGCGACCGCCGAACAGCGACTGACCCGAAGCATCACAAGCGCCGACGCAAGGGCCGAACGCTGCTACATGCCCGAGGCCCTGCGGCTGCGGGGCGAGGCGCGGATAGCCCTGGGGGACAAAGCGGCCGCGTTTGACGACTTTGCCGCCGCCCTGCGGCTCGCACAAGAACAGCACGCCGTTCCACTGATCGAACGTGCGCGGGCGAGCCTCGCCCTGCGTGGACTCGAACCTAGCCAGATGAATTGACGCCATGACAGCCATCCTGCCGAAAAGGAAAACGAAATGAGTGACGGCCAGATCCCGTGGGGCGATGCCGAATGGTCACGCGTGCGGCAGATCGTTCATGACGAGGCCATGCGCGCGCGCGTGGCGGCTTCGTTCCTTCCGCTTTACGGCCCCCTGCAAGGTGGAGCGGAAACCGCGACATTGAACCGGCTGGAAGTTCGCAATTCCGATCGTCCAGGCACCCCGGGGATGCTCGAGGTGAACGATCGGACGACAAAGCCCTTTGTCTCGGTTTCGGTCAATGTCCACCTTAAGAACCACATGCTTGCCGACCCAGAGCTGCTGGCGGCAACTGCGCTGTTCCGCCGTGCGGCGGGAATTGTCGCTCGGGTGGAGGATGCGGTCCTTTTCAATGGCAAGAAGGGCAGCGGCGACCTGCTTGGTGCGGACGGTATCGAAAAGGTCTACCACGTCAGCGATTCAGGCGAATACGAGGGCATCTCGGCCGAAGAACGGCACCATGTAACGGTTGCGCGCGGATCGAAGGACGAACAAGGACCGAACGTGTTCCGGGCCGTCGTGCAGGCCGTTCTGGATCTTGAAATGTCGGGTTATCACCGGCCCTTCGCCGTGGTTCTGGCCCATGACCTGTTCGGCGAGATCCATGAGCCGATCCCGAAGTCGATGGTCCTGCCTCGCGATGGCATCCCGCCGATCATCGAAGGGCCGCTGGTCCGCTCGAGCAGCCTTCCTCTGGGTACGGGCCTTGTGATCTCCCTGCAGGGCGACCCCGTCGAAATCGTGGTGCCAAGCGACATATCGGTGCGTTACCTGCAGGCGACGCTGGAAGGCAGCCATGTCTTCCGCGTCTCGCAGCGCTTCCTGCTGCGGGTCAAGGATGGCCGGGCCATCGCCGTGCTGAAGCGCGACAAGGCCTGACGGTCCGGTGGGCGAATGCTGGGATAGCGGCGTCGGGTTCTCCTGGACGCCAGCCGCGGTTGAAGCGGCGCGCCAGGGCAAGACGCTTGGCGCGCTGATCCGTGTGTTTCCCGCACATCCGGCCAATGCGGTGAAGGCGGTGTTCAGCATTGCCGGTGGTCCCGATCGCGAAGTCCGTGCGAATCCGGTCGGACTGGATCCCGCCAGCGGCGCGCAGATCTTCGCGCTCGCCCTTCCTGAACCGCCTCCGGGCACCGAAATGGTCTGGCGACCGGTCCTTCTGCGTTCGGGTCGGTCAATCGACCCAAAGCAAAAGGGCGTCCCGCCGGACCGGGTGGGTGCCGTGCCCCCGCCTCCCTCGGAAGCCACGTCGACTCCGGTCACGCCGTCTCACCCGGCCCGCTTTCCGCTGGAACCGGTCTTTCTGTTCCGTGTCACCGCACCCGTCTATCCCGACGATGATCCAGTCGGCGAAACCCCGGACGGATTGCGCCTGCTGTTCGCTCTGAGGGATGGCGGCACCGTGCGCGGTCCGGGCCTGAACGGCGACATCCTGCACAAGGGTGGCGACTGGATGCGAGTTCGCCCCGATGGTGTGGGGGTCTGCGCCATCGACGCGCTGATCCGCATCCCGGATCGCGGCATCGTCCAGACAGAATACAACGGGATGGTCGATTTCGGTCCCGATGGCTATGCGCAATTGGCGCGTGGCGGTGGTCCGCGCCGGGCGCCGCTGCGCTTCGCGCCGCGCTACCTGACCGCGATCCCCGAGCTGAAATGGATCAACCGCCTGCAATGCTTCAGCATCGGCGAGGTCGATCTGCAGCGGCACATCGTCGAATACGACCTCTACGCCTTCGGTCCGATCGACCGCACCCCCGGATAGGAACGCGCCATGCCGAACAAGGTCGTCATTCTGGGAGGGGGAGTTGCAGGCCTGAGCGCGGCCCATGAACTGGTCGAGCGTGGTTTCGAGGTCGAGGTGCTCGAGAAGCTCACACTCGCCGGAGGCAAGGCGCGCAGCATACCGGTTCTTGAGGGGATCGGCGATCACGGCGGCAAGGACGCACATGCCGACGCGGTGCGCGCGGCAGCTGCCGCCGATCCGCTTGGCCGGCGCAGGCCCTGGCTTCCGGGGGAGCACGGTTTCCGCTTCTTTCCCAACTTCTACCGCCACATCACCGACACGCTTGCCCGCATCCCGACCGAGACTGGCACCGTCGCCGATTGCCTGGTCGACACAACCCAAGTGCTGATCGCTTCCTACGACAAGCCTGGGATCGAACTGCCCGCGCGCTTCCCGGAGAACGCCTTCGATCTCGCCAACGCGCTTCGGTCCTTGCTCTGGGCGATCTCGTCGCGCAACGAGATACCCTATGAAGAGGTCGAGCACTTCTCCGGCTGCATCTGGCGCATCCTCACCTCTTGCGAGGACCGGCGCCTGACTGATTACGAGAAGCTGCGCTGGTGGGATTTCGTCGGTGCCGAGGACCGATCGGAAGCCTACCAGAAACTCCTTGCCATCGGCCTGACGCGCTCGCTGGTGGCGGCGAAAGCACGCCAGGCAAGCGTCAAGACGATAGGCGACATCTTCGTGCAGCTCATCCTCGGGATCATCGCCCCCGGCACGGCGCCTGACAGGTTGCTGAACGGACCAACCAACGACGTCTGGATCAAGCCCTGGCTCGCCTACCTGACCAGCAGGGGAATGACCTACCGCTACGGCACCGAAGTGACCGAGCTCAAGGTCGCGGGTGGCCGGATTTCTTCGGTTACGGCAGTTCAGGACGGTCGGCCGATCACTGTCACAGGCGATTGGTTCGTCAGCGCCTTGCCGATCGAGCGCATGGCGCCGCTCGTTTCCCCGGCCCTCACGGCGGTCGACCCATCTCTCGCAACGCTTCCGGTTCTGGCGCGGAACGTGCAGTGGATGAACGGCATCCAGTTCTATCTCAAGCGCGACATACCGATCACCCATGGCCACATCATATTCATCGACAGCCCCTGGGCGCTGACTGCCGTCTCGCAGAGGCAATTCTGGACCGGAGTCGATTTCGGTGATTGGGGAGATGGCACGACGCGCGGCATCCTGTCCGTCGATATCTCGCAGTGGGACCACAAGGGCTTCTGTGGCAAGCCGGCCTCCCGCTGCACGCGAGCCGAGATCATGACCGAGGTCTGGGCGCAACTGAAGCGCAGTCTAAACGTGGCCGGGCAGGAGGTGCTGCGCGACGAGGACCTGCATTACTGGTTCCTTGACCCTGACATCGTCAACGATCCCAACCATCCCGACCGCCTGTCGAACGTCGAACCCCTTCTGGTGAACAACGCCGATACCTGGCGGCTGCGGCCAGAGGCGGGAACCGCCATTCCCAACCTGGTGCTCGCCTCGGACTATGTGCGCACCTTTACCGACCTAGCGACGATGGAAGGCGCAAACGAGGCAGCGCGACGGGCGGTCAACGCGATCCTTGAACGCTGCGGGTCCACGGCGGAGAAATGCAAGATCTGGAACCTGCACGAGCCCGATGCGCTGGCCCCGTTCCGGGAATACGACCGGACGCGCTACAACGCCGGCCTGCCCTGGGACGACCGCTACCCCGTGGTGCTGGAGGCGGCGCTTGCGCTTGCTCACAAGGCGACCGGAATTGCGCAGGGCGGCGATGGCCCGCTTGCCCTGTCCGAGCCGATACTCGATGCACTGTCCCCTGCGGGCGGGCCGTTGACCGATCCGGCGATTACGCAGGCGCTGTCAGCGGCGGGCCTGCCTACCGGGCTGTTCGAGGGGTTTGGCCGCAACCTGCCGGGGATGGGGACAGCCGTTCCGGGAACCGAGGCCGCGTCGGCCGCTGCAGGTGTCCTTGCGGCACTGGGCGCTGGCAACGAGGGTCTGCCTATGGCAACGGCAGGCACGCCGCGTCGCCGCTTCCGTTTCACGCAGAAAGCCTGAGGGTGTCTTGGACCGCGCAGGGTTTCTCTCCAAACTGGCGGAATATGGGGACCTCGCCCGCGCGACCCTGATCGAGCGGCTGCCCCAGGGGGAACCGCGCGTTTACCTTTACGACCCGATGCGCGATTACCTCGCCCATTCCGGCAAGGGCCTGCGTCCTGCTCTCTTGATCGCCAGTTGCAAGGCCTTCGGCGGGCGCATGGACGAGGCGCTGACCTCTGCCGCTGTCGTGGAACTGCTGCACAACGCCTTCCTGATCCACGATGACATCCAGGACCTGAGCGAGTTCCGCCGTGGCCGTCCCTGCCTGCACGAGCGCATGGGCGTGCCCCTGGCGATCAACGCCGGCGATGCGATGCTGGCCCATGCCCTGCGGATGCTGCGCGGCAACGTCGCCCAGTTGGGGCCAGCGCGCGCCGACCGTATCCTGGACGAGTTCGACCACCTGATCGCCGAGTCGCTTGAGGGGCAGGCGATGGAACTTGGCTGGATCCTTGACAACGATCTGACTGTCAGCACGTCGGACTACCTGCGCATGACGCTGAAGAAGACCTGCTGGTACAGCTTCATCCATCCCGTCCGGATCGGCGCCCTGATCGCTCGTCCGGGCAGCACCGATCTCGACCGGTTCAACGCCTTCGGCTTCTACCTGGGCGCGGCCTTCCAGATTCAGGACGACGTGTTGAACCTCGAAGGATCGGTTGAGAAATACGGCAAGGAGATCCTTGGCGACATTTACGAGGGCAAGCGTACGCTGATGCTGTCGCGTCTTGCCGCTCTGTCCGACACGGTCGATCGTGCACGGCTTTCCCGGTTCCTTGCGCTGCCCCGCCCGCAGCGCAGCAGTGCCGAAGTCAAGTGGGTCTATGAGGCGATGCAGCGCCACGACACCATTGCCTTCGCCCGTGACGCATCGCGCAAGCTGGTCGAAGGGGCGCGCGAGGCATTCCGGGCAGCCTTTGCCGACGCTTCGGGAGAGGACCGCGATTTCATCTCCTACTGCCTCGACTTCATGATCGAGCGCGAGGCCTAGTCAGCCGCTGACCGGCACCTCGATGCGGAGGGTAAAGCCGTCCGGGCCCAGGGCGGTGACGGTGCCGGAATAGAGGCCAGCGGCCGTGCCCGGCGGCACGGCAACGCTGATAACCATCTCCTGCAAGGGAGCGGCCGGCATCATCTGAGGATCGACCCTGATCTGGCTGGCGGCGATGCGGCCTGCCGGCCCGACAAGATCGCTCGGGACCAGCCGTAGCGCGGGGAGTGCCGGACCCGGATCGGCTGCGACGTCCAGAACGATCCATCCCGTTGTTCCAGGGGCGGCCGGCGACCGCATGCGGAACGGCCCCTCCGTCTGGTCCTCCGTCTCCTGCGCAAGAACCTCACCGGCGAGGGCGAGGATATCGGGAAATGGAACCGGCGGCGCAGACGGATGGGTTGACTGCATCTCGGCATAGGGGCGTCGCTTGAAATAGGGCATCACACGCTCGCATTCAGGACCTGGCTCGACAGTACCGGGCCCTGCGCATCAATCAAGTCCGGCGTAGCGACCTGTCAGCCCTCCAGGTCCATCCCGTCGAAGACCACCTTTCCGTCGCAAATGGTCAGTCGCACCGCAAGGTCCGGCGCCGGACCGGTCAGGCATTTCAGATCCCCCGCCAACAGCACGAGGTCGGCGGCGCAACCCGGCGACAGCCGGCCGCACAGGTCTTCCTCAAACCCCGCGCGGGCCCCGCCAACAGCATAGGCGGACAGCGCCTCGGCCAGTGTCAGGCGCTGGTCGGGACCACCGTTTGCCCAAGGCCGGCGGGTCATTGCGCTATGCAGCGCGTTTATCGGGGACAGCGGCGAAATCGGCCAGTCGGTGCCAAAGGCCAGTGTCGCCCCGCTGTCCACGATCGCCCGCCAGGGGAAGGTATCGCCCCAGCGATCAGGGCCCATGATACTGATCGTGGGTTCAAGTGGCAGACCGCTTGAGCCCGGCGGGTGCACAGGCTGCATCGAAGCAACCGCCCCCAGTTCGACAATCCGAGGCAGGTCGTCGGAATGCAGCATGTCGATATGCTCGATCCTGTGCCGCGCATCGCGCGGGCCGTTCGCAGCGCGCGCCGCCGCGTAGCCATCGAGCACCGCCCGCACCGCGCCATCCCCAACCGCATGGGTGGCGATCTGCAGGCTGCGCCGGTCGGCCTCGACGCAAATCTCGGCGAAAAGGTCGGGCGGGAACAGCGGCTCGCCACGGAAGCCGGGCCTGTCGGGATAGTCATCCGTCCGGAAAGCTGTCCAGGTGTCGAAGACCCCGTCCATGAACATCTTGACGCGACCGAACCGCAGATGTCCTCGCGCAAGATGCATCGCACGGTCCATCAGGGCCCGCCGTTCATCGTCAGACTGCGCGGCGGTCAGCGTCATCGCCAGGCTGACACGGATCGGCAGTTCGCCCGCCTCGGCCATCTCCTCCAGCAGATCGGCCTGATAAAGGTTGCCGTCCATGTTGGCGACGGCGGTTATCCCGTTGCGGGCGCATTCCGCCAGCGCCGCCGCGATTGCCGTCTTGTCGCGCGTCCGCTCTTCCACAGAGACAACCGAGGGCTCTGCCCCGGCGATCCCCAGATCCTCGCGCCCGCCCGTCGCGGATAGCCGCTTGACCAGCGCCATCGCCGCGAATTCGCGCAACTCTCCGGTCGCCAGACCGTCGCGCCCCATCACGACCTCGGCCCCCGGCCCGGCATCGGCGCCGTGCAGGATGCCGGCTGCCGCCAGCGCGGCGGTATTGGCCCAGGCGCAGTGATAGTCGGTCGCCGCGATGTAAAGCGGACGGTCCGGCACAATCTGGTCGAGCGCCGCGCGGTCCGGTCGCGTGCCGGGACCAAGCAGGTCGTAATTGGCGGCGTAACAGCACAGCAGCCCCTCTCCCCGCGCATGGGGAGCGAGGGCCTGCGCAAGCGCGTCGGAGGAGTGGATTGCCCCGAGGTTCAACTGCGCCAGCGATGCACCGCCGGCGAATAGATGGATGTGGCTGTCGCAGAAGCCCGGCAGCACCCATGCCCCCTCGGCATCGATCACCCGCGTCTCGTTGCCGACAAGGGTGGCAGCGTCTTCATCCGCCCCGACCCAGACGATCTGCGCGCCGGCCACACCGACGGCAACCGGCCCGCTTCTGTCCAGGCCCCGCGCATTGCGGATAAGGATATCGGCCAGCATCGGTCAGTCCACCGCCAGATCGGTGATCTCGCGCCGGAAAGACGGCTGATCGCCCCAGTCCTCCTGCCAGACGCCCGTATCGAGTTCGCGGGCGTAGCGGTGGCCGGCGAAGGTCGCCCAGGCGATCGGGCCGGGTGCCGCCGCATCGCCGATCAGTTGTACCGAACGGATGCCGGCATCGGCCCAGTCGGCGGCCCGCGCCTTGAGTGCGTGATAAAGCGCATCGTTGGACCGGCGAGAGGCCACCATTACCAGAGCGTCACACCCCATCGCGGAACGGGCATCGGTATAGCTGCAGCACGTCTCGATCCCGTCCTCGCGGATCGCGGCGATGCCGGTGTTCAGCACGATCCGCACCCCGGCCGCCGCCAGTCGGCGATGGATCGCCCCCTGCTCCAGCGTATTGATCGTCCAGTCCGAGACATAGGCCGAAGGCGTGACCAGCGTCACCTCGCAACCCTTCTGCGCCAGAAGTTCGGCCAGGACACCTGCCATGTAGTAATGGTCATCGTCGAAGACCGCGACACGGCCCGAGGGCAGGCGCCCCTCCATGATGTCGTCAGGCGTGAAGACCGGCAACCGGCCCGCCGTCGGGATCGGCATCACATGCTGGCGCGCCACGCCATCGGCCCGCCACCGCGCCCCGGTCGCGATGCAGACGTTCTGGAAGCCGAAGTCGAGCACCTCATCCGGCCCGAGTTCCGAGCCTTGATACATCTGCACATTCGACCGCTGGCCCAGTTGATACAGGCGATAATCGACCACCCGTCCCCATGCCGACAGGCCCGGCAGGGTCCGCTCGCGCGCCACCCGGCCGCCGAACAAATCGCGCGCCTCGGCTACGGCGACGTCGTAGCCGCGCAGCGAC
>JAYRKT010000069.1:0-13492 GCA_041905595.1 Rhodobacter sp.
TATCCTCGGGGGTGAATTGGCCGACAGGCCAAGAGGGGGCAGACAGCCCCCTCCACCGCCGCCGGGGACTTGCGCAACCCTAGGCTTCCGGGTGACATGCCCGCATGACCGGACCGCGCTATACCACCCTTGTCGAGAGCCTTCCCGCCACCGTCCCCTTCGTTGGCCCCGAGACGCAGGAGCGGCGGATGGGCCGCGCCTTCGCCGCCCGGCTTGGTGCCAACGAGAATGTCTTCGGCCCCTCGCCCAAAGCCGTCGAGGCGATGGCCGGGGTCGCCCGCGACGTCTGGATGTATGGCGACCCCGAGACACACGACCTGCGCGCCGCGCTTGCCGCGCATCTGCGGGTGACGCCCGCGCATGTCATGCCGGGGGAAGGCATCGACGGCCTACTGGGCCTTCTCGTGCGGCTGACGGTCGGGCCGGGCGACAAGGTCCTGACCTCGGACGGTGCCTATCCGACCTTCAACTTCCACGTCGCGGGCTTTGGGGGAACGCTGCACAAGGTCCCCTATCGCGATGACCGCGAAGATCCGGATGCCCTGATCGCTGCAGCGAAGGAGTTGCGTCCGAAGCTGATCTACTTCGCCAACCCCGACAACCCCATGGGCACCTGGCACAAGGCCGGGACTGTCGAGCGGATGATCGAAGAGGTGCCGGATGGAAGCCTTCTGATCCTTGACGAGGCCTATCTGGAATTCGCGCCCGAGGGCACCGCGCCGAAGGTTGATCCCGACGATCCTCGTGCGATCCGGATGCGCACCTTCTCCAAGGGCTACGGCATGGCGGGGCTGCGCGTGGGCTATGCCATCGGCGCACCGGGCGTGATCGCCGCCTTCGACAAGGTCAGGAACCATTTCGGTCTTGGCCGCATCGCCCAGGCGGGCGCCATTGCGGCGCTGGCGGATCAGGATTGGCTCGCCCATGTCCAGGCCGAAGTTGCCGCAGCGCGGGAGCGCATCGCCGAGATTGCTCGGGCCAACCAGCTTTCTCCCCTTCCCTCGGCCACCAACTTCGTCACCATCGACTGCGGCCGCGACGGCGCCTTTGCCCGGGCGGTGCTGGCACAGCTGGTCGAGCGCGGCATCTTCATCCGCATGCCATTCGTCGCGCCGATGGACCGCTGCATCCGCATCAGCTGCGGTCGTCCCGAGGACCTCGACCGGCTGGCCGTGGCATTGCCGGAAGCGCTTGCCGCTGCCGCTCAGGTCACGAAAAGCTGATTGGCCTTCCAACGGTTGGAACGCGGCAGAGTTTGCGTCCTGCATTCAAATGGAGAAACAGATGCGTCCCTTCGTTCTTCCCCTGGCCCTCGCGCTCCTGTCCCTGCCCGCGCTGGCCGATACCACCATGACCGGTCATGACATGAACCAGATGTCGAGCGGCGCCGAAGCGCCTTCGACCAAAGCGTTCGAAGAGGCCAATTCGGCCATGCACGAGTCAATGATGATCGAGTTCACCGGCATTGCCGATGTCGACTTTGTCCGCGGCATGATCGGCCACCATCAGGGCGCAATCGACATGGCGAAGATCGAGCTGCAATACGGGACCGATCCTGAGGTGCGGAAGCTCGCCGAAAACATCATCGCCGCGCAGGAGGGCGAGATCGCCTGGATGAAGGACTGGCTGGCCAAGCAGGGGCAATAGGCCCGCGCCGGCTCAGCTGGCGATCACGGCCGCAGCTGCCTCGATCGCGCCAGTCCCGTGGGGTATGCCAAGCGCCTGCATCCCGGCCTCGGCAACCGCCAGTGCGCCAAGCGTCATGTGGGCGTTCACATGCCCCATATGGGCGATGCGCAGGAAGCCGTCGCCCTTGGGATCGCCTGGCTCTGACATGCCGAGGCCGATACCGAGCGTGACCCCCGCCTGGGTCTCGGTCCAGTCGCGCAGGCGCGTCGCATGCGGCGCGCCCATGCGCACCGAGGTCACCGACCAGCCGCGACAGGCGGGATCGGCCACGTTCAGCCGGATCTCGGGATTGCTGCGTCCCCAGGCCTCGACCGCGGCCCAGACCGCGCGGGCCAGGTGGTGATGCCGTGCCCAGACCTGGGGCAGGCCTTCCTCGGCAATCATGTCGAGCGCGGCGCGCAGGCCGAAGAGGTGATGCGTCGGCGCCGTGCCGCAGAAGTACTGCCAGAACTCGTCCGGCTTCGCCCGGGGTCCAACGGCCCAGTAGGGCGTCCGCAGCCCAGCCTTCCCGCTCGCGGCCATGGCGCGCGGCGACATCCAGAGAAAGCCGATCCCCGGCGGCGTCATCAGCCCTTTCTGGCTGGCGGCGATGGTCAGGTCGACGCCCCAATCGTCCATCCGGTATTCGTCGCAGCCGAGCGTGGCGATACAGTCGGCTGCCAAAAGCGCGGGATGCCCGAGAGCGTCGAGTACGCTGCGCACCGCCGCGACATCGTTCTTCACCGAGCTGGCCGTGTCGGTCTGGGTCATCAGCACGGCCCGGATCTCGCGCGCGCGGTCAGCCCGGAGCGCATCCTCGACCCGGTTCAGGTCCATCGGCGCAGGGCCGAAATCAAGCAGGCCCACCTCGACCCCAAGCCCGCGCGCACTGTTCGCCCAGCCATGCCCGAAAAGGCCCGAGGCCAGCACCAGCGCCTTGTCTCCGCGCGAGAAGAGGTTGGTATTGGCGGCCTCCCACAGGGCATGGCCGTTGCCGATATAGATCGCCACATCGCCGGTCGTGCCGGCCAGCGACTTCAGGTCGGGCCAGAGACCCGCCACCATCTCGTGCAAGGCGCCCGCATAGATGTTGGGCGCGCCACGATTCATCGCCTGCAGCACCCGCTCGGGGAGCGTCGAGGGGCCGGGAATGGCCAGATAGGGGCGTCCATGGGCGAGATTGGGCATCGGCATCTCCTGAGCGTCCGTCCTGCCTAGGCCGCGGGTCAGCCAAGGTCAACCGGCGGGCATTGTGCCTTCCGGGCCCGCTCCCTATCCTTTGATCCAGCACAGGAGCAGGCGATGCAGGGCGAGGCGGCGGCAGACCGGACGGTGATCGGGCTTTCGGGGGCGGATGTGATCCATTTCCTCCACGGCCTCGTGTCGAACGAGGTGCGCCCGCTGGCCAAGGGGCCGGGGATCGTGTGGGCGGCGCTGCTAACTCCGCAGGGCAAGTACCTGTCTGATTTCTTCGTGGTGAATACCGGCGAGCGCCTGCTGATCGATGTGACGTCGGACTTCGCCCCTGCCCTGCTGAAACGCCTCACGCTCTACCGCCTGCGCGCCGACGTGGCGATGGAGGTGCTGCCGCTTCACGTCCAGCGCGGGCTGGGTGATGCACCCATGGGGGCGATGGCCGATCCGCGCCATCCCGCGCTCGGCTGGCGGTTCTATTCCCCAGAACCGGGCAGCGTGCCGGTGATCGACTGGGACGCGATCCGCGTCGAGCACCAGATCCCCGAGACCGGCATCGAACTGATCCCAGACGACAGCTACATCCTCGAGGCCGGATTCGAGCGGCTGCACGGCGTCGATTTCCGCAAGGGCTGCTATGTCGGGCAGGAAGTGACAGCGCGGATGAAGCACAAGACCGAACTGCGCAAGGGGCTTGCAAGGGTCCGGATCGAGGGCGAGGCCGCGCTGGGCACTGCGATCGTCGCGGAGGGCAAGGAGGCGGGAACGCTTTTCACCCGGTCGGGCGACCGGGCGCTTGCACATCTGCGCTTCGACCGCGCCGAGGGTCCGATGCAGGCAGGGTCGGCCCGGGTGTGGTTGGACACCTAGCCGAAATTTCTGCGAAATTTCTGATTTTCTGCAGAAAAATTGCCTGTTCAGAGCTCAGACGCGCTCTGAATACTCCATCAGCTCGGTATGGACCCAGATTTCTTCATCCTGGCTGATGAAGGGCGGAACCATCATCCGCACACCGTTATCGAGAACGGCGGGCTTGTAGCTGTTGGCGGCGGTCTGGCCCTTCACCACCGGCTCGGTCTCGACCACGGTGCAGCGGACCTTCTGCGGCAGGCGGACCGAAAGCGGTTCGTCGCCGAAATACTCGACGATGGCGGTCATGCCGTCCTGCAGGAACGGCCGGCGGTCGCCCAGAAGTTCGGCGTCGATCTCGATCTGCTCGAAGGTCTCGGCATCCATGAAGACCAGCCTGCCGTCGGATTCATAGAGGAACTGTTGTTCCTTGTTGTCGAGCCGGACCTCCTCGACCTTGTCTTCCGAGCGGAAGCGTTCGTTCAGTTTCCGGCCATCGCGGAGGTTCTTCATCTCGACCTGGGCGAAGGCACCGCCCTTGCCGGGCTTGACGTGGCTGACCTTCACCGCGGCCCAGAGACCACCGTCATGGTCCAGCACGAAGCCGGGCCTGATTTCGTTTCCGTTGATCTTCGCCATTGTGGCAAAACCTTGACAAAGGGTTGATTTGCGTTCGCCCGCCCCTATATCTCGGGTCCGAATGCCTGGCAATGCGACCAGATAATGTAGTGAGGCCAAGCGAGCCATGCTATATACGCATGACAGTCATTCCAAACCAGAACACCCGAATCGCGCCGCAGTTGCCATATTCCGCGGCACGCCCAAAACGCAAGAGCAAGAAAAAGGACGACGAGATGGTCGATTTCGTTGACGGCACGGCTTTCAATTTCGAACAGGGTCAGCGGGCCCGGAAGCTGTTTGCCGCCGTGGTGCTTGCCGCGCTCGACGATGCGATCGCGGATGATAAGAAATATGGGAACGGCCCCGATCAGATTGCCCGTTGGGCGCGCTCGCGCGACGGACGCGAAGTGCTGTCCTGCGCCGGCATCGACCCGAACGAGCGGGTGGTGAAGGGCCTGATGGAATTCGTGGCGAAGGGTGTGCGCACCTCGGTCGCGCTGTCGCGCGAGGAAAGCGAACGCCGTCACGCGCTGGAACTGGAAGCCGAAGCGGCCTGATCCCGATCGACAATCCCGTGAATCGAAAGGCGCGTCCCAAGGGCGCGCCTTTTGCTTTCTGCGGTCTGCTGCTCAGCGGATGTCGTGCAGGGCCAGCGCCCGGTTGATCTCGGCCCGGACCAGCTTGCGAACGCTCCGGGTAATCCTTTCGCCCAGTTCGCCCTGAAGCTCTTCGCGGATGATCTCCCGCACCATCTCGCGCAGACCGTCTTCGCCGAGGTCCTGCTGGATCAGCTTCTCTTCGCCGGCCGCAAATTCGTCCTCGTCGAAGAATTCGCTTTCTTCCATTGCCTCGGTCACAGGATCAGTCTGAAGCGTTTCAACGACAGAACCCACCTCCTCTTCGGCTTGGACATCGTCCGCGCCTTCGACCAGTCCAAGATGAAGACGCGCCTGCCGGTCTCGCTCGAGGTTCCACTGCGCCGCCCAGTCGGCGGCATCGGGTTCGCTGCCGTCCGGTTCCCATTCGTCCTGCGCCGAGGACAGGGCGGATTCGACCACAGCCGCCGCCGCCTCGCTCGTGATGACCGTGGCCAAGTCTTCCGGTGTGTCGCTGTCGTCATTGTCGGAGACGACACGCAGGGCGGGTGTCAGGACGAGTTTTTCAGCCGCCCGGGGCTGGCTGCCAGGCGCTGTGCGAAAATCTTCCGACACCAGCCGGCGAATGGAGGACAGGACATCCTCGATCTCGACATTCGTCATCGGTTCCGACATGCGCGCCTCTTTCAGCCTGGCACGGATGGTAGTCCCGGTTTCCTCCTGACACAACAGCCAGAGCGGAAATCCGTCGTTTCGTGGAAGGCGACGGATCAGTCCTGACTGATGGTCTTCAGGATCCGGTCGAGCTTCTTGCTTTGGGCGCTGTGGGCCGGCGCGTTCCGTACCGCGTTATAATAGGCGGCCGGATCATAGGTCGGGATCCCGAGCTTCAGATGATCGACGGTCAGGAGCCCCATCGAAGCAAGCAGGCTGTAGGTGCTGACATAGCGCGAGGCGAGCACCTGCAGCCGCGAGGCGCGGGCGTCGAGCAGCGTCTGTTCGGCATCCAGGACGTCAAGCGTGGTCCGTGCGCCCAGATTGGCCTCTTCCCGGACACCTTCAAAGGCGATCTCGGCGGCTGCGATCTGCTGCTCGGTCGAAGCAAGAGAAGCCTCGGCCGCGTCGAGGTCCGACCAGGTGATGCCGACGTCCTGCGCCACGGTCACGCCCTGCTGCGCCAGGTTGGCCTTCTGCGCATCGCTGTTGGCGATGGCTTGCCGCACGATCGAGGCAAGCTGACCGCCGGCATAGAGGGTCTGGCTGAACTGCATGCCAAGACCATTCTCCTGGAAGCCGCCGTCATTGACCGACAACTGCGCGGTGCCGCTGACCGACGGTCGCATGTTGGCCTTGGCCCGCTGAATTCCCAGGTCCGCCGCTGCCACCTGGTACTGCGCCTGCAGGATCGCCGGATGAGTCCGAAGGGCGACCTGCTTGGCCTCGTCCAGCGTCGAAGCGGTCCGCGGTGGCGGCGGCGGAGCGGTGAGGTTGCCGGGATAGTTGCCTGTCGCCGCCTTGTAGCGCTCACGCGCCGAGGCAAGCGCACCCTGTGCCGCGACGAGGTTTGCCTGCGAGGCGGCGAGGCTCGACTGCGCCTGGGCCACGTCGGTGCGGGTGACCTCGCCCACATCGAACCGGTCCTGTGTGGCTTTCAGTTCCTCCGACAGCACCCGCACGTTGTTTTCGCGCAGCGCCACGATTTCCTGCTGGAGCCGGACATCGACAAAAGCACTGACCGCCGCAAGCAGAACCTGCTGCTCGACCTGCAGGAGTGCCTCGCGTGTTGCGAGCACCGTCTGGCGCGTCGCCTCGATGGCGTATTGCGTCCGGCCGAAATCATAGATCGTCATCGAGGCCTGCAGGCCGTAGTTGCCCGTTGTGCCCTCGACCGTGACCGGAAGGCCAAGCGAGGTCAGAGTCTCGTTGTAGCCATACTGACCCGAGGTGACGAACTGGATCACCGGGCGCAGCGAAGCGACAGCCTGCGCCACGTCTTCGTCGGCGGCACGCAGGACGGCACGGTTCTGCTCGATCAGGTTCGAGTTGCGATAGGCCGAGACCAGCGCATCCGTAAGCGTCTCGGACCAGGCCGGCGTCAGCAACGTACAGGCCACGAGAGCCGCCGCAAGAAGCGAACGGATGGGTTTCACGGAAAGCGCGGCCATCATCTTGCCCAGTCCTGTCTTACAATGCGAAGGCTGGTTGCGCCGCGAAAGCCGGCAGCACCGGGGCGGAGGCGTTGAACAGCGACCGCCAGGTCACCACGCCGTCTGCCTTCAGCCCGACACGCACAGTGCCAAGCGCCCCGGACATGAATATCGCCGCGATCCGACCACCATCCTTGAGCTGGGCGAGCAGCGCCTCGGGAACCGTCTCGATCGCGCCTTGCAGCAGGATCGCGTCGTAGGGGCCATGCTTCGCAGCGCCCGCAGCAAGCGGACCCGTAACCACGACCACATTGTCCACGCCCTGGGCGGCCAGCGCACGTTCGGCTTCGGAGACAAGCGCGGCCTCTTCCTCGACCGCGATCACCGCCTCGGCCAACCGGGCAACAACCGCCGAGGAATAGCCAAGACCGCAGCCTACATCGAGCACGAGGTCACTGGGCGAAATATCGACGGCATCGAGAATCTTTGCCAGCGTCCGGGGGTCCAGCACGACCCGACCCGGTGCAATCTCGAGGTTTTCGCCCACATAGGCCGCTTCCCGCAGGGCGGCAGGCACGAAAGCCTCGCGCGGAATGGTCAACATGGCCTCGATGATGGGAAACTTGGTCACATCCGATGGGCGGACCTGCGTATCGACCATCATCGTGCGGCGGGTGGCGAAGTCCGTCATGACTGAACTCTTCCGTTTAGTTTTCGCTGAATCCGGTTTGCCACATGCATTCCGGCACGGCAAGAGAGCCCCGTCGCGGAAATCACTCGCTGCCGATTTTCTTGCGGTTCGATGCGCAGAAACCCTAACCCCGGAACAACCGCCGCGCCAGCAGAACCCGCGCTCCTGCGGTGACAAGGCAAAGCAGAGCGAAAATCCACGAGAGTAGCGGAAAAAGCCCGGGAAAAAGACAAAGCGCTACAAAGAAAAGGATCGTCTCGGTCCCTTCCAGCAGACCAGCACTGTAATAAAGCGACTTCTCGCCCTGCTGCCGCGTCTCAATGCCGCGTTTCGCAGCGAGGATGGCGAATCCCAGGAAGCTCGACCCGTTGATGTAGAAGCTGGCCAGCAGCACGGCGCCCGGCAGTGCATTGGCCGCAGGGTCGAGCGCCACAAAGCCAAGCGGTACTGCGGCGTAGAAGAGGAAGTCGCAGGTGATGTCGAGGTAACCGCCAAAATCGGTCTTGCCCGCGCTCCGCGCGATCGCGCCGTCCAGACCATCAGCCAGTCGCGAAAGGGCCAGCGGCAGAAGCGCAATGAGAGGCGCGCCGACGCCAATGAGGACCGCCGCCACCAGACCAAGGCAGAGTCCGGCCAGAGTGACCGCATCGGCCGCCACCCCCCGCGCCGCAAGCCGGCGCCCCATTTCATTCAGGGGCGGGTCGATCACCCGCCGCATTGACGCGTCCAGCATCCGGGCCTCCGTTGCCTTCAGACTTCCAGATGGAGAGGACGCCTGCAACCAGCTGTGTCCATCACGGCCCTTGCCACCGGCTCCTCGCGCGGCATGTTGTGGCTGCGATGCCCGGGCCGGACGATCCTGCCCCTGCCGAGAAGGATACTGATGCTCACCCGCCGCGAGATGCTGACCGCCACCGCCCTGTGCCTTGCCCTGCCCGCCTGGGCCGCTTCCGAGCCGTCTGACTGGGACACCGTACTGGCCGAGGCGCGTGGCCAGACGGTCTATTGGCACGCCTGGGGGGGCGACCCGAAGATCAACGACTTCATCGCCTGGGTCGGGCATCAGGCCGAGGCACGCTATGGCGTGCGCATCGAGCAGGTGAAACTGGCCAATACCGCCGATGCCGTCGCGCGGGTTCTGGCCGAAAAACAGGCAGGCAAGACTGATGGCGGCGCGGTTGACCTCATCTGGATCAATGGCGAGAACTTCGCGGCGATGAAGGCGGCGGGCCTGCTCCTCGGTCCCTTCGCCGAGAGCCTGCCGAACTGGCCGCTGGTGGATACAGCCCGCAAGCCCGCGACCGTGATGGATTTCACCGAGCCGACTGGCGGGCTGGAAAGCCCCTGGGCCATGGCGCAGCTTGTCTTCGAATATGACATCGCCCGCCTGCCAGAGCCGCCAACCTCCGCCGCCGCACTGCTCGACTGGGCCAAGGCCCATCCGGGCCGCTTCACCTATCCGCAGCCACCCGACTATCTGGGGACGACCTTTCTCAAACAGGTGCTGTACGGCGAGACGCCCAACCCCGCCGTTCTGCTTAAACCGGTGGACGAAGCTGACTATGCAGCCGCCACCGCGCCGCTTTGGGCCTGGCTCGACGCGATCACGCCGTCGCTCTGGCGGCAGGGCAAGGCCTATCCCGCCAACGAGCCGGCGCTTGGACAACTTCTGGCCGATGGCGAGATCGACCTGTCCTTTGCCTTCAATCCCGGCCGCGCCTCGGCTGCGATCGCCGCGGGCGAGTTGCAGGACACGGTCCGCACCATGGTCTGGCAAGGCGGAACCATCGGGAATGCCAGCTTCGTCGCGATCCCGTTCAATGCCTCCCACCGCGCCGGTGCGATGGTCGTCGCGAACCTTCTTCTCGATCCGGAGGTCCAGGCGCAGGCGCAGGACCCCGACGTGTTGGGCTTCCAGACGGTGCTGAACCTCGATGCCCTGTCGGAGGCGGATCGCGCCCGCTTCAACGCGCTGAAGCTCGGAGTTGCGACGCTACCGCCAGAGGCGCTCGGGCCGGTCCTGCTTGAACCCCATGCCAGTTGGATGACCCGGATCGCCGCGGACTGGACGAAGCGCTACGGTGTGGCCCCTTGAACAAGGCATCCGTCCTGCGACAGGTCCCGAGGCTGACCCTGCTTCTCATGGCGGGGCCGGTGATCGCGGGACTTGCAGGAAACGTGCTGCCCCTGATCGGGACAGATGCCATCGGTCGACTTCTTGACTGGCCGGGCCTCGGGGGCGCGGTTCGGCTGTCCCTGGTTACAGGCGTGGTCTCCACGATATGCGCGGTCGCGATCAGCCTGGCGATCGTGGCGGCGCTGCACGGCGGGCGGCGTTTTGGCCTGCTGATGCACGCTCTGTCACCGCTTCTGGCCCTGCCGCATGCCGCGGCAGCCCTGGGACTTGCCTTCCTGATCGCGCCCTCGGGCTGGATCGTGCGGCTGTTGTCGCCCTGGGCGACGGGATGGACGGCCCCGCCTGACCTGCTGATCCTGAACGATCCGGGCGGCATTGCCCTGACGCTTGGGCTGGTGGTCAAGGAAGTGCCCTTCCTGCTGTTGATGCTGCTTGCGGCTTTGCCGCAGGCCGACGCGGCACGGCGGATGATGCTGACGCAAAGCCTTGGCTACGGGCGGGCAAGCGGCTGGCTGCTGGCAGTGCTGCCAGCGGTCTGGCCGCAACTCCGCCTGCCGGTCTATGCCGTGCTCGGCTATGCGATGACCAGCGTGGACATGGGCGTGATCCTGGGCCCGAGCCTGCCGCCGCCGCTTTCGGTCCGGGTGGCGGCCTGGATGACGCATCCCGACCTGTCCTGGCGCGGCCCTGCCGCAGCCGCGGCGTTGCTCCAGCTTGGCCTTGTATTGGCTGTGCTGGGGATCGCCCGTCTGGCCGAATTCCCCCTCGCCTGGGTCGGCCGACATTGGGCCGAGAGCGGGATGCGCCGGCAAGGACTTGATCGGATTGCGACGCCGCTAGCGACGGCAACTGCTTTGGCCGTCGTCGTCCTGATCGCCGGGGGCATGGTCGGCATGGTCTTGTGGTCGGTCGCGGGCCTCTGGCCTTTTCCGGATGCCTTGCCTGCGCCCTTCACCCTTGCGACCTGGACACGTGCCGCGCCGAACTTGGCGGCGAACGCAGCCGCGACGCTGGCCATCGCGCTCATGTCGACGGGAGTGGCGCTGGCCCTCTGCCTCGGTTGCCTCGAGGCAGAGGCGCGCTTCGGCCTTGCCCCCGGCGCGGCCGCGATGGGGCTGCTTTACCTGCCGCTCATCGTGCCGCAGATCGCGTTCCTTCCCGGGTTGCAGGTGATGGTTCTTGCCGTCGGGGCAGCGGACTCGGTGCCGGCGGTCGCAGCCGCGCATCTGGTCTTCGTCCTCCCCTATGTCTTCCTGTCGCTCGCCCCGCCCTGGCGCGCGTGGGACAGGCGGATCGCCCTGGTCGCGGCGGCCCTTGGCACAAGCGAGGCCCGAACCTTCTGGCATCTGCGCCTGCCGATGCTTCTGCGGCCAGTCCTCACGGCCACAGCGGTGGGGATGGCCGTTTCGGTTGGCCAGTACCTTCCGACACTGCTGATCGGCGGCGGACGGGTCACGACGCTGACGTCCGAGGCCGTCGCCCTGGCTTCGGGTGGGAACCGGCGGATCATAGGCACCTATGCCGTGCTGCAGATGCTCTTGCCGGCGGCCGGGTTCTTTCTCGCCCTGACGGTCCCGGCCCTGGCCTTCCGCCATCGCCGCGGGATGACGCCCGCATGACCGGGCTGGTGCTGGACCACCTGCGGGTGACCAAGGGCGCCACCACGCTGGTGGATCTCGATCTGGCGGTGGCACCGGGCGAGGTCGTGACGATCATGGGCCCATCGGGATCGGGCAAGTCGACGGCACTGGCAGCCATCCTTGGCGTGATCGGGCCGGAGTTCCGGCTTTCCGGCCGGGTCCTGCTTGATGGCGAGGATGTCACCCTCCTGCCGACCAGGGCGCGGCGGATCGGCCTTCTGTTCCAGGACGACATCCTGTTCCCGCATCTGTCGGTCGGCTCGAACCTGGCCTTCGCGCTGCCCTCCCGCATCCGCGAGCGGTCCGCTCGGCGGCAGGCGGTCGAGACCGCGCTCGATCAGGCCGGCCTGCCGGGTTACGCCGACCGCGATCCCGCGACCCTGTCGGGCGGGCAGCGGGCGCGGGTCGCCTTGATGCGGGCCCTGCTGGCCGAACCCCATGCGCTGTTGCTGGATGAACCGTTTTCGCGTCTCGACGCGGATCTGCGCGCCCGCATCCGCGCCTTTGTCCTTGACCAGATCCGGGCGCGGCAGCTGCCGGCGGTCCTGGTCACCCATGACAGCGAAGATGCGCGGGCGACAGGCGGGCGCATCCTTGATCCCCTTGGTCGCACGGTCGCGACATTCGGTTAGCGCGCCAGGATCAGCTCGGCCTTGAGGCCACCAAGCCTTTGACTTTCCGTCAGGCTGAGCGTTCCGCCATGGCTGCGGGCGATGTCGGCAGCGATCGACAGCCCAAGCCCCACGCCGCCGCCTTTGTTCGGGTTGCGGGCCGCATCCAGACGCGTGAACGGCCGGAGGGCCTCGTCTCGCCGGTCCTCGGGGATGCCGGGTCCGTCATCCTCCACGCAGATGCGGACCGACCGCTCGGTCACCGAGACGGACACCTCGACCCGCTTGCCGAAGCGGAAGGCGTTGCCGACAAGGTTCTCGACCGCACGCGCCACCGCATCGGGACGCAAGAGGGCGTCTCCCCGCCCCTCAACGCTCAGCGAGACGGCCTGACCCGCCCTCTGGGCATTCTCGACGACGCGCGCCACCAGGGCCACCGGATCGGCGCTGACCGGTTCTTCCATCGCATCACCGCGCGCGAAGGAGAGGAATTCGTCCACCAGCCGCTCCATGTCGGCCACGTCGCGCAGCGCGTCTTTCACCTCGGCATCATCCGGCATCAGCGCAAGCGACAGCTTGAGCCGGGTCAGAGGCGTCCGCAGGTCATGACTCACGCCCGACAGCATCAGCGTCCGCTGCTCGATCTGGCGTTCGATCCGCGCCCGCATGTCGAGGAAGGCCGCCCCCGCCGCCCGCACCTCAAGCGCACCACGGGGACGGTACGGCACCGATCGGCCCTTGCCGAAGGCCTCGGCCGCCTCGGCCAGTTTCTTGATCGGCCGGAGCTGGTTGCGCAGGAAGACATAGGAAATGATGGTCATCAGAACAGAAGTCAGCACCATCCAGACCAGGAGCTGATGCGGGTTCGACGCGGAAACCCGCCGCCGGGATACCGTGACGGAGGCCGGCCCGCGGCTCGTATCGACGAGAATCTCCACATCGTCGTTCTCGGTCGACAGGTGAACCGCCCTGAGCCCAGGAACACCGGCGCGCAGGGTCTCGATCACGATCCGTCCGGAAAGGTCGAACGTGTCGCGTTCATCCTGCGTCGACGACCAGTCGGCCGGCAGTTCGATCTGCATGGTCAGAGGCGCGGCGATCTGGGCGACCCGGGCCTCGGCCGCGGCCAGACTGCTAGCACGGTCGATCTCTTCCAGCACCAGATTGACCTCGTTCACGACGCCTTCCGTCATCTGGCGCGTGACACCTTCGAAATGGCGCTGGATGATCGCAAGGGACACGACGATCTGAATCGCCACGACCGGCACGATGAGGATTAGCGCTGCGCGGCCATACAGACCACGCGGAAGGAAGGGTTTGATGAGGGCGAACATGCGA
>JAYRKT010000101.1:0-2390 GCA_041905595.1 Rhodobacter sp.
ACCAGAACCTGAAAGCCGCTGCCTGACATGAAACCCATGCCCGAGCTTAGCGAAGCGGCAAACTGGTCGGAAATCCCGGACCACCTCTAAGCTCACTTGCGTTGATCTCAAGGAAGCTTTCAGAATGAGCCGTGAACAAAGGATCTGCCATGGCCCCGTTCGACCAGCCATCAAGCGCCATCCCTTTATGGATCGATGTTGTCCAGCTTGCCCTTGAGGCGCAGACCGTGATCGCTCTTCGGACGGCAGGCATGATGGGCATCATGGTCCAGGACCCGGGAGAGCCATTCCTGATGCTGGCGGAAAAGCAGGCCGCCCTGGCGGAGTCGCTTTACGCCGTTGGACAAGCGGCAGCAGAAGGCGCCAGCACGGATCAGGTGATCGCTGCGGGATTGCGGCCCTTCGGCAAGCGGATCCGTGCCAACTCCTGCCGCCTGATGGGGTCACGATCCTCCGTCCCAGCTGTTCAGTCCTGCTGACGGTCAGCGATCCGGAAAAAGTTGGTTGAGGCACCCGTTCACCGTATCCGCACTGAACGGCTTATCCAGAAACAGCGCACTCTTTGGCAGATCGTCGGGTCCAGGCGGTGTGGCACCAGACGCCACAAGGATGCCGATCTTCGGCCAGTCGCGCGCGCAACGGCGAGCCAGATCATAGCCGTTCCTGGTGCCCGGCGGCATCTGTACGTCAGTGAACAGCAGATGGATGCCATGACCCGATGACGCCAGGATTTCCATGGCGTCCTCATAGCCGGCAGCCGTATAAACCCGAAACCCTGCTTCGGTGAGGATCGCCTGCGCGTCCATCCGGATCAGCGGATTGTCGTCCGCGACAAGCGCGTATCGGGCGAAAGGATCGGGCATTCCTTGCTCGTTTTTGGCCTCTTGCGGAAAGAAGCGTGCAGGCAGCCTCAAGTTCCAGAGAAATGCATCCCGGCTGCCTCCGACCGGAACAGAACGGCAAAAGACATGAAAGGAGGGCAGAACCGAATATCCTTTCACGAACCTCATGTCGAGGTTATCTGGGGAACAAAGCCTGAATATCCTGTGCTGAGACAAAACGCCGTGCCGAACGATCTTCTGTCTGACCCGGCCCGGCTGCGGGCGCTGCATCACTCCAACCTGCTGAAGGCGCATTCACAGGCGCAGTTCGGCCGGATTGCCGATCTGGTCCGCGACATGCTGGACGTGCCGGTGGCGATTGTCTCCATCGTGTCGGACACCAGGCAGGTCTTTGCCGGCCATCGCGGCTTGCCGGCGGAATGGGCGGCGCTCGGCGGCACCCCCCTCAGCCACTCCTTCTGCCAGCACGTCGTCGACCACGATACGCCCTTGATGGTCACCGATGCCCGGCTTGAGCCGCTGTTGGCCCAGAACCTTGCCATTCGGGACCTGGACGTCATCGCTTACCTGGGTGTTCCCCTGCACCTGCCCTCGGGCGAGGTCATCGGCGCCTTGGCCGCGATCAGCCCCGAGCCGCGGGCATGGGACCCCCTGGATCTGGATCGTCTCGGCAGGGTTGCCGCCCTAGCTGACGCCGAGATCGCCGTGCGTGTCTCCGAGCTGAAATGGCGCAGCCTGTTCGAGGACATGCAGGAGGGCTTTTTCATCGGCGAGGCCATCCGCGACAAGTCTGGGCGAATGACCGATTGGCGCTATCACGACATCAACCCGGCTTTCGAGACCCTGACCGGGCTTTTGAGGCACGGTTCGCAGGGCCGGACCTATCGTGAGTTGGTCCCGGACGGGGAGGAGTCGATCATCGACACCTTCGCCGCAGTTCTGGAAACCGGGCAGCCGGTTGTCTTCGAGGTCTTCATGGCAGCCCTGGGCAACCGCTGGTTCGAGGGGCGCGCCAGGGCGCTCGATGACAACCGCTTCGCGGTGGTCTTTTCCGACGTCAATGAGCGCAAGCAGCGCGAGTTGCAGGAAACGGAGCGGCGGCAGCTTTTGAACCACGAACTGGCGCATCGGCTCAAGAACACCCTCGCGGTTGTTGGGGCGATCGTGTCGCAGACCTTGCGCAACGCTGATGATCTCGACAGCGCCCGCAGCACGACGATGAACCGGATCAAGGCTCTGGCGACGGCCCATGATCTTCTGATCAGCGGTCACAAGGATGCCGGCACGGTGGGTGCCATGATCGAGGCGTCTTTGGCGCCGCACGATGACGGCTCGCGCCTGGATATCGACGGTCCGGTGATCCCCATCGGATCGGAAGCGGCGCTGACACTGTCGTTGGTCATCCACGAGCTTGCCACCAATGCCAGCAAGTACGGGGCGTTGTCGGTTCCGGAAGGGCGGGTCGAGATCCGCTGGTCGGTGATCGAGGAGCGTGAGGCCGGTAAAGCGCTGCTGGCGTTTTCCTGGACGGAACACAATGGCCCACCT
>JAYRKT010000070.1:0-13061 GCA_041905595.1 Rhodobacter sp.
GGATTCGTTGGAAACAATCTGTGCATCGATGCAGTTGTCCTGCGCATCTATCTGCCTGTTCTGCATTCCCTCCACCGCTTAACTGGAGTTGCGGAAGGAGTTTGAGATGGGACAACTTTTGGGCGGCCGATGGGATCCGGCCTGGTATGACACGAAGTCTACAGGCGGCGCCTTTCAGCGCACAGCCGCGACATTCCGCAACTGGATCACCGCCGATGGCAGCGCGGGGCCGACGGGCTCCTCAGGCTTCCGGGCGGAGTCGGGGCGATATCACCTCTACGTCTCCTATGCCTGCCCCTGGGCGCATCGCACGCTGATCTTCCGCGAATTGAAAGGGCTCGCGCCGCATATCGACGTGTCGGTCGTCCATCCCGATATGCTGAACGATGGCTGGACCTTTGCCACCGACTTCCCCGGAACGACCGGGGATCGGCAATTCGGTCTTCCTTTCCTGCGTGACATCTATACCCGCGCAGTCCCCGACATCTCGGGTCGGGTCACGGTACCGGTCCTATGGGACAAGGAGCGGAACACGATTGTTTCGAACGAAAGTTCGGAAATCATCCGCATGTTCAACTCCGCGTTCGACGAGTTGACGGGAAATACCGGCGACGACTGGCCGATCGACCTGCGCAACGAGATCGAGCGCATCAACGCGGTCGTCTATGATCGGGTCAACAACGGGGTCTACAAGGCCGGCTTCGCCACGACCCAGGCCGCGTATGATGCCGCCGTCCATCCGCTGTTCGAAACGCTCGATGATCTTGAGGATCGCCTGTCGCGGCAGACCTGGCTGCTGGGCGAACGGCGGACCGAGGCGGACTGGCGGCTGTTCACAACGCTCGTGCGGTTCGACTCGGTCTATCACCTGCATTTCAAGTGCAACCGGAAACGCCTGATCGACTATCCGAACCTCTGGGCCTACACACGGTCGCTCTATCAGGTCCCGGGTGTGGCAGGCACCGTGAAGATGGACCATATCGTCCGCCATTATCACTACAGCCACGAGACGATTAACCCGCATCGGATCATCCCGATCAACCCGGTGCTCGATTTCAACGCGCCGCACGGGCGCTGAGCCCGGCCTTGCGCCGCTGCCGGATTTCCGCTTTGTCGGGGGCCGGAGGGCAGCGATGGACGGTCCGATGGTGGAACAGGTGGATCACGGCGGCGGTATTGACGCGGCCCGCGCCCGCTTCGGCGGTGCGCGCGTCGACTGGATCGACTTGTCGACCGGCATCAACCCCCTGCCCTATTCGTTTCCGGACCTGCCGCGCTCTGTCTGGACAACCTTGCCCGACGACAACGCCCAGTCCGCCCTGACCGCAGCAGCGCGGGCATTCTGGAAGGTGCCCGACGGGGCAGCCATACTGGCAGCGCCCGGCACCTCTTCCCTGATTGCACGCATACCGGCGTTGTTGCCAGCCGCGCGGGTTTCCATTCCCGGCCCGACCTACAACGAGCATGGAAGGGCATTCCGCGCCTTTGGCTGGCAGATCGTCGAGGCAGCCGAAGCCGAGGCGCGGGTCGTCGTGAATCCGAACAATCCCGATGGCCGCCTGTGGCGCGAGGTGGGCGCGCGCGCGCTCACCGTGATCGACGAAAGCTTTGCCGACACTGTGCCGGAGCAATCGCTGATCGGGCTGGCGACACGCCCCGGAACGCTGGTGCTCAAGGGGCTAGGGAAATTCTGGGGCTTGGCGGGGATACGACTTGGCTTTGCCATCGGCGATCCCGATCTGATAGCGCGTCTGTCCACGATGCTTGGGCCATGGCCCGTCTCCGGCCCCGCCTTGGCAGTCGGATCCGCTGCGCTGTCTGATGAAGCGTGGGCCAGCGCCACTCGCACGCGTCTGGCAGCGGACGGGGCCCGACTGGATGCGCTTATGGCGGACGCGGGGGCGCAAATCGTCGGGGGAACAACGCTGTTCCGCCTGTACGACACGCCTGACGCCGCGCTCTGGCAGGAGGCACTGGCGCGGCAGCACATCTGGACCCGCGTTTTTCCTTACAGCGGCCGCTGGATGCGTCTTGGCCTGCCGGATGGTGAAGATCAATGGCAGCGGCTCACCTCGGCGCTGGAGGCTTTGCGATGAGCGCGGTCCTGCTGCTGCCCGCGATGCTGCTTGACGCCGCCCTGGGCGAGCCGAAGTCGATCTGGTCGCGCCTGCCACATCCGGCGGTGCTGATGGGACGGGTGGTTGGCTGGACCGACAAGACCTTCAACGAGGGCGAAAACCGCCGGCGCAACGGCATCCTTGCAATGGCGGGTCTGGTGATCTGCGCCTGGGTGCTGGGCAAGGTCATCGCCCATCTGCCGCTCGGGGCGCTATGGCAAGTCCTGATCACGGCAATCCTTCTGGCGCAGCGAAGCCTTGTCGAGCATGTGCAGGCCGTGGCAGATGCGCTGCGCCTGTCGCTGAACGACGGCCGTCGGACGGTGGCCCGGATCGTCGGGCGCGACACCGCGTCGATGGACGAACCCTCCGTCGCCCGCGCCGCGATCGAAAGCGCGGCCGAGAATCTGTCCGACGGGGTCATCGCCCCGGCCTTCTGGTTCCTGATCGCCGGACTTCCGGGCCTGCTGGTTTACAAGATCACCAACACCGCCGACAGCATGATCGGCCATCGCACCCCCCGGCACGAGGAATTCGGCTGGGCGGCGGCGCGGTTCGACGACCTCTTGAACTGGATCCCGGCACGTCTGACAGCCCTGCTGATTGCGGTCAGCCATGGCTGGTTCAATCCCGGCCCGATCCTGCGCGATGCGGGTCTGCACCGCTCACCCAATGCCGGCTGGCCCGAAGCGGCCATGGCGGTGGTTCTGAATGTGGCTCTGTCGGGTCCGCGCAGCTATCATGGTGAACGGCGCGACTTCCCCTGGGTCTGGCCCGAGGGCCGGCGCGAGATCGGCCCGGCGGAAATCGACGCCGCCTGCGCTGCGCTCTGGCGGAGTTGGGGGGCCTTCCTGATCCTCGTTCTCATTCTGGCGCTGCTCTGATGTCTCGGCTTGCCTGCGATCATGGCTGACTGGGGCGTCTGCTGCACACTCAAGGCGCCGGTGGACCAGATGCTGGCCTTCGTCGCCCATCATCATGCGCTTGGCGCTGCACATCTCTGGCTGCATTTCGACGATCCCGACGACCCCGCCGCTGCGGTCGCCGAAACGTTGCCAGATGTCACCGTGATCCGCTGCGACCGGGACTGGTGGCAACAAGTCTCGGGCGGCCGCCCCGGAAAGCACCAGGTCCGCCAAAGTGCCAATATCGCTGCGCTTTACGCCAAGGCGCCTCTGCCGTGGCTCCTTCATGCCGATGTGGATGAATTTCTGCTGGCCGAAGACCCGCTGCCGGCGCTTCTGGATGCGGTTCCGTCGACGGTCCCCTTCATCAGGGCACGCCCCTGGGAGGCGCTGTACGAGCCGAGCCTTCCCGACGACATCCAGTCCGCCTGCCATTTTCGCGCGGCCCTGCCCGGGGCCCGAAATGCCGGCAATCGCGAAATGGTCTTTGGTCAGTACGCCGCGCTTTTGCCCAACGGCGCCCTGAGCCATGCCGCTGGCAAATGTCTGTTCCGCACCGAGATCGACGGACTGGTCCCGCGCATCCACGGCGCCTTCCGGGCAGGTCGGCGGCTGGAGGCGGGCGATTTCCACCCCGCGCTGGCGCTTCTGCACTTCCACGCCCAGGACCGCACCGCCTGGTTCGACCGCCTGACCTTCCGGCTGCGGCGCGGGGCCTATCAATTCAATCCGCCCTTGGCCGAGTTCCTTGCCTCCGCCTCGCCGGATCAGCTTGGCGAGTTCTACCTTGAAGTCCAGTCGGCCCGGCCCGAAACTCTCGCGAGACTGGTCCGGATCGGTGCCCTTCGCTCGGAACGGCTGGATCTTCGCGCGAAAGTGTCAGCCTTGACCGGAGGTCGCCCATGGCCGAGCTTGTGACGGCAGAGGAATGTGCAGCGGCGCTGCCGATGGTGATGGCTGCCCCGAAAGAGGGCGGACCTGTGAAAGGGCTATGCCTTCGCCCCGCGCCAAACCAGCGCAGCTTCCCCGAACGCATTCGCCTGACACGCGCCGAAGGCATCCCGGGTGAACGCTGGCTGACCATGCCGTGGCTGCGGCTGCCAGACGGGCGCCCCGACCCGCAGATACAGGTTTCGATCCTGCAGTCGCGCGTTCTGGATCTGGTCTGGCGCGATCGCGAAACGGTCGTGCATCCTGGCGATCCGATCATTGCCGACATGGACCTGAGTGAGGCGAACTTGCCCGTCGGAACCCTGTTGCGCGCAGGAACGGCGGTGCTGAAGGTCTCGCAGGAGCCGAACCTGGGCTGCGTCAAATGGAAGGTCCGCTACGGTGCCCCGTCGCTCGACTGGATCAGGCAACATCCGCAGTTGCGGCTGCGCGGGGTGCTCTGTTCGGTCGAGGAAGACGGCGAAGTCGGGTTGGGCGACCGCATCGTGGTGATGCGCTAACGTCTTAGACCTGACCGCGGGGGCTGGGATAAGCAGGCTTGAGTTGCGTGGAATTCAGGCGACAAGCGCCTCGGCCTTTTTGAGGTCAACGCTGACCAGTTGGCTGACGCCCTGTTCGACCATCGTCACGCCAAAGAGCCGATCCATCCGCGCCATCGTCACCGCGTGGTGGGTAATGACGAGGAACCGGGTTTCGGTCCGCCGGGTCATCTCGTCCATCAGGTCGCAGAAACGGGTGACGTTCGCATCGTCGAGCGGCGCGTCTACCTCGTCGAGCACGCAGATCGGCGCGGGGTTCGCCAGGAACACCCCGAAGATCAGCGCCAGCGCCGTCAGGGTCTGTTCGCCCCCGGACAGAAGCGACAGCGTCGATAGCTTCTTGCCCGGCGGCTGGCACATGATTTCCAGCCCCGCTTCCAGCGGGTCATCGGATTCGACCAGCACCAGACGCGCCTCGCCGCCGCCGAACAGATGGGTGAACAGCGTGGCAAAGTTTGCATTGACCTGCTCGAAGGCAGTCAGCAGGCGCTCGCGGCCCTCACGGTTCAGGCCCGAGATGCCCGAGCGCAGACGCTTGATCGCCTCTTCCAGATCGTCCTTCTCGCTTTTGAGCGTATCATGCTCTTCTTGGACTGCCTTCGCGTCTTCTTCGGCGCGCAGGTTGACGGCGCCAAGCGCCTCGCGCTGGCGCTTGAGGCGGTTCACGTCGGCATCAAGCGTCGCCGCATCCGGCATCGCGTCGGGGTCGGTCTGCAGGCCCTCCAGCAATTGAGCGGGCAATTGCTCGGTCTCCTCGCGGATGCGTTCGGCAGCGTAATCGACGGCAGCGCGCGCAGCTTCCATGCGCGCCTCGGCGCGGGCGCGGGCTTCGCGCGCCTCGCCGCCCAAACGCTCGGCCTCGCGCTCGGCAATCTGGGCCTCGCGCAGGGCGGTCTCAGCCGCGGCCAGGGCATCGGCGGCGGCATTGCGGCGCGACTCGGCAGCAGCAATGGCGTCGGATAGCTCCTCGCGCTTGATCGCGATCTCCTCGGGCGCTGCGCCCGCCTCTTCCAGTTGTTCTTCGGTCTCTGCGCGGCGCTCGGCGAGTTCGGCGCTTCGCTTTTCAGCGGTGTCCAGACGATGGCGCCAGCCCGATATCTCCTTGGTGATCTCCTGCCGCCGACGCACTCGCGCCTCGCCCTCACGCCGCAACTCGTCATGGGCTGACCGGCGCGACATCATCGCGATCCGCGCCGCCTCGACGGCGGTCTTGACCTGCTCGACACCCGCGCGGGCGGCGTCCAGATCCGGCAGCGCATCGGCGGTGGACTCAGCCTCACGCAGGGCGGCACGGGCCGACATCGCCTCGTCCTCGAACCGTGAAACAGCAAGGCGCGCCGCTTCGAGCTTGCCGCCGGCAATCGATCGGTCGGCCTCGGCCCGCGCAAGCGCGCGGTTCGCCTCGGTCAGTCGCATGTCAGCCGAACGGCGGGCATCCCGCGCCATCTGGTCGGCGCGGGCTAGGTCTGCCAGCCGCTTCTGCAAGGTTTCATGCGCCTGACGGGCGCCTTCGGCGCGGGCGGCGACCTCTTCGAGATCGCGCTTCAGCGCGACGAGCCGGTTCAGCTGCTGCAGCCGCAGGGCTGCGGCAGAGGGCGCATCCTCGGCCGCCGCGCGGAAACCGTCCCACCGCCAGAGATCGCCCTCAAGGCTGACGAGCCGCTGACCCGGCCGAAGGGCCGGTTGCAAGCGCGCGCCCTCGCCGCGCGAAACCAACCCGATCTGGCCGATCCGGCGACGCAGAACCGCAGGCACCTCGACATGCGCCGAAAGGGGCTCTGCGCCCTCAGGCAGCGACTGCGGGGCATCGTAATCTGGCAGGCCGGACCAGCCCGAACGGGCAGCCGCATCGACCTCGGGGGCGCGAAGGTCGTCGGCCAACGCCGCGCCAAGAGCCTTTTCATAGCCCGGGGTCACGCGCACCCGGTCAAGCACCTGCGATCCGGCCTTGGCCTCGCGCTCCATCAGCTTGGCAAGCGCGGCCACCTCGGCCCGAAGCGCATTCGCCTCGCCCTCGGCCTCGGACCGGGCCGCGCGCGCCTCGGCCTCTCGGCCCTGCGTGGCAGCGCGGGCTTCCTCGGCCTCGGCCAAGGCGGCTTCGGTTTCCTCGGCAAGTCGCTGCGCGCCTTCCTGGGCTTCCTCGGCGCTGACGAAGGCCTCGGCCGAACGATCCAACGCATCTGCGGCCGCCTCGACTGCTTCGCGGGCGCGGGCGGCCTCCGTCTCGGCCTTCTGCACCGTCGCCCGGGTATCGGACAATAGCCGCTGCGCCGACTGGTGACGCGCCGCGAGACGGGCAACATCCTCGGTCACTTCCGACAGCGAGCCTTCGCGTTCCGACAGGATCGACGCCGCTTCGCGCGCGGTTTCCGATGCCTCGGCAAGACGCTCCTCATGGCCCTCGTGGGCCTTGGCGATCTGGGACTGTTCCCAGTCGAGACGGGCGATGGTTTCGCCCGCATCGCGGTTCAGCCCGGCTTCGCGCTCGATGTCGCGCCCAAGCTGCTCGATGCGGCTGCGCAGCGTCTCAATCCGGCTCAGCGCCTGCGCCTCTTGGTCGTTCAGCTGATCCCGCTGCACGATGAGGCGTTGCAGGATGGCGGCGGCGATGGCCTCTTCCTCGCGCTTCGGCGGCAAGATGTCCTCGGCCTCGGACCGGCGCTTTGACGCGGCTCGCGCGGCCGCTTCCGCCTGCGAGGCCGCCAGCATCCGCTCCCGCAGGGCCGTCTCGGCCTCGGCACGGGCCTGATCCGCCTCGCGCCAACGTCGGAACAGCAGCATCCCCTCGGCGCGACGCAACTCCTCGCCGATCTCGCGATAGCGCGCCGCCTGTCGCGCCTGGCGGGCCAAAGTGGCAAGCTGCGCGGCCAGCTGCTCCAGCACGTCGTCGACGCGGGTCAGGTTCTGTTCAGTCGCCTGAAGCTTCAGCTCCGCTTCATGCCGGCGCTGGTAGAGGCCGGAGATCCCCGCCGCCTCTTCCAGAATGCGGCGGCGATTCTTGGGCTTGGCGTTGATGAGTTCGGAAATCTGTCCTTGCCGGACCAGCGCCGGCGACTGCGCCCCGGTCGAGGCGTCGGCAAACAGCATCTGCACGTCGCGGGCACGGACATCCTTGCCATTGGCTTTGTAGGCCGACCCGGCGTCACGGGTGATCCGGCGGACGATCTCGATCGCGTCCTGATCGTTGAAGCCCGAGGGTGCCAGCCGTTCGGCATTGTCGATAATCAGCGACACCTCGGCGAAGTTGCGGGCGGACCGGGTGGCAGCCCCGGCAAAGATCACGTCCTCCATCCCGCCACCGCGCATGGCGGTCGGACGGTTTTCACCCATCACCCAACGCAAGGCTTCAAGAAGGTTCGACTTGCCACAGCCGTTCGGCCCCACGACGCCGGTCAGGCCGTCATGGATGATAAGGTCCGTCGGGTCGACGAAGCTCTTGAACCCGTTCAGCCTGAGCCGCGTGAAGCGCAACCGCGCATCCTTTCGGTGATTCCATCCGAACATCCATGGTCGGCGGCGGGACGCCCTGAGTCAATCCGATCATCCCCACCACATGTGGAAAGCGCCGACATTATCCCCAAGATATTGCGCTCGACGGCCCGAGCTTGACCTCCGGCCTGCCACCGCCTTTCCTGTCGGGACAGGAGAGTTCGATGACCCCACCGATCACCGGCCATTGCCTATGCGGTGCCGTTCGCTACAGCGCCGATGCCGCGCCTCTTTGGCAGTCGCATTGCCACTGCGAGAGCTGTCGCCGGGCGACAGCCTCCGGCTTTACATCGTTCTTCGGGATCGCCGATGGCCACTGGCAATGGATGGGCGAGGCCCCCAAACGCTATGCCTCCTCGCCCGGGGTCGAGAGATTCTTCTGCCCGACCTGCGGCAGCCAGATGGCCTACCGCGCTGATCGCTTCCCGGGAGAAATCCATTTCTATGCGGGAACACTCGATGCCCCCGAAACCTATGTCCCGACGAACCACGTCTTCTGGCAGGAACACGTGCCGTGGATCATGTTGGCCGACGGCCTGCCGCGCAAATGATGCCGGTACGGGTCACGGACCCTTATGACTGGGCCGCGCTTCGCGAACTCATCGCAACCGCCTTCGCCGGGATGGACGGTCGGATTGATCCCCCGTCGTCGATCCATCGCCTGACGCCGGAAGATATCGCCCGGCAGGCCAATACTGGCGAGGTCTGGGTAATCGGGGATCCGCCGCTCGCGACAGTCTTTCTGACGCCCAAGGGCGAGGCGCTGTATGTCGGCAAGCTTGCCGTTGCGGACTCAGCCAGAAATCAGGGGCTCGCCCGCCGGCTGATTGAGACGGCAACCGCACGGGCGCGGGCACTCGGCCTGACCTGCCTTGAACTGCAGGCCCGCGTCGAGCTCACCGAAAACCACGCGGCCTTTCGTGCCATGGGCTTTGTTCAGACCGGGGCAACCGCTCACCCCGGCCATGACCGGCCGACCTCGCTGACCTTTCGCAAGGCGGTCTGATCCGGGCTTGTTCTCGCGGCGCCAAGGGCTAACTTCCCGACCTGTCCGAACAGGGGAACCGCATGACCGACCTGACAATTCTTGGCATTGCCGGCGCATTGCGGCGCGCCTCGACCAATCGCCTGCTGCTGGCGGAAGCGCTCCGTGTCTTCGGTCCGGCTGTCAGACTGGAGGGCGATCTGCGGATGCCGCTCTATGACGGCGACCTTGAAGACGAACAGGGCATTCCCCCCGAGGCGCAGCGGCTGGCAGACCAGATCCGCGAGGCGGACTGCGTCGTGATCGCGACGCCCGAATACAATCGCTCGATTCCCGGTGGGTTGAAGAATGCGCTCGACTGGGTCAGCCGGACCAAGGGCGGCGTCTGGCGCGACAAGCCGCTGGCGATCATCTCGGCGGCAGATGGCCGGCCGGGTGGCGCGCGATCTCAGTTCGCGCTCAGGCTGTCGATGGTGACTTCGCGTGCCGCTGTCCTACCCGCGCCCGAGGTCCTGATCGGTGATTCGTCTCATGCCTTCGACGCCGACGGGAGGCTGATCGATCCAAGGGCCATAAAGGTGCTGACAGAACTGATGGTGGCGCTGCGGACCGAGGCCGAGAAGCGTAGGGCGTGATCAGTCGAATATTCCTGTCACCCGCCCGAGCAGCATGAACGCGCGGGCCGTTCTTGTGTCGGACAGTTCGATGATCTCGGCGTCGGTCGCGTTCTTCTCGAAATCCTGGAACGTCTTGTCGAACTGCCGCAGGAAATGGTGTGCGGCATCGCGAAAGATCGTGTCCTCGCGCATCCGTCCCGCCGACAAAGCGAGGCTCGACCGGTCCCGTACGCCGCCGAGCGCACCGATGTTCCGCCCGCGCTCGCCCTGGGCGAAACGCCGCCAGACCTCGGGCTTGGCGCGGTCGGGCTTCAGGTCGTCCATGTAGATTCCGTCCTGGCTGAGCAGCGTCAGCACATCCTGCGCAGCGCGGATCAGCTTCGAGGTGTTGCGATCCTCCAGCGCAAGCCGCAGCGCCCGGAAGCCTGCCTTGTCCTCGGCAGTCTCGGGGAAGTTCAGCGCCTTGATGAAATCCGAAAGCGAAAGCGGCGGCCGAAGATCCTCGGCCGGGGTGCCAAGCGCCAACACCGGTTGTTCGTCCTGCGCCGCCGGACGGGACGGCGTGACCAAAGCGGCCTTCTGGTCTGCCGAGGGCTGTGACTGCGCGGGGTCGCGGCGCGAGGTGAATGTCGCCAGCGCCGTCTCTGTTTGCCGGGCGATCTCGTCCAGCTTCTTTTCGACCGAGGGACGGGCCCCCGCCGCAGCAGACTGGCTTTGCTGCACATAGGCATTGCGCATCGCATCGACTGCCGCCTGAAGCCGCCCCGCCTCGTCGCGCAGGACCCTGATCGACCGCGACGTCGTCACCACCACCCAAATCAGCGCGATCGGCAGCAAGACAACCAGAAGCGCGAGCACGACGCCAAGAGCCCCGCCTTCCGACGGTTTCAGCACGAAATAGATGGCGACCGAAACCGCCCAGATGAGACAGAGGCCAGCGGCCGCCATTTCGGGGGCCGACAGGGGCACACGTGCGTCGGACTTGCCATAGAGCCCAAGGTCCAGGGGCTTTTCCTGATTCTCTTCGGTCATCCTGCCGTTCCGTTTCCCGGTCCGCCGCCCATCATCGTCTCAGACGTAACGGATACTCACCACCTCGTAGCTGCGCTCGCCGCCGGGAGTACGCACCTCGACGGAATCGCCTTCGTCTTTCCCAATCAGCGCGCGGGCCAGCGGCGAGCGGATGTTCAGCAGGCCCCGCTCGATATCGGCCTCGGCCTCGCCGACGATCTGATAGGTCTTCTCTTCCTCGCTGTCCTCGTCAAGCAAAGTGACGGTCGCGCCAAACTTGATCGGCCCGGAAAGCTTGGTCGGGTCGATCACATCGGCCAGCGAAAGAATCCCCTCGAGTTCCTTGATCCGGCCCTCGATGAAACTCTGGCGCTCGCGCGCGGCATGATATTCCGCGTTTTCCGAAAGGTCGCCATGTTCCCTGGCCTCGGCAATGGCGCGGATGACAGAGGGGCGCTCGACCGATTTCAGCGTCTTCAGCTCTTCATCGAGCGCGGCAAAGCCGGCACGGGTCATCGGGATCTTTTCCATCGGCCTCAACTTGAAATGAAGAACGCCCCGGTCCGGGTGGACCACGGCGTTGTGGCAGGATCAGCGCACACCTGACCCCAGCCCTGCGACAAATGCAAGAGGTTGAGGGGCATGGCTACGCCGCCGTCGCGCATCCTTCGGTCGCGAATGGGGCAGCGCCACGCAATGATGTTGCGTCACGGTTGACCCCAACGCGGCATTGAGGCAAAGCCGATGCCGGGAAAATCCAGCTTGTGAGCGAGACAGGCCAAAGGGGAAGTGACATGACCGAGCAGATCGTGCGCGAGGGGATGGACTACGATGTCGTGATCGTGGGGGCGGGTCCATCGGGTCTGTCTGCGGCGATCCGTCTGAAGCAGCTGGATCCCGACCTGTCTGTGGTGGTTCTGGAGAAGGGGTCCGAGGTCGGGGCGCATATCCTGTCGGGGGCGGTGCTCGATCCCTCGGGCCTCGACGCGCTGATCCCCGACTGGCGCGAGAAAGGCGCCCCGATCCGGACCGAGGTCAAGTCGGACAACTTCTATCTCCTCGGCCCGGCAGGGGGCATGCGCATCCCCAACTGGCCGATGCCGCCCCTGATGTCGAACCACGGCAACTACATCGTCTCGATGGGCAATGTCTGCCGCTGGCTGGCCGGGCAGGCTGAGGGCCTTGGGGTGGAGATCTTCCCGGGCATGTCCTGCTCGCAGCTCGTCTATGGGGACAAGGGCGAGGTGAAGGGCGTGGTCGCGGGCGAGTTCGGCAGATCGGCCGACGGCACGCCCGGACCCTCCTACGAGCCGGGAATGGAGCTGCGCGGCAAGTATGTCTTCCTCTCGGAAGGCGTGCGCGGCTCGCTCGCCAAGGAAGTGATCGCGAAGTACGACCTGACCAAGGGCCACGAGCCGCAGAAATACGGCATCGGCATGAAGGAGATCTGGGAGATCGACCCCGAGAAGCACCGCGAGGGCACGGTCACCCACACCATGGGCTGGCCGCTTGGGTCGAACGCGGGCGGCGGGTCGTTCATCTACCATGCCGAGAACAACCAGGTGTTCATCGGCTTCGTGGTCCATCTGAACTACGCCAACCCCTATCTTTACCCCTATGCCGAGTTCCAGCGGCTGAAGCAGCACCCGATGGTGGCGGAGCTTCTGAAGGGCGGCAAGCGCGTCGCCTATGGCGCGCGGGCGATCAGCGAGGGCGGCTGGCAGTCGATCCCGACGATGGTGGCGCCGGGCGTGGCGCTCCTCGGTTGCTCGGCGGGGCTGGTCAACGTGCCGCGGATCAAGGGCAACCACAATGCCATGCTCTCGGGCAAGGCGGCGGCCGAGGCGGCGCATGCGGCGATCCAGGCCGGGCGGTCGGGCGACGCGCTGGAGGCCTATGAGGCCGAGGTGCGCGGTGGCCCGATCGGCCACGACCTGAAGCGGGTGCGCAACGTCAAGCCGATCTGGTCGAAATGGGGGCTGACGGCCTCCTTGGCGCTTGGCGGGCTCGACATGTGGACGAACAACCTCTTCGGGCTGTCGCTCTTCGGCACCGTCAAGCACGGCAAGACAGACGCGGCCGCGACAGGCAAGGCGAAGGACTACGCCCCGATCGACTATCCGAAGCCCGATGGCGTCCTGAGCTTCGACCGGCTGACCAACGTCGCCTTCAGCTTCACCAATCACGAGGAAAGCCAGCCGGCGCATCTGAAGCTCAAGGACCCCACCATCCCGATCAGGGTCAACCTGCCGGACTATGCAGAGCCTGCACAGCGCTACTGCCCCGCCGGGGTCTACGAGGTCCTTGGCGAGGGCGCCGAGGCCACCTTCCGCATCAACTTCCAGAACTGCGTCCACTGCAAGACATGCGACATCAAGGACCCCAGCCAGAACATCACCTGGACAACACCCCAGGGCGGCGACGGACCCAATTATCCCAATATGTGA